>JAILLN010000009.1 GCA_024693135.1 Lachnospiraceae bacterium | reverse complement strand
CCCAAGACCGTTTCCGTAAAGAACGGCGTAGTCACCGCAAAGAAACTGAAGAAGGGCGAAATGAAGAAAAAGGTTACTGTCACTGCAGCTTACAACGGGGAGTCCGTACCCTTTGTCATCACGGTTAAAGCTTCTCTTCCCTCTATAGAAGCGGGACAGAAAGGGAGAAAGATCACAGCTCCGAAGACAGTGAAAGCCAGTGCCGGCACCTCCAAAACAGTGACCGCAGCGGTAAAGCTGCCGAAGGCCCTTCATGGGAAGGAAGTCAGAGCGAAGGTGGTGATCCCTGAAAAACTGCCGGGAACCTCTGTGAGCGATGGGAATACGGAAAATGACTTCTTCGATCTCGGAGAAGGAAAACCCGATGCAAAGGGCACAAAGGTTTCATTTGCGATCACTCCCAGGGAAGCCGGGGCTGCGTACATCGTATGGACCGTCACAGACGAAAGCGGGAACAGATCCCAGGCTTATACAAAGGTATTGATCAAGAAGCCGCTGTCCACGCTTTCGGTAAACTGCCCTGAAACGGGTCTCGACCTCAGCGTGGGTGAAGGGCAGAGGCTCATCGTCACGACCACAAAGGGCAATACTGACCCAAAGGATCTTTCCTTCAGTGTAAAAGGCAGGGGCGTGAAGGTTTCAAAATCAGGCTTTGTGACAGCTGTAACTGCCGGAGCAAAGGCTGATGTGACCGTAAAGGCAGGGAAATATAAAGGGAAAATAACCGTAAGAGCGAAAGACCATGCCGGCAGCATCCTTGCCCTGAATAAGACCTCAGTGAATGTCAAACGCCCTAAAGAAGGCGCAAAACCTAAGACGGCAGCGCTTAAAGTGACGATGCCCAAGAAGAACCCTCCCGAGGTTAAGTGGAGCATAACAGACTCGCCAAAGGGGATCGCGGTGGATCCGGACGGCAAGGTAACCGTCACATCAGACGCTTCCCCCGGCTGTTATACGGTTACCGCTGCGCCCAAAGATACGGGCGGCGCTTATAACCCGGTATGCTGCGAGTTGATCGTCCGATAAGCATATGGTCTTTGACATGGTCAGGGGCTCCCCGTAAGTTTGCTTTCTGCTTCAGACCGGAGGATCGTCAAAAAATCTCATGTCCCCCGCCATCAGCAGGTCATAGCGCTTCAGCTGTTCTTTGATCCCGCGTCTTCGGTGGGTCTTTACCAGGCCCGATACATAAAGCTCCCGGTAAGCGCGGATATCCTCTTCGATCTCCCGGCCGTATTCCTTCAGCCTCTCCAGCTCCTTCTCCCTGGTCATCGAAGGATCCGCCTCCAGCTCCTTCCTCAGCTTTTGGAAATGCAGCAGATATCTCTTGACATTTTTGGCCATATCCTTCTTTTTCTTCTGTGCCCTGTAATCCTCCAGGTTCGACCGGAGCCGTTCCGCGCATTTTTCTGCATGCATCCCTGCATCCTCCCCGGAGGAAAGGAAGCGGCATGCCCTGGGGCTCAGCATATGAAATTCCCTTGAGGAAAGGACTACCGCCACGCCGGGATGATCCCTCAGGGCATCCATTCCCCTCTTTTCCCTTTGGGAAGGAAGTCCCTCGACGTCCTCCGGGGTAAGGGCGATGCATCCGTCCTGCGGCATGGATCCGTCTTCCTTTTCCGGATTTCCAAGATCCATCGCATACTCCAGGAAGAAGCCCTCATCATCCGGCGGATTGAATACCTGCAAGAGCCCGTCGTATACCGTCTTTTCCTCCACATTTGCCAGGAAGGAGAAGCCCTCTCCCAGGCTTTTTTCTGCCGCATCCAGAGTCTTTGCCAGAAGCTCCGGAAACACCCCCTGCTTCTTTGCCGTTTCATCCAGGCTGATCAGGGAGATCGCAAGCAGGGAAGGCGCCGCCGCCCAGGCAAGCATCGCTCCGCTGATCTCATCCCCCTCCAGGAAAAATTGGGAATAGGGGACGAAGATGCCCATGCCCGTCACATCTTTCCGGCCGATCTTTTCCATATACCGCCGGAAGCATCCCTCCCCTGCCTCCTTAAAGGACAGGATCTGCGGAAGCTTATCCTGATTCCCCAGGATCAGGGGAATGAGCCCAGCCATTTGGATATCCTCCAGGCTGTACAGCATAAGCCTCTGGGAGCAGTTTAAGGGAAGGAATCCATGGCGCGTCAGCATCCGGTGAAGCCTCTCCGCCTCCTCCGGGTTCACGGCTTTTTTTACCAGCAGCCTCTTAAAGCCAAGCTCCTTCAGGACAGAAATGCAGTGTCCGAAAAGAGCCTCTGCATAGCCCTTTCCCCTGCAGGGCGGAGTGCAATAAATATACTCCAGATAACAATCCGCACTTCCCTTCAGCCTAGAAAAAAAACTGAGGCAGACGGCCTTTCCCCCCTCGAATCCTGCCACAGACAGGGTTTCAAAGCTCCTGTCCTGCATCAGCTTCTCCAGATAAGAGGGAGCGGTCAGATAAAGCAGCTCCGCCCCCAATTTCACAAAACGATATTCCATTTTCTATCTGACCTCATAATACAGGCAGCCCTCCCCGTTAATCACGGCATCCGGCTTCCTCTTATATTTCCCGCAGCTAAATACCTGTCCCTTTGAAAGGGCGCAGTCCCTGCAGCACATTCCCTCTTCCGTGACCTCTTCAAATACCGGATCGTCTGCCTCCGGCAAAGACTCCCGGCCGGCCGACAATATGCGGATATAGGTCAGGTATTCCGATACCGGCTCCTCTCCGGGGAATATCTTCTCAAGAAGCTCCCTGCTCTCCTCTTCTGCCGCCAGGATGCTCACCCCCGTATCCTCAGGGCAGGATTTCAGAGCCTGCTTCAGGGCCTCCGACAGCATCATGGGAAAGACCATCTTCCCTGAGGCCTCCTCGGACACATACATCCAGGTATTCTGCAGGGTTCCCTCCATCTCCTTTTCAAAAAGGACACAGCCCTCGATCTCCCGGTCCGGAAGGTAGCACATGCTGATCTCTTCATCCAATCCTGCCCTGCTGATCCCGGGATAAAGCCCATCCTTCCGGCATCTGGCGCTCAGGGCATTCACGGCATAGTCCGGAGCCTCCTTTAAGGGAAGAACCCCCGAAAGTGTCTTTCTTTCCATGGCTTCCTTAAGCATCGGCGCCTTGGCCATGACCGATAAGGGGATACAATAGGCCGGGCATTGTGACTCAGGGAAAAAGCCGTTTTGAACAAGGAATCTGCCCAGCGGATCCTCCCCGGAAGCCTCTCCGCGGAAGCTTGCCCGAAGCGGAAGAAAATCCAGGGACGCCTCCCCGATCAGGCTTACAAGATCCCTCATGGCAAACCGCAGAAGTTCGCTTCCATAGCCCTTCCGGCAGTACTCCGGGCTCATTCCGATGCTCAGGATCTGTGCATCCTCTACATCCGGGTCGATGGCTAAGAGTCCCGTGAGACCCCCGTCCTCCTTCACCGCCCCGTAAAAAAGCAATTCCTCGAAATCCGGATGATCCTGGACCTCAGGCATCAGATATCCCTTTGCCTCTCTTGCCGCATCCGGGCTGATCTTTCTATATTCCATGCTTTTCCTCTCCTTTCCGGTCAGTTTTCTTCCCCGTCATCTGCGCTGGGGATGGTTTCCAGGTAGATCTTCCAGCTTCCCTTGTGTCCCTTGAGGATATCTCCGGCGCCTTCTCCGTCCCCTTCCTTTGCCTCATCCTTTCCGTCATTGAAGAAAGCCCTGACCACCCGGAATTTCGTATCTGCCCCGATGATCAGCTCCTCCTCACTGGCCTGCTGCCCCATGAGGCCCACCTGGGATACGCTTAAGGCAGGGGTTCCCTTTTTGACCAGGATCACAAATTCGATCCCGGGCTGGCCCTCCTCTTCCCAGGTCCTTTCGGTTTTTTTCTGTGCCGCCCTTACATCATCCTTCTCAATCGGCGTCTCTTCTTTCTTGCTCATCCGCACGATGCCCTTCTCGGAGATGGTGGTGGTGGTGACCTCATAGAGCTTCTCCTCCCCCTCCACCATTTTCTTAACCACCTCCTTGGTCTCCTTGTAGGTCCTCACCTCTCCCGCAGGAAAACCGGACATGTCCCTTATGGCCGTACTGACAAAGGCCTTATCGGTCAGGGTCACCTCCCCCTCGTTAAGCTTCCTTCTCATCAGCTCCGGCAGGTTCCCATCTGCCACATCATTCTGCCCTAGCCCGAGCATGCACCGGAGGGTGTCAAATCCGGTAACCCCGCGTCTGACCACGATATCCCGGCTGATCCTGCACTTTTTCATCTGTTCGGCCATGAGATCCGTAAGCTCGGCCAAATCATAGCCGCTGTATACTCTCGAAGCTGGTTTTTTTGTCCTTTCATCGATCTTTACCTTTCCTGTCCTGCGGTCGGTTTCAGGCGGCATCTCCCCGGTCCTCAGGTAAGTATTCATATACCTATAGGTCTCATTGACATAGGCGCACATGGCATAGCTGAGCTTTCCCATCTGTGAGCCGGCCCTGTACAGCGCTTCTTTCACATCCTCTGCACCCTGGTTCTTTTCCTGGTTTGAATTTCCCTCAAGGCTCATTCTTTTCAGGGACTGGTTCATGGCTTGGGGAGTCGCGGCGACCTCCTGATACAGCGGCTGGCCGTCCGTGCCCGTGAGCGCCTCAAGCTTTTCTTTTTTTTCGGCCCGTGCTTCTACCCTGCCAACGACCGAACGGTACCGGTCTGCTCTTACATCCGTCTCCCAGGCCAGGCGCTGCTCCCGGTATGCATTCACCTTCCGGTTGTAGCTTTTTTTCTTGAAATGGCCGAGCCTCCTGACCTCATCTGCGCTTTTTACCTGAAAATCCGGTTCAGGAGGAGCATTTTCCGTCAGCTCATTCTTTTCCTTCTGGGTCAGCTCGATCCGGGATTGGAGCCGGACGATATGCCGGTCAACCTCTGTCGTCTTATGATTCGCATCCAGCTGCAGATTGGTCTGGTAGAACTCGTAGCCGGTCTGGCTGTCCATCTGTTCCAGGATCTCCTTTTGGCGCTGCTCCTGCTGTAGTTGGGTCAGCTGAGCGGTCCCAACGTTTTCCATACGTTTGCCCTCCTTTTTTTGCTTTTTCTAGTACTGTTCTCCTCTATCAACGCATGTTTATCTCTGACTTACACCGGCCGGATGCGGATCCCGTAACCGGCCAAAAACGCGGTGCCAACGGTATTCCGCTCCGAAAACGATATCCGCCGTCTTTGAAGGCCTGCCCTTGTGGCGCCTGCCATAGTTATTCCCATTAAATGATACGTGCCCTTATGGCTATGGTCAGCCGGAACACAGAATTTTCATCTTTCCCCGGCTCCCGGAATGGATGATCCGCTTAAAACTTCTCGTAAATAAAGGCGGCGGATTCAAAGCCGGGGCCGTATACTCCATAGATCAGCGTGAAATAAAAAAGGCCGATGATCAAAAGATAGCGGAAGGGCAGAACCTGCCGGGAAAGCCACTCCCTCACCGAGCCCCTCCTTTCCCGGATCCATCCCGCGGCAAATAATAAAAGCACGCCCAGGATCAGGATATTGATATCCCCATGGGAAAGCCCCATTTCCGGCACGCTCCCGTCAAAAAGCACCCAGGGATTGAACACGGAAAGCCCAAGCCGCATCACATGAAATACCCTCCGAAGCCCCTGGATCCGGAAAAACATATTTCCTACGGCCACAAGCAGGAAAACCTTCACCGACTGCAGGAAATGCCAGCCGAAGGAGGATTCGTCCACCCCCAGCCTTTTCCACAAGCGGTGCGCCCTGGCCGAAAGCAGATCCCCGGCGATGATGCAGCAGCAAAAATAGATCCCCTCGCCGATATAATTCCAGCCTCCCCCGTGCCAGAGCCCGATAAGAAACCAGAGCACAGACATGGCGAAATAAGTAGCCGCACGTTCTGCACCCTTCCGTCCCAGCGGCTCCTTCAGCCTTTTTTTCAGGGAGCGGACAAAGGAAGAACGGAGGATGGGATACATCACATAATCCCGCATCCATACTCCCAGGGTGATATGCCATCTCTGCCAGAATTCCTGGACAGTCCTGGAAAAAAATGGATTCCTGAAATTTTCCGGCAGACGGATGCCAAAGCATTCTGCGGCTCCCAGGACGATATCCATGCAGCCGGAAAAATCCGCATAGAGCTCAAGCATGAAAAGAAAGGCCGCGGTCCAGATATAGATGCCGGGATGCCCATCGGGATCTCTATAGACGGCATCCACCAGGATGGAAGCACGGGATGCGATCACAAACTTTTTGAAGAAGCCAAAAAGGATCCGTTCCGCCCCAAAGATGATCCTCTTCCATTCAAAGGCTCCGCCTTCAAAAAGCGTCCCCTCCACTTCCGGCAGCCGCGTGATGGGTCCGGAGGTGAGCTGGGGAAAGAAGCCGATGAAAAGGCCTGTCTTCAGGATGCTTCCATTGGGGCTTATGATCCCCCAATAGCAGTCTAGGAGGTAGCCGGCACTGATCAGGGTATAAAAGCTGATCCCCATGGGAGCCGGAAATACAGGCACCGGCAGGACGGCAGACGGAGCGATGAAGCCGGCCAGGCCATTCCAGATCCCGATGAAGAAACCGCTGTATTTCAAGACGGCCAATATTCCGATATCACAGAATAAGCCCCAAAAGAGCAGCCAGCCTGCTTTTTTTCTTCCCTCACCGCCTTCGCATCCGGCCATGGAACGAGCCGAAAAATGCGTCACGAAAATATTAAGGAGAACAAAGACCAGGGTCCAGGGTCTTGGGGAAAAGGCATAAAAAACAGCGCCTGCAAGGAGCAGGAAGGCTGTCCTTCCCTTTTTCGGGATCAGGAAATAAACCGGAAGGGCAATAGCTAAAAGGACTAGAAAGGAAAGGGATGCCGGGCTCATGGCGCCGCCATTTCCGAAATGACATCTACCATGGCTCCCACATTCTTTAATTCCCGGACGGCCTTCATGTCAAATTTGATCTCAAATTCCTCCTCCACGGCAGAGATCAGCATGATATGCCTCAGGGAATCCCAGCCCTCCACATCCGAGGCGGTGGTCTCGTCATGAAGCTCCACCTCCCGGTCAAATACATCCGCAAAGACTTCCTTCAGCCTCGCATAAATCTCCTGTCTTTCCATGTTCATGCTCCTCTATATACACTTGATTTTATTTTGATTCACACCGGTCGGATGCTGAACCCGTAACTCGCCAAAATACGCCTCGTACGGGTTCATGCTCCTTCATTCACCCGGATAAACCGGTTCTTCTTTTCGTAGCCGCTTAAGCCGGTAAGCTCATATTCCGCGCTCCCGTCCTCTGCCCCGGCTGTCTGCACAAAGCCCATGCCGGGATAAAAATCCTTTACCATCCGGTTCTTCTGTGTCGGGATATATTCCCCGATCAGCCTCACCTTACCCCGTTTTACGGCAATCCTCACCAGCTCATCCATCATGGCATCCTCCATGCCCCTCTTCAGCACACGGCAGCTCATGAGCCAGAGTATGATCCTAAGAGCCTCCCCTTCCTCCCTTGCGATCACCACGCTCACCACCCCGTTGTCCCCGAAACGGTCTGCCAATGCGCCATAAAGGGTTACCGTATCCTTCTCGGCAGAAGCCATGCGGATCTCCTCTTCCGTATAGCGCCTGGTGGTCAGGTTAAACTGGTTGCTCTTATTCGTAAGCTGGGCGATCCGGGCCATATAGACCGGGGAAAAGGGCTTGATCTCAGCCTTCATCTCAAGGGATGCAAGATACTCCCCATAATCCGAAAAGCTTGCCTGAAGCTCTGCCCGTTTTGCATTCTCCCGGTACATTTCGCTCCTCTTCAGGTCATCCCCGGAAAGGGTGGTCGCCTCAAAGTACCCGGCCCGGTCCAGGGCAGCGATATATCCTTCCACATGGGAAAGCTCCGGGATCCCTGCCCCGCTTACCTGCTGCCTTACGATCTCCCTCTCCGCAGGATTGTCATCCACGAAGACAAAGCTCTCCGGCAGGAGGTTCAGGCTCTGCGCCGTCTTTTTCAGGTTCTCGCTTTTGGGCTCCCAGTTTGCCGTCACGGAAATGAAATCCTTGCTTTTAAGGACCATCTGGGGATGGGACAGGCCGGCAAGGGCATTTTCTTCATCATTTTTTGAGATCACCGTAAGCAGGATGCCGCACTTGGAAAGCTCCTTCAGATAGGCCTGAAACTCCAGATAGGCCTCCCCCAGCCCGGTCTCCGGCCCAAGCTCCAGATTCTCCGGCCCGTCGTCTCCCACTACTCCGCCCCAGAGGGTATTATCCAGATCCAGGGCCAGGGCTTTTTTATTCCTGCCGAAGATGGACTTTATGATATTGGATACCTGGAAGGCAAGGAAGGGAATGGCCTCAAGGCTCAAGGCGTATTTATACAGATACCAGACCGAAAGGTCATGCCATCGATCCAGTCCGTATTCTGCCGCCTGATAATTGATATCATTGAGATAAAAAGAGGAATGATGCCTGGCATACTCCGCAAAGCAGGCATTCAGCCGGCTGATGAAGTTTACCCGGCCATGGGGATCGGCCGCCTCCAGATTCCCCAGGAGCCTGAAGGGCGGATACTCGAAATTATTCTGGATGATGGGGCAGCTATAGTCTTGGGAAAGCTGATCCCACATCCGCTGAAAACGCTCCCTCTCCCGGTCAAGCTTCCGGCTGATCTCCTCTTCCGGATCGGAAAGCTCCGGATATTCGCTGATATTCCTGCTGGTGGTATGGATGAAGATGATGTCGGGCTTCAGGGCTTTCAGCTCTTCATTTCCAAAAACCGCATCCTGCCAATACTGGGCATATTCCGACTCGAAAAAAGACGGGCGGATACCCTCATTCAGGAGGAAAAGCTCCAGCATGTCCTTGATCTCTGCCGTGGTAGAACCGCCCAGGACCGCTATTTTCTTGTCCATCAGCCCTTCCTGTTCCAGAAGCTTTCTTTTCAGAGAAAGCTTTTTCCGTCTTACCACCCGGCTGTCAAAGGGATAGTCCAATTCCTGCATTTTATCTGTACCTGAACCTCTGCTTTGCTAAAAAAATGCTGCTTCCGTCCCACTCATTATGATGCATGGACGGCGGTTTTGCAAGAAAAAAGGCACCGGAGCATCCGATGCCTTTTGCCTGTTTCTTTTGAACGACGCTTATTTCTTTGCGTCACGGATGGAGAAGCTCATGCGTCCCATCTTGTCTTTCCCTAAGCACTTCACCCGCACATGGTCGCCTAAGGTCAGCTCATCCTCCACGCGGTTGATGCGGTGGTCTGCGATCTTGGAGATATGGACCATGCCCTCCTTGCCGGGAGCAAACTCAATAAAGGCGCCGAACTCCTTGATGGACACCACGGTGCCCTCATAATAATCGCCCTCTGCATAATCGGTGACGATCATCTGGATCATCTCGATGGCCTTGTCCATGGATGCCTGATCCTGTCCGCAGACCGATACGGCGCCGTCGTCCTCGATGTCGATCTTCACGCCGGTACGGGCAATGATCTCATTGATGGTCTTGCCCCTCTGGCCCACCACATCGCCGATCTTCTCCGGATCGATCTGGATCTGGATGATCTTGGGTGCATACTTGCCAAGCTCCTTCCTGGGCTCTGCAATGGCGGCCTTCATCACGTTGTCCATGATATAATCCCTTGCCTCATGGCACTGGCGGATGGCCTGCTCCACGATGGGGCGGGTCAGTCCGTGGATCTTGATATCCATCTGGATGGCGGTGATGCCCTTGTGGGTGCCGGCTACCTTGAAGTCCATGTCGCCGAAGAAATCCTCCAGTCCCTGGATATCCGTGAGGACGATGAAATCATCATCCGTATCCCCGGTCACCAGACCGCAGGAGATGCCTGCCACCTGGTCCTTAATGGGCACGCCTGCCGACATGAGAGCCATGCAGGATGCGCAGACCGAAGCCTGGGAGGTGGATCCGTTGGATTCGAAGGTCTCCGATACCGCACGGATGGCATAAGGGAACTCCGCCTCGCTGGGAAGCACCGGCAGCATGGCACGCTCTGCCAATGCGCCGTGGCCGATCTCACGCCGTCCCGGGCCTCTTGAAACCTTGGTCTCCCCTACGGAATAAGAGGGGAAATTATATTGATGGATATAGCGCTTCTCTGTGATATTTTCATCCAGACCGTCCACCTTCTGCTTTTCAGAAAGGGGAGCCAGGGTGATCACGTCGCAGATCTGGGTCTGGCCCCGGGTAAACATGGCGGAGCCGTGTACCCTGGGAATGATGTCTACCTCTGCGGCAAGCGGGCGGATCTGCTTGATATCCCTGCCGTCCGGCCTCTTGTGGTCCTTCAGGATCATCTTGCGGACCGTCTTTTTCTGGTACTGGTATACCGCCTCCGGTACCAAAGCAGCCCATTCCTCGTTGTCATTCATGGCTTCCTGGATCTTGCTCTGGGCCGCATCCACCGCCGCTTCCCTGGCCTGCTTGTCGTCATTGAAGGTAGCCTTTTCCATTTCCTCCGGCGGTACGATCTTTTTCATTTCCTCAAACATGGCCTCCGGGATGGCGCAGCTGACATAATCATGCTTCGGCTTGCCTTCCTTCTCGGCGATGCCCTTGAAGAACTCGATGATCTGGAGATTTACCTCGTGTGCCTTGTAGATGGCCTCCAGCATCTTTTCGTCGCTGATCTCATTGGCGCCTGCCTCGATCATGATGACCTTCTGCCCCACGGATGCCACCGTAAGCTTCAGGTCGCCCTTATCCCACTGGATCTGGCTGGGATTTACGATGAACTGGCCGTTCTCGTCCATGCCGATCTGGGTCATGGCGCAGGGGCCGTCAAAGGGGATGTCGGAAATGGTGGTGGCCAGAGCGCAGCCCAGCATGCCGGTAAGCTCCGGACGGCACTCGGGATCCACGGCCATGACCATGGCATCCAGTGTCACATCATTTCGGTAATCCTTCGGAAACAGCGGCCTCATGGGACGGTCTATGACACGGGAAGTCAGGATGGCATTTTCCGAAGGCTTGCCCTCCCGCTTGTTGAATCCTCCCGGCATTTTCCCTGCCGCGTAAAATTTCTCCTCATACTCCACGGAAAGGGGGAAGAAATCGATCCCTTCCCTGGGCTGCTTGGATGCCGTGGCCGTACAAAGCACAGTCGTCTCGCCGTAATGCATGAAGGCGCATCCGTTTGCCTGCTTTCCTACCCTTCCGATGTCGATGGACAGGGTCTTGCCCGCAAGTTCCATTGTGTAAGTCCTGTAGTCTGCCATTTTCTTCTCCTTCTCTTCGTCTGCCACGGACTGTGGCAATTTATGATAAAAATAAAGTTACCTTAAGCTTTCTCCCCCGATCATCCATAACGAAGCAAGGCGGGATGAAGCATCCCGCCTTTATGATCATAAGCCCTGATTACTTTCTGATACCAAGCTTCTCGATGATCTCCCTGTACCGGGTGATGTCCTTCTTCTTCAGGTAATCCAGAAGCCCGCGCCTCTGTCCTACCATCTTCAATAGGCCGCGCCTGGAATGATGGTCGTTGTTGTGCTGCTTTAAGTGCTCCGTGAGCTCCCGGATCCTCTCCGTAAGGATGGCGATCTGGACCTCCGGCGAGCCGGTGTCGCCCTCAGACCTGGCATAGGTGTTGATGATTTCCGTCTTCTTTTCCTTTGTGATCATTCTTCTTCTCCTTTTAATCTTTGATCCGCCTGCCGCTAAGCACCGGCCGGAGATGCCGGGTGCCGGGCGGAGGCATTCCGCTTCGTGCGAACTTCACCATCCTATCATATACCGCAGGAAAATGCAAGATTTATTACCCTGCCTGGCAAAAAAAAGCCCGTCCGTATGTTGCCATTCCGTGCCGCCGCTTCGATGCCGGCCTGTGTTGTGACCGGCCGGCCACGGAATGGCTAGGTCAGAACAGCTTTTTTCTTACCTCGGGGAACATGTCGGCATAATCATCCGGCTCCGGCTTTGCATCATAGGCTGTATCGGAGCAGACCACGGTAGAGGAGGGATAAAAGGTGACACAGCGCAGCGCAGCGCCTTCCAGATCCCCTTCCTCAAGATCGTCCGATCCCAGAAGAGCCGCATCTGCCAGGTCAAAGCTGGTCCAGATCAGGCTGTCATGATCGGAGCCTTCCTGATAGTCGATGGTCCCATCCGGCAGTCGGAGGATATAGGGCGTCTTTTCCGTGGCTCTCGTAAGGTCTATGCCCAGGCTTTCCCATAGCGGGATATACCGTTCATCCCCTGCCGCCTCCGGGGAGATCACCTGAAGGACAAAGGGCATGTCCTTATACAGGTCCAGGCATTCCAGAAAGCCATAAAGCATCTTCTGGGATTCCATGAGATCCGTATGATAATCCCTCACCCTCCTCTGCCACAGCCCGTCTATGGCATAATCCGTGCCCCGGTGGTCCTTCAGGCCGTAGCGTTCCTTCAGCTCTGCGGAAAGCGCCCGGGTAAACTTACAGGCTCCGATGCCGTTCATGTGGACCTCGTCCGTATAGTCCGTATCCATGGAAATCCCCATGGCCGTCACGGCCTCATAAGTGCTGTAATTCAAAAAGTCCACCCCCCTGGAGGAAAGATAGGCTTCCATGGCAGGCGCATGGGACATCAGCACCGGGACATCCTTGATCATGGGAGGCTGCACCGCGGCGATCCGGATCCCCTTTTCCCTGCAGAGCGAGATCAGCTTGTCGTAATAAGCCGCGCTCCCTTCATCCGGAGGAAGCGGATCCGTCTCGGTCTCCCAATGCTCCCTGCTGACGGGCACCTTTTCTCCCGTAAACTTCCCCGGGACCTTATAATCCCATCCGCAGGTATAATCCTTATAGCCGGACAGGACAGCCTTTTTCGTCACGAAATTCTTCTCCCCGATCTCATCCCAGGCGCTGTGGTAATGCAGGATCGGAAGAAGCCAGTCTCCTTTTTTCTGGGAGGGATCCATGCGGCAGATATCCCGCACCATCTGAAGCCTTATCCCAAAGTCCGGGATCACGTCCACCGCCTTCCGGTAATTCACGTCATTTTCCGATACCCCTGCCGGGTCAAAAAGCGCCATGAAATCACAGATGACAAGCTTCGGCGTCTGGTGCTTCAGGGCATACTTCAGCATATAATATGCAGACAGGGCCGACCTTGTCTGCATCGCGAAATTATAGCCCGTGATCCCCTCCTCCTCGTAGGCGACTGCGGGGGAATAGCCCTGAAAGATCTCGCTGGTTCCGATCACCAGCACGTCGATGCTCCCCGGCTCTTCCCCGGCATAGGCCTTATTACGGCCCGTGATGTTATTGCCCCGGACCCTGCCGGAATTATCCAGGTTCCAGTCATAGCTTAAAATACTTTGGAAAAAAAAGCCCAATAGGACAAGGAGTATAAGAAAGCATAGGATTTTGACGGCATCCTTCTTCAATCGCTGATCACCCGCCTTACCGCATAGGGGGTCCTGTAATAGGCATTGGAGATCTTGATGCCGCTCCTGGGATTGGAGGCGTTGATGACCTGGCCTCCCCCGATATAGATGGCCACATGGTTTACCACTCCGCCCTTGCCGTAGAAGAAGAGATCCCCCGGCTTTGCATCGGAGGCGGAGATCTTCTGCCCCACCCTGGCCTGCTCCCTGGAGGTCCTGGGCAGACGGATATTGAAATGACGGAATACGGACTGCACATAACCGGAGCAGTCGGCTCCCTTCGTCAGTGAGGTACCGCCCCATACATAAGGATTCCCCAGAAACTGCTTGGAATAATTCACGATATTGACCCTCAGGTCGGACACGCCCATGCCATAGCGAAGCTCCTTCATGGTCACTGCCTTGTCCAGCCTCTCCGAGATCGTCACATACTGGGTGCTGACATAGCCCTCATCCTCATCGATGGCGATCTTGATCCAGTCGTCGCCCTCCTCTCCCTCGGTGACCTCCAGCTCCTCTTCCATGGGAACCATGGTGATCACGCTGGATTCCGTGGTAGGCTCCTCCCGTACAAAAAGGGTAGTGGTGGTGACCGTGGCCATCAGGGTCATGACCTGCCTGGCTCTTTCCTTGGCCTCATCCCCGGTGAGGAGGTACTGGGTATTCACATAGCCGTCCACCTTGCCGGAATTGATATGAGCCCATTCCCCGTTTACTTCCAGGATCTCACATCCGGCATTCTTCGTCATCTTGCCTGCAAGCTCGGATTCTTCATTAGGCTCCGTGCGCACATTCAGGTGGTTTTCCACATGGGCGACCCCAAGGTTTTTATAGCCTGCGATGGATTCCTCGATCTGCTCGGCCTTCAGGGTCTCGATGGTGGTGGTAGCGCCTGCACTGGAAAGCACGCGGTTTGCGGATACCGTATCAAAGATCCCCGGCTCCAGGATATGGGCGGCTCCGGCGGTCACCAGCTCTCCCAGGGAGGAAGTCAGGGTCGCGCCAAAAACAGGCATGGCAAAAAGAAGACCTGCCATCAGGACTCCGAAAAGAGCATTCATCCGCTTACCCCGTCTGGTTCCCTTCAACAAGCCTCCTCCGTCTCCTAGATCCTGCCTGCTTCCTTCAGGCTCATGTCTTCCCTCTCTGCATCTGAAATGGCAAAGGCGATGTTCGTGGCATGATCTGCCACCCGCTCCAGCCCGGATACGATGTCCGAAAAAAGCATCCCGGCTTCCGGCGTGCACTCATTCCTTGCCAGCCTTTCGATATGGCGGTTCTGCAGCTCACGTTCCTTCTTATCGATCTCATCCTCCAGCTTTCTCACCTGGTCCAGCCGGTCGTCCATGCCCGAAAAGCTTTCCAGGGAATACTGGACGATGGTATTGACCATGCCCAGGATATCGCCCATCTCTGTCTGGGCATCCTTGGAAAAGCTTACATCCTTTTCGATCCGTACCTTGGCGGCATCGGCCACATTCTCCGCATGGTCTCCGATGCGCTCAATGTCATTGACCACATGGAAGAGGGCGCCGATCTGCTTCCGGTCGTCCACAGGCAGGTTCATCTGTCCCACCTTCACCAGATAGTTGGTGATGGAATGGTTTAAGAAGTTGATATTCTTCTCGACCTCATAAACCTCCTCGATATCCTCTTCATCCAGCGTGATCAGGGCATTCATGGACCGGTTCAGGTTTTCGCTTGCAAGCGTCCCCATCCGCTCAAGCTCCCGGATCGCATCCACCACCACGGTAGCCGGCGAAAACATGACCTTCTCCCCGATATACTTCAGCTGGTACTGGCCGCGGTAATTGACATCCTCATCCTTTCCGGGCACGGCAAGAAGGGTCAGCTTCACGATGAAGCCGGAGAAGGGAAGCAGCACCAGCACCTGGAAGACCTTGAAGATGGAGTGGGCATTGGCGATGATCCTGCCCTTCTCCCCTCCGGACAGGACATTCAGCATGGAGATGACGAAATCCTCTCCAAGCATCAGGATGATGACCATAAGGATGGTGCCGATGATATTGAAAAACAGATGGATCAGGGCCGCACGCAGGGCGTTCTTTTTTCCGGCAAGGCCGGTAAGGAGAGCCGGCACGCAGGCTCCGATATTACAGCCCAGGATGATATACAGGCAGATCCCCACATCCAGAAGGTTTTCCCTGCACATCAGCAGGATGATGGAAACCGTGACCGAAGAGCTCTGGATGATGCCTGTCACCAGCGCACCCACCAGGATGGACAGGGCAGGATGCTTCAGGGAAGCAAAGATATGCAGCATGGAAGGATCGGATGCCATGCCGGACATGGCCGATGACATGGAGGAAAGCCCCAGGAAAAGGATCCCGAAGCCTACCACGATCCCGGAGATCTTTTTCACTCTGGCCCGTTTGGAAAACATCATGACCAGCGCCCCAATGAGCAGGATGACCGGCGCATACTGGGAAAGGTTAAAGGAAACCAGCTGAGAGGTCACCGTGGTACCGATATTGGCTCCAAATATGACGCCTGCCGCCTGGTAGAGATCCATCAGTCCGGAATTGACGAAGGATACCACCATCACCGTACAGGCGCTGGAGGACTGGATCGCCGCGGTAAAAAAGATTCCCACCAGCATGCCCATGACCCGGTTGGTGGTCAGGGTCTCGAGGATGCTCCGAAGCTTCGCTCCGGCCGCGTTCTCTATGCTGTCTCCCATCAGTTTCATGCCATACAGAAAGAGCCCAAGGCCTCCCATCATGGCTAAAATATCTGTTGCGCTCATAGATTTCCTTCTCCGAAATAAACGGCCGCTTCTTTTAGATCCCGGCTAATCCGGGCCTTTAGGGCATCGATGCCTTCAAACTTCTGCTCCGGCCTCTCAAAATGCTTCAGCCGTATTTGTATCTCCCTGCCATACAGATCCCCATCGAATCCAAGGAGGACGCTCTCCGCCATGACCTCTCCGTCATCCGATACCGTGGGCTTCACTCCGAGGTTCGTCACTCCGGGATAGGTCCTCCCGCCGGCGAGGATCTCTGAAAAATAAACCCCATAAGGGGGCATCACCTTTTCCTGCTGAAAGGGAACATTGGCCGTGGGAAAACCGATCTTACGGCCCAGGGCCGCTCCCCTTACGACCCTGCCCCTAAGGTACCAGGGATAGGAAAGCATGGCTTCCGCATCCTCCATCCGTCCCTCTGTCAGGGCATCCCGGATCCTGCTGGAGCTGATGGCCTCTCCTTCATACAGTTCCTTGTCCACAAAAACCGGCTTATAACCCAGGACACCGGAAAGCTTCCGCAAAAGCTCCTCGTCCCCGGCGCCGCCCTTCCCGAAGCTCACATCCCTTCCGGCCGAAATGAGCCTTGCCCGGAGCTTCCCGGAGAGCATGGATAAAAAATCCTCCGGAGCCATATCCATGGTGGAGGCATTCACCGGCAGGATGAATTCATAAGAAAGCCCCAGAGCCTGAAGCTCCGCCTCCTTTTCCTCATTGGTAAGGAGCACCTTTACGGCTTCCCGGGAAAAATAACTCCCCAGGGGACGGTCGAAGGTAACGAGAAGGGTTTTGAGCCCCTCCTCCTTTCCCGCCTCCACAGCGCTTCGGATGAGCCTCCTGTGTCCGGCATGCACCCCGTCAAATTTACCGATGAGCACGGCACAATATTCCCCTGCATCGAGGAGATGCTCTGATAATGAATTTATGTCAGAAAATATCCGCATAATACAGCCTTTTTTTCCGTCACCTCATACAGAGCCGCAAACCGGCCGTCCGGCAGATAGACCCGGTATTTCCCATCCGGCACATCCAGCCGAAGCACGTTTCCGTTTCGCAGCATCTTCTCCTGTCCGGAGGATACCGTCACCCGTCCATAATCCCGGAAGATCTCATCCACCGGAATGATCTTCTCCCCGATCCTGCCCTTTTCGGCAAGCTCCTCGATCTCCTGTATTTTCAAGGAATCTTCAATGCCGCATCCAGCAGCCCTCAGGCGGACAAGGCTTTTCATGGCAGCTCCTACCCCCAGCTTCTGCCCGATATCATGGCACAGGGTCCGGATATAAGTGCCCTTCGAGCAGGCTGTTTCAAAGGTAAAGGAATGCTCCTTTTCATCCACGGACAATACCTTGAGGGAATGGATATATACCTCTGACGGCGTCCGTTCGGCTTCCTGCCCCTTCCTGGCCAGCTCGTAAAGCTTCCTCCCGCCTACTTTCTTTGCGGAATACATGGGCGGCGTCTGCAGGTATGGCCCCACAAACCCCGCCGCCACGCTTTCGATCTGATCCTTCCCGGGATATGCCACATCCTCCCTGCAATCCTTAAGGATGGTGCCGGTAAGATCCTGGGTATCGGTCTCGATCCCCAGAATGGCGGCAGCACGATATATCTTATCGGTATCCATGAGCATTCCGGAAAGCTTCGTTCCCCTGCCGATAAGCACGGGAAGCACGCCCTCCGCCTCGGGATCCAGGGTTCCGGCATGTCCGATCTTTTTTATCTTAAGGATATGGCGCAGCTTCACCACCACATCGCTTGAAGTCCAGCCCTTCTCCTTATAGACTGCCAGCAATCCGCTTGGAATCTCAGACTGCATCTTTCCCCGTAAACTGCTTTTCGATCTCTTCCGAGATATTATTGATCACGTCATAATACATGCCGGACATGGTAAGGGCGGCCGCCTGCTTATGCCCGCCTCCCCCAAAGGCCCTGGCTACCTTTTCCACGTCCACGTTTTCATTGGACCTTAAGGATACCCTGAATTCCTGGAAGCCGATCTCATACATGAAGACAGCACAGTCGGCTCCCTTCGTATCCATGAGCTGGTTTACGATGCCCTCCAGGTCCTTCGGCTCCACTCCGTAAAATTCCATGGAGCGCTTGCGGATCACCGACACGATGCATCTCTTGTCCAGGATCCGGATGCTCTCTAAGAGAGCCCTCCCCAGGATCAGATTCTGCCGGTAGGTCTTTTCGAAATAGGTATTGCGGATCACGGCCGCATGGTCAAAGCCATACTCCATGAGATGGCCCGCCGCCTCCATGGTGCTTCTTTTCGTACAGGAAAACCGGAACACCCCCGTATCATGGACAATGCCGGTATACAGGCACTCCGCCGCATCCCGGTCAAGCCTCTCCTTATCCAGCACATGATAAACCAGCTCACTGGCCGAGCTGGCTTCCGGATCGATGTCATCATGCCGGGAAAAAGTACCCCCCGCATTAGAAAGGTGATGGTCGATACAGGCCGTATCCTTTGCTTGATCAAAAAGCACCGCATTGTCCCCAAGCCTTGATCTTTCCGACAGATCCAAGGCAAAGAAAAGGTCATAGCTTACATCCGACGGCTCCGTCACAAGCTCGCTGAATCCGGCGAGAAAGGAAAAGAGGGGATTCGGGTTGAGTAAATGCGCCCTTACCTCCTTTTCGGGATAGCGTTTCTTGAGATAATTGTATAGCCCAAGCACTGCCCCGAAGCAGTCCCCATCCGGGCGTACATGTCCGCTGATCCCTATGGTCTGGGCATTTGCACAGATTTCTTCCAGATTAAGCATTCGTCTCCCCCTGATGCTTTTCCATGTCCTGGCGGATCACCTCCGCAATCTTTCCGGACATCTCCACCCCGTAACGGATGGATCCGTCTGCGATAAAGGTAAGCTCCGGCGTGTTGCGGAGATTCACCGTATGGGCAAGCTCCCTGCGGATGAAGCCCACGGCGCTCCGCAAGCCCTCCATGGTCTCCTCCTGCTTGTCCTCCCCGAGCACGCTGACATAAACCTTACAGGTCTTGAGATCCGGAGCCACCGCCACATCTGTCACGGAGGCAAAGGGATCGATCCTTGGATCCTTCAGCTCCCGGATGATGTCTGACAGGGCACGACGCACCTCTGTATTGATCCGGTTATTTTTCGTACTGTTTTTTCGCATTTTAAGCTAAACCTACGTGCGCTCCACTTCTACCGTCTTGTGGAATTCCAGCAGGTCTCCTTCCTCCACTTTATCAAATCCGTCAAAGACAAGGCCGCATTCATAGCCCTCCCGGACTTCCTTGACATCGTCCTTAAACCGCTTCAGAGAGGACAGAGGGCCGTCGAAGAGCTCCTCGTCTCCCCTGGTGATCTTGACGGAACAGCCTCTTTCCACGATGCCGTCCGTCACATAGGAGCCGGCAATATTGCCGATGCCGGATGCCTTGAAGATCTGGCGGATCTCGCCATGGCCGATGACCTTCTCTTCATAAACCGGCGCAAGCATGCCCTTCATGGCAGACTCCACATCCTCGATGGCCTGGTAGATGATCTTGTACAGGCGGATATCCACATTCTGTGCCTCTGCGATGGCCTTTGCCGTGCTGTCCGGCCTTACGTTGAAGCCGATGATCACGGCATTGGATGCAGAGGCCAGGGTCACGTCGGACTCGCTGATGGTTCCCACGCCTCCATAGATCACATCCACAGCCACTTCTTCGTTGGAAAGCTTCAGGAGGGAAGTCTTCAGGGCTTCCACTGAACCCTGGACATCTGCCTTGATCACTACGTTAAACTCCTTCAGCTCGCCTTCCTTGATCTGCTTATACAGCTGCTCCAGAGTGACATTCTTTTTCTTGGTCTCGCTGAGGAGATCCCTCTTATGCTGTTCTTTATAGGTATTGGCAAAATTCTGTGCTTCCTTCTCGGTCTCCGGAGACACGAAGATCTCTCCGGCATCCGGCACATCATCCAGACCCAGGATCTCCACCGGGATGGAGGGTCCGGCTTCCTTGACCCGCCTGCCCTTGTCATCGATCATGGCCCGGACCTTGCCATGGCAGGGGCCTACCGCCACGAAGTCCCCTACATGGAGGGTGCCCTTCTGCACCAGCACCGTCGCCACGGGGCCGCGTCCCTTATCCAGCTCTGCTTCGATGACCATGCCCCTGGCCTTTCTCTTCCGGTCTGCCTTGAGCTCCATCACGTCTGCCGTAAGCAGGATCATTTCCAAAAGGTCGTCTACTCCGGTACCGGCCTTTGCCGACACCGGCACAAAGATCGTGCTTCCGCCCCAATCCTCGGGGATCAGCTCATGCTCCGAAAGCTCCTGCTTCACCCTGTCCGGATTGGCATTGGGCTTGTCGATCTTATTGATGGCCACGATGATCTCCACCCCGGCCGCCTTGGCATGGCTTATGGCTTCCACGGTCTGCGGCATGACGCCGTCATCCGCCGCCACCACCAGGATGACGATATCCGTAGCATTGGCTCCCCGCATTCTCATTGCGGTGAAGGCCTCATGTCCCGGGGTGTCCAGGAAGGTGATCTTGCGGTCATTGATGCTTACGGTATAGGCACCGATGGCCTGGGTGATGCCTCCGGCCTCCTTCTCGGTCACGTGGGATTTGCGGATCGTGTCTAAGAGCGAGGTCTTGCCATGATCCACGTGGCCCATGACGCAGACCACGGGAGGCCTCTTTTCCATCCTGCTCTCATCCTCCTCGTCCTCCTTCAGAAGCTCGGCGATCACGTCCACCGTCTTTTCATGCTCACACATGATCTCATAATCGATGGCGATGTTTTCCGCCTCCTCATAGTCGATCTCCGAATTGACCGTAACGACCTTTCCCGCAAGGAAAAGCTTCTTGATGATCACGGAGGGCTGCATCTTCATGTGGTCGGCCAGCTCCTTGATCGTCAGGGTATCCGGTATGGTAATGACCTTGATCTCTTCTTCCGGCGGCTTCTGTACCGGAGCAGGCTTGTTGAATTTATGCGGATTAGACCGCTTCCTCTCCTTCTCGTCCTCTCCGATTACGAAGCTGTTGTCTCTCTTCCGCTTCTCGTTCTGTCTTCTCCTGTCGTCGGACCGGTTTTTTCCTCCGTCCTTCTGCGAAGGCGCTGAACCAAATGCTCCGCCCCTTCCCTGAGCTCCGGCTTTATTCTGCGGCCTTGCATTGCTTCCAAAACGGTTCTGGTTATTTCCGCCAGCGCCAAAGCCACGATTATAATTCGAACCATCCCCACGGCCTTGCGAATATGTGCCCTGAGGACGCTGTACATACTGCGTGCCCGTTCTCGGCTGGTACCCATTCTGGTCCCTCCTGACATTGTAGCTGCCGCTCCTTCCCTGTGTATAAGAACCGCTCCTTGCCGGTGCCTCGGTACGGGCTGTATTTCTGGATGCGTCCTGGGCAGGACGTGCCGTACCCGCAGCCTGGGGAGCTGCCTGCCGGGGCGGCTGTTGCTGCTGCCTTGCCGGGGCCTCTTTGGGCTCCGTGCCAGCGGCAGGGGCTGCCGTCTTCCTCGGCTCCTCCGGCCTGATCTCCGGCTTCGGCTGGAGCCTTTTCTTCGGCTGCTGATTCGGCCTGATGATGCTGGCCTCCGGCGTCGGAGAAGGCTTGATGGAGGGCTTGATGAAGCCTCCCCTGGGCCTTGCATAGGGATCCTCGATCTTTCCCCGGTTGATCTGGCCTACCTGACGTCCGCCGCCATAGTTTCCTCCCGAAGTGGAAAAGATGATATTCGATTTTTTCTTTTTCACGAGCACCGGGCTTTTTCCCGCAGGAGACTGCGAAGGCGTGCCTGCTCCCGGCTTTGTGCTGACCGGTTTTTTCGGAGGGACAGCCTTAGGCACCGGCTTTTCCACGCTTCCGGCCTCTTCCTTTTCCCGGGGCTTCTCCTCCCTTTTCACCGCCTCTTTTGCCTGGGGCTTTTCTGGATTCTTTGCCTCTTCCTTCGTCTCTGGCTTCACTTCTTCCTTTGCCTCTTTTTTCTCCATGCTCTTCGATGGGGATTTTTTCCCGAGGAGATGATCCAGGATCATCTTTTCCTCATCCTCATCGATCGACGAGCTTGGCGTCTTGCCCTCGATGCCCTGGCTTTCCAGATAAGCGATGATCTTTTTATTGATCGTCTTGCTGTCGTCTCCCGCCCCCTGGTTTACCAGCTCCTTGCTGATATCATAAATCCTTTTACTCTTCGCCATGTACGTCCATCTCCTCCAACTTCTCTATGACCGCCGAAGCCATCTTTTCATCCGTCACCGCAACCACGGATCTTAACTCTCTGCCGATGACATGAGCCAGCCTTTGTTTCGTACTGTATATATAAACCGGCGTCCCGTAATAATGGCATTTATTGGTGAATTTCTTCTTTGTATTATCCGATGCATCCTCTGCGACAATGACCACCCACGCCTTTCCTGTGCGGATCGCATGCTCTGCTGCGGTCTCCCCGCTTGCGGCCTTGCCGGCACGTGCCGCTAGGGAAAGCATGAACTCGGCCTTATTTGGTTTCTGTGCCATCTTCGCCGTCCTTCGTGATCTCCTCAGGCCATTCCACCACGGAGCCCTCGTTTTCCGGCTCCTCCGGCCACTCTACGGACATCCCGTCAGCTGACGGCTCTTCCTCTCCCGGAGCATCCTCCTCATCTTCATATCCATCTTCCATTCCGGCTTCATCCTCCAAAGCTCCTTCTGCCGGATACTGCCCTTCTTCATAGCCCTCTTCGTACTCCTCGTAGCCTTCTACGTACTCCTCATCCTCATCTTCATCGGTCAGATAATCCTCGATATGGAAGCCCGGAGCATTCTTTGCCTGTTCCTCTGACTTGATGTCGATCTTATATCCCGTCAGCTTGGCGGCAAGCCTTGCATTCTGGCCTTCTTTTCCGATGGCGAGGGAAAGCTGGAAGTTGGGCACCACGACCTTGGCCGTTTTTTCATCCGGATCCACGATGACGGAGATCACCTTCGCCGGAGAAAGGGCATTCTCGATAAAGATCGCCACATTCTCGTCCCAGTTTACGATATCGATCTTTTCTCCCTTCAGCTCATCCACGATGGAATTGACGCGGGTGCCGTTCATACCCACGCAGGCGCCCACCGCGTCCACATCCG
Organism: Lachnospiraceae bacterium; assembly: GCA_024693135.1. GTDB lineage: Bacteria > Bacillota > Clostridia > Lachnospirales > Lachnospiraceae > NK4A144. Next base: position 42,362 of record JAILLN010000009.1, on the reverse strand, counting down.
GGTTGTTGCTGTATACCGCGATCTTCGTCCTGCTGCCGGCCTCCCTTGCGATGCTCTTGATCTCCACGGTACCGTCAGCCACCTCCGTGACCTCGGATTCAAAAAGCTTCCTCACCAGCTCCGGATGTGTCCTGGAAACCAGGATCCTGGGACCCTTTGGCGTATTCTTGACCTCAAGGATATAGACCTTGATCCGCTCCGTAGGATGCAGGTACTCGCCCCTCACCTGCTCTCCCTCGGCCAGCAGGGCATCCGCCCTTCCCAGGTTGATGCTGATATTCCTTCCGTTGATCCGCTGTACGGATCCCGTCATGATCTCCCTGGCCTTACCGGCAAATTTATTATAGACAGAATTCCGCTCCTCTTCCCGGATCTTCTGCAGGATCACGTTTTTCGCATTCTGTGTCGCGATCCGTCCGAATTCCTTGGAATCCACGAAAAGCCGGATGGTGCCGCCGATCTTTGCATTGGGATCCTTGAACCTGGCATTTTCCAGGCTGATCTCTGAACTCTCGTCCTCGACAGTCTCTACGATGGTCTTTTCTACATAGACGTTATACTCGCAGGTCTCCCGATCGATGGATACATGGATATTCTCCGCTTTTCCAAAGCTGTTGCGGCAGGCAGTGATCAGAGAATTCTCGATCGCCTCAAAGAGCGTTTCCCGGCTGATATCCTTTTCTTTTTCCAGTATATCAAGCGCCTCCATCAATTCAGTGTTCATTGTTCTTCTCCTTCTTCTATATAGTTGATTTCATCCGTATGCGGGTTTTCCAAAAACCCGGGGGAACAGATCTCCATGGTATAAGCGTCCGGGATGAAGTCCTCCTTATCCAGCTTGTCGCTCATGATCCGGCTGACGGTGGCGCAGTCATTGATGTTTATGTCTCCCTCCGGCCTTGTGATGAATCCCCTGAGGTAATAGTTCCCGGATTCCTTCACATATTCGGCCCGGATCAGCTCGAGACCGTTTTGCTTAAGCACCGGCTTCAACAGTGCCTCAAATTTTTCTGCGATTTTCTGGCTATCCATAGCGCCCTCCCGGTCAAGATAAGGAAAGTGGGCTCTTTCAAGCCCACTCCCATCACACTTTAGTAAAATAGCACACTCCCCTACTCTTGTCAAATGCAGAAGACATGGAGTCCTGCTCTTTGATCTTGGATGCGCCGCCCGCGGGCTGTGCATTGTGGTTGGTCTGCGCCGCCCGCGGGCCTTGCATTTCCACGTCGCCTCACCGCTCACTTAATGCGGAGCTTCCCGCCGGCTACGACTATGCAATCTCAGCCATGCGAGCCAACGAAAAGCGTGTTGTCTCGCATAACGGCTGATCTTGCAAGTCTACGCAGGCGGCAATCTCCGCGTGTTCGCGGTAAGAGGCTCCTTAGGAAACACCAAGGCCCGCAGGCGGCTCACCCTTCGCAAAATATACGGAAGCAAACGAAGACTGTTTCAACCATATATTATCTCCTCGCGGGTTATGCTTCTTTTATTCGTTACGAAGGCTGGACCAAATATGCACAGTGTGGAGGGGGAGCCGGGAAAAATGATATCTGCAAGGCCCTAATGCCGGCGTTTCTTACCGAGGCCGAGACGCATAAATTTCGCGAGTGCGAAGGCCGGGCTTGTGTCGCACAGCCAGCCGCACTGCGAAAAACCGGCATGGCGCAAGACCGGAACAGCGCCGAGCGAAATTTTGTCATGCGGCGACGGGCGAGGTTAGAAACGACCGAGCGCCGGCAGATATCATTTTTTCGGCGACCCCACGCAAACGCTTTCACTTTGATAATGCGGCCCCACGCAAACCCCTTCTCTTTGATAATGCGACCCGAGGCGAACACCTTGCGAAAACCAGGATGGCGCAAGACCAGAACAGCGCCGAGCGAGCTTAGCCGTGTGCTGTCAGCCGAGCTTCCCGTGAAGATATGTCAGGAGATTATCTCGTGTGGTGGATTTCAGGATATATCCGTCCGGCTTCAGGGCCATGACCCGCTCTACCGCCTCCTTCGTGCCGATCCCGGTAAGGAAGATCACGGGGATCTTTTCCGTCACCGGCTCCTGCCTCAGCATCTGCAGCACCTGAGGGCCATCCACCACCGGCATCTCATAGTCCAGCAGGATCAGGTCCACCTCATTCTTCAGCAGAAAGGTAATGGCCTGCATTCCTGCGGTCACGATGTCGATCTGGAAATCCGTCTTGATCCATTCCCTGATCATCTTGGCATAGGAAGGATCATCATCCACGATCAAAAGCCTCTTCCTCCTGCCGGGGATGTCTTTCCCGGAAATGACACCCTCTATGGCAGGACCGAGCACGCTCATCTCGATGGGCCTGCTGATCCAGGGCAGCTCCCCAAGAGCCTGATTCTTCTGCCGCAGCTGTCCCTGGTCATTGGCTTCTCCCACAAGCAGCTCTTTCCTCCCGCTGGTCTTTATCATGTCATGGATCGAGATCAGCCTCTCCAGCATGACCAGATTATTTGAAATGTCGTTGGGAAGGTAAAGCAGGAACAAGTCGGTTGTGCATGCTATGTCCTTTATGGTCTCGAATTTCTCCGAAAGGATCTCCACCCAGTATCCCGCATCCATCAGCTTGCGCTCCACGCCCTTTACAATGACGCTGTATTGAAGCGCAACGATGACGATCTTCTTGTTTCCTTCGCTCATTTGAATCTGCCCTCCTTGATCATAGATTAATCCAGGCCCCTCTGAATCGCCGCCTGAGCATCTCTTTGTATGTCCGGATCATAGGAAAGCATCGGCGTGATGTCCATTCCCTTGATCCTCCTGTCCGTGTAGTTTTGCGTTAGCCTGATCAGCAAAGGGATATGCACGATCAGCCCCATCAGGTTCGGGATCATCATCAGGCCATTGAAGGTATCGGATATATCCCATGCCAGGTTGGATTCCACCACCGCGCCAAATACGATCAGCCCGATGAACACAAGGCGGTATATCCTGCTCATGGTGACCCCCAGGAGATATTCCGTCACCTTGGCTCCGTAATAAGACCAGCCCAGGACGGTGGTAAAAGCAAACAGGGTGACTGCCAGGACCACGAAGTATTCCCCCGGCTTTCCCAGGACATTGCCGAAGGCCTTGGCGACAAGGGTCGCGTCATTGGTTCCTTCCTTCACCAGGCCGGTCTTGAGATCTACGGCTCCGGATCCAAGCACCACAAATGCGGTCAGGGTGCAGATCACCATGGTGTCGAGAAATACTTCCGCGATCCCCCACATGCCCTGCCTCACCGGCTCTCTCACGCAGCTGTTTGAATGGACCATGACAGAGGAACCCAGGCCCGCCTCATTGGAAAAGACTCCCCGCTTGCATCCGTTCTTGACTGTATTGAAGGCAATCTGTACCGCAGTTCCCGCCGCCCCTCCTTTGACTGCATCCGGCCCCAGTGCAAACCGGAAGATCGAAGCGACGATTGCCGGGAATGACCGGAAATGGATCAGGATCATGATCAGGCATCCCAGGATATATGCAACGGACATGAAGGGGATCAGCTTTTCCGATACGGCGGCAAGGCGCCTGAAGCCTCCCAGGATGATGACCGCAGCCACCACCATCAAAGTCGCCCCGATCATCCAATTGACTTTGGACGATCCAAGGAATGTGCCATAATCTACGCCGGAGAAAAAGGCGGATTGGAAATTGATCGTGATCTTATTGATCTGGCCCATATTTCCGATCCCGAAGGATGCCAGTACCGTGAATGCGCAAAACAGCACCCCCAGCACCTTTCCAAGCCTCCTGCCGTGTTTCTTAAAGCCGATCCCGTCTTGCAGGTAATACATCGGCCCTCCGGACCATGCGCCCTCCCGGTTGCGCCTCCTGTAGTAAAGTCCCAGCACGTTTTCGGAGTATTTGACCATCATTCCCAGAAAGGCCGCCACCCACATCCACAGGACTGCCCCCGGACCCCCTAAGCAGATCGCGGTAGAAACTCCGGCGATATTTCCTGTCCCAATGGTAGCACAGAGTGCGGTGCAGAACGCGCGGAACTGGGACAGGGCGCCTGCATCGTTGATAATGCGGCCTTCCTTCTGCATAACCCCAAAGGTCCTGCTCCACCAATGTCTTATATGCGTGATCTGGAAAAATCCGGTGGCCAATGTACAGACCACCCCGGTACCCAGAAGAAGGGATATGCCGAAGGTCCCCCATGCAAATCCGTTTAACGCATCATTGATCTTTACAATCGTCTCCATTTTGCCTATCTGCCCATCTCCTGCCCGGTCTGTGCCCTATGTCCGGATGGTCTTCCTTATGTCTTAAAGTGCCGCGATATTTGCCAGGTCTACCTTAGCGACAATCGGATACTTTCCCAAAAATACTTCCAGCTCCTTCATGCACGCATCCAGATTCCCGGGATCTGTCTGAAGCTTTTTCTTCATTTTTGAGATCAGCATGTTGAATGCAAGGTTTGCGGATGTATACTTGAGCTCTCCCTTAAGGATCTTTTCCATTTTTTCCTGGATCACTGCATCCATGTCTTTGTCCTCTCTTATCTGTTTATTTTTCAAGTGCCTGAAGCATTCCCTCATAATCGAGAAGATCCGCCTTCTCGCAGACAAGGGCGAACCGATCTTTTTCCTTCGCCGGAATGGCGTATTCCCCGATCTCCTGCAAGGCAGCCTCGATCCTGTCGCAGTCCATATTCTCTGCCGCATCACGAAGCTCCTCGTAAATGCTCTCCATCAAGAATTCATCTGCTTCCGGCTTCCCGGATCCTTCCTCTGCTCCTTCTGCCTCCTGCTCAAAGACTTCTGCGAAGGCTTCCTTGTAATGCAGGTAATCCTCCATGACGGAAGCATGATGCTCTTCGATATAGGAGATGTTGCCTTCCTTCCCCGCCGCTTCCAGAAGCTCTGCCTCTCGGCCAAGCTCCATGGCACCCACAAGCCTGGCCGAGCTCTTCAGGGCATGGATCTTGATGGTATAATTTTCCCAGTCTCCGGAAGTGAAGCTGCCTTCAAGCTCCCCATGCTTATCCTGTATGGAATCATAAAAGATCCGGACCACAGCCTTAAATGCCTCCTCTGATCCGCTGTTCTGGATGGCCGCCTTTGCATCGATGCCTTTTATTTTATCATACCACTTTTCTTCCTGCAGTTCCTTTTCGGTTTCCTCCTGGTCTTCTTCCGGATAAGTCCCCTCTTCCAGGCCGGTTTCCTCTTCGAGGTACTCCTCTTCTTCCGGGGAAGCCTCATCCGCGGTGCCTCCCCCGGATCCCTGGACCTCATTACCCGGTTCTTCCTGGAGATCCTCCCTCGATGCCACCTCGCTGTCGATAAATGAAGCAATGTTATAGGTCTTATTCGACTTCAGCATATACAGGATGCCGACGGTTCCCGGCCCGCAGTTCGATGAAATGGCCGCAGAGGCCTGCTGGAAGATCACATGTTCAAAATATGCCGTCTTCCGGATCTCCTCTTCGATCCATGTCAGTGTCTCCAGGGGAACATCCACATATGTGATAAATACTACCTCCGACTCCGGGATCGTATCCGGCGGCAGGGCACTGTGGATGTATTTCTTGTAAGCTCTCCGGGTCCGTCCAAACCAGATGCCGCCAAGTCCCGCTTTATCCTCCCGTATCCTTAAGGCCGGATGCAGGTTGAAGCTTTCTGCGAACTTATGCAGGCGCATGCTCACGAGGCCCTTCCTTGCCATGTATTCCGTGTTGTCGATCACAAAGCTGCACCTCAGGCGGTGTTTTATCACTTCAAGCTCTGCAATGATCTCCTGCGCCTGCATTCCCTGCTGTACCAGCTTACAGGCGATCATGACCAAAATCCCCGTGGCGCTGGAGAGGCATTCCGAATTGATCACCGTAACATTGTCAAAGGATTTTGCGGCCTCACTGGCCCTGGCATAATCCTCACTCATGCTCGTGGTGATGGAAATATGGATGATATGGTGGGTCCTTTTCAATATTTCAGCAAAGAAGTCCGTATATGCCGCTTCATCCGGCGGGAAGGAGACCGCTTCTTTTCCGGCGGAAATATGCCGGATCAGTTCATTCGCATCCATATGGACCCCATCCTTGAACACGCCCTCCTCGGTTTTGATCACAAAGGGGATGATGGGGATATGCAGCTTCCGGATCAGGGATTCGGGAAGGTCGCACATGTTGGAGGAGGTGATGATGACGGGCACTTTGTCCGCATATCCTTCGGAAGCATGGATCTCCTCATCATTCCCTAACATCACGGAGCGCAGGATGATCTTTTCGCTGGAGATATGCTTGATCAGGGTTTCTTCCATGGCCTCACCTGAAACAGGCTTTACCAGATATCCGTCAAAGCCGGCCCGGTTGTACAGCTCCTTATTCTCGCTTCCCGCATTGGCCGTCAGCACGATGACCGGCGTATTCCTGTTGAGCCCTCCCTGCTGGTTCCTTAAGCACTCCAGGCACTCTATGCCGTCCATTTCCGGCATAAGGTGGTCCATGAATATGGCATCATAATGCACCTTCTGGCTTTTCTCCAAAGCCTCTTTCCCATTCAGCGCCGTGTCGATGCCCATATCCGTATCCTCCAGAAGCCTGCGTTCGACCTCCAGATTCATTTCGTTATCATCTACAATGAGGATCCTCACCTCCGGCGCCAGGAAGCTGCTCTCATAGGCGCTCCTCCTCACCACCTGCTGGTTGTGGATGTTCAATTCACCCACCCTGGTATGATCCGATACGCCCTGCTTTACCACCACCGTAAAGGTCGTGCCCTCGCCGTAGACGCTGTTTACGGTAACGTTTCCATCCATCAGCTCCACAAGCTGCTTCACGATGGAAAGCCCCAGGCCCGTCCCTTCGATATGCCGGTTCTTTCCCTCGTCCACCCTCTTGAATGCGTCAAACAGGTATGGGATATCCTCCTTCTTGATCCCCATTCCGGTATCTGAGATGGAGATCACCAGCTCTACCGACTCGTTGTCGGGCTCCCTGCTTTCGATCCGGAGCTCCACGCTCCCTTCCTTCGTATATTTTACCGCATTATTTAAGAGATTGATGATCACCTGCTTGATGCGGACCTCATCCCCATAGAGCACCATGGGAACGTCCGGATCCACGCTCACCTCAAAGCTGAGGCCCTTATCGTGTGCCCTGAGCCAAAGCATGTTCACGATCTCCGACAGCATGTCCCCGATCTTATAATCCACGGGAACGATATCCATGCTCCCGGCTTCGATCTTGGAAAAGTCCAGGATGTCATTGATCAGGGACAGGAGCATCTTCCCGGAGCCCTGGATGCCGGACGCATCCCTTACGATGTCATCCGAAGCGTACTCATCCCTCAGGATCAGCTCATTCAATCCCAGGATGGAATTGATGGGGGTACGGATCTCATGGCTCATGCTGGAAAAGAACCGGTTCTGGCTGCGTGTAAGCTCCTCTGCCTTCTCTGCCGCCTTCTTTGCCCGCTCATTTTCATCCTTAAAAAGCTGGCCCTGGGACCAGGTCATGATATAAGAGAGGACGCCCACCAGGATAAGGGAGATCAGGTTATCCACATAGAACTTGCTTATCGAATGCCGGTATACCAGCCAGGGATAATAGTAATTGATGAAATAGCATATCATGGCAAAAACCGCAATGCAGGAAAACATCACATTGCGCCAGGTGCCCCGGAGAAGCAGTCCCACATAGATAAACGCATAGATGATCCAGATCACGCCTCCGCCCTTCACGCCTCCGCCAAAGAAAAACAACGCAGGAAGGATGATGAATACCAGGCAGATCACGGTGGTCCGGATGGCGATCTTCAGCTTATCGAAATGCAGGCCCAGCAGGGAGATGATGGGCACAACGATCAGGGTTCCTGTGATCACCGCGATCTCAAATGGGTTCTCCTTTATGCACAGATCCCCGATCAGGGCGATGATCATGGCCGCCTCGGATGCCAGGGAAAGGATCAGAAAGATCCGTTCAGAGAAATCCCTCTCGGGATCCTTCACGGCATGGATTGCAGATTTGATCCATTCGGTCAGATTCATTATGCCTCCACCCCCTTTCCCTGAAGCACTCTCTGCACCACTCTTTCAAAATCCGACCGGTTGATAGGCTTGGCGATAAAACCCTCAAAGCCCTCCCGGATAAACATTTCCCTGGCTCCCGATACCGCATTCGCCGTAAGCGCGATCACCGGAAGCTCCTGATTCAGCTCTTCCGACTGGGAATGGATCTGCTTCATGGCTTCCACGCCGTCCATCTCCGGCATCATATGATCCATAAAGACCAGGTCATATGCATTATCCCTGCATTTGCGGATGGCTTCCCTTCCGCTTCCCGCCGTATCCACGAGCATTCCGTAATCCCTGAAAAGAGAGGTCGCCACGATAAGATTCATGGGCTCGTCATCCACGACGAGGGATCTTATGCCATGGAATGACGGCCGTTCCTTTTTCTCGTGATCGTCCGTTTCCTGTTCATATCTGCCTTCATTCAGGATCTTGATGACCGGATAGGCGTAAAGCGGCTTGGGCATCAGACAGACTCTGCTGTTTTCGGAAATCTTGAGGTCTGCGCCTGCCGATACGGCGACCACAATATCCTCTTTGGCCAATTCCTCGAAATATCCCCGGTTCTCCTCATATTCTTCCTCCCCCATGAAGATATGGGTGACATTCATTTTCTCTTTCAGCCGCTCTACCTCATAAACCGTCTCGGCGGCATACAGGGGAACATGGACCCCCGATGCAAGATTTGAAGCCATGCCGCGGTAGAAATCACGCAGCTTCGGTACCTTGTACTTATCCGGCTTGACATGGAATAAGACCACTCCCTCAAAGGAATCCGCCAGGGTCAGGCAGGGTGTTTCATCCACCACCTTTTGCGGCACGGTGACCCGGATCATGGTACCGTTTCTCTTCTCGCTTTCGATCTTGACGAAGCCTCCCATCGAGTGGGCAAACCCATATACGATATAAAGGCCCAGTCCGATGCCGCCGGAGCTGCGGTTCCTCTTTTTATTTTCCTGATACATCCCTTCGGTAAGGACCTGCAGTGCTTTCTTTTCCATGCCGATCCCCGTATCCGTCATCTCGATGCTCAGGTTCACCCCATAATCCATTTTCTCCGTGAACAATCTCACGTAGATCCCGCCGGCCTTCGTGAATTTCACGGCATTTTCCAGCAGATGCCGGAATATCTTATGGAGCTTTTTGATATCGCCCTTAAGCATGGCAGGAACTCTCGGATCCAGATCCACCACCAGCTCCAGGCCTTGGGCATTCTCATTCGACCGGAAGCTCGTGACCACATCATTGATCAGGGAGGTGCTCATGTAATTATCTTCCTCCAGGAATACCTTATTTCTCTTGCATTCGGTATAATCCTGGATATCCTCGATCTGCCAGGCAAGCCGCACTCCCGCGCTTTTGATGGAATCCGCTTCATATCCCACGCCTTTTTTGATCAGCAGATCGGACATGCCGTTTACGACATTGACCGGCGTCCTCAGCTCATGGGAAATATTGGTCAGGAAATCCTCCATGCTGGAATCATTTCTTGCGATCCGTTCGTCCTTGATCCGGTTTTCTTCCTCATCATCCAGCCTGTCCCCGATGGATCTGACACAGAAATAATAGATCAGGAGCACGATGGCGATATGGAGCAGGATCCGGGAAACGGTGAGCCTGTCATATGAAAGCGCCTCTCCTCCCGGAAGATTGATGAAATGGATGAACAGAAGGGCAAAAAATTCAAGCAGAACGGCATGCATCATATAAACGCTGTTAAGCAGGGAGTAGATCGTCATTACCAGGATGGCCGACAGCGCAATGTCAAAGAAACTCGTCTTATGTACGCTGTGATAAAAAAGAAGAAGTGACGCAAAAGCAAAATAAAAGCCTCTCCGGATCCTCTCATCGATCCGTTCCGACAGATGGATGACCCAGAGATAGACCGTCCCGATCAATACCACTGGCGGAACCCAGAATTCCCATCCCATCAGCATGTTTTCCAGGATCAGCCCTACCGAACCCAGCGTGGCGACAAAGACAATGAATTTTTCATTGTTCCTTTGATTCATGGCTTTCCTTTCTGATCAGTGATGTTTCCCCGTGACAAAGGAATTTGCAGGGAAATGCTTCATTGCAAAGCCTTGATCCCTGCCAGATTCAGGCCAGGCAGATCATAACAAAAGGGATCACCGAAAGAAGCCTACCTCATCGGTTAGCCTTTCTGCCAGGCTTTTCAGCTCATCTGCCGAAGCCGCCAGCACATTGACCGTGGCATTGAGCTCCTGCATGGAGGCAGAGGTCTCCTCGGAGGCTGCTGCATTCTCCTCGGATATGGCGGAAAGAGAAGCCATGGCATCCACCACCACGGTCTTGGAATCCTGGCAGGTCTGGGCATCGTTTTCGATGGCCGTCACCCCGTCTACCGTGATCTCGATATCATGGGTCAGGGAACGGATGCTCTGGGCGGTCTGCTCCAATACCCCCTGTACCTCAGTCCCGGTCTGCCGCACCGACTCCGCCGTCTTTACCGCGCTCTGGGACTCTGTAAGCAGCTTGTCCATTTCCTCCCGGATATCCTTTGCCATACCTGCAGAATCATCGGCAAGCTTTCCGATCTCCTCGGCCACCACGGCAAAGCCCCTGCCGTTTTCCCCGGCCCTGGCCGCCTCGATGGAAGCATTCAATGCCAGCAGGTTTGTCTGGGATGCGATGGAGGAGATGGAATCCACCTTGTCATTGATGTGATCCACTGCCTCCCCGGTGGAATGGATCCGTTTCGCGATCTCTTCCACGCTGGAGATCATCAGCCGGAAGCTCTCCTGCAGCTTTTCCATCTCCCTTGCAGAGGACTTGCTGCTTTCGTCCATGTCCTCTGCCGTGCTGGAAAGGATATTGGTATTGTCATTCACGCTCTGAACCGCCATGTCGATGGCTCCCACGTTTTCCGTGGCCTGCTGGATGGAATCCGCCTGCTCCGTGGCTCCCTTTGCGATCTCCTGGATGGCATCCGATACATCATCCGCTGTCCGTGAGATCTGGCCTGCCGTATCCGCAAGCTCTGTGGAGGAGTGCCCCAGCGTCTGTGCAGAATCCTTGATGTCCCGCACGATGGCCTCGAGCCTGTCGATCACGGCATTGGTCTCATTGACCATCTGCCCGTATTCATCCTCTTTATCCGTATATTTTTCGATCTTTTCAAAATGCCCCTGAGCCAGCATCCCCAGGGAATGATTCACGACCAGCACCGGATCCGTGAAGGTACCGGACAGAAATACAGCCGCCACGGCCACGGCAATGATGATGATAAGCCCCACGATCACAAGGCCCATGGCCTGCTTCAGGGCATTTGTCATCACCGAATCATAATCCTCGGAGCAGTAAATGATCCATCCGGTAGCCGGCTCCCTTTTGCAGGAAAGGATCCTCTTGTCCCCATCCACCGCCATCACGAGGGTTCCGCTGTCCATATCCTTCGTCCGGAGAAAAAAATCCCTGCCGCTTAAATCCGTATCCTCGTCCGGGGCGATCTCATGGCCGGAATGTGCCACCAGGCCGCCCTCCCGGTCCAGGATAAAGATCTCCCTGTCCTCATCCGCCTCCGCCTCGGCAAAGGCATGGATGGCGGAAAGATCGTAATTCCTTTGGATGATGCCTATGGGATTTCCCTCCGGCCCCACCACCGGGACGGCCAGGGTGACGATCCTGCTTCCGGTGGACTTGCTTACGATCACCTCCGAGATATAGAGGCTGCCGCTGATCCCCTGCCGGAAGTATTCCCGGTCTGCCACATCCACAGGCTTCCCCACCGTGCGGACCAGCTGCATCCCGTCCGCTCCCGTGATGACCGTGCTGTTTCCATCATTAAACTGGGCATCGATATCGAGAAGGAACCGGAGCATCCCGTCCATATCCCTCCCGCCTTCCTCTGCCATCAGGAATTCGGCCGAATAGGGGCTCTGCCCCGCAGTCTGGATCGCTCTCATCTGCTGGTTCAGGATATCCAGAAGGTCATCCTCAATGATCTGAGCCTGCATGCCGTTCACTTCCTCGGCCTGGGCAAGAGAACGGTTCATGGTACCCACATAGCTGATGATGATCGAGCACAGCAGCGGCAGGGCCGCGACCAAAATGCTGACCGTGATCAGCCTTGCCTTCACGCTTCTTTTCAATGCTTTCATTTTCCCCTATCCCTTTCCTTGATTTCTTTATTCCTGTTTCCCGGCATCCTTCTCCGGTCCCTCTTGATCGATCCTCTGTCTCTTGACCAGCTCCGCAAAAAAGCCATTCTTTGCGATCAGCTCATCATAGGTGCCATCCTCGATGATCCTTCCCCCGTCCATGACAATGATCCGGTTGCAGTTGCGGATGGTGGAAAGCCGGTGCGCGATCACGATCCTGGTGCATTTCAGGGCATCCAGGGAATCCGACACCTTTTTCTGGGTCAGATTATCCAGGGCGCTGGTGGCTTCATCAAACATCAATATCCTGGGCTTGGGCGCCACTGCCCTGGCGATCATGAGCCTCTGCTTCTGCCCTCCGGATATCCCGCCCTGCCCCTCGGATATCATGGTAAACATCCCCATGGGCATGTCCCGGATGTCCTCTGCCATGCCGGCCATCTCCGCGGCTTCCCAGGCATCATCCAATGTCAGCCAGGGGGCGGAGATCACGATATTGGAAAATATATCCCCGTTGAAAAGCTTACCGTTCTGTATTACCGTGCCGATCTTCCTCCTGAGGGATTTGAGGTCGATCCGGGACAGATCCTTCCCATCGTAATAGACCGCTCCCTTCTGGGGGGTCTCAAATCCAAGCATGATCCGCATCAAAGTGGATTTTCCGCAGCCGGTCTTGCCCACGATGGCCACATACTGCCCCGGCCTGATCTTCAATGACAGGTTATTGAGCACCGGCGGCATATTTTCCTTATACCGGAAGGTGATATTGCTAAGCTCTATGCCTCCGGAAAGCTTTTCCACCACCTGCTTGTCTTCTGCGATCTCCGGCACAGCCTCCAGGATGGGTTTTGCCATTTCCAGGGTAGGCTTGATCTGGGCAAGCTCCAGGGCCACCCCGGCCAGGGAAAGAAAGGCGGCGCTTACCATGCCATAGGCCGAATTAAAGGCAAAATAATCCGCCACCTGCACGCCGTTTACCACGGCCACATAGTAAAGCACCAGGGTACCGATCAGGGATACCGCTGTGGTGATCACGCTGTTGATCTTGATGAAAAGCGGCGGGCTGTAGAGGAGCTCCGCTTCCCTGGAATAAAGCCGTCCCCATCTGGCAAAGGCTCTTTTTTCCGCTCCGGCAAGCTTGATCTTCTGGATCCCGGAGATCAGCGCATAACCCATGCCCTGCTCCTTAGATTCGATCTCCATCAGCCTTCTCGATATCCCCATCTGCATCAAGGCACTGATGATGGAAACGGCTACCGTGATCAGAGTGATGATCACGGAGGGGACCACCAGGGCCGGGGCAAATACAAAGATCTGGCCGATGTATATCAGGGAAAATACAGAAGTAAGCCCCGTAGTAAAGCCCATATCCAGGATCTGCTGCACCAGGGATTTGATATGCTGGGACCTGCTGGAGAGCTCTCCGGAGCCATAGTCCTTAAAGAAGCTGGCCGGCAGGGACAGGATCCGCATCATCGTGGCGGCCTCCACCGAAACATCCAGCTTTGTGGTAATCTTTGTCATCAAAAGGTTCTTGGCCGCGGTAAAGAGCTGGGTACCGATGATGACGCAGATCAGATAGGATGCCACCGCAAAGAGCACCTGCATGCTCTCTGATTTCACCACCACAGAAAAGAGCAGCTTATTGATCCTCGGCAGCAGCGTCCCCACCAGGGTGACGATGGCAAGGATCAGGACAAAGAAGACCACGTCGGAAACGGAAATATTCTCCCAGATATATTTCAAAAGGCCCGGGACCCCGATCTTCTTCATGGGGAAGGGCTTATAGAAGGCCAGCGCTTCCCGGTCGATCATGCCCTCATTCTGCTTTGTGACCCTTAAGCGCTTTCCCGAAGCCGAATCGTAAAAGGTATAGCCATAGATCGGATCCGGGATCAGAGCTACCACGCTCCCGTCATCCGTCCTTGTGCCCATCATGGCGAAGGCCGCATCCTTTTCCCATCCCGGATCCAGATCCACGCTCCGCCGCATGATGCCGTAGGGCCTTAAGAGAAACTCCAGCACGTCATTGATATCCTCCATGCCGTCAGGGATCTCCTGGGATTTCACATGATAATACTTCAGGATCTCATCGATGGCATCCTTTGCCTGCTTTGTCCTGTCATTCAATGCGGCGGAAAGCTTCTTTCCCATGACGGCACCCGCGATCTCCAGGAAAGAATCCTCAAATATCTCGCGGTCTGCCTGCTTCCTCAATTTTATCTGTTCATCAAACCAGCCCATTCCGTCCCCTATTCCGCCGTGACCAGGGTGGTATAATATCCCCCGGCCTTCATCAGCTCTTCATGGGTCCCCCGCTCTATGACCTTGCCCTTATCCATGACGATGATCTCGTCACAATCCCGGATGGTGGACAGCCGGTGGGCGACGACGATACAGGATATCCCGCGGTTTTCGATGGATTTCACCACCTCATACTCTGTCTTGGCATCCAATGCGCTGGTGGCCTCGTCCATGATGATGACGGTAGGATCCTGTGCCAGCACCCTGGCGATCTCCAGCCTCTGCCTCTGGCCTCCGGAAAAATCCTTCCCGCCTTCTGTGATCTTATACTGGTAACCGCCCTCCCTCATCATCACGTCCTCATGGAGCTGGGCATCCCTGGCGGCCATGATCATTTCAAAATCCTCGATGGAGTTGTCCCACATCTTGATATTGTTGGCGATGGTATCCTCAAAAAGGATGATATCCTGATCCACCACGGCCACAGATCCGGTGAAAACGCTGCGGTCTATGTCCTGTATGGGCTTTCCGTCAAAGAGGATCTCCCCGCTCCAAGGCTGATACAGCCCGGAGATCAGCTTGCTTAAGGTGGATTTACCGCAGCCGGAGGCGCCCACAAAAGCCACCTTCCGTCCGGGCTCAAGCTCCAGACAGAAATTCTCGATCAGGGGAGGAGACAGCCTGGAATAGCCAAAGGTCACATTCCTCATGGAGATCCGGCCGGCCAGCTTGTCGTAATTTCCTTCCTCGGATAATTCTCTTTCGTTTTTGCTGTTCTCATCCTCCGGGTATTCCATGACATCCTCGATGCGCTCCATCTCCGTGCGCATTTCCTGTATGATCTGGCCGGCGCTGATGAGAGACTGGGCGGGAGCCATGAAGGAAGTCATATATCCCTGGAAAGCCATGATCATGCCGGTGGTAAAATGATGCCTCATGCAAAGCCCCACCCCGATGATCAGCACAGCCACATCCGCTAAGGAGGTCAGGATCTGAGGGATCAGCCCCAGGTAAGCGTTCAGCTTCAGGAACCTGACCTGCTGGGTATTTACGCTCGCCTGATATCCGGACCATTTTTCAAAAAATCCGTTTTCCGCGCCGCTGGCCTTGATGGTCTCGATCATTTCGATGCCGGATACCGTAGTGCCGGCAAGCTTCCCTGCATCCCGCATCATGACCCGGGTGATATTGACCCGTTTGGAGGAAATGACACGGGATATCCACACATTCCCCAGCACGGCCCCCAGGCCCACCGCCGTCAGGAGCGGGGAGTACCGGATCATGACCACCAGGTAAAATACCATCATAAAGGTCTGCAGAGCCAGCGGAGCGATGGTATCCACCAGGCTGCTGGCAATGGAGGCATTCGTGATCTGCCTCTGCTGGATATCCCCCGCCATCCTCTGGGTGAAAAATTCCATGGGAAGCCTGAGGACCTTCCACATATAGGAGGTATTGCCCACCACGGCAAGCTTGCCGTTGATCCTCAGGGAATAGATCGCCTGCATCCATGCGGCCACGATCTGGACCAGGGAAAGGATGCCCAGTCCCACAATGAAGGGCATGAGCCAGTTCCGGTTGAGGCCGGTCAGAAGCTGGTCGATGAAGACCCTGGATAATCCTGAATTGATGATGGCTGCCAGGGAAGTGATCAAGGTCGTCAGGACGACAAAAGCCACAGCCGTCCCGGCACCGGAAAGCCTTTTTCTGGCAAAGCCCAGGATGCTCTTCGGCTTTCCTCCCGGCTCAAAATTCTCCCCGGGAGAAAACATGAGGCAGATTCCGGTGAAGCCGGCATCAAACTGCTCCATGGACATGGTCAGGGCTCCCCGGGCAGGATCGTTCACATAGACCTTATCCCCCTTGAAGCCGTCCAGTACAATGAAATGATTGAATTCCCAATGAACGATACAGGGAAACTCCCCCTCTTCCCTAAGTGCCTCGGGCTCGATTTTATAACCCGTGGCGGAAAGCCCATACTCCCTGGCGGCCTTCAGTACGTTTTTGGCATTGGAGCCGTCCCTTGATACGCCACAGTCCTTCCTTACCTGCTCTAAGGGGATCCATTTATCATAATACGCCAGGATCATGGTCAGACAGGCCGCCCCGCATTCCAGGGCTTCCATCTGCATGATCACCGGCACTTTTACCCTTCCTTTTTCCGCTTTTTTCATATCAATTGATCACAAAAGAAATCGGGTGGACTGTCTCTGCCTTCCCTTCTGCCGTATTCATTTCCACCGTGCCAAAAATGCTCCAGATGAGAACCCCCAGAAGGACAATGATCATGGCCGCCATGACAAGCCACACGCTCGGGCCGGATACATGGATATAGTCATTCAGCTGCTCCGGAGAGGATACCCTCTCTATGCTCTTTTCCCGAAATATCGATTCACTCATACTGCTCTCCTTTTCATATATGCAAATCCAAAGGCTCCGGGACCGCTGTTTGCCGAAATGGCGGGGCCGGCCTGCTGGATGATGATCCGGTCAAACAAAGCCCTCTGCCGGATCTGCTCCTCGATCTCCTTCAGCTCCGCCAGGCTCATGCCCGAATGGATCAGAAACAGGCAGCTCTTATCCATGCTGTCTATGTCGGCAAAGATATAGCGGATAAAACGGCTCCTGGCTCTTTCCAGGGTTCCAAAGGTAAAATTCCCCGGCTTCATCCTGCTTTTATCCATTGCGATGGAAGGATGCAGCATGAATGCCCTGCAGAGATTATCCACAAACTGGCTGACCCTGCCGGAGCGGGCCAGATATTCCGTGTCGCTGACCATGAAGCAGGTATGGATCCGTTCCGCGGCTTCATCGATCCCGGATACGATCTCCTCCACCGGCACGTCCTTCTCTGAAAGCCTCCTCGCCTCCATGACCAAAAGTCCCAGCCCGCTGGAAAGATGCCCGGAATCCACCACGGTAACGTTGCTGAAGGACTTGGCGGCCTCAAGAGCATTGAAATACCCCTTGCTCTCCTTCTTTGCCATGGAAATGTGGATGATATGCCTGGCCTGAAGAAGGCAGTCGGCAAAAAACACCTCATAATCCCTCACCTCAGGAGCCATGGACACGACACTTCTTTTTCCATCTGCCATATAGGCCAGGATGCCGCCGGTCTCCGTCTCGATCCCATCCAGAAACTCTCCCTTGTCTGTCCGGATCCGGTAGGGCAATACCTCGATGCCTCCCTGCTCCTGGATCTCCCGGGGCAGATCGCATACGCTGTCCGTGGTGATCAGGACATGTCTGCGCTTCATGGACCTGCTGCCCGCTGTCTGGATCTCCTCCACCACCTCCGAGGCGCTGGTAAGCTTCACCATCTCCTTGGGAAGCCGCCTGACCAGCTCAGCCTCCAGCTCCGCTCCCCGGACAGGCTTCAGGAGATATCCTTCAAAGCCCTCCCTCTCATACTGGGCACGGTTGTCGCTTCCGGCATTGGCTGTCAGGATCACCACGGGGGTCTTCTTATTCATGCCTCCGGTCTGCGCCCGGATCTGATGGAGGCAGGTGATCCCATCCATCCCGGGCATCAGATGGTCCATAAGGATCACGTGATACTGGGTCTGTACGGTTTTTTTCAAGGCTTCCTCCCCGCTCAGCACCGTATCGATCCGCACCCGGGTGTCCCGTAAAAGCTTTTCCTCTACCATGAGGTTCGCCTCATTGTCGTCCACGATCAGGATCCTGGCATCCGGGGCTTCAAAGGTCTGCCTGTAATGCTCCCTGGTATTCATGGTATGGCGCAGCTCGAAATTGATATCCCCGAGCACATTCTCATCCGCCACATCCTGCTCCAGCTCCACCGCAAATGTGGAGCCCTTGGTATATACGCTGTCTACGGTAATGGTCCCGCCCATAAGGTCTACAAACTCCTTGACGATGGAAAGGCCTAAGCCCGTACCCTCGATGAAGCGGTTTTTTTCCTCATCCACCCTCTTGAAGGCACTGAAGAGATATGGGATATTTTCCTTCCGGATGCCCATGCCGGTGTCGCGGATGGTATAGGTCACCACGACCCGGCTGGCCGAGAGCTTCCTGCACTGGATGGAAAAGGTCACGGATCCTTCTTTTGTATATTTCACGGCATTCGTCAAGAGGTTGATCATGACCTGCTTCAGCCGCACCTCATCCCCCATGAGCTCCGACGGCATGGCAGGATCCACCTCCACATGAAAATCAAGTCCTTTTTCCTTCGCCCTGGACCAGATCATGTTGACAATATCCGAAAGCATTTCTCCCACGCTGTATGCGGCGTAGACCACCTCCATCTTTCCGGATTCGATCTTGGACATGTCCAGTACATCATTGATAAGGGCCAGCAGCATCTTGCTGGCGTTCTGGATATCCTGGGCGTCTGCGGCGGCCTCCTCCGAGATCTCCTCCCTTAGGATCATCTCATCCAGCCCGATGATGGTATTGATGGGCGTCCGGATCTCATGGCTCATGCTGGAAAAGAAGCGGTTCTGCGCCTCGTTCAGCTCCACGATCTCTTTTTTTTGCTGCTGTGCCAGCCTGTTTTCCGACTCGTAGATCTTGGACTCAAAGATGAAAAGCAGGCAGAATAAGGATCCCACCACCAGGACAGCGATCAGGGAGCTTAAGTATGACACCTCATCCGAGTGCTCCGTCACAAATTCCGGATACAGATAAGAAACCACATACTCCAGCACCGCCATGAGGCTCGCGAGGATGATGAATACATACCGGGTCCTGCCGTATACCACCACGCTCACGTATACGAAGGCAAACACAAACCAGAGAGGCGCTCCGCTCCGGATGCCGCCTCCCGTAAAGAACGTGACCGGGATCAGGATGAATATGATGAGGAAGGACTGGATATTGGCACAAAGCTGGATCTTCCCGGTGCGGACGGCATAGCCGCTGATCAGGATGCATAGGGCAAGGGAAAGGATCAGCATGATATTGTAGACCAGGGATTCGCTCAGGCAGAGCCCCATGACCACCAGGACGCTCAATGCCGCGATGGCGATGCCGGAGAGCAGCCGGAACATCCTTTCCTGAAGGCTGAGGCTGTGATCCTCCAGCACTTCCAGCCATTTTTTCCTGCTCATGACCCGTGCCCTCCCTGTATGGAGCCGATAAGCTCCCCTGTCTTTTCCGATGCCTCCGCCAGGGCAAAATCGCCTACCAGCACGGAGATTTCCCCCAGGGATTCCGAAAGAGGCTTCCCTTCATACCGAAATCCGGCCATCTCATTCAGCAGTTCCTCCGCCCTCTCGGCCTCAAAGGTATCCAGCCTTTCCTTCAGCTCCCTGAGCCTCTTCAGATAATCCGGCATGGCGATCTCCGTACCCGCATCCCTGGCTTCCTCCATGGAATTCGACATGACCCCTTCGATGCCGAAGGCCGCATCCTCATAGATCTCCATAAGCTCCCCGCCATGGCTTTTCAGGTATGGAATGTCCTTTGTCCGGGAGGCATCCTCCGCCTTCCTGGCCAGCTCGGAAAGCCGGTCCGCCCCGATCATCTTTGCTGTACTTTTCAAGGCATGGACGCGGATCCGGTAGCCCTCCCAGTCTCCTTTGTCATAGCAGTCCTCGATCTCCTTCTTCTTCGCCTCCATGTCCTTCGCAAAGCGAAGCAGAAGCTCCCGGTAAAAGGCCCGGTCATTCCGACAATATCCGATGCCCTCCCTGGTATTGATCCCATAGGCATCCAAGGCCTTTAAGACCTCGTCCTTTTCCTCCCTTGCGCTCTTATCCTGCTCGGCATATTGGATCATTTCCTCCGGAAGGAGCCTCTTTAACACACGCTCCAGCTCCATCAGCTCGATGGGCTTGGGAATAAAGCCGTCAAAGCCCTCCGAAAGAAACATTTCCCTGGCTCCGCTCACGGCATTGGCTGTGAGGGCGATGATGATCCGCCTCCTCTCCCCGCTCTTACGCTGCCTGCGAAGCTGCTTCATGGTCTCTACCCCATCCATGCCGGGCATCATGTGGTCCATGAAGATGACATCAAATTCTTCCTCAGCGCAGACCCGTAATGCCTCCTCCCCGCTTAATGCCGTGCGCACAGTCATGCCATAATCCCGGAATACCCCCTCCGCCACCATAAGGTTCATGGTCTCGTCATCGACCACAAGGGCACGGACTCCCGGGCAGTACATCTGTTTTTCAGAGGATAGGTCAAATTCGGACAGGTCAGAATCTGCATTCAGGATCATGGCGATCGGCACGCCGCAGAAGGGCTTCCTCAGCACCCTCACCCTGGTCCGGTTGCGCGGCACGAAGCCGTCATTTGCCACCACCACTACGGAAATGCTTTCATCCAGGGTCTCAAACCAGGTGGTATTTCCCTCATATTCCTCCCTGCCGATGAAAATATGGGTGATCTGGTATACCTCCATAAGCTTTTCTAAGTCTTCCTGGCTGTTCACCCTATGGAGGGACACCCCCAGGCCGTTCACCAGATTGGCGATCAGGGCATTATAATAATCCCGTATCTCCGGTATCTCGTATTTTTCCGGCCTTAAGTAACAGGCCAGGCATAGGTGCTCTTTGTCTGCCACGGACATGCAGGGAGAATCATCTGCCACGCCCTGGGGGATGCTGAGCCGGATGGACGTCCCCTTCCCCTTCTGGCTTTCGATCTGGATGAAGCCGTCCATGGCCCGGGTCAGTCCGTTTACAATGGAAAGCCCCAGGCCTAGGCCGCCCGCCGCCCGGTTCCTCCCGGAGTCTGCCTGATAAAAGCTTTCCGTGATCCGCTCCGTTTCCTCCCTGCTCATCCCGATGCCGGTATCCTCCACAAGGAGGCAGAGGTTCACGCCGTAGTTTTTTTTCAATGCGGTGACCCGGACATAGACTCCCCCTCCCCGGCTGAATTTCACGGCATTGGTCAGAAGATGCCGCAGGATCTTTTTTATCTTGACGCCGTCTCCTATAAGCTGGGCCGGGATCTCCGGCGCCACATCAAAGATCGCCTCACAGTCTCCGTCTATCATGAACTGCCGGTTTTCCGTGATCAGGTCATTGATGATGGAATCCATCAGGTATGGCTCAGCAGAGACCGTGACCCGTCCCGTATCGATCTCGGTATAGTCCAGGATATCTTCTATGGTCTCATAAAGCCTCCGCCCCGCATCCCTTACCGAAGATAGCTGCTCCCTGTTCTCTGCATTCCTCTCCCTCTTCAGCATGACCCCGGTAATGCCGGTTACCACGTTAATGGGGGTGCGCAGCTCATGGGATACATTGGCCAGGAAATCCTCCGTCCTCTGGTTGATGCTTTCCAGCTCCCCGATCCGTTCCTCGTATTTTTTCCGGTCGTTCCTCTGCCTCAGGATCATGAACCGGGCCAGATATCCCGCCATGATGACCAGCATGAAATGAAGCATCGTCCTGGAGATGACAAGGGAATCCGGCCGGTACCCCCGGATGATCTCAAAGGTAAAATCATAGATCATGGTCAGGAAATAAGTGAACATGCCCACGATGACCGGCCCGGGGGCTCCCGTCATGGAATAGATCATGATCACGACGCACATGAGGGGCGCCAGGTCAAAAATACTGGTTTCGTGGATGCCGTAGAAGAAGAACACGCACATCATGAGCCAGACATAGATCCACATCCGGCTCCGCTCCGGAAGGATCTGCAGGACATGCAGCACCCAGGATCCCCCTAAAAAGAAAAACAGGATGGGAATCATCCAGTATTCCCAGCCCAGAAGCACGGTCTCGCATGTCAAAGCCAATGTGAGGATGGTATAGCTCACCAGGATGACAAGATGTGATATCTTCTGTCTTTCCCTCTGTCTGATCTCCTCTCCCACTTATCTCTCCCTCATCAGATAATCTGGATCTGCGTCGATCATGGTCAGCATGAGATCGGCAAAGTATGGGTCAAACTGCGACGCCTTTCCCGTCAGGATCTCATTTCGGACCTGGGCCTGGGGCAGGATGTCGCGATAGCTCCTTCTTGAAGTCATGGCATCGTAAGCATCCGCCACGGCAATGATCCTGGCTTCGATCGGGATGTCCTCTCCCTTCAGCCCATCCGGATAGCCCATGCCGTCGTAGCGCTCATGATGCCACCGGGCACCCGTCACCAGCTTGGGAAATTCCGTGATATTCTTCAGGATCCTGGCTCCCATGACGGGATGGTTCTTGATCACGTCATATTCCTCCTCGGTAAGCCTGGCGGGCTTATTGATGATCACATCCGGGATCCCGATCTTTCCCACGTCATGGAGCAGCCCCATGATATAGATCTCCTCCAGCTCCTTTTCTCCATAGCCTGCCTTTCTGGCCAGCATCTTTGAATAATCCGCCACCCTGGAGGAATGGCCGTTGGTATAGGTATCCTTCGCGTCGATGGCACTGGCCAGGGCAAGAACGATCTGCAGGGACATTCTCTCATTCTTTTCATGCTCCTGCAGAAGCTCGCTGGTCTTCTGCTCCACCTCCCGGGAAAGGTCTCCCTGCAGGCGGATCAGGTCGATGGTATGCCTTACACGCAGCAAAAGGACCTCCGGAACGAAGGGTTTTTTTACAAAATCCATCGCTCCCACGGAGAGTCCTTTTGTCTCGGTATCCGTATCATCGTCTGCAGTAAGGAAAATTACCGGAATATCGCTTAATTCCTTCTCAGCCCTTATCCTCTCTAAGGTCTCAAATCCGCTCAATCCCGGCATATGAATGTCAAGCAGGATCAGATCCGGACGGTTGCTTTCCAAAAATTTCAGCAGCTCCTCCCCGGAACGCAGACAGCTGACCCTGAGCCGCTCCCCGCTCAGGATATGGCTTGCCATCCTCAGGTTTGATGTATCATCGTCAACCACTGTGATCCAGTCACTCATGGACACGTCCCCCATCCCCGTAAATTTCATTATAACAAAGAAACGGGAATCTGTCATTATCAAACAGATTCCCGTCGCCGGTTCTTTTTAAGGGGAAAACCAGCTCAATACCCTCGCTTTGACGCATAAGCGGATGATCCGGCCACCTCCGTTAAGGAGAGATCAGCTCTGTGTAATGAGATCCGAAAGCTGCTGGTCAGAAAGCTGCATCCCTCCGGAAAGGGCATAGCAGTCTGCGATGCTGAAGGCGACGCCCTTGCCGACGGTCTTAAGCTGGCCGAACACCCTGACCTTATACACCTTCTGTCTCTTCTCCCATGCCACGATGACCCCGGATTTTTTCAGCTCTTCGTCGCCGTACTCCTTCCTTGCTCCGCCGGATACTGCCTCCAGCTCATCATCGGATATCCTGTTCATTTCAATCATTTCATCCTCCAAATCAACTTCTGCCGCCTGTACCTTCCCGGCTGAATGCCGCTCCATTATACCGGCTCACCGGGCTGCCAATTGCACTTTGAGCAGGCTTCCCTCCCGCCCGACCAGATCCTGAAAACCCGGAAGGCCTTGCATCGCTCACACCAATGATAGTTTGGATTGGATCCGCCTGTCCCGACTTCCTCAATCCCGCCTGCCGCAAAGGTAAGCTCCTCATCATCAAGCGGTACTGCTCTGCCCATGGCCTTCACCCCATCGATCATGCCCTGAAGGTGCGGCTCCTGCTCAAACCTTTGATAATCAAACAATCCCTTCAGTTTTGCTTCTGTATTGTCTTTCATCTCATCATCTCCTATATCTCCGAGCCATCATTCCAATGCCTTCTGCTCATTGATACGAAGTAAATCTTCCGCCGGCAGCTTTTTTCATAAAAAACTTTTTCATCACCTTCAGGGCAGAACCATGCCGGAGCTTCACCTGCCCGTAGGAAAGCCCTGTCTTTTCTGCAATGTCCTGCAATGTGATGCCGTCATAATAATGATAGACGATGACCAGCCTTTCTTCCTCCGAAAGCTCCTCCATGGCTTCAGATAACTCACGCAGAGTCTCTCTCTGAAGCAATTCCCGGTCCACCTCATCCTCAGCGATCAGCTGGGAAGGGATCAGCTCCCCCTCCCTTTCCTCGTCGATGGATTCCGTCAGACGGCTGGTGCGGTAATAATCAATGACCGTATTGTGGGCGATGGTATAGATCCAGGTGGATACGGCCCCCTTTTCCTTTTCATAATCGGCCGCCTTCTTCTGGATCTTCAAAAAGACCTCTGACTGCAGATCCTCTGCATCCTGAGGATTATTGACCCGGCTTCGGATATATGCCCTGACCTTGCTTCCGTATTCTCTGTAGATTTCCTCAATGTCCATATTTATGCCCTAAGATAAACCGCTAAACTCTGTACTCCTTCCCCACCGGAAGAAAACCCGGATTCCAAAGGTATAGTTTACCACAGGCAATCCGGGTCTGTAAATAAAACATGCTTTACCTTAAGACGGAGGGCCGCCGGCGTTTCTTTGCCTCATAAAGCGCATCGTCTGCCGACTTCAGGGCGGCTTTCAGCTCCCTTGCCACCTCTCCTTCCTTCAATCTGCAGAAGCCTACGGATACATCCACATAATAGCCCTTGCCGGAGCCTTCGTTGTATTCCCGGCAGAGATCCTTTACCTTCTTTGCGATAAGCTCCACCTCCCCGGCATCCCTCAAGAACATGACCGCCATGTATTCATCCCCTCCGGACCGGCCCAAAGGGCTTCCCTCCGGCAGGGCCTCCTGCAGGATCCTTGTTGCCGTGCGGATGGCGCTGTCCCCTTCGGCATGGCCGAAATTGTCATTGATCTGCTTCAGATGATCCAGATCAGCCATCACAAGATAAAGGCTCCCTTCCCTTCCGCCTTCCTTTTCATGGATGAAGTCCACGATCCGGCTCATGACTCCGGTGCGGTTCAATATGCCGGTAAGCTCATCATGGCTTGCGGCATATTTCAGGATCTCATTCTTTTCCTCCAGGGCCTGGTGCATGGCCTGCTCCTCTAAAGATACCCTGAGGGAGAAGATGGCGCTTCCGATCTGCAGGGAAAGGATCTCATAAAACATGGCATCCTTCAGGCTGATCTCCACGCTAAGCACGCCATATTGAGCCCTGCCATGAAAAAGGATAAAATCCGTCATATGGACGGCTCCCCGATCCGGCGTGTGGATCAGCTTTTTCATCTCCCCAAAGCCCACATCCGGGGCATCCTCTCTGCCATAGGCTTCACACTTCTCCCCGTCCTGCCGCATGTAAAGCTTCAGCCGCTCCGGGGCTTCCAGCATCTGTCCATCCTCCATGACTACCGGCTCGGGCAGAAGGCATACAAAGGAGCTCCTGGTCTTTAAGTGGAAAAGCTGGGCCGCAAGCTTTCCGAAAAATTCTTTTTCGCTGGAGACGCTCATCTGCAGATTGCGAAGGACCAGCGTGGAAAGCAGGGACTGCATCTGGCCCTGTCCTACGCTCATCCAATTATCCATAAGGAGCTCCTGTCCTCTCTGGCTTTCCGTGATCTCTCCTGCCTTTCCTGCCCCCATCCGGCAGCCGCAGGAATTCCGGCAGACAAACCTTGCCGGTACCAGCTGTGTCTCGATCCGCCTGCCCTTTAAGAGATTCCGGATCTTTTCTGCCGCTGTCCTGGCGATCATTTGATAATCCTGCACCACCGTGGTCAGGGGAGGCTCCATATATGCCGCAATAGGAATATCGTCAAAGGCGGTCACCGCCAGATCCTCTCCCGGCTTCCTCCCGTGAAGCTTTGCCACGCGGTATACTGCGGTAGCCATATCGTCATTGGCCGAAACCACCGCCTCCATATCCGGATGATCCTGAAACATCTGCTCTGCAACGTGATCCACATGGCTCTGGTAATCCCCGTAATAAATCATGGAAGGATCATAGGGGATCCCATTTTCCTTAAGGGCATCCCGGTAGGCCGCAAGCCTCAGGCGGCTGTCGGAGTGGGAAATTGGACCTGACAGGAAGCAGATCTTCTTCTTCCCGTGGTTTTGGATCAGGTGAAGGACGCATTCCTTCATGCTGCCGTAATTATCGATATTCACGCTGATGCTTCCGGGATTTTCCGGGATAGGGGTATCCTCTTTCAGAAGGATGACCGGTACCCTGGGCAGATGCTCCAAAAAGCGATGGATGTCCATCGGCTGCTTCTGGCCCACATTGATGCTGCCGAAGACCAGCACCAGCACATCCGGTGCTTCATAATTGCTGTAAGAATAAATGGAAAAATGATGGCATCCGAATCCGATGTCATCTATGGAATGCTTTTCCAGCGCAATGGTAGATACCGCGCCGAAATAAAACCTGAGGTCGATGTCTTCCCCGGCAAATTCCTCTGCCATAAGAGAAGCGAATTTAATGGAATTGTCCTCGTCGAACTGCCCGGTCATGACCCCCACCACGGGTCTTTTATGCTCTGACATGCTCCCCTCTATATATCCTCGTTTTCGCTCTCAAACATATCCGGAAAGTCTGCCCTGAGCTCCTCCACGTCCGAAAGGATATGCCCCAGATGCATGGTCAGGAACTCCCGGTAGGCTTCCTTTTCCCGGCGCTCGATCAGGGTGACCAGGTGCTTGTGCTCATTCACGGTCCTGTCCTTATTGGCATCCTCGAAATCCACCAGGATACGCATCCGCCGGTAATTGGGAAGCATATTTTCAATGATGCGGGCCGCCAGACCCTCTCCCGTGGCCCGGTACATGATCGCATGAAAGCGGTCGTCACAGCAGATATATTCATAGGAAGTGGTATGGGTCCTGGGCTCCATCCCCAGCTTTTCCATCTCAAGAGCGGCTTTACGCATTTCCATCATATCATGTTCGCTGACATTGTCAAAAAAGCGGTCTACCATTCCCAGCTCCAGGCTCCTGCGCACAAACCACTCCTGGCGGATCCGGACGGTCTTGATCCGGGAGATCACAGACCTGGACTGGGGATAGATATCCACCATGCCTTCATCCTGGAGCCTGACCAGAGCCTCCCTGGCCGGGGTGCGGCTCACATTGTAATGCTCCGCCACCTTCTGGGCAGATACCAGCTCCCCCGGCTTAAAGGCGAAGGTCATGATGTCTCTTTTGAACTGCTCGTAAGTCTGCTGATTCAGTGAAATATCCATTATACAAAGTCTTCCCGCATGGGGGTGAAAATATCCAAAAGCTTCACGTCCGTCAGGCAGTCGATGCCATGCTCCACATTGGGAGCCACATAGTAGGTATCCCCGGCATGGAGGGTCACGTCTTCGCTCCCCTTTTCATGGTATACGAGGCTTCCTTCGATGACATAGCCCAGCTGCTCGTGGGGATGGGAATGCATGGCTCCCTTCGCCCCCTTTTCAAATCGCAGCTCCACATTCATGATCTGGCTGCTGTAGGCAAGGACCTTGCGCCTTACCCCGCCCCCCAGATCCTGATATTCCTTCGTCTCATTGATCACAACCATTATTTTGCCTCCCTGATCTCATGCACCAGCTCCACGGCTTCCCTTGTGAGCTTTTCGATAGCGTCAAAATCCCCGGCGTCGATAAGGCTGCTCTTCACCATCCAGCTGCCCCCGCAGGCGGCGATCCGGTCATATCCCAGATAATCCGGAAGGTTATTTGCATTGATCCCTCCCGTGGGAATGAAGCGGAGGGTGGTAAAAGGAGCCGCCATGGCCTTGATCATGGCCAGCCCGCCTGCCTGCTCCGCCGGGAAAAATTTCAGCATGCGGAGGTTTCTTTTCACGCCCTGGGCCGCTTCCGTGGGCGTCGCCACCCCGGGCAGCACCGGGATCCCTTTATCCAGGCAGTAATCCACCACCTCCGGATCAAAACCAGGGCTTACGATAAACTTTCCCCCTGCGGCTACGGCGGCATCTACCTGGCTGATGCTCAATACGGTGCCCGCCCCCACCAGCATCTCCGGGAATTTTTCCGTCATGATCCGGATGGCGCTTGCCGCGGCCTTTGTCCGGAAGGTGACCTCTGCACACTTAAGCCCTCCCCTCACCAGGGCTCCCGCCAGGCTTTCCGCATCCTCTTCCCGGTTGAGCACTACCACGGGCACTACCCCAAAGGCCGCTAATTCCTCCAATGTATCTTTCATCCGATCCTCCTTCCATCACCTTGTCTATGGTTCACTTTTGCATCCGCTTACGGCTGCTTTCCGATATAGGCCAGGATCCCCCCGTCCACATAAAGGATATGCCCGTTCACAAAATCCGAAGCCTTAGATGCCAGGAATATGGCCGGTCCCATCAGATCCTCTGCATCCCCCCAGCGCTCTGCCGGGGTCTTCGAAATGATGAAGCGGTCGAAGGGATGCCTGGATCCATCCGGCTGCTTCTCCCTTAAGGGCGCGGTCTGCTCCGTGGCGATATATCCGGGTCCGATGCCGTTGCACTGAATATTGTATGCACCGTATTCGGAGGCGATATTCTTCGTGAGCATCTTTAAGCCGCCCTTGGCCGACGCATAGGCCGACACCGTCTCCCGGCCAAGTTCCGACATCATGGAGCAGATGTTGATGATCTTGCCACCGCCCCGTTCGATCATGGAGGGGATCACGGCCTTCGATACGATGAAGGGTCCGATCAGGTCCACATCCACCACCCTCCGGAATTCAGAGGCCTCCATTTCCGTCATGGGAATGCGGCGGATCATGCCCGCATTATTCACCAGGATGTCCACCGGCCCCACTTCTTCCTCAATGGTATGGAGCAGCTTCTTCACCGCCTCCTCATCCGTCACGTCGCATACATATCCCTTTGCTTCGATCCCGTCCTTCTTATAGGCCTCAAGCCCCCTGTCCACCGTCTCCTGCCGGCTGCAGTTAAATACGATCTTTGCCCCGGCTTGTGCATAGGCCTTTGCGATGGCATATCCGATGCCATAGGCCGCTCCCGTGACCCAGGCTGTCTTGCCGGCTAATGAAAACAGATCTTCCATTTCTTCTCCTCCTATCGTGGTTTATTTCAGGTCTGTCGCCTTCAGGTTGTCCATGTCGTCAAACTCCTGGTTCTCTCCTCCCATGGCCCAGATGAAGGTATAGTTGGAGGTACCGGCTCCCGCATGGATGGACCAGGAAGGAGAGATCACCGCTTCCTCATTTTTCATGACGATATGGCGGGTCTGCCCAGGCTCTCCGCAGAAGTGGAAGACCACCTGGTTTTCCGGCACCTCGAAATAGGTATAGATCTCCATCCTTCTCTCATGGGTATGGGGCGGCATGGTATTCCATACGCTCCCGCTCTCCAGTACCGTCATTCCCATGCAGAGCTGGCAGGTCTTCAATACCGCCGGATGGATGAACTGATTGATCACCCGCTTGTTACACTCCTCCACGCTGCCTAAGGGACGCTTCACCGCATCCGCAAAGGTCAGGAGCTTGGTCTCATAGGCTTTATGGGCGGGTGCGCTCACCATGTAGAATTTGGCCGGCTTTTCCTTATCCTCGGATGCAAAGAAGACCTCCCTGGCTCCCATGGTGATATAAAGGCAGTCCTTATAATCCAGGCTGTAGGTCTTGTCATCTACCCGGATCCTGCCCTTGCCGCCGATATTGAAGATCCCGATCTCCCTTCGCTCCAAAATGAAATGGGTGCCGAAATTGGCATATACATCGATGCCGTCATCCAGGGGTACTTCCTTTGTCACGGGCATGCAGCCGAAGGTCACCATCCGGTCCACATGGGAATACACGGCCTTCACATGGTCTGCCTCATAAAGCCCCGTGATCAGAAACTCATCCCGAAGCTCCTCTGTCGTATAACGCTTCACATCTCTCTGATTTACCGAATACCTGATATCCATCTTTTCCTCCTATGTAAACACATATTTTTTATCTGGCTCTCACCGGCCGGATGCGGGGTACGGTCACCTCTGTACCCTGGCTCCCGCGCCGCCCATCACTGCCTCTACCTCTTTCTTGCTTGCCATTGTGGTATCTCCCGGAGTCGTCATGGCCAGGGCTCCATGGGCCGCGCCGTAATTTACCGCAAGCTCTGGATCCTGCGTGGTCATCAGCCCGTAGATCAGCCCGGATGCAAAGGAATCTCCTCCGCCCACCCGGTCCATGATCTCTAAGTCTTTATAATCCTTCGCCTTGTAGATCTGCCCATCGGCATAGCACAGAGCGCTCCAGTCATTGACGGTAGCGGTCTTTACCTCCCTTAAGGTAGTGGCCGCCACCTTGAAATTCGGCCATTTCTTTACGGCCTCCCCGATCATCTTCTTGTATCCCTCGAGGTTGAGCTTCTTCAGGTTTTCATCGTTGCCTTCCACCTCAAGCCCAAGGCAGGCGGTGAAGTCCTCTTCATTTCCGATCATCACGTCCACATACTGGGCGATCTCCTGGTTGACCTCCCTGGCCTTTTCCATGCCGCCGATGGCGCTCCACATGGAGGGGCGGTAATTCAGGTCATAGGACACGATGGTGCCGTATTTCTTTGCGGTCTTGATGGCCTCGATCACGGTCTTGCCCGACTGCTCCGAAAGTGCGGCATAGATGCCTCCGGTATGGAACCACCTCACCCCCAGCTCTCCGAAAAGCCCTTCCAGGGAAAAATCCTCCGGGGTCGCCTTGGAAATGGCGGTATTTGCCCGGTCTGAACAGCCCAGCGCTCCCCGGATGCCAAAGCCCCTCTCCGTGAAATTCAGCCCGTTGCGGCAGATCCTGCCGATGCCGTCGGTCTTCATCCACTTGATGAAGGAGGTATCCACTCCGCCCTGAAGGATCAGATCCTCCATGAGCTTCCCTACCTCATTGTCTGCAAAGGCCGTAAGCACAGCCGTCTTCATGCCGAAGCAGCGCCTCAGGCCCCTTATGACGTTATACTCTCCGCCGCCTTCCCAGACCCTGAACTGTCTGGCGGTCCGGATCCTTCCCTCTCCCGGATCCAGACGCAGCATGACCTCGCCCAGGGATACCGCATCAAAGGCACATTCTGTTTCCTTCCTCATTCCTAAATCCATGCTCCGCCTCCTTCATACATATTTTTCCAAGGTGCGTCTTACCGCGCCTTTCCCGTCAAGAAGCTCCTTATAATATCCCTTCACCTTCTCCGACAAACCGGTCTTTCCGAGGTCTACCCCAAAGATCGCGGGATCGGAGAGCAGCGGTCCGATGGCTTTTGCGGCCTTTTCCTTCTCCTGCGCAGATAGATCCAGGGTCACTCCTTTCACGTATTCCTTCACGGTATCCAGCAAAGGATCCGGGCTTGGCTCAAAGGGCTCTCCTTCATCATTGATGCCCGTAAGATAGCGGACCCAGCCGGCAAAGACCAGGGGGATCAGCTTCAGCTCCTCCAGGCTCCTTCCGGAAGCCATATAGTTTTTGATGGTCTCTCCATAGCGGATGGGGATCTTCTGGGAGGTATCCGTGGCGATCCTCTGGGGCGTATCCGGCATGAAGGGATTGGGGATCCGCACGTTCAGCACCGTATCGATGAATTCCTTCGGATCGATCACCTTCGGATCGGTGACCACGGGCAGGCCTTCGTCGTAGCCGATGCGCTCCACCATCCTTTTCAGCTGGGGATCCTTCATTTCCTCCGAGATCCTCTCATAGCCCAGAAGGCATCCGAAGACGGCAAGCGCCGTATGCAGCGGATTGAGGCAGGTGCATACCTTCATGCGCTCCACCTTATCCACGGTCTCCCTGTCCGTAAAGAGGAAGCCTGCCTTCCCCAGATCGGGCCTTCCTGCCGGGAAATCATCCTCGATCACCAGGTATTCGCATTCCTCCGCATTCACGAAGGGAGCGACCCAGGTCTTTTTGGAGGTCACCACATTCTCAAGGCCCTCGATCTCATCCTTCTTCAGGAGCTCCTCTACCGCCGGATCCGGCCTGGGGGTGATCTTGTCGATCATGGACCAGGGGAAGCTCACCTTGCCCTCCTGGAAGAGATAAATCTCAAACCCCGGATCCGCAAACCCCTTCTCCCGCCATTTCTTTGCAAAGGCGCGGATGGCTTCCTTCAGCTTGTCTCCGTTGTGGGAGCAGTTGTCCGTGCTCACCATGGCGATGGAGCGCGCTCCGTTCTTATATCGTTCATACAGAAGGGAAGCCACCTTGCCGATATAGCTCTTGGGCTTTTCCGGTCCCTTCTCAAAATCCTCCTTTACCGCAGGCAGCAGCTCTCCCTTCCCGTCCACCAGGCTGTAGCCCTTTTCGGTGATGGTAAAGGTGGCAAGCTGAAGCGTCGCGGAGGAGAAGATCTCCTTAAGCCTGGCGTATTCCTCTTCATTTTCCGAATCCAGGATACAGGATTCCCCGATGCTCCCCACCACGGTTTTCTCCGTAGCCCCGTCAGACTTCAGCGTCACAAGGATGGACAGATCATCGTGGGGGCGGTACATCTTTTCGATGATCTCATAGTCAAAGCCCTCTACCACCGTGATCCCGGACCGCATCTCCCCGCACGAAAGCAGCTTTCCGGCCGCCACCGCATGGAAGGCACGGAAGATATTGCCGGCTCCGAAATGGATCCAGCGGGGATGCTCCTTCGTTTCCTTCTTCATGGCTTCCCGGTCATACTCCGGCAGGAGGTATCCCCTGTCTTCCCAGAATTTCCTGTTTTTCAATCCTTCATCATTTAACTGCATGATCTTCCCTCCCAGGTTTTATGCATTTGATTTGACGATGGCTTCCCAAAGCCCGTTGAGATATGCTGCTCCCAGGGCCCTGTCATAGAGGCCGTAGCCCGGCATGGCCTTCTCTCCCCAGATCATCCTTCCATGATCCGGGCGGATGGGCCCGTCAAAGCCCGTTTCATATAAAGCCTTCATGATCTCATACATATCGAAGCTCCCATCGCTGGACAGATGCGCGGCCTCCTCGAAATCCCCGGGACGGTTGAATTTCAGGTTTCTCACATGGGCGAAATGGATCCTTCCCTTCAGGGCACGGATCATATCCGGCAGGTCATTGTCCGGATTGGTGCCATAGGAGCCGGAGCAGAAGGTGACGCCGTTATGGGGATCGTCCACCATCTTCATCATGCGAAGCAGGTTCTCTTTATTGATGATGATCCTCGGAAGCCCAAAGACGCTCCAGGCCGGATCGTCCGGATGGATGGCCATATTGATGTCGTATTCATTACATACCGGCATGATCCGCTCCAGGAAATACTTCAGGTTTGCAAAGAGAGCCTCGTCATCGATGTCCCGGTACATGGCAAAAAGCTCCTTCACATGGGCCATCCGCTCAGGCTCCCAGCCCGGCATCACCGTACCGTTGGTATCCCCCGCGATGCTCTCAAACATCTTTTCCGGATCGATGGCATCCACTGCCTCCTGATTGTATGCCAGCACCGTGGAGCCGTCGGCTCTTTTGCGGGCAAGCTCCGTGCGGGTCCAGTCAAAGACCGGCATGAAGTTATAGCATACCATGTGGATGTCTTCTTCCCCCAGATTCCTCAGGGTCTCGATGTAATTGTCGATATACTCTTCCCGCTCCGGCACCCCGGTCTTGATGGCATCGTGCACGTTCACGCTCTCGATGCCGGAAACGACAAGGCCGGCCTCTTCCACGTCCTTTTTCATCTCCCGGATCCGCTCCCTGGGCCAGAGATCTCCAGGAGCCGTATCATAGAGGGTGGTGATCACCCCCTTCACCCCCGGGATCTGCCGGATCTGTTCCAGCGTTACGGTGTCATGGCCTTTTCCATACCATCTGAGTGTCATTTTCATCGCGTTTTCATCCCTTTCTTTTCTCTTTTTGATCTGGCGAATTCCAAAAATTCCTTCCTTGTATCCTTTAATACCCGGTTTGTCAGGATATATCCGTGGCTCGGGTCGGTATAGACGATGACCAGCGTCGGCCGCACCGTCAGGCTGATGATGTCATTCCAGGGATGCCGCTCCCTTCTGCCTGCCGTCTCGATGGTAAGCGCGTCCTCTCCAAAGGAAAGAGTGATCTCTTCCGGATGCTGCTTCGCCTGGGCTCTTGCATTCAGATAGATGACCAGAGGCTGCAGGACCAGGAACAGGGACAGGAAGATCAGCATGACCGCCCGGAATACCGCCCCGGCCTTTGCCCACTGTGTCACGATCAATGCCACAGAAGCGATGATGCAGGTCAGATTGACCACCGCAAGATAAGAAGCATAGGCATAATACATCCGAACCTGCCAGATATCCGAAGCCTTTACCTGATACCGGTATGTGAAGCCTTTCATCTCTTCCTAAGCCTTCTTCAGGTCAAAACCAAAATAGTCTACTGCATTATTAAAGGAGATGCCCTTGATGATCTCTCCCAGCAGGGCGTCATCATTGGGATACTCCCCGTTTTCCACCCAGCCTCCGATGAGCCTGCATAAGATCCTCCGGAAGTAGTCATGCCGGGTGTAGGAAAGGAAGGATCTGGAGTCGGTCAGCATCCCTACGAAATTGCCCAAAGCCGAAAGATTGGCCAGGGACTTCAGCTGCTTCTCCATCCCCTCAAGATGATCGTTAAACCACCAGGCGCTCCCCTGCTGGAGCCTGGACCTGACCCCGCCGCCCTGGAAGCAGCCAAGGACCGTGCCGATGGCCGCGTCATCATTGGGATTCAGGGAATACAGGATGGTCTTGGGCACCTCATCGGTAGCAGAAAGCGCGTTCAGGAAGTCCGCAAGCTGGGCCGAGGGCGCATAATTATTGATGCAGTCAAATCCGGTATCCGGCCCCAGCTTCTCATACATCAGGGCGTTATTGTCCCTCTTGCAGCCATAATGCAGCTGCATGACCCATCCACGTTTATGGTACTGCTTTGCAAGATAAAGCATCATCCCGGTCTTGTATTGAAGCTCCTCCTGCCTGGATACGGCCTCCCCCTGAAGGCCCTTTTTCAGGATCTGCTCCAGCTCTTCCTCGGACGCGGGCGCAAACATCACGTATTCCAGAGCATGATCGCTGACAAGACACCCGTGGTCCGCAAAGAAATCAAGCCTCTTTTCCAGAGCCTCCCTCAGGGAAGCAAGGCTGTTGATCTCCACGCCGGAGACTTCCGCCAGCTTTTTCATATAATCTGCAAAATCCGGCTTTTCGATGTTATTGACCTTATCCGGCCTCCATGCCGGCAAAACCTGCACCTCAAAGCGTTCATCCGCCTTCAGCTTTTCATGCCAGATAAGAGAATCCACCGGATCATCCGTAGTACAGATCAGCTTCACGTTGGACATGCGGATCAGATTCCGTACCGTAAAATCATCGGAACGGAGTTTTTCATTACACAGCGTCCAGACCTCCTCGGCCGTATCCCCATTGAGGTTTCCCTCATAGCCGAAGTAATAGCGGAGCTCCAGATGGGACCAGTGATAAAGCGGGTTTCCGATGAGCTTCGGAAGGGTCTCGGCCCATTTCTGGAATTTCTCCCGGTCGGAAGCATCTCCGGTCACGTATTTTTCCTCCACCCCCATGGTCCGCATCTGCCTCCATTTATAATGGTCGCCTCCAAGCCAGACCTGGGCGATATTGTCATATTTCCGGTCTTCATAGATCTCCTGCGGATTGATATGGCAGTGATAATCCAATACCGGTATCTTTTTCATGTCGGCATATTCCCTGTACAGCCTCCTTGCGGATTCCGTATCCAGCAGGAAATCCCGATCCATAAATGCTTTCATAAAGTCACTCCTTTCTTAAATATGGCAAAGTCCCGGAAGCCCTCTTCGCTTAAGACTTTCTGCCCCGAGGCGATGTCAAGCACCATCCGGTAGAGGGAAAGCCCCAGCTCATCCAGGCCCGCCCCGTCAAGCAGCCTTCCGGCGTCAAAATCGATCCAGTTTTTCTTATGGGAGGCAAGGGGGCTGTTGGAGGAGATCTTTACCGTGGGCACGGCGCTGGCAAAGGGCGTCCCCCTCCCTGTGGTAAAGAGCACGATCTGGGCTCCGGAGAGAACCAGGGCGGTGCTTGCCACCAGGTCATTGCCCGGTGCATTCAGCAGATTCAGGCCCTTCTTTTTCAGGCTCTCCCCATAAGAAAGCACATCCATGACAGGGCCGAAGCCCGACTTCTGGGTACAGCCTAAGGCCTTATCCTCCAGGGTGGAGATGCCTCCTGCCTTATTTCCCGGGGAAGGATTCTCATAGATCGTCTGCCCATGCTCCCGGAAATAATCCTTGAAATCATTGATGAGCTTCACAGTCTTATGAAAGACCTCTTCATTAGCGGCACGGTTCATCAATATGGTCTCCGCGCCAAACATCTCCGGTACCTCTGTAAGGATCGTGCTTCCCCCGGCGGATGTGATGAGATCGGAAAACCGCCCCACCACTGGATTTGCCGTGATCCCGGAAAGCCCGTCGGAGCCTCCGCATTTCAAGCCCACGATGAGCCGGTCCACCGGAATGCTTTTCCGTGTAAAGCCCCTGGCCTGCTCTGCAAGCTCCGTAAGAAGCCTTACCCCATCCTTTACCTCATCGTCACTGTCCTGGCATTTTAAGAAGCGGACACGGCTCTCATCCATGCCGTCCAGATAGCCGCCCTCCTTAAGGACTTCAATGCCGGAATTCTCACAGCCAAGCCCCAGTACCAGTACCCCTCCGGCGTTGGGATGCCGGATCAGGGCAGAGATGGCCTCCCTGGTATTTTCCTGGTCATCCCCCATCTGGGAGCAGCCGTAGGGATGGCTGAGGGCCACCACACTTTCGATATTGCCTCCGGCAAGCCCCTTCGCCTCCTGCTCGATCCTCCGGGCGATGGCATTTACGCAGCCCACCGTGGGAACGATCCAGAGCTCATTGCGGACCCCTGCCCTGCCATCCGGCCGCTCATAGCCCAGAAAGGTATTCTCTCCCTCCGGCAGCGCCACCCTGGCCTTTGCCGGAGACGGATGGTATTCATACGCAAGGTTGTCTTGAAGACCCGTCTTCAGGTTGTGCACGTGCACATGGCTGCCCGCCGGGATGAAGGTTTTCGCAATGCCGATGGGAAATCCATATTTGATCACCTTTTCCCCTTCCGGGATATCCTTCAGGGCAAGCTTGTGTCCCATCGAGACCGCTTCCTTTAAGACGATCCCTTCATGGCCAAAGCGAACCTCTGCCCCGGCCTTCAGCTCCGTAAGAGCCACCGCCACGTTATCGATCGGGCTGATCCGTAAAACCTCCTGCATCCGCTGCTCTCCTTTTATCCTTCCTTATCTTCCCTAAATCCTGTCTTTCTGTATCCTTAAAGCCTGTCCTTCAGGCAAGCACAGCCCGGTATGCCTCCTTCATGCCCTTCTCCTGGATGAGCCGGTAATAATCCTCCACCATGGGGATCATCCCGCTTAAGTCCGCATCCCAGTATTCCTTCTTTTTCAGAATGTCCGCCACTGATGCATCCTTCATGAAAGCCATGATCTCCTCCCCGTCATTGGCATGATCCGTCCTGTAGAATGCGATAAGCGCAGCCATGGAAAAGGTCAATGCCGGCGGATATTCCCCGAATTTTTCCTTATACTCCAATATGGTGGGCAGTACCCTCACCTGGAATTTACTGACCGAATTCAGCGCGATGGACAGCAGCTGATGCTTGATGAAGGGATTGGAAAACCGCTCCATCACGGCATTTCCGAAGGCAATGTCCGTCTCATTATTTCCCAGTGTAGGCACGATCTCCTCAAAAACGCACTTCCTCAGGAAGGCCGATACTGTCTCATCCTTCATGCATTCCCCCACGGTCTGAAGCCCATATAGATATGCCCCTAAAACCATGGAGGTATGTCCCCCGTTCAGGATCCTTACCTTCCTTCTCTTGTAGGGATGCACGTCATCCGTCCAGACCACGTGGAAGCCGGCTTTATTAAAGGGCAGCTCATCCTCATGGTTTCCCTGGATCACCCAAAGATGAAAGATCTCCGCCGTATCCAGCATATTGTCTTCATAGCCGATCTCCTTCCAGAGCGCCTCCGCCTCATCCCTGGGATAGCCTGTCACGATCCGGTCCACCAGGGAATTGCAGAATACATTCTCATTTTGGATCCACTGGACGAAATCCTCCGGCAGTTCCCAGAGGGCGGCATATTTCAGAATGCACTCCTTCAGGTGGTCTGCATTGTCATCGATGAGCTCGCAGGGGATCAGGATGAAGCCCGGCAGCTTCAGCTCATACCTGTGATACAGAAGCTGGGTCAGCTTGGCCGGATAGCTCTTTGCTGGACGGTCGTCCTTCTTCTCTGTCCCGATATATTCGATGCCCGCCTCCGTGGTATTGGAAATGATGAAGCGGAAATCCGGATTCTCGGCCAGCTTCATGTATTCGTCAAATTGGGTATAGGGATTCACGCAGCGGGAGATCACCTCCACATGGGTGCGCTCGTTCACTACCTTCCCATCCTCGATCCCCCTGAGATACAGGTTGTATTCGCAGTTCTGCTTTTCAAGCATCGCGCACATCCCCTTCTCGATGGGCTGTACCACCACTACCTTGCCTTCCCATACTCCCTTTTCATTGAGCTTATGCAGGAAGTAGTCCACAAATCCCCGCAGGAAGCCGCCTTCCCCAAACTGGATCACTTTTTCCCTTGCCATTTCATTCCTCCTTTAACCAAACACATTTTTCTTCCCCTCCGATCACTTAAACAGATTCGGCAGGAATAAGCTGATCTCCGGGATGAACGTGACCAAAAGCAGCGTCACGATCATACAGAGATAGAATGGGATCGTCGCCTTTACCACCTTTTCCATGGGAAGCTTCGCCACCGCAGATCCGATAAAGAGCACCGCGCCCACCGGAGGGGTAAGAAGCCCGATACCGCAATTCAGCACGATGATGATGCCGAACTGGATGGGGCTGATCCCGATCGAGGTAGCGATGGGAAGCAGGATCGGTGTCGCGAT
Source organism: Lachnospiraceae bacterium (assembly GCA_024693135.1). GTDB lineage: Bacteria > Bacillota > Clostridia > Lachnospirales > Lachnospiraceae > NK4A144. The sequence goes on along the minus strand of JAILLN010000009.1, from coordinate 3,336 downwards.
GAGGATGATGGGCGCCATATCCATGATGCAGCCCAAAAGCAGCAGGATCAGATCCAAAAGCAGGGCGATAATATAGGGATTATCACTGATGCCGATGATCGCCTTGGCCGCCAGATCCGGCACATGAAGCCGGGTAAGGCAGTTGCCGAAGACGGCAGATGTCGCGATCAGGATCAGGACGATGGAAAGCGTATTGACACATTCATCCAAAGCCTTCCAGACACCCTTCCAGTCCATGCCCCGGTAGATAAAGACGGAAACAATGAGACTGTAGATCACGGCGATGGCCGCGGACTCCGTAGCCGTAAATGCCCCGCCTACCACGCCTACCACCACGATGATGATGGCGGCCAGGGCCCAGATGGAAATACTCAGCTGCTTTAAGAGAACCTTGAAGGAGAACTTATCTCCCTTTGGATATTTCCTTCTTTTGGAAATGATATAGGATCCAACCATGAGCGTAGCGGCAAGCAGAGCCCCGGGGATATAACCTGCCAAAAAGAGCGCTCCCACGGAAACGCCTCCGGCCGACATGGCATAAATGACCATGTTATGGGAGGGCGGCACCAAAAGCCCCTCGCAGGAGGAGGTGATGGTGACGGCCGTGGAGAAATCCTTGTCATAGCCCTGGTCCGCCATCATGGGGATCAGGATGGAGCCAAGGGATGCGGTATCTGCCGAAGCAGAGCCGGAGATGCCTCCGAAGAAATAGGAAGCCACGATATTCACCATGGCCATGCCTCCGGTCATCCAGCCCACGCAGGCATTTGCCAGGTCGATCAGCTTCTCGGAAATGCCTCCCTTGCCCATGAGCACCCCCATGGTAATGAAAAAGGGCACCGCCATCAGACTGAAGGAGCTGATCCCCTTTACCATAAACTGGCATAAAGTAGAAAGCGGAAGATTCTGCACCCTAAGGCAGAGCACCGAGGAAAGCGCCACCGCATATGCGATGGGAAACCGGAGCAGGATCATCAGAAAGAAGCTGCCGAGCAATACTACAATGGCCAATGTGCTTGTACTCATTTCTTTTTCCCTCCTTCCTTCTCTCCCTCTGCCACAGCCTCCTCCTTTGCCTTCTCTGGCACAAAGAAAGATTTGATGTGGTTATAGATCGCCTCGATCTCAAAGATCAGCATAGCGATCCCCGCCAGAGATACCGGAAAATACATCCAGAACCGGGACAGCCAGGGCATGCTCTCATAATTCCCCTTGCTCCCGATCTGGACCGCATACTTCCAGCCCTCAAAGATCATGATGAAGGCAAGGATCAGGATTGCCGCATCAGCACAGATATCCAGAACTTTCAACAGTTTCTTTGGCAGATACCGGTCAAAGGCTGTCATGCGGATATGAGCCCCCCTCCGGATCGCCAGGGCGGCGGAAAGCACCGCCATATAGGACATCAAGGTCAGCACCACCTGCTCGGTCCAGGACGGATCCGGGATGAAGGGAATGTAGCGGCCGGCTACCTGAAAGCTGACTACCAGGATATCCGCTACCAAAAACAGCTTGCAGATCACCGCCGTCACGTTGTAAACCAAATCGTAGGCAGGCTTGATCTTGTCCAATTTCTCAAATACGGCCGGCATAATTGCTCCTTTCTTGATAAAGATAGGGCACAGAGCCCAAAGACCCCGTGCCCTTTTTGTACCTCTTATAACTTGTAAAGGCTGTGGTTTTTCTTACTTTGCCAGGTCAAGCAGCTGCTGATACAGGTCAGCCTGATCCTTGGTATTCTCCTCGATAACTGCCTTGCAGGCTTCCTGCCAAGGAGTCTTGTCTTCCACGTCAACCACGTTCACGCCCTTGTCCTTCAGCTCCTGGAGCACCTTGTTCTCTGCGTCTTCGGAAAGCTCACGGCAGTAGTCGGATGCGATCTGGGAAGCCTCGGTGATGGCCGCCTGCTGTGCCTCGGTCAGTCCGTCCCAAGCCTCATCTGTGATGATGACCTGCACTGCGCCAAGGGTATGTCCATCCAGGATCAGGTTCGGAGCAACTTCGTCAAATGCATTTGCCTGATAGTTTGCGATGGGCTGCTCGGCCGCATCAACTACTCCGGTCTGAAGTGCGGAATACAGCTCGCCGAAGTCAACCACTGTCGGAGATGCCCCAAGGCCTTCAACCATGCCGTTCATAACCGGGTCATTGGAAACACGGATCTTCATGCCCTTCAGGTCTTCCATGCCGGCAACCGGAGTCTTGGAGAAGAAATGACGGAAGCCTTCCTCTCCGTAGAAGAGGCCGCGGATACCGGAGCCCTTCTGTGAAGGCTCCTCAAGGAACTCCTTCGCCAGATCGGAGTGTACGAAATTCCAGAAATGATCCCTGTTTGCAAAAGTATAAGGGATGGAAAGCAGCTTGGACTTCTCTCCGCCGTAGCTTGTAAGAGCGAATGCGGAAATACGGGACATCTGGATGGTGCCGCCACCGCCAAGGATCGTATCGAGCACATCGTTTTCGGAACCGAGCACGCCGGATGCCTGCAGGTCAATGGTAATGGAGCCGCCGGAAAGCCTTTCCACTTCCTCCTTGAACTTGGTATCCATCTGTCCCACGATGGTATCAAGCGGGTTCACTTCTGCCATGACTAAGGTCACAGCCGGATCTGCGGAAGCCGCGCTCTCCTCTGCGGGAGCTTCCTCTGCAGGAGCTTCTGCCTCAGCTTCAGGAGCCTCTTCTGCGGGGGCTTCTTCTGCTGCGGGGGCCTCAGCCGGAGCGGCCGGAGCTGCGCTCTCAAGACCGCAGGCTGTCATGGAAAGTACCATGGTTCCGGCAAGCAACAGAGACATCAGTTTTTTCATCTTCATAACCTGTTCCTCCTGGTTTTCTTGTTTTGTGAGCGCTGGTATCCGCGCTCTGACATGTTAGTTATCCTACTGACATGTTAGCACTGGGATATGCTTATGGCAATATGACAAATATACTCATTTTAGGATTCTATTTTTGTGAATATTGCACAAATCTGATCAAGGGAAGGCTGCTTGATTGAAGTGCCGGTGGTCGCCCGGGGTCGCCGGCATTAGGGCCTTGCAGAGTTCCTTTTCCCCGGCTCCCCCTCCACGCTGTGCATATTCGGCCCCGCCTTCGTAACGAATAAAAGATGCATAGAACGTGAGAAGATATTACATGTTTGAAACAGCCTTCGCTGGCTTCCATTGGTTCTGCGAGGGGTGAGCCGCCAAGGGCCTTGACGTTTCCTAAGGAGCCTCTTTCCGCGAACACGCGGAGATTGCCGCCTGCGTAGACTTGCAAGATCGGCTGCCATGTGAGACAACACGCTTTATCGTTGGCTCACATAGCCGAGATTGCATAGTCGAAGCCGGCGGGAAGCTC
>JAILLN010000008.1 GCA_024693135.1 Lachnospiraceae bacterium | reverse complement strand
GAGCTTCCCGCTGGCTTCGACTATGCAATCTCGGCTATGTGAGTGGGCGATAAAGCGTGTTGTCTCACATGGCAGCCGATCTTGCAAGTCTACGCAGGCGGCAATCTCCGCGTGTTCGCGGTAAGAGGCTCCTTAGGAAACACCAAGGCACGCAAGCGGCTCACCCTTCGCAAAATATATGGAAGCCAGCGAAGACTGCTTCAAACATGTAATATCTTCTCATGTTCTATGCTTCTTTTATTCGTTACGAAGGCTGAACCGGGCGATCCATGCTGTCTCCTGGACGACCCATACCTGCTTTTCTTTGTGGAAATGCCGTGTGGAGGGGGAGCCGGGGCCGAAAAGATTTTTGCGCGATATTGCGAGGCTTCGTTGTACTTCTTAGGACCGCTTCACAGACAGGGGCAAAATGACATGGATGTCATTTTGAGCCGAACTGAGCATGGACGCGAATTGAGGCGGCCCCGTCCCGGGAATATACGTAGTAAAGCGGTCCTTAGAAGTACTTGAAGCCGAGCACCTGAGCGCAAAAACTTTTCGCCCCGGCGACCTTCCAGCCTGTATCACAGCCACCAGCAGACAAAAGAACCGTCCCCTTGTCTGCGCAGAAAGCCGGATCGACCTGCTCTTGCCTCATTTGCATAAAATAAGGTAAAATAGAAATGTTGCCCGGACCGGGCATGGACCTCAAGGAAAGGAATGAAAGCCCCGCGTGGAAAAGTGTATCGAAAACCTGGTAAAAGGGTCATTTGAATACGAGAATGCAAGGCTCATCGTATCCGAAAAGCGGATCGAGTCGAGCATCGGCCCGGGAGGGGAAACAGCGGGGGTGATAAGGGCTTCAGCCAGCGACGGCAGAGAACTGAACCTTGCCGTCTTCACATCGGATCCCAGGATCACAGCAGCCATCGACAGCCATCCTTCCGTGGAAATGGGAGAGGGGGAGGTGTCCGTCGCCTACCGGATCTCCTCAAGAGGGCTGGACTGCGGGTTCGTATTCAAGGGAGAGATCGTGCTGGTGTCGGATGCCGGGGAATGCGTAGTGCCTGTGGTGCTCAACGTGGTGCGGGAGTACATGAATTCTTCTGTGGGCCAGATCAAGAACCTCTTTCACTTCACGAACCTGGCCAGGACGGATTTCGACGAGGCGGTCCGCGTCTTTTATTCCCCGGATTTCAAAATGATCTTTGAAAAATCAGATCAGGACAAGCTCTTCTGCTACCGGGCCTTTTCCGCAGTGCCCGGAATGGCGGAAAATGTGGAGGAATTCCTGATCTCCGTCCACAAGAAGTCCCCTGTGGTCTACAGCTTCCTGGAGGAAAACATCCGCCTCAGCGAGATCCATGAGGACATCCGGGACATGCTCCATGTGCAGAAGTCCGGCTGGGGCTATACCCACGTCAGGATCACTTCGGATTCGGATTTTCTGGAGCTTGCGAGGACGGAATACAGCTCCTTTGATTTCCTGGGGAACAAGCTGGACGTAGAGTACCGGATCCGTGCGGAGAAGCTCCACGCGGGCTTAAACCTTGGGGCCGTGAGGCTCAGCTCCCCCCATTCCGAGGTCGTGATGCCGGTATTTGTCAGCAACCGGAGCGGAGCGCCCAGAGACCGGGAGATCCAGAAGAAGGCTAAGCAGCTGACCCTGGATCTGACAGACTGCTATCTGCGGTTTCGCATAAGGGATATCACTTCGGCGGCATGGATCCGCGAATCCGAGCAGATCGTGGAAAAAATGCTCCACATCAGCAAGCATGACCTGACGGTGAGGCTCTACCAGGTGCATCTCCTGCTTTCTTCCAGAAGGATGCGGGAGGCCGGGGTGCTGCTGAATGCCCTGGAGGAAGAATACAACATCGCCTCTGCGCCTCCGGAGCTTCGGGGCTATTATATGTATCTGAAGGCCGGACAGTCGGAGAAGGAGGAGGCCGTGGAGGAGGCCGTGGAGAAGGTATGGTCCCTCTATGAGTCCCACCGCAACATCGACCGCCTGCTCTGGATCCTGATCTATCTGGATGAGTCGGTCAAGCGCTCTCCCATACGGGAAAGGGAGCTTTTGGAAAAGCAGTACGAGATCGGCTCGGTAAGCCCCCTGCTGTATATCGAGGCATACAGCATTTTTTCCAACGACCCGGAGCTGCTCCACAAGCTCACCGGCTTTGAGATCCATGTGCTGTATTTCGCGGTGCGCAGGGGTCTGATGAAGCGGTCCCTTTCGGAGCAGGTCATCCTCTTAAGCTCCAGGGTCAGATATTACGACGAGCTGCTGTTCCAGATCCTGAAGGCGTATTTTGAGGAATTCCGGGACAACGACTCCCTTTCCGCCATCTGCTCCTACCTCATCCGGACAGAGCAGAGAGACAGGCGGTATTTCGGGCTTTTCGAGGAGGCGGTCTTAAGGGAGCTTAGGATCACAAACCTCTATGAATATTTCCTGTATACCCTGCCGGAAAACCATGTGACGATCCTGCCCAGGAACGTGCTGATGTACTTCAGCATGGACAGTGAGCTGAAGCCCTCCCTGCTGGCCTACGTGTATGCCAACATGATCGTGCATGAGGAGGAGACCGCCCAGGTCCTGGAGCATGCCCGGGAGCATATGGCGGCCTTTGCCCTGAAGGAGCTGGGGGAGGGGCATGTGGATGAAAACCTGGCGGTGGTCTATGATTATCTGGGCTATCTGAAGGGAGGGGAATTCGGCACCACAGGCAGGGAGGAGATCGACAGGGCGCTTGCCTCCGTGGCCTTCATGAGGATGATCCGCTGCAGGGATCCCCGGATGAAATACGTGATCGTGATCGAGCGCCAGCTGAAGGACGAAAAGAAGTATCCCCTGAAGGACGGCAGGGCGAATGTGAGGATCTGCGGAGGGGAATACGGGATCTTTTTTGAGGATGCCCTGGGGCACAGATATGAGCAGTTTGAGAGCGGCTACGATGAGATCCCCCTGCTCCACACGGCCACCGTGGTACGCCAGATCGATGCCAGGGGGCAGGAGGATATCGGGCTGTGCATCTATCTGTGCGAGCGGGGCAGAAACTATGTGTCCGTGGACGGGAAGAATGCCTTCTTCGTCCGCAAAGCGGTCTTTTCCGCACAGATCTCCGAGGAATTCCGGAAGGACTTGAGGTCCAGGCTCTTGGAATACTATCTGGAGGAGGAAAAGAGCACCGACCTGGACAGCTTCCTGGATGCCATCGATACCTCGGTGCTTTCCATGGAAGAGAGGAATGAGATCCTGCGCTACATGATCCTTAGGGACATGATCCAGAAGGGCTATGACATGGTAAAGGCCTACGGGGCATCGGGGCTCAATGCCAGGACGCTGGTGCGGCTCCTCACGCTGGTGCTCAACGGGACGGAAAGAGCGCCCGAGGAGGAGAAGGATCCGGATCTTCTGGGCATGGCCTATTATGCTTTCCACGAGGGGAAGTATAACGATGCGATCCTTTCCTACCTCATGCGGCATTACGAGGGCACGGTCAGGACCCTCAGGCGGATCTGGAAGGCGGCGGAGGCCTTTGAGCTGGATGTCTCCGGCATCGAGGAAAAGATCCTGGAACAGATGCTCAAGACCCGGGCCTTTGTAGGAGAGAAGGACGACATCTTCTTTGACTACGTGAAGCGCGGGGCAACCCCTATGCTGGAATACGCCTACCTCTCCAACAGTGCCTACGACTATTTCGTCAAGGAGCAGCTGATCGACGGCAGGGTTTTCCCGTATCTGATGGAGCTTCATGAAGACGGCATGGAGCTGAATGATGTCTGCATGCTTTCTCTGATCCATTATTATGCGGACATGAGCCGGAATGAGCGGCAGACGGCGATCCTCACGGGATTCATCCGGAGGATGCTTGCCCGGGATGTGATCTTCAGCTTCTTCTGGAACTACCGGGATGCCCTGGACCAGATGGATCTGTATGAGGATCTTTCCTTCGTGGAGTACCGGACCAATCCCAGAAACCGGGTGGTGCTCTACTATATCATCAGCGATGATACGGATGACCGGGCGGATTACATCCGGGAGGACCTGACCAATATTTACGGGGGCATTTTTTCCAGGAAATTCGTGCTCTTTGAGGGCGAGGTGCTGCAGTATTACATCATGGAGGAGGCGGGCGGCACGGAAAACCTGACCCACAGCGGTGTCCTTGTATCAGAGACGAGGCACGGAGGGGATTCCCGCTATGCCCTGGTCAACGACATGATCGTAAGCCGGAGCATGCAGGACGACGGAAGCACCCTGGACCTGATGGAGCAGTACATCCGGCGGCAGAACATATCGGAATTGTTTTAAGGAAGAAATATGGCAATGACGGCTGGGCTGGATCTGTGCGACGATGTGTCCCAGATCAGCGTATCAAAAGGAGAGGACGGGAACCGGGAGGTCACTACCCTGCCTGTGGTGGTAGGGTCGGAGAAGTACTGCATCAATACCGTGGCCATGAAAATGAAGAACCGGAACGACTGGCTCTTCGGCGAGGAAGCCATGAGGGAGAATCCCGAGGAGGGGTATCTGCTGAAGGATCTCCTTTCCCTGGCCGTGAAAAAGCAGTCCCTGGAGCTGGAGGGGGAGGTCTTTGACACAGCCTGGATCCTGTCCGGCTTCATCAAGAGCATGCTCCGCAGGGTCACCTCCTCGGCATCCTGGAAGGAAGACTCCGTCCTGTATATCACGGTGCGCAGGCTGGATTCCAGGATGGTGGAGGTCCTAAAGGGCGTGGCAGGACGGCTGGACCTGAGGGGAGCGAGGGTCCGGTTCCTGAGCCATGCGGAAAGCTTCTTCTATTATTCCGCAAGCCAGCCGGAGGAGCTCAGGCTCCATAAGGTATGTCTTTTGGACTACGACGGCAGCAGGGTGAGGACGGGGATGCTCTCCACCAACCGGCAGATGAAGCCCAGCGTGACCATGATCGAAGAGCGGGAGTTTGAGCTTCCCGAAAAGAACGACCGGGATCTGCTGGACATCTGCAGGGAGGTCATGGACAGCGAGATCATATCCAGCGTCTATCTGGCAGGCCAGGCCTTTGAGGGCAACTGGGAGACGGAGACCATCAAGTACCTCTGCATGAAGCGCAGGCGGGTATTCCAGGGGATGAACCTCTATACCAAGGGAGCCTGCTATGCCGCCATGGACAAGGCGGGGGAGACCTGCCTTTCCGACAATGAGGTATTTCTGGATAAGGATAAGCTGAAGAGCAACATCGGCATGGATCTGGCCCATGGGGATCAGGTGCATTACCGTGCCCTGATCGATGCCGGGATCAATTGGTTCGACGCCAGGGCAGACATCGACGTGATGATCGGAAAGGAGAAGGAGATCCGGATCATCCTGACCCCCATCATCGGGAATGAAAAGCGCTGCGTGGTGCTTCGCATGGATTTCATTCCGGACCGGCCGGAGAGAGCCTCCAGGGTGAATCTGAAGATCTGGATGAAGTCGGCGGATGAGATGGTATGCCGGGTGCGGGATCTGGGCTTCGGGGAGATCTTCCCCTCTACGGGCAATGAGGTGGAGGAGACGGTAAGTCTTACGGAAAGCAGGAGCGATACAAGTGACTTATGAGTGCATCGGCGAATATGCCGTAAAACCATATTATATCGAAGGCATCTGCCTGAATGTGTTTTCCCTTGAGGAGCTCATGTACTACCTGAAGGGGAATGCCTATCTTCTGGATGCCACCCTTCCGGACGTGGGGCTGGTGCGCTTCATCGAAGAGGAGCTGAAGCTTCCCGAGCTGGCGGAGGAGCTTAAGCGGATCATCCGCAGGTGCTCCGGGGCGGCGGATTTTGTCCTGGCCATCATGGCCTACGGCAGCTACCTGAATGAAGAAGAGATGAAGGAGCTCAGGGAGATCATTGAGGGCAATGAGGATTCCAGGGGCGAGGTCCGCAAAAAGACCAGGGGGGATTTCTTCTTCATCAATGGCCGGTATGCCGCCGCGGTGGAGGAGTACCAGGAGGCCCTGGAGGAAGCCGGGGAAGGGGATGCGGACTTTCGGGCGGAGCTTTACGGGAAGCTGGGCTCAGCCTATGCGAAGGCTTTTTTATTCGCGGATGCGGCCAGGTGCTTTGAAGAGGAGATCGCCCTGAGAAAGACCAGGGATGCCGAGCTGAAGTATCTCCTTGCGCTGAAGTGCTCGACAGACAGGATGTCCTACCAGGACGGGGTGCTTCAGATGCACCCGGAACCGGACGTGGTGGAGGAGGCGGAGAGGCTTTATGAGAAGGCCGTGTCGGAGGCGGAGGAGAAGCTTAAGGAATTAAGGCGGCTCCGCGCTTCCGATCATGCGGCTTTTGCAAGACAGGCGGATGCCGTGATCCGGTCCTTCAAGGACGGATACCGAAGGAAATAAATGAAATTCAAGTGGCTTGACTGGATCAAAAAAAAGCTGGCATCCCTTCGGAGAGAGGATCCTTTGGATGAGATCCCGGAGGTGGAGGATGCAAGGCGCTCCGAGGTGGATATCTCCAACCCGGACATGCGGCGTCACTATGTGCAAAATCTGTGCGATGTGATGCTGGAGGCGACCAGGGAGATCGATTATGCGACCCGGGAGTACCGCCTGGTGACGGACTACCTGAAGGATATGGACGAGATGGATGCCCTTCCGGACGGAGTGTACCGTCCCCTGAAGGCCGCGGCCAAGAGCGTGCTCCGGCTGGAGAATGACCGCCAGGTCCATACGGAAAATACCGGCAGGATGAGCGAGGACCAATATGAGGCCATGGAAGCCATTGCCCGGGATATGCCGGATGCCCTAGACCAGATCAAGAAGAATGAGGAATATAAATTCAAGGTCCGGGACGACCTGCAAAAGCTGGAGGGCGAAAAGGGCTCCTATGCCTTCCAGAGGCGGGAGATGGCCCTGAAGATGGCATCCTGCCGCAACATGGCCGTGATCACGGTCATTTCCTTCGTCTTCGTCATGCTGATGCTCCTTGCGATGCAGTTTCTCTTCCGCATGAACGTCATGGTGGGCACCGTCATCGCGGGATTGGCCACGGCCGTGGCCCTGACCTGGATCTATCTGGAATATGCGGATGCGAAGAAGGGACTGAAGAGGGCCGTGAATTTCTTGAACCAGGTCATCGCCAAGCAGAATACCGTAAAGATCCGTTATGTTAACGTGGAAAACCTCCTGGCCTACCAGTACCAGAAGTACCATGTCATGTCCTCGGACGAGCTGCAGTATCTCTGGGATCTCTATCTGGGAGAAAAAGAAGAGAGGCGGCTTGCAAACGAGGCGGGGGCGGAGCTGACGAGGGCCGAGGAGGAGCTTTTACGGGCACTGAAGGCGGCGAGGCTGCAGTATCCCGCCATCTGGCTGCACCAGTGCTATGCCATCATCGACCGGAGGGAGATGGTGGAATTAAGGCATGACCTGGTGGCAAGGAGGGGGTCCCTCAGAAAGCGGATCCAGTACAATACGGACAACCGGCAGCGGGCGAGGGATGAGGTAAACGACCTGGTGAAGAAATACCCGAATTACGCCAGGGAGATCATAGAGATCGTGTCGACTTATGAATGACCCCTGCCTGCCGCACGGGACGGCAGGGAGCGAAGCAGCGATAAAGAAATCATGGAGGAAGGAAAATGCAGGATACGGATCGTTATATCAGCCCGCTTTCCGAGCGGTATGCAAGCAAAAAGATGCAGTTTATTTTTTCGGAGGATAAGAAATTCCGCACCTGGAGGAGGCTCTGGATCGCCCTGGCCGAGGCCGAGCAGGAGCTGGGGCTTGCCATTACCGATGAGCAGCTGCTTGAGCTGAGAAGCCATGCGGAGGACATCAATTACGAAGATGCCAGGCGGAGGGAAAAGGAGGTGCGGCATGACGTGATGAGCCATGTCTATGCCTACGGGCTGCAGTGCCCGAAAGCCCAGGGCATCATCCACCTCGGGGCGACCTCCTGCTATGTGGGGGATAATACGGACATCATCCTGATGAAGGAAGGACTGTCCCTTATCCGGGAAAAGCTGGTGAATGCCATCCGGAATATTTCCGAGTTCGCAGAGAAGCATAAGGACCTGCCGACCCTGGCCTTCACCCATTTCCAGCCGGCCCAGCCCACCACCGTGGGGAAGCGGGCCTGCCTTTGGCTGCAGGAATTCATCATGGACCTGGAGGACCTGGAATATGTGCTCTCCACCCTGAAGCTCCTTGGCTGCAAGGGCACCACGGGAACCCAGGCAAGCTTCCGGGAGCTCTTTGACGGGGATGAGGAAAAGGCAGACCGCCTGGATGCCATGATCGCGGAGAAAATGGGGTTTGCGGGATGCGTGGCCGTATCGGGGCAGACCTACTCCAGAAAGACGGATACCAGGGTACTGAATGTGCTTGCGGGGATCGCCGCCAGCGCGGCCAAGATGTCAAACGACATCCGGCTTTTGCAGCATCTGAAGGAGGTGGAGGAACCCTTCGAGAAAAACCAGATCGGATCCTCTGCCATGGCCTATAAGAGAAATCCCATGCGTTCGGAAAGGATCGCCTCCCTGGCCAGGTATGTAATGGCGGATGCATTGAATCCGGCCATCACCTCCTCTGCCCAGTGGTTTGAGCGGACCCTGGATGATTCGGCCAATAAGCGGCTGTCCGTGCCGGAGGCTTTCCTAGCCACAGACGGCATACTGGATCTGGTGATGAATGTATCCGACGGGCTGAAAGTCTATCCGAAGGTGATCGAAAAGCACCTGAAGGAGGAGCTGCCCTTCATGGCGACGGAAAATATCCTGATGGACTGCGTGAAAAGGGGAGGAGACCGGCAGGAGTTCCATGAAAGGATCCGGGAGCTTTCCATGGAGGCAGGCCGTAACGTGAAGGAAAAGGGAGAGCCCAATAACCTGCTGGATCTTATCGCGGCAGACCCCGCCTTCGGAGTGACAAGAAAGGAGCTGGAGGAAAAGCTGGATCCGGCAGGCTTCGTGGGATTTGCTCCCATACAGACAGAGCGCTTCCTTAGGGAAGTGGTTCGGCCGATCCTTGACCGGAATCAGGATATACTGGGACAGAAGGCAGAGATCAACGTATGAGAGGCATTACGGCCGATCCTTGACCGGAATCAGGATATACTCGGGCAGAAGGCAGAGATCAACGTATGAGAGGCATAAGGGCCTGAAGCGGGCTTATAAGACAGCATATACAGGAGGAGAAAGACATGGTAAAGGCAATCGTCGGAGCAAATTGGGGAGATGAAGGAAAAGGAAAGATCACGGATGTGCTGGCCGAAACGGCAGACGTGGTGGTGCGCTTCCAGGGAGGGGCAAACGCGGGGCATACCATAAAGAACCGGTATGGAAAATTTGCGCTCCATACCTGCCCCTCCGGCGTGTTTAATGAAAACGTCACAAATATCATCGGAAACGGGGTGGCACTGAACCTGCCTTCCCTGATGCGGGAAGTGGAGGAGATCGTATCCAAGGGCGTGCCGAGGCCGAGGCTTTTGATCTCGGACCGGGTGCAGCTGGTGATGCCCTACCATATCCTCTTTGACGAATGCGAGGAGGAGAGGCTTTCCGGAAAGGCCTTCGGTTCCACGAAGTCCGGGATCGCCCCCTTTTATTCGGACAAATATGCCAAGATCGGGATCCAGGTCGGGGAGCTTTTCGACGAGGAATACCTGAAGGAGCATCTGGAAAATATCTGCACGCTGAAAAACACCATGCTGGTCCATCTCTACCACAGGGAGCCCCTGAATCCGGAAAAGCTCTTTGAGACCTGCATGGAATACCGGGACATGGCAGAGCCCTATCTGGCCGATACCTCTGCTTTTTTACGGGATTCCCTGAAGGAGGGGAAGACCGTGCTTTTGGAGGGGCAGCTGGGCACCATGAAGGATCCGGACCTGGGGATCTATCCCATGGTGACCTCCTCCCATACGGTAGCCGGCTACGGGGCCGTGGGGGCGGGGATCCCTCCCTATGAGATCACCCAGGTCGTGGCCGTGACCAAGGCCTATTCTTCCGCCGTGGGAGCCGGGGCCTTTACTTCAGAGATCCTGGATCCGGACCAGGCAGAGGAGCTTAGGAGACGGGGCGGAGACGGAGGGGAATACGGCGCCACCACGGGAAGGCCGAGACGGGTGGGCTGGTATGACTGCGTGGCTTCCCGGTATGGATGCGCCCTTCAGGGAGCCACGGATGTGGCCCTTACAGTGCTGGATGTGCTGGGATATCTGGACGAGATCCCGGTATGCGTGGCTTATGAGGCAGACGGGAAGCGGATCACGGACTTCCCGACGCCCCGGATCCTGGAGCGGGCTAAGCCGGTCTTTGAAATGCTTCCCGGCTGGAAATGCGATATTTCCGGCATCCGGACCTTCCAGGAGCTGCCGGAGAATTGCAGGAATTATGTAAACTTCATCGAAGAAAAGATCGGATTTCCCATCACCATGATCTCCAATGGCCCAAGCAGGGAGGAGATCATCTACCGGGAGAGGAGATAAACATGATCACCACTCTGATTTTTGACATCGGGAATGTGCTGACCAATTTCAAGTGGGAAGAATTCATCCATGGTTTTGGCTTCCCGGAGGATACCGTTTCCCGGATCGCAAAGGCGGCCATGCTCTCAAAGGCCTGGTATGACTTTGACCGGGGCGTGCCGGAGGAAGAGGTGCTGCAGGAATTCATCGACAACGACCCCGGCATCGAAAGGGAGCTTCGGATCATGTTTCAGGACATCGGGGGGACGCTGGAGATCTTCGACACCACCATCCCCTGGCTGGATGAGCTTAAAGAGCAGGGCTACCGGAGGCTGATCCTCTCCAATCTTTCGGAAAAGACCGTGCGGGAGTGCCCCCATGCCCTGACCTTTCTCTGGGATCATGTGGACGGAGGGATACTGTCCTATACCGTGGGCATGGTGAAGCCCGACCGGGAGATCTACGATGAGCTGATCGTGCGCTACAGCCTGGTGCCGGAGGAATGTGTCTTTCTGGACGACAGGGAGGAAAACATCGCAACGGGCAGGAGCGTGGGATTTCATGGCATCGTATACCGGAGCAGGGAAGAGGCGCTTCAGGAGCTGGAAAAGCTGGGGGTCAAAAAAAGCAGCATATGACGCTGTCTTTTCGGATCGAGGGAAGAAGATATGGATTGGAAGGAAAGGGAAAACCGAATATGGAATAACGGGAGCCGTCTGTACCATCTGATCATCGGCCCCCTGGCGGTCATGCCGCTTTTTGAGCTTTTCACGCACCGTCCCCTTGAGGAGGAGGGCGTCATGGCGCTCGTCCTCAACCTATACCTGTTTCTTCTGATCGAGCTCTTTTTGTTTTTTATCACCGGAAGCCTGAAGGCAGCACAGAGGATCATGTGCTTTGTCTTTGCCGTATTTGGCCTTGCAGAGTACTATATGATCAAGTTCAGGGGCATTCCCTTCCTGCCTATGGATATCTTTTCCGTCCAGACCGCGGCGGAGGTGGCAAGGGATTATGACTATTCCCTGGGATACATGCAGGTCTTAGCTCTCTGCGGGTTCGGAGCTTTTCTATTGGCCACGGTATTCTGCACCCTGAAATTTAACAAGGACTGGAAATACCATATAGAGATCCGGATCACGGGGATCCTGCTTTCCCTGGCCCTGATGGTGGTCTACTGCGCGACGATGGGAAATGCCTCTATCCTGACCATCCTCGGCATGTATTCCAATGAGTCCTCCCCGCTGACCATGACCATGAAGAACGGCACGGCGACGGCTTTCCTGACAGAGCTTTCCGATTCCTTCTTAAAGGCGCCGGAGGGCTATGATAAGAATATGGCGGAGGCGCTGCTTGAGCCTTATGAAGAGGAGGATGACGCAAAGGGAGAGAATGCAGGAGGCCTTGAGCAGGCGGACATCATCGTCATCATGAATGAGGCTTTTTCCGACCTTGCGGTTCTGAGCCCTTTTACGACCACGCCGGATTATATGCCCTTCATGCATTCCCTCATGGAGGGGGCGGAAAATACGGTGACGGGGGAACTCAATGTGTCCGTGGTGGGAGGCAATACGCCGAATACGGAATTCGAGTTCCTGACCGGGCACAGCCTGGCCTTCCTCCCCCAGGGGAGCGTGCCCTTCCAGACCTATGTGGAGCACGACCTGGAAGCGCTGCCGGTCTATCTTGATTCCAGGGGATATGAAACCATGTCCCTGCATCCTTATCTGTCGGGGGGATGGGAAAGGGATCAGGTCTATCCCCATCTGGGTTTCCAGAAAATGCTCTTTTTGGAGGACATGCCGAAGGATTCGGAGATCATCCGGGAATACGTAAGCGACCGTGCTTCATTCCGCAAGATCATCTCGGAATATGAAGAACGGGACACGTCGAAGCCTTTTTTCCTCTTCAACGTGACCATGCAGAACCATTCCCCCTATGACGGGGTTTTCGATAATTTTGAAGTGGACGTGCAGAGCAATGAGTTTAATTCCTGGGAGACATTGAGCTACCTTTCCCTGATCCGGCGTTCGGACGATGCCTTCCGGGAGCTTACGGAATATTTCGCCGGCGTAGACCGCCCGGTGGTGGTCATGATGTTTGGGGACCATCAGCCCGGCCTCAGCACGGTGGAGCCGATATGGAGGCTTAGCGGCAAGGATGGGATGCATCTGTCCGATCAGGAAAACGCAAGGAAGTATATCGTTCCCTTTGCCATCTGGGCGAATTTTCCCATAGAGGAGGAGCACGGGGTGGAGACCAGCGTGAATTTCCTCGGAAACCGGATGCTCAGGGCCGCCGGGGTGCCGCTTTCGCCCTACCGGAGGTTCCTGGACGACGTGGCGGTGAAGTTTCCCGTGGTCTCCAATATCCGTGTGGTGGACGAGGAGGGGGAGAGCGAATTTTCCTCCGCGCTGAGCCGGGAGCTTTGGGATTACCAGATGCTCCAGTATTACATGCTCTTTGACCGGGAATCAGATTCTTAAGCTTTCCCGGTGTAAAAAAAAACAGAGGAGGTATGATTATGTCAACCAGAAAGAACCCTTATGAGGGAACCCAGACGGAAAAGAACCTGCTTGCGGCTTTTGCAGGGGAATCCCAGGCGAGGAACAAATACACCTACTTTGCATCCAGGGCAAAGAAGGACGGATTTGAGCAGATCTCGGCTCTTTTCCTCAAGACTGCGGACAATGAAAAGGAGCACGCAAAGCTCTGGTTCAAGGAGCTGAACGGCATCGGAAGCACCGCAGAGAACCTGTCGGATGCGGCAGACGGCGAAAACTATGAATGGACCGACATGTATGAGGGCTTTGCCAAGACAGCGGAGGAAGAAGGCTTTGCGGAGCTGGCGGCAAAATTCCGTGCCGTAGGCGAGATCGAAAAGAAGCATGAGGAGCGCTACCGGGCATTGCTTAAGAATGTGGAGATGCAGGAGGTCTTTAAGAAAAGCGAAGTCAAGGTATGGGAATGCCGCAATTGCGGGCATATCGTGGTGGGGGAAAAGGCTCCGGAGATCTGTCCGGTCTGCGCACATCCCCAGGCGTATTTTGAGGTCCATGCCGAAAACTATTGAGCTTAAGACCGGAGGGCTTAATACCCTTCCTGCCTGGGAAGGAGACGCAGGAGAAAGCCGGACGCGAAGCCCACGAAGAGGCCGGTGAGGATGCCGCCCAGGATGAGATAGGGCAGATAGACCCATACGCCCGGGCTTTTCAGGATCAGCCGCGCCACGGCAAGCTGGCCGGCATTGTGGAGGACGCCGCCAAAGGCGCTGGTAAGAAAGAGCCTTTTCCCGGCAAGGATCCGGTCGATGAGGATCTCCCCGGCAAGGCAGCAAATGCCTCCGCCCAGGGAATACATGAGGCTTACCCACTGCCCGAAAAGCAGGGAGGCTAGCAGGATACGCAGGAATAGCACCAGTGCAGCATCCTTCGGCCCGTACCGTTTCAAGAGGGCCAGGGTCACGATATTGGAAAGGCCCAGGCGGAGCCCCGGGATCGGAAGCAGCACCGGGAGCATGGATTCTGCGCCATGGATTGCGATGGCCGTAGCTGTCATGACAGACAATGCGGCCATCTTTTTTGTATCAAATGGTTTCATGAAGAAGATCCTTTCTTCCGGCTTTAGTAGGTGACGGCATCCAATCCGTCCTCCGGACCCTGGATCAGCACGGTGAGCCTGTGGGGAAGGCATATGATGGGAAGGCCCTCGCTTCGGACCAGCCCGGCATGGACGCATACCTGGTCAGGGCAGTCGGCCTCCGTGATCCTTATCCCGCCGGAGTCGATCCGGAGCACATTATAACCTCCTCCCGGCGCCTCGATCCGGAGGCTTTGGGCATGCATGCTTTCCGTATAGGGAATATCATAAAGCTTCACCCCGTCCTGCAGGACCACTATTCTTCGCTCAGTCCCTTCCGGGGCTTTGGGGGGAAGGAGGATGGCAAGCAGGCTTCCGGCAAGGAGCAGCAAAAGCAGGGCCGTCAGGATCCCGGCCGGGCTTTTGATCTGTTTCATGATCTGCTGTGTGGAGGGTTTTATCATGAATCCATTCTACCACAATTTGGGAAAAAGACGGACGCTCAGCTTCCGTATTGGTCAGGGCCGGTTGTCCATCTGCCTCGGTTCGTATATAATCGTATATAATCTATAGATAAGGTTCACCTCTTGATTGGGTGCGTACATCCGGCGAAGGATCTTTTTATGTGAAGGTCAATGTGCCATGCCGCAGGGTCAGCGGCCTGGGTATCACATAGAAATAGATTGACCCGCTTTTTTCAGAGGTATGTCATGATACAAAAGAAATATCTATGCAGGGACTTGGATGCGGCAATGGATGCGGCAAAGGAGATCGGCGAGGTTTTGTCGGATACTCCTCATAAAGCCGCGCTTGTAACCATATATGAAAGAGGATTTTCACAAAATGAGATCGGCTCGCTTATCGAGGCGTTAAAGGACTGCGCCCGGCCGGAACCTTTGATCACCGGGATCTCGTGCACGCTGATCGCGGAAAATATGCCTGAAGGAACGGGGATCATGCTTAATCTGCTGCTTACGGATGAAGCGGACCTGGAGGTCGTGAGCGTACCCTGCATGCCGGGCTTTGAAAAGGAGGCGGCTTCCGTTCTTAGAGCCCGTCTGGATGAGCATGGCAGCGTAAAGGCTGTGGAGCTTTTCGTGAGCAATATGGCGTTAAATACGACCTGTTTTATGAAGAATGCCATGGAAGGGCATGAGGATGCGGTGCTGTTTGGAACATCGACGATACGCAATCTGCCCCAGAAGCTGTCCACCCTGGAGGACGAAACCGTCGAGATAGAGCAGGTTGGGCCGGATCAGGAACAGAATGAATTTGTTATCGGAAATGACATTCTTTTTGATGGTTTTTCCGCTGTCATCTTTGCGGGAGAAAAGCTTAAGGTCCAGGCTGAATATGCTTTGGGCTGGAGTCCGGTCGGAAGAAAGCTGAATGTGGAATTTGGAGAAAGAACGACAAAGGGCGAGACCGTGATCACGAAGATCAACGGAGCGCCTGCGGTGGATATCTACAGGGAATATCTGGGAGTTTATCCCGATTCGTTTCTTATCAGCAATATTTGCGAGTTTCCGCTTGTTGTTGAAAGGGAGGGGATAAACATATGCCTGATCCCCATCGACTGCGGAAAGGACGGAGAGCTTTATTTTATGATGACCGTGGAGCAGGGCGAAGGGCTGAGGTTTACTTTCGCATCTCATGACGAGGTGTTAAATTCCAGTCTCAACTCTCTTAAGAATCTGGAGAAATTCGGACCGGAGACATTGTTCCTTATCCCCTGCGGAAACAGGATCAATTTTTTGAGGGAAGATGCCCATATGGAGTGGGACGGCTTTGGTGAGGTCGCGCCGGGCTTTGCGCTTGTGCACGGCGCCTGCGAGCTTTATTATCATAATAAAAAAGGCGGGATCCTAAACAGCGCCCACCTTGCGATAGGATTTCGTGAAAAGGATGAGCCGGCAAGGACGGACTGGGTGGAACATCCTACCACCTATGAAATGCGGCATGGACGAGTTTTGTCTCTTTCCGACAGGATGTCCGTTTTCTTAAGCACGATAACCGTGGAGCTCTTAGATATGGCCAAAGAGGCAAGGGACGCCAATAATGCAAAGTCTGCTTTTCTTTCCCATATGTCCCATGAGATCCGCACGCCGATCAACGCGATCCTCGGCATGAACCAGATGATCCTTCAGGACAGCAAGGAGCCGGAAACTCTTGAATATGCCGGAATGATCCGTTCTTCGGGAAATAACCTCCTGAACATCGTTAATGATATCCTTGATCTGTCGAAGATCGAGGCAGGCAGGATGAACCTCGTGCCTGTCGAATACGAGACCGCTTCGTTGATCAATGACCTCTACAATGTGGTGCGTCTTCGCGCAAATGACAAGGGACTTGCGGTTAAGCTGGATATCGACCCGGAAATACCTTCCGTTCTTAAGGGAGATGAGACGCGCATTAAGCAGGTGATCACGAACCTTCTGACAAATGCCGTGAAATATACGGATGAAGGCTCCGTCACCCTGATGGTCCAAAGGATCGCCGCTATGGACGGGTCTGTCGTGTTAAGGGTGTCGGTGAAGGATACCGGGATCGGGATAAAACCTGAGGATATGAAAAAGCTCTTTGAGGAATATCAGCGATTTGATGAAGAGCGCAACCGTGCGGTTGAAGGTACGGGTCTCGGTCTTTCCATTACAAGGGATCTGCTCAAGCTGATGAACAGCAGGCTGGAGGTCAAAAGCACCTACGGGGAAGGGTCGGTGTTTGGTTTCGATCTGGAACAGGAGGTGATAAAAGCCGGGCCGGTCGGGGATCTTACGGAAAAATTCAATAAATCCGCAGTCAGAAAGTACCGTGTGCATTTTACCGCGGAAGATGCAAGGATCCTTGTGGTGGATGATTCGGCTGTAAACTTAACCGTGGTCGTAAACCTGCTTAAGAAAACAAAGATAAACATTGATACCGCAAAGTCAGGGCAGGAGGCGCTTGCGCTGGTGAGGAAAAATGCGTATGATGCCATTTTCCTTGATCATCTGATGCCGGGAATGGATGGTCATGAGACGCTTAAGAGGATGAGGGAGCTGGATGACAATCTGTCTGATAAGGCACCGGTGATAAGCCTTACGGCAAACGTTTCGGCAAATGCAAGGGACGAATACATCAGCGCGGGCTACAGGGATTATCTTGCAAAGCCCATAAGCCTTAAGGAGCTTGAGGATATGCTTTTCTATTATCTTCCTCCCGAAAAGATCCGCACGGTGCCGCTGGATTAACTGTTTTCATATAGAGTATAAAGGACGGTGGATGGTGGAGACCGTCCTTTTTTTATTCCGATTTCCGCCGGTGCAAAAAGGAAGGTTTTTTCCATCCCGGAATGAACAGCATATGTGCTTCCTTTTGCATAAAATCATATAGCATAAAAATGGTCTTGGTGGTATGATTAAATATGGGTTTGTTTGGATTTTGATACAATCCGGTTTGAGGACGGAGCTACCCAGGCTAATCTGTGGAGGCACAGAAATGGAGGAAAGGGCGACAATGAGAAGATCACGTGTGAAACGACTGATGATATTTTTACTGGCGGCTTCGATGCTGACACAGAGTATGCCGGTTGCTGCCTTCGGGGCGGAGGCAGGAGCCTGGGGGGAGATCAGGGGGCTCGATGCTTTGGCGGCCACAGAAGCGGCGGCCACAGAAGCGGCGGCCACAGAAGCGGCGGTCACAGAGGCGGCGGCTGTGGAGGCACCGGCTTCGGAAGCACCGGCCATAGAGGCGGCGGCTGCAGAGGCGGCTGTGGAGGCACCGATCACGGAAGCACCGGCCACAGAAGCAGCGGCTGCAGAGGCGGCTTCCTTTGGCGGGCAGAATATGGAACCCGTGCCTCCGGCAAAGGATGAGGCCGAAGCGGCAGGGGATGACGAGGGGGTAATAAGGGATTTTACGGATGCGAGCGGGGACCGCTGGCGTGGAGAATTTTTCGAAATCCCGTGGATGTATCATTTATCTGGTAATGTAATATTAACAAAATACCTGGGTAACCGGAAAAATGTTGTGATTCCGGAGTCGGTTGAGCTTGATCCGGATTCTGATCCAAAACAATACTTTGTGTGGGATCTGAGTGAAGACTTTGACTTTGGGGAAAACAAAAACAACATAGAAACGGTGCGATATAATGGACCATTTGCCGGGGATTATCAGGCAAGCATATCAACCGCCGGATTGTTTAAGGACATGAAGTCTCTTCGATCCGTCAACCTGGATAATGTTGGTTACATTAACGGAAAGAGCTTATTTGCGGGCTGCACGGCTCTTGAAACGGTTTATTTTGGGTCAGCAATCCCGGCGGCTGTAAGTGATGACTCAGTAAATGAACCAAAGTATTATTATGATTGCACCGATATGTTCCGCGGCTGTACCGCATTGAAAACAGCCGTATTACCGCATATCACGATAACCGATTCTGAACCAAGGATCTATTTGAACCGGGCGTTTAAGGACTGTACATCTCTTGAGAGAGTGGATGTCCACAATATCAATGTTGCATCCGATGCGGCAAATTCGATCAGCTGCAATGAAATGTTTTCCGGATGCAAAAACCTGAAAACGATCTATAACGAAAATCAAGCCAATAGGTTAAATTCGGACAAGGATTGGAGCAAATATATCGGGACCGGCACGGATATGTTCAAGGGCTGCCTTTCTCTTGAGGGGGGAGAGGGGACTGCTTACGAGGAAGGAAAGAACGGACCGGAGTTTGCTCATGTGGATTATACACCTTATGATCCCGGATATTTTACTCTGGCATCGCTCACGGAGGGTGGATGGGAATACAAGTTTGAAGGCAGCTATGCGAACCTCCAGAAATATGTCGGAGGATCGACGGATGTGGTCCTTCCCGCAGAGATTGACTGGAGCGGAAAGCCTTTTCAGCACGTTTTAGTAAATGATAATACGGCAGATTTTTTCGATGAAGAAATGAAGCAAAAGGTGACCTCCTTCCGGGTGGGGACGGCGAAATACTACCCGGACACCATCCGGCCTAAGCTTAATTATGCCGGTGGTTCACTCCAGGATTTTTTCAAGGGCTTTACGGCACTGAAGGAAGCGGATCTCAGCGAGTTTGATCCGGCGGGAAAATATGAAAATCTTTCAGGCCTTTTTGAAGGCTGCAAGAGTCTTGAAAAGGTCGTGCTTCCCGCACAGCTGGATACCATAGGCGGCGTAATTGGTTTGTATTATACCCGTAACATGTTTAAGGATTGTGAAAGCCTGGAGGTCATTGACTTAGGAAGCATGGATTTGAGCCATGTCGGGGTCTGCGGGTCGATGTTTGAGGGCTGTAAAAACCTAAGGGCCATTTACGTGGATCCGAAGGGCTCTTTTCCTGAGGTTTTTAATGACGGACCGGATATGTTTAAGGGCTGCGTGAAGCTTAAGGGGATGAAGGGCACAGCCTATAAGGATGATGGAACCCATGGCGATGGTAATTATGCCAAGATCGACAAAGGCTCTTCCCGGCCCGGTTATTTATCCGTTAAGTATTCTTCTACGGCAGGGAGCATCGATCATTATACCTATGGCTTTGCCAACACGTATGGTTCAAAGGGCCTCGGCTATGAGGAAAGCTGGGGATATCATATCCCGGAAAAGCGTTACCAGGAGCTTTTTGATGCAAAGAAGGGAAGCAATATCTTCCGCTTCTTTGATGATGAGTGGGGCGGAAGCTGCTTTGGCCTTTCCGCTACGAGCAGTATGTTCAATTATCAAACCACCCCCAGCCAAAATGAAAGATGGGTGCCACCATTATATAATTATCGCAGAAATGATGAGGAAAGGACTCTTGCGGACCTTAGGCTTCCTTCTGAGGTGGACAGGGATACAAGGGATGATACAGAAGAGCAGCTCTATGAGGATCTCAGAAAATACATTGAAGCCATGCAGATCGCCCAGTATGACGAGAGGGTCCAGTTCTGCTATTCGCTGGATGCCCTGCCGGAGGAGATCGTCCAGGCGATCGAAAATGTCCAGCCTAACCAGCCTGACGACCCCCAGCCCGTGATCATCGGCATGTTCGGCCCCGAGGGTGGACATGCGGTGCTGGGCTATGCCGTGGAGCGGGATGGGACGGGGCCGTTTGGAAACGGGCAGACCGTATCTGCGCCCTCCGCCATCCATATCTATGACAGCAACTGGCCGGGGGAGGACAGAAAGATCCTGCTCCGTTCCGAGCCCGACGGAAGCGTCACGGGCTGGCATTATGATATCAGCGACAATATCCACTGGGGTACGGATCCCGGCGACGGGGAGGACTGTGTTTTGACCTACATCCCCTATGATGTGTATTCTGCCGTATGGAAGGACCGGGGAAATTATGATGCGGAGACCTGGGCAGAAAGGCTGTGGAACCTTCTGCGGCTTGAGGATAAAAAATGGTCGGACCTGGATGAGCATATCTATACCGATGATGATGAAGAAAACAGGAAAAGACAGCAATGGGAAAGCTATCTGGACAAGCTTCAGGCCTTCGACGAGGATCTGGAGCTGGATGATGAAGGAAATGAGGATCTTGTCACACAAAATGAAGTAGACTTCTTTGTCAAGCATCAGGGGGAAAGCGAGGAGGATTACGAGGAATCCTTAAATAAAAGCTTTCCGGGTTCTGCGAATATGCGCTGCCGGATGCGCTGCCGCATCATGTATTACGAGGAGCAGTCAAAGCGTCTGAGTGAGGAATTCAAGGCTTTTGCCGATACGAGCCTGGCGGAAAACAAGGAAGAGGCCTTTGGCCTCGAGGGAAAGCTGCAGACGATCTGGAGGGATGCCTCGGGAGACAGTGAAGAGATAAGAAATACCAAGATGCGGTGCCGGATGCGCTGCCGGATGCGTTGCAGGCTGCTTCTGAACGAGAGTGCGATACAGTCAAAATTTACGGATAATGCGGATGACCTTGAAAGCTTTATCAATATGACCTGGCCGGACCGGGATTCCGATGATCAGGAAACCAGGGAAACCAACATGCGCTGCCGTATGCGCTGCCGGCTCTTATATGCGGAAAACAGGGCAGAAAACAAATATTCGCATTATAAGGGTACGGTAAGTGGTTTTAACCAATATGTTGACAACCTGTGGGGTACAGGCACTACGGAAGAACAGAAAAAGGCAAATATGCGCTGCCGCATGCGCTGCCGGATGGCCTTTGCCGATAAGCTGGGCGAAGATCGTTATCAGGTATTCAAAAATGACCCTTCCGCCTTTGAAGAGCAGATCAAGCAGCTGTATCCCCTGGGATCGGAAGGAACCGAAGAATACGAGACCAATATGCGCTGCCGTATGCGCTGCCGTATGGCCGTCGCAGATCAATACGGTGCATATGAGGATGCTGTAACCCATGCCGATAATTTCAAGGCTTATGAGAACGACCCGGAAGGGTATGAAGCGCAGCTCCTTGCCCTCTGGCCGGATGATTCGGCGGATCCCGAGCTGAAGGAGGCAAATATGCGGTGCAGGATGCGGTGCAGAATGCGGTGCAGAATGCGGTGCCGGATGCGCTGCCGGATGCGCTGCCGGATGCGCTGCCGGATGCGCTGCCGCGCCATGATCGTGGATAATGATGCCTACAGCATAAGCGATGCAGAAGGAAATCTCCTGGTTGACGTGAAGGGGGATGACCTGACTCCCTCAGGTACTGATTCGGGCTTTGAGCAGAGGACTGCCGGCCTGATCGATCCGGATTCCGGAAAAGCTCCGGCTTCGAAGAAGCTCGTGGTATATACTCCCGCATCCTCCAACAGGATCGTAAAGAGCAGCGGGGGCCTTTCCTTTAAGGCCTTTGACGGCTCGAAGAGCATGCAGCTTGAGACCCAGGCAGGACAGGCGGAATTCGGCCTTGGAAGCGGGGACGCTTTAGGAGGAGGCAGCTTGAGCATACCCCTTAAGGCCGGGGAAAAATTCTCGGTAAAGATGTCCTCCGGCGATGAAACCAAAGGCAATGCAGAGATCTCCGGGATCGGAACCGGCTCGGGAGAAGCGGCGAAGATCATGCTGGATGAGACCGGGGAAAAGCTTGAGCTTTCAAACATCCAGGTGGAGTCGGTAAGCATTAACGGAAAAAGCAGTGAGGATGCCAAGGGAGAGGGCTCGGATCTGGACGGCCTGCTGATCTACCTTGACCGCTATGTGCTTGCCTATACCGGGGAAGAGGTGAAGCCGGCGGTCCATGTATGGGATGGAGATAAAGAACTGGAGCCTGGCTCTGATTTCGTGGTTTCCTATATTGACAATACGGCAAGCGGAAATGCCATTGTCTCCATCACGGGGGTCAGCCCCTATACCGGGGAAAGACAGCTTGGCTTCACCATCGGGAAGGAAGGAAGAGACGACCTCCGTCTGGTCCATTTCTATCTCAACGGCCATGGGAAGATCGGGCCGGAGGATATTCTTACAGAAAAAGGCAAGGCCATAGCAAGGCCTGCCAATCCCATAGCCCCGGGCTATCAGTTTGAAGGATGGTACAGGGATAAGAAGTGCAGGCAGGCTTATGATTTCTCGGCCGCGGTAGAGAAGGATATGACCCTCTATGCCAACTGGACAAAGCTCGGGGATGAGGAGCTTGCGGTCAGCTTTTCAAATGATCCGGCGGACGGACAGATCGTTCATTGTGATGCAAACGGCGGAGAAGCCTATGTCGTCTATACGGGAGAGAAGATCACTCCCGCGGTCGTGGTGGCTTTCGGAAGCAGGAGGCTTACCGAAGGAAAAGATTATAAGCTGACCTATAAGAATAATAAGAATGCGGGCACGAAAGGCAGGAAGGCCTCTGTGACCATAAAACTGCAGGGAGATTTCAGCGGAAGCAAAACCCTTGAATTTGTCATAAGGCAGAAGAGCCTGGATGACGGAGGGGGAAAAGCGGCTCCGGATATCGAGATCGATCCGATATTCGGGGAAGAAGGGAAGAAGGCGGCGGCCCCGGGAATCATCTACGGTGACTATGTGCTTACCGCAAAGGACTTTGAGCTGCAGCCGAAGAACCCCGTAGCCGGAAAGGATGCCTCGGTATCCATTAAGGGCAAGGGCAATTTCTCGGGCGAGATCGCAAATGTCCCGGTCATCGCAAAGACAAAGGCTGAGATGAAGGAATTTAAGATCTCGGCAAGGGTCAAGGTAAGCAAGGCCAAGGTTTATGACGGAAAGGAGCAGGTCCTTACAGACAGCGAGCTTACCGTAAAGGACGGCAAGGGAAATACGCTTCAGCTGGGCAGGGATTATACCGCGGCCTACAAAAATAATGTCAATGCCGGCACGGCAAAGGTCATTCTCAAGGGTAAGGACAGTTATTTTGGAAGGATCACAAAGACCTTTAAGATCAAGCCCGACACCAAGATCGAGCTCGGCGGGATTACCGTGGGCGGAAAGGAAGAGATCCTCTGCGTCCCCGAAAAGGCAAAGCCCCCGGTCACCGTGACCAAAAAGGACGGGACGCTACTTCGGGAAGGAGAGGATTATACGGTGAAATATGCCAATAACGCAAAGCCCGGGACAGAAGCGAAGTATACGGTGAACTTCACAGGTAACTATAAGGGCAGCAAGC
Source organism: Lachnospiraceae bacterium (assembly GCA_024693135.1). Lineage (GTDB taxonomy): Bacteria > Bacillota > Clostridia > Lachnospirales > Lachnospiraceae > NK4A144. The sequence goes on along the minus strand of JAILLN010000008.1, from coordinate 2,851 downwards.
CGGTAAAGGGCAGATTTGCGATCGCCGCGGCACCGTTTAAGAAGGCGGAGATCACCGTAAAGGATATGGTGTATCAAAAGGCCGGGAAGCTGAAGAATGAGATATTTGTGACCTATGAGGGAGCGATGCTTAAGGAAAACAGCGACTACACCGTCAAGCTCTATAAAGGAGATCAAGAGATCACGGGGCAGAAGGTAAGCTTCACGGAGTCGGAGCTTCCCGTGGAAATCAGGGTAGTGGCAGCGGGCAGGAAGCGCTTCGCACCCGATACGGTGGAAAGCAGCTTTAAGGTAACGGCGCTGAGCGAGGGAGCCTATAACCTGGCTGAGGCAAAGATCTACACCCAGAGTGCAAATGAACTGCTGAAGAAGGCGGACTACAACGGGAAGGCGGTGGAGCCTCCCGTCGATGTGAAGGTAAAGAAAGGATCATCCTACGAGACCGTGCCTCCGGAGTATTACAAGGTCACATACTTAAATAATACCGCCAGGGGCAGGGCGACGATCATCATAAGCGGCGACAACAAAAACGCCTTTGGAAGCAGGACCGGCAGTTTTACCATCGGCATAAAGAGCTTTAAGGATATTCTGGCGATCGTATTCGGGAAGTAAAGGGATCTTACAAAGAAACAGAACAGGGAACGGAACAGGGAACAGAACAGGAAACGGAACAGGGAACGGAACGGGAGTGTAACAAAATGATTTTTTATGACCATCTGCCATTGGACAAGGATATTTTGAAGGCCTTGGGGGAGCTGTCCATCAATTATGTATTCCAGCCGATCTTTCAGGCGGACGGGGAAACGGTCTATGCCAGGGAAGCACTCATGCGGCCCACGGAAATGACGGTGACGGACCTCATCGAGGATTATGCCCGGAAAGAAAAGCTGCATGTGCTGGAGGTGGCTACCTTTTTCGGAGCCATGCAGGCCTATTTCCTCAGGGGATACGAAGAGAGAGTCTCGATCAATTCCTTCCCCTCTGACTGCATGCGGGGGGAGGAGGCGGATGCCTTCCTGGAGTATTTTGGAGGAGAGATCCGGGGAAGGATGATCATCGAAAGCCTGGAATATCCGTATTTTTCCATGGAGCATTGGAAGATAAAGCACGAATCGGTAAGATATATGGACAATCTTTTTGCCGTGGATGATTTTGGCAGCGGGATCAATGATTTTGAACGGGTCGAGATCATCGCTCCGGACCTGGTGAAGCTCGACAGGGAGCTGATCTCCGGGATCGACCACATAAGCGAAAAGCAGGATAATGTGAAAAAGCTCATTCCGTATTTCCATGAAAAGGATATCCTGATCGTGGCAGAAGGCGTGGAAGAAAAGGAGGAGTTTGACTGTCTCCGGGACATGGGCGTGGATCTCTATCAGGGATATTATCTTGCCCGTCCGGCCTGAGGCTGAACCGGAGAGATGGCGGATTTTGTGTCTGACGGTTTTTCGTGTCTGGCGGGTTTTCGTGTCGGGCGGCTTAAGGATGTAAGGAGGAAAAGTCCGATGGAGGGGAAGGGAATAAAATAAAGATGAGCAGGCGTGCATTAGCCAACGGGATGCTCTTCCTTGCGGCATTCATATGGGGCACGGCCTTTGTGGCGCAGAGCCTGGGGATGGAGCATATCGGCCCCTTTGCCTTCCAGGCGGTCCGTACCCTCTTTGGGGCGCTGGCTTTGGGGATCTTCATCCTGATCCGCTTTCTTTGGGAAAAGAAGCGGGGCGTCCAAAGGAAGATGGAAAAGGAGGACTGGAAAACCCTCCTGATCGGGGGCTCCCTCACCGGAGCCGCCCAGGGGCTTGCCTCCATGTGCCAGCAGGTGGGGATCCTGTATTCCACCGTGGGAAATGCGGGATTTCTGACCTCCCTGTATCTTGTGCTGGTTCCCATCCTCGGGATCTTCATCGGCCGCAGGGCAAGGAAAAAGGACTGGGCCTGCGTCGCTCTTTCTGCCGTGGGAGTATATCTCATCAGTGCTTCAGACGGGCTTTCGGCCTCGAAGGGAGACCTGCTTCTCATCGCCTGTGCCTTCCTTTTTTCTGTCCAGATCCTTCTCATCGACCATTTCACCGGGAGGCTGGATCCCATTTCTTTTTGCGGGGCAGAGATGCTTTTCAGCGGGATCCTTTGTTCTATTCCCATGCTTCTTTTTGAAGATCTGTCCACCGCCTCGTGGAAGGGAGCCCTCCCTCCGATCCTGTATGCGGGGATCCTGAGCACCGCCGTGGCCTATACGCTGCAGATCGCGGGGCAGAGGGAGGCCGATCCCGCGGCGGCCGTGCTCTTTATGAGCCTGGAGTCTGTCTTTTCCATGCTTGGGGGCATCGTGGTGCTGCACCAGATCCCCACCCTCAAGGCCCTGGCCGGGTCTGTCCTGATCTTTGCCGCGGTGCTTGCTTCCCAGCTTGAGCTGTCCCAAGCCCGTTCCTTGTTTTCCAAAAATCACTCCGAAAAACCGTATTGAGAAAAAAATTGGAGCTTTGCGAAGGGCATTGTACAGGAATTCCGACCATACAGGAGGAGCTTGGAAGGAATGGTTCTCCCGCTGCAACCTTTGAGACGGATGCCGACAGACAGTCTGTATGTGTAACGATACTGGTTCATCCAAGATTTTTGGAGAAGGAAGCGGACAAGCATATTGGTATAGAAAAAGAAAAAACTGATATAGAACAGAAAAAAACTGGTATAGAAACTAAAGAATACTCTATTATTTAACAGCACCAAAATTAAAAATGTGCTGAAGATGGTGCAGAAACGGTGCTGATATCGGGTAGATCCAAGGCGGCTGTTTCCATGAGAATCGAGGCGGTCTTTATTGAACTTCAAAAGAACAATGTTGCAACTGCGAATGA
>JAILLN010000007.1 GCA_024693135.1 Lachnospiraceae bacterium | reverse complement strand
CTGCGTAGACTTGCAAGATCGGCTGCCATGTGAGACAACACGCTTTATCGTTGGCTCACATAGCCGAGATTGCATAGTCGAAGCCGGCGGGAAGCTCCGCATTAAGTGAGCGGTGAGGCGACGTGGAAATGCAAGGCCCGCCGGCGGCGCATCTTTGCCGAAATGCAAGGCCCGCTGACGGCGCAGACCTGCCACAATGCAAGGCCCGCTGGCGGCGCAGACTACCCACAATGTAGTCAAAAGAACCATCCCCCTGTCTTAAGCTGAACGAAAAAAGACACCCGGTTTTCCCGGGTGCCTGCAATTCCGACTTTTCAGTCTTCGAAGTGTATCTCCACGATCATCTTGACCTTGCCTCCCAGCACGCCGATCTGCACATCCCTTGCCAGATTGGCCACGATGGATTTCTCCAGCTCATCCCAGGCGCCTTCTGCTTCCTGGTCCGTGTCACGGATCTCATCGATATTGTCCCGGTAAGCCTGCAACGACCAGATGGGAAAAGTGCCCTGCTGGACAGACATCTCCGATATGCCCGGCGATACGTAAACCACTCCGCTGTTGATCCCCTGTGCGTTATTGACCGCATCAAAGCCAAGCGCGCTCAGCTCCATAACCTCCCGGATCTTCCCCATCACGCCCTTCGCCAGGATGTTCTTCCCTGTAGTGGATGCGGCAAGAAGCTCTTCCCTCTGCTCGATATTCGTTTCTGCCTTGGCCTCCAGGTTGATCCTGCAGATGCTGCTGTCTCCCTCCGCCCAAAGGAATGCATGAAAATCTCCTGTCAGCTGGCGGATCATTCCGATGGTCTCTTCCGCAAGCAGCCTTAAGTGGATCGTATCCTTCCTGGAAAGATTCTGGTAAGCCGCGAACTTCTCGATCTCCTCCAGCGCCTTGTCCAGGTTCATCCCCTTATTATTTACTACAATCTTGTCTGTCTGCATCTCATGCCTCCATGATCTTTTTTGCATAATCATAAAACAGCATTATTATAAAATCTTTTTTGCAATATCACAAGTATCTGCTTTGTTCCCCGGTTTTCCCAATATGACAGGGCAAAGATGGTGAAAGCGAAAGCACCCTGGTCCTACCAGACATTGATCCTGTCTTCCGGTGCAAGATACATGCCGTCCCCCTCCTTGATCCCATAGGTTTCGATAAACTCATCAAACTGCTGTATTGTCACATTCGCCCTCAGATAATACAGAGGATGGGGGTTCGTAAGAGCCCTTCTCTGGTTATATTCCAGCGTACCGGTCGAGGCAAGGATGCCGGCATAGCTCCTGAAGAATTTATCATAATCAAAGCCTTCCACGTTTTCTGCGATCATCAGCAGGCTTTTTATGCCTGCCATATCTGCGATGGCTTCCCCCTCTACAAGCGTCCCATGATACGGCGTACCGTCGTCAAAGGCTATGACCTTGTCATAATAAGCAGCCAATTTTTCCGCCCGCTCCTCAAAGGCCTTATAGTCCTGCGGCTGCCACCAGTCATTCAGGTTCCCTTCGCCGTCGTACTGCGCCCCACTGGGATCAAAGGCATGCGATATCTCATGTCCGATGATCGCTCCCAGCGCTCCCAGCTTTTCTTCCAGGCTCATATCGCTTCGGTAGGAGGCGTCGCATAAGATACCGGGCAGGATATTGATGGAATTATTCCCCCGATCATAGAAGGCATTGGTCATCAGGATATCGCCACCCCAGATTTCCTTGTCATATCTGGTATTGATCAGGCTGAGACCCATTTTCCGCTGTGCTTCTTCGATCTCCTTCAATGCCTCAAAATAGCTGCCTCCATCTGCCTTTGACGTCACATGATACACGGAATCGTCTTCCCACTTATCCGGATAAACTGCGTGGATCTTGAGTTTGGCAAGCTTTTCCTTGGCTTTCCTTCTGGTCTCTTCCGTAAGCCAGTCCTCCGTATCCAGTATCCTGTCATAAGCTTCCACGATATCCTGGCATAATCCCGTGATCTCATTCCGGATCTCTTCATTCAGGTACCGGTCGATATAGATCCGGGCAAAGGAATCCGGAAAGAGCTCCTTAGCTTCCTCATAGGCGATCTCTTCATCCGGCCTGACTCCCGTGATCCCTCCCATCTCCTGCTCAATTTCCTGATATTTCCGATAGGCTTCCTCGTCCAGGCAAGAGATCAGTCCGCCTGCCACATGAGCCAGGAGATATGAACGGATCTCCGGCAGGTTTTCCTCGCTATAAAGGGCATTCAGCCCCTTTACAAACTCCGGCTCCTCCACATTGATCAGCTCGGACTTCGACCAGCCAAGTTTATCCATGATATCCGCCAGAGGATAGGCCGGTGACATTTCCCTGATATCCTCCATGGTAACGGGATTGATCGATGCCTTGATGGAAGAAGGGTCAGCCTCCTCCAGCGCGGTTCTCTTATATTTTGCAAGCTTTGTTTCAAAGGAAAGGCATTTGTCGATGGTATCCGCGATCTCTTCCTCCGATAAGCCGAACCGGGAAAGCATATACCGGCGGCCTTCCTCCGAGGCCTTTTTGATCCGTTCCCCGTTTTTTGTCAGCTCCTGATATTCTGCGGAATCCTCCAGAGTCAGAGGCGCTGTACCGATGCAGACCTCAATAAGATTGGAATCGTCTGCATTTAATCCAAGCCACACAGGCAGGAGGGAAGGCAGGAAGGCCATGTTTTCCGGATCTTCGATCAGCGAAGAGACCTGCTTAAGGCTCTCCAGTCCCAGGATCTTTCCGATCAGAGGCCATGCCGGAGTGATCCCTCTTGCATTTCTGCTGTCCCAGTCAAGCTGCAGATCATAATAGTTCTGGATCAGCTCCGCATCGTCTCCGGTTAAGGACCGGTCATTTAAAATATCCAGGCAGCGTTCCCGCACCAGATCCTCCGCTTCGTCTAATGACCATAGAGAATCATGACCGTCCCGGGGCTTTTTATCCCGAAGCCAGTCATGGTTTATATTCACATAATAATCATCCTTCCGATCGGGGGTCACCTCATCCGTCACCATTCCCATGATATTGGAATTGATCCAGGGCTTCATGACAGATGGATCCATCGGGAATTCTTCGGGGGCTTTCTCCTCTTCCTCTTCCATCTCATCCGCCACGGCGATAAATTCATCAATAAGCTCCGCAAACCACTTTCCTGCGGTCTCATAGGTTTCCTCCGCCATGGGATCCACGTTTGCGATCTTTAAGAGAGAAGCCGGATCCGCGCTGGCTCCCGCCTTCAGGAAATCCAGATATGCATCGATCTCCTCCTGCCCCTTTTCTTCCGCCTGCAGACAGATCGCGGATGCATAGGTTATCGATGTGGCATATTTATATACATAATAGTTGCTATAGAAATGAGGGATCATAGTCCAGAAATATTGCATATCATCCGGAACCGTACAGGAATCGCCGTAATACAGCCTGGCCAGTTCCAGATACTTTGCACATAAGTCCTCCGCATTCAATGCCCCGCCGGCTTCAATGGTCTTATAACAATAATCCTCAAATTCGGAATACAGACACTGCGTCAACACGGTACTGAAAAGTAAGCTGAGCTCCTTCTCCAGCCAGTATAGTTTTTCCTTCTTTGATCCCGCCTTCTCGATCATGGCCTTATGAAACATCAGCTCATTCGCTGTAGAAGCCACTTCCTGGGTAAAGATCGTGGGAAAGTTGTAGCGGGGAGGCTGGTTTTCAGCAGAAAACTGGCTGTAGACCGCATGACCCATTTCATGGACTATGGTCGAAGTATAGGGCTCCGTGCCGTCAAAATTATAAAGCACAAAAGGAGTGGTTTCATTTCCCAGAAGGTATTCAAAGGCTCCGGTCTCCTTCGTATCGGAGGGATATACGTCAATATGAGGTGCCGTAATGATCTGATCAAAGGCTTCCATGTATTCCTTCCCCCATACGGCCACCCCTTCCCAGCCCAGGTTTACTGCCTCCTCATAGGAAATCTCCGGTGGCTCATAATCAGTCACGCTCTGCTGCAGATCGCAGGGCATCAATTCTTCGCAGCCCTTGATCTCCTTCAGCTTCCGGTAATACTCCTGAGCCTTCGGCAGCAGGGAGTGGGCATGATCAATGATCCGGCCATAGACCGCAGGATCCACATCCTCACGGTCCATGGTCCACTCAAGGGTGGAATCATATCCATTCATCTGCGCCTCCGCCCAATACTCCTGCATCTGTCCTTCCAGCAGCGAGGCGTAGGTATTTATATAGGGCTTCCGCGTGGTATTTCTCAGGGAATATGCCTCTTTCCGAAACGCATGGTCATAATCCGGGCTCTGCAGGATCTGGCTTAGCAGCTGGTTCGTTAAGACTTCCTTTTTCCCGTCCGGAAACGTGATTTCCGGCTTGGGAAGCTCCACGTAGCTAAAGATGTTGAAGGTACCTTCCAGGCGTTCTGTCGCTGGAGAAAGCAGGTTCTTCACCATTTCCCCTTCCTCGCCTAAAGGCACATAATCCGGATCCGTATACGCCTTCAGATAATATGCATAGGGGGCAAGTCTTTCATCGGAAAAGATCTCCTGCCTTTTTTCCAGAGGCATGGACATGATCTCCTCCGCCTCAAAGGCTTGTGCGGCCTGCACATTTCTCATGACCTCGCCATATCTTGCGCCCGCCTTTCTTGCCCATGCATCTGTGGCATCCAATGAACCTAAAAAATCGACATACATTTTTGCTTTACAGCTGATCGCAGTGATTTCCTGAATGTCCGGATTTTCCAGACAATTCAAGATCCCCTCCACGCTGTTCAGGGTTCCCTTCATTGCCTTCAATGAGGGAATCAGCTCCTCCACCCGTTTCATATCTTTTTCAAAAGCCGCCTCGTCCGCGTACAGATCGGTCAGATCCCAAGCGACCGGCAGATCGTGCAGGGGTGCAAGGGAAGCCTCCTGCCGTGCTTCTCCCGACTCTTCCTGTACCGTACTCCCTGCCCTTTCTGCCGCATAGACGGGTACACCGGATGTCGTACCGATCAGCGTTACGCTCACCATGGCAGCGATAAATTTTCTGATCCGTTGATTCATCATGTCCTACCTCCTCTCGGTTCCTTTTCCTACAGAAAACAATTGTTTTTCAAACACCCTGTATCCGCTGTCAATCCTCGATCTTCTCCGTATGCCGGCATCCCGGATAGGAGGTACAGCCCCAGAAGGGACCATATTTTCCGTTTCTTTTGACCATCACGCTTCCGCAGCTCGGACAGATCCTCTCCTCCAAAGGCCGTGCCGATGAATCCTGAAGCCGTATGCCCAGCTTTTCGTAGACCAGGTGTGTCATGTAGCTGTCCTTCAACGCACGGTGGGCTCCTTCCGTGCTGATCCCGAAATGGGAAGCCAGATCGGTAAGCCGGTGCCTTGGAAGCTCCGTCAGACAGCTTCTGGACAGGCTCAAGGTATCCACGTAATCATTGCCGATGGTCTTGCCCCAGTATTTCTGGGCAAACCGGTACAGAAACTTCATATCGAAGGAATAGATATTATGCCCCACCAGCACATCTTCTCCGGCAAATTCCATGAAATCCGAAAGTGCCTCGTCAAAGCCCGGGCTGTCCTCCACCATGTCATCCGTGATGCCGTTGACCGCACTGGCTTCCGGAGAAATGGGGCAGCCCGGATTGACCAGGGTAGAAAACTCATCCACCGGCTTCCCTTCCCGTACCTTCACCGCAGATATTTCCACTACCCCGTCCTTTTTCCAGGATATTCCTGTGGTTTCCAGGTCAAAAGCCACATAATCCGGAAGATATTCATTCCGTTTTTTCCCCATCCGATCTGACAGCACCGTTCCATTCCTTTCTTTTGCTTTATTTCCTTTTCTTTGCTACTACCACAAAACGCCCGTTGGCCACCTGATAGCTGCAGGTGGAAAGGGTCAGGAGCTCATCTCCCCATGTGATATCCTGCCCCGTTTCATACAAGGCGTTTTCCTTTACTTTAGAAGCATAATATGCAAAATCTTCCGGATCGGACAGATCCGTATAATAATAATACCGGAATCTCCCGTTGTCCTCATCCTTCTGCTGGCGGTAGATATCCAGATTGCCGAAGTCATAAAAAAGATCCAGGTCTCTCAAGGTAAGAACGATCTCCTCCTGTACCGGCGTCTCCTCCTGTACCGGCGTCTCCTCCTGCTCCGGATCGGAAAGCTGCTGCTCCGCCTGCTGCTGTTCCTGCTGTTGTTTGATCTCTTCTTCTTTCCTTGCCCGGCTCTCCGCCACGATCAGCTCGTCCTTTTCTGCCCTGTCCTCGTCAGATTCCAGCTCCTCCTCGGCATAGATCTGGGAATAAAAGGCCGCCACCAGATCGTATTCCTGCTCCTCATATAGAGTATCAAACCGGATAACGGAATGACCCATCCCATAGGATGGATCCGCATAGTTCAGAAGGGAGCCGAAGCCGCTCCCGCTCTTCATATTGTGGCCATAGATCAAGGTATTGTGGCAGTCCTCCCTCCACGGCACGGCGATGAACAGGGTACCGCTTTCCATGGGAGTGCCGTCGATGGAATGATGCAGGAAATAGTTCTGGCTTCCCGGCGTATAGACCACCGGTGCATCGATGGGCGTCTGGTCTATGGCAAGCCACCCGGAGACATAAGGATTGACCTCAAGGAGCTCCCGGTATTTTTCAAGCGGTTCCGGCTCATCTGCTTCCTCCGGCTTAAGGGCAGCCTGGAATCCCTCCTCCAAAACCTCAGGCGCTTCCGCTTCATCTCCTGCTTCCTCTGCTTCGGAAATGTCTTCTGCCTCTGGCTTTTCGGCCTCCTCCACTGCCTGCTCCTTTGCACCAAGCTCCCGGCCGGGATTTTCTGCCTCCCCGCCCTGCTTTATCAGATGCGGTACCAAAAAGAACGCCCCCGTGGCAAAATACAGCACACAGGCAATTATGATCAAATGGGATTTCTTCAATTTTGTCTTATTCCTCAGATCAGATCATCTCGGCTTATGCCTGCAGCGATCTGACAAAATCGGTTTACGATCTCTCCTCCGGAAAGCCTTTTTCCGTTTCTGCCGCAGTCCTTGATATGGAACGGCTTTTTCCTTCGTGAAAACAGAGCGTCTTTAATAGTATGACATAAAATTGGGTTTTTTTAAACTTTTTGGGCAAAATGCTAAAGTATTGTCCGGATCAGACGATATAAAAAGTGTAAGACAGAAGTGGCCAGTACATCAAACAAAAAACTTCTTTTTCATCAAGGCAGCGGGGACAAACCCGCTGCCTCCTCCTCTTTTATGGAGTCTTTTCTGAATTCCCAAAGCCCTGACGGTTGAAATACATCTGCTTTGGATGTATGATACTCAAAAAAACAATAGGTGGTTTTATGTCAAACAGATCCCGAAGAAACAGGAAAAACAATCGAGCATTGCAGGCGGCCGAAGAAGCAGCTGCTCTGGAAGCGGCTTCTGCGGCTGAGACTATGCCTGCATCGGAGCCGCCTTTTGCGGCTGATCCCACACCTGCATCGGAACCAGCTTTTGCGGCTGAGTCCATGCCTGCACCGGAAGCGGCTTCCGTAACTGGATCCATGCCTGCACCGGAAACGGCTTTTGCAGCCGGATCCGTACCCGAGCCGGAATCAGTGCCTGCCTATGTACCCGCAGCACAGCCTGTGGCCGCTTTCGTACCGGAAGCGCAGCCGGCTTTTGTACCCACACCGCAGCCGCAGCCGGCTTTTATCCCTACGCCACAGCCGCAGTCCTCTTCCGCAGCCGGGCCGCAGCCAATACCGCAGCCCTCTCCCGTGATCCAGGCGACTCCGGTTCCCCAATTCACGCCGGTCCCGCCACAGTCACCGGAGCCCGAGCCGGACAGCCGGCCTCCCAAGAAGAAAAAGAAGGAAAAGAAGCCCCGGCTTGAGGGAGGACTCTCTCCCGTCCATATCATCCTCATCGTGATGATCGTGCTGGTGCTCATGGCCCTTGGTATTTTCCTGATGCTCCGGCACGGACTGATCAAGGCTGAGTCCCTACAGAAGCTCTTTGCTTCAAAGCCCCAGCAGACAGCCGTAACGGAAGAGACGCAGAAGGATCCCCAGGAAGAAACCGCTGCAGATGTCCCTGACGCCGATGAAGCACCACAGGAGACAGAAAGTCCTGAAGGCAGCCAGGAGACGGTGAACGAGGGGGAAACACAAAGCGAAGAAGCTCCGGCTCTAAGCGAGGAGGAAGCTTTGGATGCCTACAGCCGCGTGCTGAATGCCGCCCTGGAAAAAAACTTAAGCGACCACTTCCGGGTTATCGCAGACAAGGATCAGAAGGTCATCACCGTATGTATCTGGTATGACGGGATCGCTGAAGAATTCGAGCATGAATCGGATGATCCCGAGGAGATGAAAACACAGAAGAATTCCTGGGATGCTACCAAGGCCAGCATTCTGACCATGGCGGTGGATTTCTATAATAACCGGAACGGCCTGAAGCTGGATGATTATCATGTCCGTTCTCTGCTCTTAAATGACGAGGATCATAACGATATCCTCCTGGCTTACCTGGACGGTGCCCTGGCCTTTGATAAATATGAATCCCGTTTTTCCGAACAGGACATCGATGAAGAGGTGCCTCCGGTCATCGCCGCCTCAAACCGGCTGCTGTCAGGCTTCCCCTTCTCCTATACCGGTCTTTTTGCCCGGCTTAAATTTGAAGAATTTTCAGACGAAGATGCCCTCTATGCGGTAGAAAACTGCGGGGCAGACTGGAATGAGCAAGCCTCGCGGCTTGCCCATATCTATGCAGATCATAATTCACTTTCCAGGGACCTGCTGATCTCCCAGCTGAAGTACGAAGGCTTTACGGAAGAGCAGGCCGCTTACGGCGCCGACAGCGTCGGCCTGGAGGAATGACACCCCTTACAGGATGTCATTTCTCCTGACGTAGCCTGGCTTATCCGGGGTGGTGACCAGCTCTTTGATGTTGGTCACCCGTCCCCATTTATCCACGACCTGATTCTCTACATGCACTCCTTCATCGATGATGGCATGCCCCATGATGATGCAGTTTCTCACTATGGCGCCCTTCCGGATGGAAACTCCCCTTCCCAGGATGGAATTTTCCACCTTGCCCTCGATGATACAGCCATTGGCGACCATGGAGTTTTTCACGGATGAATCCGGCGTATATCGTGCCGGACAGGAATCCGTGGTCTGGGTATAGATCGGCCACTCATCCCGGAAAAGCTCCTGTGCCATGTTCCAATCCAATAGTCCCATATTGATGTCAAAGTAGCTCTTGAAATCCGTGACCGCGGCGAAGTATCCCTTATGCTGTACTCCCCTGATGTCCAGCGCCTCATTCTGCGCATTGATGATATCCACCAGCCTGTAGACGGAGGAGATCTCCCTTGCCTTATGGATCAGCTTCATGAAGAGCTCATTGCTCATGACATAGGTATCCATGAAAATATTGCGTTCTGCTACGGTGCCGGTATTGCGCTCGATGGACTTCACGCCCTTCTGCCGGTTCAGATTTACCACGGAGCAGTTCCGGTATGCCACATCCGCATCATTGACCTTATGATACATGATCGTCACGTCTGCCCCGCTCTGCAGGTGCTCATCCAGAAGCTTCCCGTAATTCTGCGTAAAGATCATATGTCCCGGGGAAATGATCACATAGGGCTGGTGCATCCTCTCGATGACATCCATATTGTCCGCATAAGCCTTGATGTCGGTATTGTACACATCATTGACCCGGCTGTCCTGATTAAAGAGAAGCTGAAGCTTCCCGCGTTTGGAGTTGATATTGTAGGTACGCCCGGAGCCCAGATGCTCTGCCAGGGACCTGGGATTCTGGCTCACATAGACCTGGATCCGTTCTATCCCGCTGTTGCTCATGGAAGAAACCGGGAAATCGATGATCCGGTATCTTCCCAAAAATGAAAACGCACTGATGGGACGAAATTCATCCATCCCTTCCACCTTCATATGTCCTCCCGAAGGAGCAACGATTCCATATGCTCTCGCCATGATCTACCTCCGTATATCCTATTCCTTTGCCGGCACGTCTTCTGCCACCAGCAGGATCTCTTCGCTCTTTGCATTGCCAACCACAGCGCCTTTTCCAATCTTTACGCCGTTGGCCACAAGCGCCCTGGTCACTTTTGCGCCGTCCTCGACGCAGGCATCCGGCATCAGCACCGTATCCGTGACCTTTGCTCCCTTGCCCACCGAAGTTCCGGTAAAGAGCACGCACCGGTCTACCTTGCCCTCGATCCGGCAGCCCTGGGTCACATATGCGCTTCCCACCTCAGCCTCCGGTCCGATATACTGGGGCAGCTCCGGAGCATCCTCGGTATAGATCCGCCAGGAAGGATCGGCCAGATCCAGCTCGTTGCCGCCCTCCAGCAGGTCCATATTAGCCTCCCAGAGAGAATCGATGGTTCCCACATCCTTCCAGTAGCCCTTGAATTTATAGGCATAGAGCGACTTTCCGTCCTTCAGCATGGTAGGAATGAAATCCTTCCCGAAGTCATGATGGGAGTTCTCATTCTTCATATCTGCCAGAAGCATCCTGCGCATCAGCTTCCAGTTGAAGATATAGATCCCCATAGAGGCCAGGTTGCTCTTGGGCTGCTTTGGCTTTTCCTGGAATTCGATGATCCTGCCATCCTCTGCCGTATTCATGATGCCAAACCGGCTGGCTTCCTTTTTCGGCACGCCGATCACGGCGATGGTGGCATCTGCCTTATGCTCCTTGTGGAAGGCAAGCATCTTGGAATAATTCATTTTGTAAATGTGATCTCCCGAAAGGATGAGAATATATTCGGGATCATAATTATCGATGAAGTCGATATTTTCAGAGATGGCATCTGCAGTACCGCGGTATTCCTTCAGACCTTCGTCGGCCTTTTCCCGCGGCGGAAGAATGAATGTCCCGCTGTCCCTGCTGTCAAGCCCCCAGTTCCTTCCTGCCGCGGCATAGCTGTTGAGCTGCACGGATTCATACTGGGTCAGAACCCCCACCACATCGATCCCGCTGTTGGCACAGTTGCTCAGTGGAAAATCAATGATCCGGTACTTCCCGCCAAAGGACACCGCAGGCTTTGCCACTTTGTTCGTAAGGTCCTTCAGCCTGCTCCCCCTGCCGCCGGCAAGGATCATGGCAAGCATGCTATTCTGTTTCATGAACCCACTCCTTTCCCCTATTTGAATTTGGGGGATGGGAAAATGAATATCCCCCTTTTTACTACTATAATTCTTTTTGGGGATTGTGGCAACTCCTATCTTTGCCACGATGGCTTGCTCATACGGGCACACAAGCTCTTTATTCCGATGGCTTGCTCATACGGGCACGCAAGCTCTTTATTCCGACGACTTTTGTACGAGCTTGGCCAGAAGACGGTAAAAGACATCTCTTATCAAGTGCCGGATCAGGAATACCGCATGTACGCCAAGACATGCCCCTGGTAAGCCTTTCATCAGAATAAACCCGGCCACGGCTCCTGCAGGGATGAATAAGATACCCAGGAAAAAAGTGGAGGTTCCCGTCAAAAGCTGGAGGATAAATGCGGCCAGGGAAACTGCCGTAACGAGATACAGCAGGAAATAGGCACCGAACGCATAACTGATCACCCCGATGATCCCCAGCACCATATAGAATATATATAAGAAATGATATATCCCGCCGATCGCCCTGCCGATATTTTCCTCCGTCTTTTCGGAATCTATTTTGTTTGCAGGATTTCGACTGTTCTTTTCTATGATGTTTCCACATTCCGGACAGATCAGAGGTTCGCTTCCGGAAACCGCAAGGGGTGTAAATTCAAAATCCTTACCACATTGCTTACAATATCTCAGCATACGTTTCTCCTCATCTTTGTATTTGATGCACTCCCCGATCGGATCAGATCGGATATGCACAGACAAAATCCGATAATATCCCGGCAGTTTAATTGCATATACCGCAGAACAGATTTTCAAACGGCAGCCGCGTACATTCGCGAGTATCTCTGTCATCTTCGTGGAGCCGGCGGCAATATCATCTATTGAAAAACTCTTTTGAGTTGATTGTAATACATGCTATAAGGATATCTCAACTTTTAATTATGGGTTACTGACTCACTCCCAGGATCCATTTCTTGAAGGTCCATATATCCTCCCTTGATCTTATTGAAGCCTTTTCAGCGGACACTTTTTTTGCTTGACAGAGAGAGGAATCCGATATAATATAAATGTGTTTATATAAACATATTTATATTTTGTATATTCGATCATTTTTTCAAAGGAGAAAAAGCGTGATACTTATAGTAAATACCACTTCGGATACAACCGTCACGAAAGAGATCAGGGAACGGGCGGCTCTCATCGGCTTTGAACCGGAGGTCATCGAAGCATCCGGACTGCACATCAGCCACTGTATCGGATGCAACTATTGCTGGCTGAAGACACCCGGGGTATGTTCGGTCAAGGATGATTATGAGATCATCCTGAAGAAGATCATCCATGCGGATCAGCTATGGGTGGTCTCCGACACCGCCCTCGGATTCCTTGATCATAAGGGAAAGAACATCTTTGACCGGATCCTTCCCATCGCGACAATGTACCTGAAATTTGGCGGGGATCAGATGCGTCATGTTCCGCGGTATGACAAGAGAACGGATATCGGGATCATCTATCGCGGAGAGCCCGACAAGGAATATCTGCAAAGATGGAGCGAAAGGGCTGCGCTGAATTTTGAAAGCAGGTCACTGGGTGTATATGGGACAGATAAGCTTAAGGAGGCGGTATCATGCATGTGCTGATCATTAATGGAAGCCCGCGGGTGAAGCAGTTCAGTAATACAGACAAGATCCTTACAAAATTTACCGAGGGGCTTTCAGAGAACGGAACCACCTACGAACAGTTTGAAATATCGGACAAAAAACAGTGGGAGGATATACGCAGGGCTTATTATGCGAACGACAATATCCTGATCGCACTCCCGCTCTATGTGGAATGCATTCCCGGGCTGCTCATGGAATTTCTTGAAACACTCTCACCCAAAAACGACGGGACGAAGATCGCTTATATCCTGCAGAGCGGATTTGCGGAAGGAATACAGCTTCGCTGCGGGGAAGCCTATCTGAAGATCCTGACAAAAAACCTTGGCTGCGAATATGCCGGGACTCTTGTAAAAGGGGATAATTTCAGTATAAGATTCTTTGAGGGAAATATGCGGGACAAGGTTACCGGACCGTATACGGAGATGGGACGTGAATATGCCGCTAAGGCCGGATTTGAATCGGATAAGTGCCGGGCTTTTACCGGATATGAAATCTTTCCGGCCCATATGCGGCTCATGCTCCGGATCGTTTTCCGGACGATCGGAAGAGTGATGTTTACCAGGATATCCCGCGGCTGGGGCTGCACCAAGCCTCTTGATCACAGGCCATACCAATAAGGAAGCAGGTCATGGGAAGAAAGACAAGAATAACCAGGGAAATGATATTGGAAGCAGCATATGGGCTGCTTGATGAATCCGGGATCGGTGCTGTAGCGATCAAGTCCATCGCATCCAGGCTCGGATGCTCTACCCAGCCGGTCTCCTGGCAGTTCGGAAGCATGACTGAGCTGAAAAAGGAATTATTTCATTATGCCTCCATGAAGCTGTATGGCCCGCTGGATGACCTGATGCAGGGCAAGGAGGCAGTCGAGGCTTTCTTCATCTCGGGAAAGCACTATCTGTCCTGTGCATGCGATCATCCACATGTATTCCGGTTCACCAATGTCGATGATACCATGGAAACGATAGGCGAGCGTATATACCACGATAAAAGCATATTTGACCTCCAGTTTGACGAGGAAGCGTTCAACATGCTCACATCACAATATGACGTTCCGGCGGAAGAAATCGGAAAAGCTGTCCGGGATACCGTCATATATACCCATGGCCTTGCGCTCATGATGATGTATGACAGCTACAGGCTGCCCAAGGAAGAAGCCTTCCGGATGATGTATGATATCGGCGTGAAGCTGCTTAAGAGTATCGGGATAAACGTGTAAAACCTCCCCGTCCTCTTGTCCGGATCCGGCATAATCTCCACATCTTCACTATGGGTATGGATAAGGGTCAGTCCATCTGGATGAATTCAAGCTCCACTCCGTTCGGATCCTCCACAAGGATATTCCGGAAATGGAGCTGTGGCACATCGGAAGGTTCTGTGAGGCATTTTGCGCCGTTTTCGGTAAGATGCCTGTATAGCGAATCCACATCCTCACATTGGAGAGCCATGTGCCTGTATATGCCCCGGGTCTTTACATTCGGCTTAAGCTCGCCAAAATCATCCTCATATTCGATCAATTCCAGCCGCAGTCCGTCTGAGAGCTCATAATAATGAAGCATATGATCTCCCATGTCTACGGATTCCAATCGTTTCAAACCCAGGATCCGTCCGTAAAAGTCAATGCTCTTTTCTATGTCTCTTACGTTTATCGTGATATGGTTTGGCTTCAGCATAGCTGCTCCCCCTCTCCCCAGAAAACAAATAAAGACCGGCAGTCTGATGATGCGGACACTATGATGCAGGGCAAAAAAATCGCAACGGCAATATAAGAAGCTCCTTTTAATGGTCTTGTTTGGAAGCTATTCTTTATACCCATGCGCCCTTGCCCAATCCAGCACTCTCTTCAGCTCCGCATCCTTTGCGGCGATTTCCTTATCCTTTTCTATGCGCATCTCTTCACGGCCCTCTTCCCGGAGGCCTTCCTCATAAAGCTTTTCATCAAATTCAGTAAGCATTTCCAACATGACAGCTGACCTCTCTTCCGACAGCACATCCCTCAGGATGCCATCCTTGATACATTCTTGTACTGCCCTGTCCACCCCTTCCTCCAGGGGCATGGACAGGCTGTTTTTTCTGACCTTGTCAACAAAAACGCTGTATCCCTTTAGGGGCGTGCAGGAATCCAGCAGTTCTCGGTTCATCCCAAGGTTGATGTTATAGACCGTAGCCGTGAATTCAAACTCATTATCGTCCCTGGGATGAATAAATGCATCCGAAAGCCTTAATTTGCACTTCTCAGGATAATCATCGGTGCCGTTGTAAAATACGATGTATTGCGGCGTCGGGATCTTCAC
Source organism: Lachnospiraceae bacterium (assembly GCA_024693135.1). Lineage (GTDB taxonomy): Bacteria > Bacillota > Clostridia > Lachnospirales > Lachnospiraceae > NK4A144. Next base: position 49,847 of record JAILLN010000007.1, on the reverse strand, counting down.
AAGCTTTCGGTTGTACAGATTTTTTCTGTCCTGCCTGAGAAGCCTGCTGTAAAGTTCGCCGAAATACATGAACCCCCTTATGGGCATGTTATCATTGATGCTGCTCTGATGCTCATAAACCGCAATGTTCCCGCTGATCAGGTATGCCGCATCATTCTTCATCTTGATGTACACGGCATCCTCCAGGGTGATCAGCTCAAGCTCTGAGGGATCCTTATAATTACTGTGGTTTACCGCATTGTACAGATCCAGCGAATACTTCTTATACTTCTCCCGTCCGAAAATCTTGCAGAAAAGCCTGTCCTTGTGCTTGGGGTTTATCCTGTACCAAACCCTTTGAAACCAGTTGATCTTCAAATTCCTGCCTCCTTCGAAATGATTTTCGCAGGAGGACGGAAGGCTCTGCCCCGGTGCTCCTGCTATTTATGTTGTTTTGGAAAAATAGCATGAGCACTGTCCCTGGACGGACGATAGGTTTTGTCATGCTTTGGGCGATCTGCCCTTGAATTGATATGGATTATACTCCTGGCTGATAAATAATTCAAGTACCGGTCAGAGGGACGGTTCTCCGATTGATATGTCGATCAGGGGACCGTCACCCCGGTTGTAACCGTGGCAATGCCCTAAGCGGGCAGCCTCTCATTTCTACGCATAGTCTGTAGACGTAATGATGGGGGATAAGTTTGGTGGTAATGCCTTAAGCGGTCTACCTGCAAAACTGATCAAAAAGGGCGAGCAGAAATCTTACAACTGCGGATACCTTTTCCTGCAAAATATCTACTACAATCTCGGCCTTAACAAGATATGTCAGACCATAGCTTCTAAGCATAAGTTTGAATACGATCTGAATGACATACTGTCAAAGCTTGTTTATTCAAGGATCCTCTACCCGTCCCCAAAACTCGCCACCAACAAACAGGCAACCGTATTCCTCGAAGGACCTTCCTTTGAACTGCACGATATATATCGCGCCCTGTCAGTTCTGGCAGAGGAGAATGACTACATACAGTCGGAACTCTATAAAAACAGCCAGAAGGTCATTGAACGCCGGAAAGACATACTCTACTATGACTGCACCAACTATTATTTCGAACACGAAGAAGCAGATGATCTCAGGCGCTATGGCAAAAGCAAGCAGCACCAGCCGTTGCCGATAGTCGGCATGGGGCTGTTCATGGATCATGACGGCATTCCTCTCGCGTTCGATATATATCCAGGAAATAAAAATGAGCAGCCGACGCTCAAACCATGACCTTCAAGCAGTATGCGGGTTCCGAACAGACTACGAGATCATATCAGATATGAACATGAAAAAGGTTATACGGGAATCAAGAAAGAAATAGATCCGTCGTGCCTTCCCCAAAAGGATAATTTGGACAAGCCCGAAATCTCTGAATGGAATCGGCGTCCAATGGTCGCTAAATCCCTTGATTCGGCCTTGACTAATGAACCGGGATATTTAAGAACATAAACAAGGATAAGAGCGCTCCGCGTTCTCTCAATTAAAGGGCTGAGGTATCCACCTCAGGCTTCCGAAAGGGCAGGGAAACAGCTAAGATAATATTTGAGAAATAGTTAGATACAGCTACATTTTTATCGTTTTTAAGATGCGAGGATAGCCGTTATTTACTGGCTTTCCTCGCATTTTAACTGTCAAAGATGGGATTGTACCATATCAACACTAAAACTTAAATGTACCAACACAGAAACTTAAATAAATCAACACTGAAACTAAAACAGGACGCTGACCTGCTATAGGTCAACGTCCTCTAGTCAACACTGAAACTAAAATTCCCGATATATAAAGAGGGTCAGCTGTACGAACACCCTCAAGCATTGCTGAAAGAGCATTTTGAGATTTATCTTCAGAAATAAACGATTCTAAATGTAATGGCATATGCTATCTCCTCTGCAATCACTTTGTTAGCAGTTTCAAAATCCTTTTCACATCTGTCTCCGTCAATCCCGTCTTAGATGATGTCAAATATAAATGTGGCGTGTTCTCCCTCTGTTCAAACAATCCGGGATCATCATCGAGGATAATATAGCTATCCTCCGAATGCCGTCTCAGATAGTGTTCTATCTCTTTCGTCCTGCTTCCGTCAGGCGCAACCCCAGTTTTATCAAGAGACTTGATACCCGCAGGCTCAAGTGCTTTCATCAGATCATCAATATGAACTGCTGTAGTGCCATCCCTGGCAATTCCATTCCTCCACGTGGAGGACAGGACCACCTTGGGTTCATTCAAACTGTTTAGCAGCTTACAAAACGATTCCATGCATTTAGAATCTAGAGAATAAACCTTCCTCGCCCAATCTGCTTCTGTATTTAGCACCCCATCTACATCAAGAAAAATATACATGCTCACACTTTCAACAATACCGAAATAATCTTCAAGTCTGGATTCTCAGCCATTATACGCCGCACGTGAGCAGCAAATGCCACTATCTGTATAGCATCCTTGCCGCCAATCCGTTCTTCTATCCGCTTTAACAATCTTGCAGTACCAGTCATCTACCAAATCTCCAAGCATAACGACCGCATCATATAAGAGCCCTTGGCTACCATGGTTGAAGCCCTCTCGAACATCCACGGTTTCAAATGTACATCCGGAATAATAAATGCTCAGCTCATAGTCACCGCCTATTCTATAATACCCGCAGGGTACAGATCTCCGCTCGGAAGTATTGGCGTCTCATCCTCCGCGTTTTCGTTTGATACTTCTTTCCTGTCGCCCGGTTCAAGCTTGATCGTACCTGCGCTTGTTTTAGCATAGATCACCACATCACCGATATTTTCTATAAACAGCGGACAACCGTTAGTATCTTCCGAATAAAACTCAATGTTCTGGTAATGCGGAAAATATCTGAGGTCTATCCTGTAGCCTTTCGTATTGATCAGATAACTATCCTGAAACATACCCACGTGCGGCCAGCCTGAGAATTCAAGCTTCTTTCCGTCCCCAGAATTTTCTGGCACGAAGTAAAGAGAATGAAAATAGTAATCACAGAAATTTGCCAGCACCAAGAGCACTTTCCCCGGTTCTATTGATGGATATTCAATCTTGTCCCTATAACGTTCTTTTATGCTCTCGTAATCCGGAATGATATCGGGATATTCATCCTGTTTCTTAAATCTGCAGTATGCAAGCGGACAGTGGTACACGCTGTTTCTCGTCGTTAACACCAGCTCTCCTTCTTCTTTATCAATATGCACAGCCTCCACAGCAGAGGTGTGCATATCTATAGAATCCGAAAACTTCTTATGGCCTGTTACGATACCATGCCCTATGCGAAACATCTTGCCATCAACCTCGTGCTCTCCTATATGCCAATAGTGGAGCCGCAGCTTTCTCCCTTCTTCATGTGATGCCAGGTTCGTAACATAGGAATCGATAATGCTTCTTCCCACATCCTCATAGCTTTCCCCGAAGAATTCCACGTTTCTGTCGATGCCCATCTCGATTTCTTTACCCGCATATGTAAAGAACAGCTTCGTTACCACCCCATAATCCCGAACGACACCATGGATGTCATATTTCTCAGAGTATACTGCTGCTTCTTCTGTAAGCATTGGCTCAGCCATTTTAACCTCCTCTTTCTCTGCCCGTATCCCCAGAGCGCCTGAATTCCTCATTATTTCTCACAAGTTCATTTAAATGAAGCCGATGTATGGCTGCCATACATACAGCCCGCGTTAGGGGCACGGCTCCCCTTCTCCATGACCCATAGGCCTCATCCTTGCGGTCATGGATGTGCCCGTATATATGACAACTGCCAAAAATCATCTAAACCACTTCCTTTTATGAGATCCGGACCATTTGCTCATAGATCAGAATCTCTTTATCAGATATATTCCTATTGTCGTGGTAATGGCCGAAGAACCACTTCCTGTAATTTGCACGGCTCTTAATGAACTCAAGATAATCTGTCTCTCTGTCCGGCTTGTACAGGGAGCCGTCCAATAAAGCCTGCGTGCTTGTGGAGCAGCAGTGAGTCACAATATAATCTACTGTATAATCATGTGCCCGCAGATTGTCCCTGCCTTCCTGCATTTCTTCTTCATTTGCGAGCTCCTGCGCCCACCAGGTCAGATGATTTATCCGATACGGTTCATATGTTCTGTCGAGCGTTTTCTTCTTTTTTCTAAAGTCCGGATCATCTTTCTCCAGAATCCCTCCTGTTATGTCATGGCTGCTCGCTCCGCCGAAGGCGAATATCTTCTTCCCATCGATCTCAAATACTTGCCCGCGCATAAGATGAAGCACATGCGGCCTGAGCTCGTGCACTTTTCCGCCGTGCCATTCCTTTACTGGATATCCATTCAGCCTGTCAAAATTCTCATGATTGCCATCAACAAACAGAAGGGTGTATGAGCGTCCTTCAAACCAGTCGAGCCAGTGCTTCTCCCCCCTGCTTTCCCAGCCCGCATCCCAGACTCCGCCGAAGTCACCGCAGATAATCACATAATCGTCCTTAGCCATTTCCTTTTGTTCTGGGAAATTAGCTGTATTAAACCTATGTGCGAACTCAGCATGAGTATCTCCGGTAATGTAAATCATCAGAAACCTCCGCTTCTAAAAAAGGAGCATTTATAACCGAACTTCCATGCCCCAGGTGCAGATGCACCAAGTTTTCTGCAGGCGAGAGCTTGTATGCGTTTTCATCCGCTCCATATTTGTGAACCATCAACAATAATCCCAAAAAGAAATAACAAGATAACCGGGGAACGATAACATTGAACTTATGTGCATGCTCCTTATCATGCCTGTTATAATCTTTTCAAAATCAGTCTCCCTGCACGGAAAGCCGCCAGGCGGCATAAGCTCAGATGTCTACGTCAAACTCCACAGTCTGATTGTATTTATCCAATGCGATCTGCATGGCAGACACCTCGGCATCAATCTGCTCATATTCTCTCTTGATGAGATCAAGGTCATAATTGATGTACTGGTATTCCGGTGCTGTCTTCCTGGCGGAATAAACTCCTGAGCTGATCCTCGTCTTGGGCTGCTGCTTACGCATTGCATCGAGTGTAAGTTTGCGCCGGTTAAGCTGCGCCATCTTAACAAGAATCATGTCTATCGTCATCCTGGCACCGCCAACCTGAATCTCATTCGTGCAGTTCGTAACATTGATGGCATGCTTGATCTTGACGATCCTGGCATCGATTTCGGCAATGTTTTTAGACACCTCTTCGTAATCATATTCAGGAATCACGGGCTCCTCATCAAGAGCGGCCACATAAAGGCAACCCTCTTTCTCCTTGGAACGCCAGAACTCCTTGTCTTCGTTAAGTTTTCTGAGCATTTTGTTTGCATATGCTGACGTCATCTTTGTCATGATATGTATCCTCCATTTCAGTCTGTCTGCCGCGCCTGGAGAAAGCTTATCATAGCGCATTCCCGTTGTCATCGGCGGCATAGTTCAATATCTACTAATCAACAATAAACCTTCAAAACGCGTTCAAAGATCTTATAATTCCGCTCATCACGCGGTGAGCAGTACACTGCAAACTCGATGTTCTTAAAGGCATGCAGATAATCCTTGATCACGTTTCGGTTTGCGAGGGCAACTACCTCAGGATCATTCTGAAAAGCTCCGCATCCAAATGCACCGAGTACGATCGTATCACACCCTTCTGACAGAGCCACTTCAAGTATCCTGCGAAGCCTCTTCTCATGAAGCGCCAAAAGATCCTTATCCTCCATCATTGTCTGCCTGTTTCCGTCCCCGCTGTTATAACGATTACCTGGCCTGCTGCGAAGATTAGGTGCCGCACAGGTAATAACATCCACGTCATACCAGTCCGGCTCCGCCATTAACTGGGGCATTGCGGTATCCGACTTAAACACCGTTACATTCGGCGTAAAAATGATATCGTCATTATGAACCGGATCATGTGCATTTCTATGGGGCTGGTAGAAACCATCCCACATAGCAGGCGTATTAAGGCTAAAGTATAATCCGGAGCATCTGCAAAGGCACTCTTCCTGGGCGCCTGCCCCGTTCACCACCCCGCCGCCGGGGTTGGAAGCTGATGCAAAATTGTGGACTGCTGCATGCTGTCCTTTATAACCTGCCGCCGCTTCATAGGTCCTCTTCCTGGATACAGCTACCTTTGCGGCATCCTCATAAAGATCCTTCTTCTGCTCTGCCAAAGCATCGCTTTCCAATATCAGCTTCTGCGCCGCTGTTGCTTTCCTTACAGATTCTGCAAGCTTGGGGTTTGTCTTGCAGAGCTTCTCTGTATCCTTAAAAACTGCTGCATTTTCATCTCTTCCCATCGTTTTTCTCCTTATAGGCCAAGTGTACCACACGCTCATATAATAATCATTCAACTTGTAGTTACATTTAAGCTGCGGATAGGTTCCCCTTATAATAAAAAGAAGAGGACAGCCCGTCCTCTTCGCGGCCTCTGATTATATCGTAAAGGCTGGCTTCGTAGAGCTCCATCAATGCGAACATGGCATCTGCCGATAAAGGCTGGCAGACCATCCAGTAATCCGCATTTTGGGAAGAATCAAGAGGCCATGCGGCAAGCTGCAGGGAAGCCACAGGCCTCCTGCCTTTTAGGTGCGCTGCAGATCATTCCATTTTGATATTCCGTCTTCTCCACGGCCTCCACCACCTCCTTTTCTGGCGCTTTAATGATGCCCGGCCTGCCTTGACGCGAAGCGGCACGCGCCATCCTGGTGATGGCTGCCACATGCGCCAGGCCGGATCAGGCCGGCAAAATGGGCAGGCAGTATTCAGTTTCCAAGGTTCAAAAAAGCCTGCACCGTGAGTTGCAGCCCAGGTACAAACATGCCCGCTTTTTTAAGCCGCCCATGCATCCATTTCCAGTGCCGGCCGTGCATGCCGGCCGCCTTATGCCGGGAATGACGGCCTTCCCATGGCTCCTTCTGCGCCGGCGCCTCCTTGCAGAAAGCGGCGCGTCCATATTGATGACCGGCCGCCGTGCAGGGAAGCCCCGTCCAGATGCCGGGCCGTCATGCTTTCCTTGCAGGCACGCCCATATCCGATGCCTTGAAATTATAGACCGGCTTTATGACCTCAACCACGTCAACGGATTCCGCGACCGCGTCCATGATCTCCCCGATCGATTTGTATGCCATCGGCGCCTCGTCAAGGGTGCCTTCGTTAATGGAGGTGGTATATATTCCTTCCATTGTTTTGCAATACTCCTCCATCGACAGCGTCTTGGCCGCCTGCGTCCTCGACATTACGCGGCCGGCCCCATGGGGCGCGGAATAATTCCATTCCGGATTGCCCTTTCCCACTGCCAGTATGCTTCCATCCCTCATGTTAATGGGAATAAGGACCTTCTCGCCTTCATGGGCCGCAATGGCGCCTTTTCTAAGGATCATCTCTTCCGCATCAATATAGTTATGGACCGTATGAAATGCGCCGGTTCCCCGCATCCCGCTCCGCTCAAGGAGGATGTCCGCCATGATCTCACGGTTCCTTCCCGCAAACTTCTGGCAGATCCCGACATCATGCAGGTAATCCTCAAAAGGCTGGCCGCTCAGGAAGCAGAGATCCCCGGACATGTCCGGCGCTTCCTGCTCCCTCCTGGCCTTAAGGCCGTCAAGCACCTTTTGTATTTCCTTATTCCTCCCCTGTTCATTGTATGTGCGGATGATCTCCTCCCTCGCCTGAAGGTAAGCGTCGACGCCCTTATGCAGGTCGACCGCCATCTCCTGGTACAGCTCAGCTACCTGCTTGCCAAGATTCCGGCTCCCGCTGTGTATCACGAGATACTTCGTTCCATCCCGGCCGGCATCCACCTCAATAAAATGATTGCCCCCGCCGAGTGTCCCAAGGCTGCGCCTGAGCCAGCCGGCCTTCTTCAGCTGCCCATAGCACCTGAGCTCCGTCAGGTCGAACTCTTCCTGCTCTTCCTCCCATACGTTCATCCCGGAGGGGATATAGTGCGCCGCTTCATCCAGCCTGGCAAAATCTATGTCCGTCCTGCCCAGATCCACCGTATACATGCCGCAGCCGATATCCACGCCGACCACATTGGGAACCGCCTTGTCCGCCACAGTCATGGTAGTCCCTATGGTGCAGCCCCTGCCGGCATGGACGTCCGGCATGATGCGGATCCGGCTTCCGTCAGTAAATTCATAGTCGCACATCCGCCTGATCTGCTCTGTTGCCTGCTTCCCTATCGATGCCGCATAGCATATGGCAGTATTCCTTTTTCCTTTTATTTCAAGCATAACCGCATCCTCATGCCGGGATCCCCTCATATCTCCCGGAAGGGAAGGCCTGCACCCCTCTGCAGGAATCCTGGCATTTCATTTCCTCCCTTCCAGCAGCTTCTTCCGCCCCATCTCCTAAGCCTTGGCCTCTGTGGCCGCCAGAAGCTTTCCGGCGTTAAGGAGAATCTGCTTTTATTGCATAATGCTACTACAACGGACAGGATATGAAAAGAAGAGGTTTCTTTATTCATTCCGACCCCTGTTTTATTGTTTTCTTCTTTATTTCCTGGTATAATTTCCTAATAATGCAACCCCAAAAAGGAGATGGAGAATGACTGAAAAGTATAAAATCTACATTCCAGAAGACATGAAATCCCGCCTCATGGACGACGCGGAGCTGTTTGAATTCTTTAAGAAGGACGGCACCATCAACTTAAATGCATTCCTAAAAGAGCTGCTCGTCAACTATTTCAGCGAATACAGAAGGAAAAAGGAAGAGCTCCTCGATACCATCCTTGCGGACCTTAGCGGGTTTCCCTCCATTCCGCGCGGGGATGCCGAGGCAATCGCGGACAGGATAATCAATACATACATGAAGACGGATCAATACCGTGCCGGCCGGAACGCAGCCGTCACGCTTACCGTGAGCGGGCGGTCTTATGAAGTCATGAAAGCCATAGAGAATAATCTGCTTGCAGACATCCCGCTTTCACAATATATCAACGGCCTTTTCCGTTCGTACCTGTCCATAGCCCGCAGCAGGCGCGAGATGATCATCTTCCGGGATACCTTTGAAGAGCTGAATGAAGCGGTCCGTGGCAACAGGATCGTCACCTTTGCCACTTCATCATCCGGCAGCCTTGCATTTACCGTGTATCCGTATGTTATCGTGGCCTCCAGGGAAGAGCAGTGCAACTATCTCCTGTGCACGGATGCCGGCCACCAGGCACATACATACAGGATATCCCGGATCACGGCGCTGTACACGGCTTCAGACAGCTTTGTTCCTGATGAGGAAGATCGGCGCAAGCTGCTTGAGATTGCAAGAAGGAATCCCCAGTCAGCCTCAAAATGCATCAATGCCACAGTCATGCTGACCGAACGCGGGATCCATAAGTTCCGCATGATCGTAAAAAACAGGCCTGACGTGATAAAAAGGGAAGGGAATACGTATTACTTTAACTGGCCCAAGAGCCCCCTTGAGGACTACTTCCGGCGTTTTGGATACGATGCGCTCATTGTTTCTCCAGACGAATGCCGGGAATCAATGAAATCCTTTTACGAAAGATCCCTGGAAGCATACATGAAAAGCCACCCTTGACCGCAGGCCAAACAGCATGGAGTCGTTTTTGAATGGCAGAAGAAGTTCACCTGCATCTATCCTGAGGCCCGGGGGCTTGCGCCAGGCGCCGCCCCTCCGCCCAGGAGAGCGTTTATCTGATCCTGCGAAATGAACATTTCCGGGCGGGCATGCATAAGCATATCTTCGAAAAACATCTGCTCAAGCCACTTTCCGGATAGGCTGATGGATGGAACATACACGTAGTGAAAGCTATAGGATCCCTACCATAAGCAGCGGGCCTGAAAAATATCAGGTCCGTGGAATTTTGCAAGCATGACGGCTTAAGGGTAGAAAAAGACGCAAAAGGGTAGATTTGTTTTCTATCTTCTATTGGGAGGCGTGGGATGATATGATTTTCCCAGAAGAGGATATTCCCAAGCTTTCTGCTTTCCATGCTGCCCATAATATTTATGACCATGATCTCCTGATTCAGCGGACTGCCGGGGAATGAAAAGAATGGTGGCAGTACTCCTTTCCAAACAAAACAGGCATTTTAGAAAAAATGGAGGTTTATATGATAACAGAACAGGTTTTCAGAAAAATGAGAGAAAATTTCGGCAAGGTATCAAGCTGGGCAGTATGGGCGGATGTGATAAGCACCCCCAAATCCGGGACGGGAGACTTAAGCGTTTTTGAATCCAGGGATCTGCTTAAGACCCTGAACCCGGATTATGTATTTGTCGGGCTGAATATCTCCGGAGGCGGAAACATGGACGATGCCCCGGACTGGGGGAACTTTCACAGCGATTACAGGACGCATAATGATTACAAACTGAGGTACGCATTAAAAGGAACCCGCTTCTGGGGGGCATACATGACGGATATCATCAAAAAACACGCTGACCCGGATGGCGGGGAGGTAATGAGATACCTAAAGGATCACCCGGATGTCATAAAAGAAAACATTGAATCCTTCAGAAAAGAAATTGCCTGCCTGGGAACAAAGCCGGCTCTCATTGCGATGGGCGGAAAGCCATACGGCATTCTTTCTTCAAGCCTGGGAGGGGAGTTTAAGATCATGCATATAACGCATTATTCGTACACAATATCAAAAGAGGACTACAGGAAACGGATACTGGAAGAACTGGGTTTTAATGAGGGGGTATGACAATGGCAATAAGCACGAAATTCCGGTCTCTTAAGGATGGCGATTCGGATGTGAGCTTTTCAAGCACCAGATTCCATGCGGCAATCAGGGCGTGGCAGAAGAAAAAACAAGAAGCCGAAGGGAGAAAGGTACGGATTGAAGACTGTTACCATGAAATAGCAGATGAGATCCATGTGACTGCGGACGCTGTCAAAAACTGGGACCGGGGAAATAACGGGGTCGGAGACATGGATACGCTCAAAGAGATTGCAAAAATCATGGAAACAGACTACAAGAATCTCATCGTGGACAAAACAGACGAGCCTCAGACGGTTGAAGAAAGCTTTGAACCGGTAGGAACAACCGAAAGAGACTTCCTGTTCCAGATATATCAGTTTTTTGTTGATTACATTTACTGGTTCGGAGGGACGCTCGTGGACTCTTATGCAAAGAGGGTGCTTTTTGATCCTTACCGGGAACAGGAAGATTATATTTGGAACCTGTACCATTATCTCGACCGGATTTCACTTGTGGTATCGGATGATACGTATATGAAATTGCGGAAGACAATCACTGAGCTTGAAAACATCATAACCTGCGAGCGTCCTTCTAGGGATGTTGTATTCCCGGAAGCATGGAAAAAAGCCAATCCCATCCTTGGATCTGACGATTTCGAGCTTATGTGCGCGGGAGATTGCGGGGACAATATAGAAGATCTGCTGTATTGTGAAGACTTTGAATGCCCGGAAGGGCTGTTGCATATGCTCGTGGAGGATATGTCAGATGATTTTGAAAAAAGCCATAAAATTTTTCAGGAAGCGTTTGAAAAAGAACCAGTCATGGAAGAAGGCGGAAAAATTGAAAAAAGGCTCCCTCAATACATCGGAAGCCTTCCGGCAAGTTTCAGGGACAGGCTGCCCATGCGTAATTTTGACAGCCGGGTCAACTTTCTTGCCGTGAAGCTTGAAGCACTTGGGCCCCTTCCAATATATTTCTATGTGGTAAAAGAGTTCGCTGATACCCTCCGCCGGATCATGAAACAGCGGTTTCCAAAGTATTTTGGAGACGTAAAAACGAGGGGAGAAAAATAGACAGGGCAAAAGACTGTTTATTGTAAAATAAAAATGTAGAAAAAGGGGAACCGCTGATTTTTTGTCCCGGAAAAGCAAAAAAATGACCGCCGGATGCGCCACGCGGCACATGCTGACTGTCATTTCTTGCTTTTAAATGGTTGGATGAAATGCCGGGGTTCGCTCCTCCCCGGCACTGTTTTGCGGTTTCTGTGATCATTTATCATCCTGCTTTCAGTTTTTCCTTTATCCCGGATAATATGCTTCCAAGATTTGAGCTGAGGCTTTCATGATACCCTTCCTCGCATGCCGCACGATAATACGGATTCAGGGCAAACTCTGCATCGTTCCTGATCTTGGCAAACAGAAGTGCCGTATTATATGCATCGTAGTATCCGTCATGGGCTCTGCCTTCTGTATCGATGTCTGCGGCTATAAGCGCCTCCTGCAGCTGATAAGCCCTGGTTTTTCCCATTTTTTCAGAAAACAGCTTCTGGCAGTCCAGCCAGTTCCCGTCTATTTTACCGATATCCATCCCGGGACACTTTTTTTTCATTTCAGAAAGAATCTGCTTTTCATCATGCCCGCTCCAGGAAACGATCTTCAGGCCCTCCCCAGGAAGCCATCCAAGAAAAGCTTCCAGGGCTTCCCTGAATGGCGGCGCGTCCGCAATGTCCTTTCTTGTTATTCCGGTCAGATTCCTTATATAGGCATCTATGGTTCCATACTGGGGCCGGACATAGCTGTTAAAATGGCCGGCCATGTTATAATCTCCATCCAGCAGGACTGCCCCTATCTGTATGGTCTCATTCCTTAAGCCGCACAATTTCTCCTTGTCCCGGGAAACGGCGCACATTTCCAGATCAATCACTGCATACATATCCATAAGCTCTCCTCCTTAGTTCTGCCGGATGTTTTTCAATAATCTGCCTGCCGGCCGCCGTTTATCTTTTCAGAAATCTTTGTGACTCCTGCTTCGACCGCCTGCACAGCATTGTCTTTGGCGGCCTCAGCCTTTTTGCCCATTCCATACTTTTCGTCCGCGTCATCTATAGTCTGTGAGATTTTGCCCTCGATATCGAATTTTTCATTGGCTTTATCAAGCACCACCCCCGTGCCTATGCTGACGCCTACCACGGCTACGGCGGGAACAACCACCGGCGCCGCCCCAACGACTCCGGCAGATGCCAGTCCGGCGGCTACTGCCCCGCCTGCCGCGGCTCCCACGCCCGTAGAGATCGCGCCGCTTGCCGTCCCTACAGCTATGTGCCCTGTTGCTTCCGAAATGTCATCTCCATTTATTGCCGATTCTGCCGCCGCAACTGCTCCGCTCACCACTGCGCCGATCCCGGCGGCCTTTCCGGCCGCTCCCGCAATCTCTGCCGCGCCGGGAACGGGATTCAATGCTTTGTCTGCTATCCTGCTCGTGGTCTTCGTTGATATGCCGGAATCCTTCATTGTCTTCGTGACCCCCTCGGCCAGTGCCCTCTCATTAAAGGCCCTGGCCGTTTCTTTTGTCCCAACCATCTGAACCTGCTGGTACTTGCCGGATTTGACCTGCTTCAGGGTTTTGGTTATGGAGCCGGCTGTATCCTTAAGCTGGTACCTGGCCGCAACCTTCCCTGAATTAGTGGTTATTACGTCTACCTGCCGTGCCGTAGAACTCTTGGTAAGGCTCGTTTTTGTCCCCTTCTTAAATATGTCCTTGAGGTTGAGCTTGTCCGCATATAATATCTCATGCGCGATTCCTTTTGCCCCGTTAGCCGTTTTCGCGCCTGCCCTGCCGATCATTCTCTGCACTACTGACTCCTCGTAGCCGGACTTTATCGCCTCTGCGGCAGCCGCTGCCGCCCCGCCCAAGGGATTCGCCATTGCGGGGACGGTGCCCGCTGTTAAAACCATACATGCCGTTACTGCCCATACGAGCTTCTTTGCCATCCTGTTTTTCATATCCTGCTCCTTTCTTTTGATTGCTCCCTGCCGCCACCAGCCTCGATGTGCCTCCTGTTTTTTCTGAGGATCCTTGACCTGTCCTTTAACCCCAGCCTGCATGCCGCTTTTCCATGCTTCCCCATTTCTTCCAATATCAAGCATTTGTGCACTCTTTCTTTGACATCCATTGTTTCCCTTCATCTGTCTGATGTCCTTATTATATTTCCGGATGCCGGCACAATATACACCCAGCACCGCGCCTTAAGGCGGCCTATTCCTCCGGGACGGGTGGAAAAAAACGGCCATATCCCATATAATGTCAGTGAAGGAGCCTACGAAAGGAGTTTCTGCCGCATGGGGAGAAAATCTACCAAGGAAAACAAGAATATTTACCAGCAGATCCGGGATGAGCTCGGCATGACAAGAGCTGAGGTATCTGATAAAACCGACGGCGTCCTTTCGGAAAGCCGCCTGGAGAAGATAGAGAACGGCAGCACGGGCGCCCGCCCGGAAGATGTGATAATGATGGCAGACGCATACAACAAGCCGGAACTGTGCAACTACTACTGCACAAAAGAATGCCAGATAGGAAAAAGGTATGTGCCCGTTGTTGAAACCGTCCATGACCTTCCGCAGATCACCATGGAGCTGCTGTCAAACCTGAACGCCCTTAACCGGCATAGGGACCGCGTCATCGATATCACGGCCGATGGAAGGATCAGCGATGATGAGACCAGTGACTTCAATCTGTTCAGGCAGCATCTTTCAGACATGTCCCTGGCCATCGAAACGCTCAAGCTGTGGGCAGACAAGCAGGCAGAAAGATGAGGGGATGGGGTTCCTTCCCTCCCGCACGGCCACCTTTGATAAAACCTGCATGCCGTCATGTTGTTATCCAGAAGAAGGATGCGCTACCCGCCCGCTCCAGCATTGCGACGGCTCCGGCAGGGAAAGCCGCCGGAACACCATCTGCTGCATTCCATTGCTATCTGCCGTCCTGCTCCCCTGCGGCATAGTCGGCTGCTGCATCACGACCATTCCCCTGTGTTCATGTCCGATGCTTTGAAAAAGGAAATGCCTTCGCGGCCGCCTTTTTCTTCATCCGGAAATCCCATTCCAGGCTCTACGGCACCGGCATCCCCCGGCTTGCGCTGTCCACGTACGCGTCACCTGTAAAACGAGATGCAATTCCTCTTGTTCTGGCTTAATGTCATAGGAGATTTAACCTGGCATTTAAAAAGCACCAGCCCTTCAGCTGATGCCTTTTTATATTTCTCCAGGACTAAAGCAGATGCCTATGCCCGCTTGATCTCCTCCACCCTGTATCTCCCGAATCCGAAGTTTGTATTCTTTCCCACATGTACAAGCTCCCCCGCAAGAAGCCAGTTCAGCAGATCCTCCGGGAGATTGGTAAGGCTTGATTTTCCTTCGATCCCCTCCCAGGACATCTTGCTTTCCTGGTGGTTGGAATCCCTCTTCCCTTTGTCTGTAGCTCTGATCATTCTTTCCGTCGTAAAGCCTTCCCTTGACTAGGTCATTTCACTTTTCTTAGCCGCCCAGCCTTCGTAATCAGAAAGGAACTTTCCCAGAAGCTCCTTCGATAATGGAAACGGCCTGTTAATATCAATTTTCTCCTTCCGGGGCGCCTCTGCCGATCGCGGCATCGAACCTCATGAGCACATCACGCATATCCTCCTCAATCCTGCCTAAGGTCTCTGCCCTGAGCATCACCGGCATATCATATAATGCTTCCGCCATGGCTCCCGCTATGGCAGCCAGCGTATCGGTATCACCGCCCAGTGAAACCGCATTACGGACAACCTCCTCATAGGATTCTCCGTCAAAGAAACTCCGAAGGGCTTTCGGAAGGGAATCCTGGCAGGACTCCACATGCTGGTGCCTTGCCCGCATCTCCTCCAGCGTCTCAGAGAAATCATAGCCAAATTCTCGAACGACATATTCCTCTATCTCTTCCTTGGAAGCTCCGGTACGTGCCAAAAACATGACCGCCGCCGTACATTCTGCCCCCTTTATCCCTTCCAGGTGATTGTGTGTAACCTCAGCGGTAAGCCTGGCGTATCTTCTTGTTTCTTCCAGGTCATCAAACAGCCATCCCACGGACGAAACCCGCATCGCAGAGCCATTGCCCCAGCTGCCGTAGGGCTGGGGGTCCCTTTCCTCCAGCCACAGAAAGAATCTTTGTCCATATCCAGCCCAGGGGTATTTTCTCCCCCATTTCCGCATGGACTTGATGACCCCCGCCTTTACGGCATCATCACCTGCATCTTTGGGCATATCCAAAAGGGCATCCGCCACAGCCACAGTCATCACGCTGTCATCCGTAAACTTATCTTCCTCTGTCAGAAGCTCAAAATCCTTTGTCTTACCCCCACGGTCAAATTCAAATCGGCTTCCGATGATATCTCCTAAAATTGCTCCATACATAATATCTGCCCGCCTTTCCTGTCAGGTTTCCCTGATTCTGAGACACCTACCTAAGTCAGCCGCCACGCCCGGCCTTTCCCTCATCCCAATCTCCGGGATCAACCACGCAGAGCTTCCCATCGCACGGTATAAACCATACGATCACGCTCTGTGGCGCTTTTTATAATCTGCCTGGATGGGAGCCAGCATCTCATCGCTGTCAAATGCCTCTTCCATATCCTCTGCGCTGCCACAGGCCCTTGCGCAGCTTACCATCTTGGACATCACGTTGAAGTTGAGCGCAGTACCTTCGCTGTCGCATTCATACCGAACCGCCCTGTTGGCAGCCACGCCGAATCTCCCGGCCACCTCGACCGCATCAATGTTGGCTCCCAGGAATACAAACTCCCAATGGTCCTTCTTTTTCTTCTTCTCCACCATCTTTTTCACCTTGCCATAGGAGTACTTTTTGCTTGCATTCTCCATCCCATCGGTGGTGATGATGAATAAAGTCTTCTCCGGCCTTTCTCCCTCCGGCACCTCCTTCTGGATATGGCTGATATGGTGGATTGCTCCTCCTACTGCATCCAGGAGAGCCGTGCAGCCTCTCACATAGTATTCCTTGTCCGTGATTCTCTCTACCTGCTCAAGATCCCTCCTGTCATGAAGGATCTCCGTCCGGTCATCGAAAAGGACTGTAGAGATCAGGGCATCTCCCTCTTCCTTCTTCTGCTTATCCAGCATGGAGTTGTATCCCCCGATGGTATCCGCTTCAAGACCTGACATGGAACCGCTGCGATCCAAAATGAAAACGATCTCTGTTAAACCCTTCTTCATCATACCCACCCCGCTTTCTGCCGGTAACCGGCTGCTTTATCTGTGTTCTGAGGGTAGTATATGAAAAATCATTATCCCAGTGGTCGCATGGGAAGCGACATTTTCCGCGGTCCTTCGGCCGGGGTGCGAATGATGGCAGGCGTGACCGCCGCCTGCCCTGTTTCCATATCCCCTATCTTCTGCCTTTCTTTAAGAAGTTCATCCGCTCCCGCAGCCATGTAGATGGCATAGCCCGTCCCGCTCACATCCGGAAGCCGGACTTGAATGCCCTGGACGCAAATGCCCGCTCATATTCGGAAAGCGCATAAAGCTCCACGGGAGGGAAACGCAGCCTGCCCTCCTTCAGAAGCTTCAGTGCAGGAGCGAAGGGGCCGCACCGGCTTCCCACCAGGGTAACCTCGTTTACCGCAAAAAAACTCAGGTCGATATCCGTACTTCCGGCATAGGTGCTTTTGAGAATGATGGTACCCATCCTTCGCACAAGGGACATGGCCAGGCGGATCCCGCTGGGATTACCCGCAGCATCCACCACATATTCAAAACATTCCTCCCCCTTCAGGCTCCTGTATCCGTCCCCCTCCAGATAGGTATCCATAAGCACGGTTTTGGCAAAGGGTTCGAAGAGCTTCAGCTTTTCCGGATGCTTCCCAATTACGGTCAGGTCGATGCCGGTAAGGGAGAGCACCTGGGCGATCATGAAGCCCAGCCTTCCGTCCCCGATCACGGCTGCGTTCAGCGAAGGGTCGGGTCTTACCTGCTTTACGATCTCAAGAGCAGCGGCCAGAGGCTCCGTGAAGATCGCAAGCTCTGGCTCAAGCCCCTCCGGAAGGGGATGCAGCAGATGCGTCGATAAAGCCATGTATTCCGCAAAGCACCCGTCCCTGGACATCCCGATGGTTCTTCGGGAAAGACAATGCTTTTCCCTTCCCGTCCGGCAGTAGATACAATCCCCGCAGCCTTCGTTCAGCTCTCCTGCCACCAGCTTTCCTACCAGCTCCTCCTGTCCGCTCTCCAGCACCTCTCCGATAAATTCATGCCCCATGATCCCCTTAAAATCCGGCCGGTATCCCTTAAGGATCTCCCTGTCCGTGCTACAGATATCCGCCATGACCACCCGGATCAGACTCTGGGAAGGCTTCCTTTCCGGTTTGGGCAGGTCCTCCCGGTATACTGCTTTTTTCCCATCAAAATAGATTCCCTTCATTTTATCCCCGCGCTCCTTTTGATCTCATCCTCCAGGGCGGGCAGGATCTGCTCCTCGGGCACCTTACGCAGGATCTCCCCTTTGCAAAAGATCAGCCCTTCCCCGTCTCCTCCGGCCACCCCTAAGTCAGCCTCCCTGGCTTCCCCGGGGCCATTGACCGCACAGCCCATCACGGCGATCTTCAACTCCAAGCCATCGTATTTCGCCGTCATTTTTTCTACCCGGTCTGCCAGTGAGATCAAGTCAATCTTCGTCCTGCCGCAGGTAGGGCAGGAAACCACCTCGATCCCGCTTTTCCTCAATCCCAGGGTACGAAGGATGATCTTCGCGCTCCGAATCTCCTCCACCGGATCCCCGGTGAGGCTTACCCGGATCGTATCTCCGATGCCTTCATAGAGAATGATGCCGATCCCGATGCCTGACTTGATATTTCCCGAAACCAGGGTTCCGGCCTCCGTAATCCCCACATGCAGGGGGCAGTCCGTCTTTTGGGATAGAAGCTCATGGGCCTTGATGCACATCCTCACATCGGAAGACTTGATCGATACGACGATATTCCCATAATCCAGCTCCTCGATCATCCGCACCTTATCCAAGGCCGACTCTACCAGGCCTTCCGCCGTCACTCCGCCGTACTTTCCAATGAGCTCCTTTTCCAGGGATCCGGAATTGACCCCCACCCGGATGGGGATGCCGCGTTCCTTTGCTTCCCGGACTACCGCTTTGATCTTTTCCGGTCCTCCGATATTGCCCGGATTGATCCGGATCTTATCTGCCCCATGCCTCATGGCCTCGATCGCCATCCGGTGATCAAAATGGATATCTGCAACCAGCGGGATATGGATCTGCTCCCGGATTTTCGACAATGCTTCGGCTGACTCCATGTCCGGTACCGTGCAGCGGATGATCTCGCAGCCGGCCTCCTCCAGCCTTAAGATCTGCCTGACCGTGGCATCCACATCAGCAGTCGGCGTATTGGTCATGGACTGGATCCGGATGGGATTCCCTCCCCCGATCACCAAACCTCCTATGGATATCTTTCTCGTATGCTCCCTATGCATAATCCCCCCTGCAAAGCCTGAGCCCTGCCTTTTCTATCCGGCGCGCTACAGGCGGAATGGTTTCTGAAACAGCCTCATTATAGCATACTTCAGCTTCTCCCATAACCCTGGCTCTTTTTCGGGAAGCTCACCCGTGGGAGGAGCGCTTACCGCCGCCGCCATCACACGGGATGGAGTCTCTGCTTTCTCCTTTTTTTGCTCAAACCGGACCACTACCGGCTCTCCTATGCCGCTTCCCGGAGCACCCGCATTCCTCTGCACCAGATCCACGGAAACCGTTTCCTTTTTCTCCTCCTTTATGGTAAAGGAAGCGCTTTTCTGAGATTGATTTCCAAGCTCATCCCTTGCACTGATCTTCAACACATATTTCCCCTCCTTCGTTACCGGGGAGCCGTCGTATTCCAGACCGTTCAGATACATCTCATAGTTTACATAACTCATATCCTGGATCATCTCCTCTTCCGATACAGCCAGAGACATCTCCTTCAGCACCTTTCCATCCAGCTCCTCCACTCCCCCGATCTCGGGAGCATCCCGGTCTATGGTAAATACTATGGACTTTTCGTCGCGGTTGCCTTCCATGTCCTCAGCCACGGCGGTCACCATGATCTCTCCGCTTTCTGTAAATCGCATGTTCATTCCCTCATCTGGGCCGGACCGGGTCACTTTCCCGTCCTTCCCCCGGATCTCGGCATACAGATATGCATTTTTCAATTCTCCGCTGTCATCTGTGACCTCTGCCCGGACCTCTGCCGGATCCCCATAAAGACCATAAGGATTCACCCCGGCAAAACGGATCTGGGGAGGAGTGTCATCCCTTCTTTCCAAGGTCATGGTGCTCTCTGCCGTATTTCCCGCTCTGTCTGTGGCTTTGATCTCCACCTCGGTCTCTCCTACGGGAAGGCTTTTTAGGTCGATCCAAAGCTTCTCCTTATCCCGGTCCGTATCCAGCAGCTCCTTTTCCTTGATCTTCGCTGTCAGGCTTTGGATCCCGCTATGCTCATCCCTGGCCTCAAGCTCAAGGCCAAGCTTCCCGTCCTCTATGCCGGCTTCCCTTGCCATGATCTCAGGCTCCTCGCCATCCGCAATGATCTCCTTCTCAAAGGATGCCGTTTCCGACCGGTTGCCCGCCCTGTCCACTGCCCAGATGGACACATTGCCCCGATAAGGGGACTTAATGGTCAGCTCATTGGTCTCATAGATATTCCCGTCCCCCGGATCGATAAAGACGGAAGAAACCCCGGAGAGGGAGTCCTCTGCCGTAACATGGATGGTAAGGTCTCCCCGATAGACCAGATCCTCTTTCGTCTTTCTTCCATCCAGAACGACCTCCCGGATCTCAGGCTGCCCGGAATCCCTTATGACCTCCTCCTGCAGGTTTTCGGCATAGGTCTTGTTTCCCCTCCCATCCATGGTAAAAGCACGGATCTGGTATATGCCGTCCTCGGTAAAAGGGATCATGGTATCCTTTTCCGTAATGTGATAAAGAGCGCTCTCCGTATCGCTTTTGATCCGGACAAAGGTATCTACCCATGCCCTTGGGCTTGCCTTGATGAAGGGGTCAGCGATCTCTGTCCCCATGGATAAGCTGACCTTTGGCGCAATGGATACGGAGTCTTTGAATTCCACCACATAAGGCTCGCTGCTGAGAGGCTTCAGCACTCCCTTGGAGCAGATATAAAACATGACATAGCCATATTCCTCTCCCTCCGGCGGAAGCATGACATACTTCCCGTCCTCCACGGGCAATGTCATGCCCCCGTCCTCATAGACAAAGCACTCCCCCTTTCCCAGGGCGCTTTCATTCAGCTCGAAGCAGACAGAGCCAGCATTCACGGCATAATTATGCTCATTAAAGCAGACCGGATATCCCCGCTCATTGACCGCGCGGATGATCTCCTGTCCTGCAAATGCATCGCAGGGCAGCACGAGCCCCGTCACGGAAAGCGTGGCCGCTGCCGAGACAGCCGCAGAAAACATCTTCAGCATCTTCCAGTTATCATTCTTCTTCATATTCCTTTTCCATCCTTTCTCTGAGTCTGATAAATTCTTCACTGTCAGCGGTTTCTTTGATCCCTGCGATCTTCCTGCAGAGACGTTCTGCCTTTTCTCTTGGCGCATGGATCTTTAGCAGCATCCTCAGATGCGAAAGATAAAGCTCCCCTCTGCCCGAAGTACATTCATCTTCCGCTTTCTCATAGATTCCTTCCGCCTCCCCGTATCGTTCCATTTCCTCGTAAAGAGCTGCACATTCCTTATACCTTCTTTCGATGAAATCCGGATCCTCACCGGCCTCCGGGATCTGGACCAGCTCCTTCAGACTGTCGATCGCGATCTGGTAATGCGCAGTGCGTTCTTCTGCCTCAAGGCCTCCCAGAAGCCTCATCACGGTAGACAGCATGGTAAGGGCCC
The DNA here is from genome assembly GCA_024693135.1 of Lachnospiraceae bacterium. Classification (GTDB taxonomy): domain Bacteria; phylum Bacillota; class Clostridia; order Lachnospirales; family Lachnospiraceae; genus NK4A144. Next base: position 28,272 of record JAILLN010000007.1, on the reverse strand, counting down.
GGATCCCCGTCTGGGCAGAGGCATCTCCCTGCCGGTAAGCATTCGCCGCCTCGTAAAGCAGCCCCATGGCCTCACGCAGGCACGATGGATCCTCATCTCCATAAGTCAGATAGAGCTGGGCGATATTGATATCGTTTTTATATCTTCGCAGGGAATCCTCTCCCGTAAGAGAACCATTGAACTCCCGGAAGGAAGCAAGCACCGAATAAAGCCTCTCCCGGTCTGTATCCTTCGTGAGCATTTCTTCACAAAAGGCGGCATAATAACGGACCTCCGGTACCTGCTCCTCGGATACCTGCCTTAAGTATCCCAGCGCCGCCTCATAGTCCTTCAGCTCGTAGAAGCAGAGAAGGGCATCATCATAAAACCCCTGCTCCCTCCCGTTCTCCACGATCCTCTCGACCTGTTTCTCCGTACCATGGCTCACACTATGCATGCGGACCATCAGGAGCAGGGCAAGGATCAGAATGAAGGCACATGCTGCCAGAAGCTTCCGGAAATCCCTGGCAAAAACCAGCTGCCTGCGCATTTCCTCCGCCGAGCGGTAGCGCTTATCCGGAAGCCTTGCCGTGGAGCGCTTGATGATCCTCTTTAGCCAGAAAGAAGCACCCTTTCCCGCCATGGCTTCGATCGTTTTCCCCAGGGAATAAATATCGCTCCTTTCATCAGAGCTGCCCTGAAACTGTTCCGGCGCCGCATAGCGGACGGTACCGTAGGATTCCCGGTCTGCCTTATCCAGAGAGGCCTTGGCCGTGCCAAAGTCAATGAGGACGATGCTTCCGGACGGACGGACGATGATATTTGCAGGCTTCATATCCCGGTAGATGACTGGGGGGTTGGATGAATGCAGATAGGAAAGCGCGGATGCGGCCTCGATCGACCACTGGTAGATGTGCTTTGTCGTGATTTTTCTTCCACTATTCAGGATTTCCTCCAGAGTATTTCCTTCGATGTAATCCATCACCATGAAGGCGGTCCCGTTTTCTTCGAATATATCGGTTATGCGGGGCAGGTTCGGGTGCGAGGCTCTTCTGAGCACGCTGATCTCGGCTTTTTTTATATTCTTCCGAAAGCTTCCCTCATCGCCCAGCGTCTTGACCGCCCATTTTTTATTCAGCCGTATGTCTTCCGCCAGAAAGACTGTGCCCATTCCTCCTTTTCCGAGACGTTTCAGCACCCGATACCGTTTTCCAAGTATCGTGATATCACCCCCTTGTTCTATGGAAATTCCAAAAAACCTTTGATCCTAACTCTTGATCTTCCATGGAATCCTGCCGCGGCCGCGGCCAAAAGAATGCTGAATGAAATCAGCGTGAAGAAAAGATACCACCAAAACAGGATCCTGTCAAGTGGTCAAATCGAAGACAGGGGGGACGGTTCTTTTGCAGACGAAAGAACCGTCCCCTTGTCTTGCCTGGGTCTAGCGGACAAGCCGCATGATGTCGTTAAACATTACAAAGACCATGAGCATCACCAGAAAGGATGCTCCAATGAGGGTGATGATCCCCTCTGTCCTGGCAGAAGGACGCTTCCTTGTGACGGCCTCGATCAGCAGGAATAAAAGCCTGCCCCCGTCCAATGCTGGAAGCGGCAGCAGGTTCATTACCCCCAAGTCTGCGGTGAGCAGTACGGTAAGGTTCAGCATATTGAGCCAGACATAGTAAGCCCCGTCGCTTTTGGAATCCTCATAGACCTCTCCCACGATCTGAGCCACCCCCACAGGGCCCGCCAGGTCATTGACGCTGTACTTCCCCCTGCCGAGCATGCCTAAGCTCTTGATCGTGACCTCGATCCAGTACCTTACCTCCACCGCACTGTATCTCAGAACCTGCAGCGGATTCATCTTGACATATTCCATCGGCCCGGTGAAGCCGAAAAGAAACCGTCCGGCTTCCTCATAGTATTCCGGCGTGATGACGGTGGAATACAGCTCTCCATCCCTCCGGTAAACCACCTCTGCGGGCTCTCCTTCATGAACCATCGTCCACAGGGTGATATCCCGGTATACGGAGATCCTGCGTCCGGCAATGCTCACGATCTCATCCCCGGCCAAAAGCCCTGCTTTCTCGGCAGGAAATCCCTGCATCACGGAACTCAGCACAGGGGTATCCACTCCGATGCTTGCGATCACAAAGACAGACAGCACAAAGGCCAGCACAAAGTTCATCATGGGTCCCGCAGCCACCGTGGCGATCCTCTGCCATACCCCGGCATTGCGGAATGAGCCTTCGGAGGCTTCATCCCCGTCATCTCCCTCGAAGATGCAGATCCCGCCAAAGGGCAGGGCCTTGATGCTGTACTTCGTCCCGCCCTTCGTAAATCCGATCAGTGTCGGGCCTAAGCCGATGGCAAATTCCCTCACGCCGATGCCGCTCTTCTTTCCGATCAGGCAGTGCCCGCCTTCATGACAGACCACGATGACGGTAAATATGAGAAAAAACAAAAGTATTTTTATGACAGTTCCCATTTCACGATCTTCCTTGTTTCTGCTTCGATCTCCATAATATCATCCACCGATGGATTTTCTGTGAACGCGATCCGGTCCATGGCCTCCTCGATGACGCGCGGGATGCCGAGGAAAGAAATCCGGTCTTCTAAGAAGAGACGGACGGCTTCTTCATTGGCCGCATTAAAGACCGTGGGAAGGGATCCTCCCTTCTTTGCCGCTTCAAGCGCCAGCGCCAGGCCCCGGAAAGTATCAATATCCGGCTTTTCAAAGGTAAGCTTCCCAAGCTCAAAGAAATCCACCCGCTTTCCTTCAAGAGGGATCCTTTCCGGATAAGAAAGGGCATACTGGATCGGAAGATGCATGTCCGGCGTCCCCAGCTGAGCGATGATAGCCCCGTCCCGGAACTGTACCATGGAATGAATGATGCTCTGGGGATGGACCAGGATACGGATCTTTTCCGGAGGCATATTGAAAAGCCAGGATGCCTCCATGACCTCAAGCCCTTTGTTGACCAGGGATGCCGAATCGATGGTCACCTTCGGGCCCATGTCCCAGTTTGGATGCTTTAAGGCGTCCCCTGCCCTCATGGATTCCAGCTCTTCCTTCTTTTTTCCGCGGAACGGGCCTCCGGAGGCGGTAAGGAGGATCTCCTCTGCCTCCCCTTTAGCCCCTCCCCTCAGGCTCTGGAAAATGGCAGAATGCTCGCTGTCCACAGGCAGGATCTGCACCTTCATCTCCTTTGCCAGGGGCATGATCAGGTGTCCTGCACAGACCAGGGTTTCTTTATTTGCCAGGGCAACATCCTTACCCTCCGTGACCGCCGCGATGACAGGACGGATCCCGATCATCCCCACGATGGCTCCGAGCACCAGGTCTGCCCCTGGCATCGTGGCCGCCTCGATCAGTCCGTCCATCCCGGACAGGATGCGGCAGGAGGTATCCCCCACCCTTTCACGGAGGCTCCTTGCGGCCTCCTCCTCATAGAGTACGGCAATTTCGGGATGGAATTCCCGGATCTGCCTTTCCATGAGTTCTTCATTTTTCCCGGCTGATAAAGCACACACCCGGAACCGGTCCGGGTGATTCCTTACAATATCAAGTGTCTGGGTACCGATGGAGCCGGTGGAACCCAGCAGGCTGATTGTCTTCATTCAGATCCTCCTATCAGGCATTGAACATGAGCTGGGACAGGATATATACCACCGGGGCCATGATAATGACCGAGTCAAACCGGTCTAATATCCCGCCCTGTCCCGGGATCAGGGTGCCATAGTCCTTGATGTCATGATTCCGTTTTATGGCAGAAGCTGTCAGGTCGCCGATCTGGGATATGACAGAGCCTATGGCCCCCATCAGGAAATAAGCCCACGCAAGCCCCTCCGTCCCCCAGAAGTGCCCAAACAGGAGTCCTGCCAGCGCGGCTCCTGCCACCCCTCCGATGGCGCCCTCCACGGATTTTTTGGGGGAAAGCTTCGGCGCCAGCTTATGCTTCCCGATCAGGATCCCCACAAGGTATGCAAAGGTATCCGACACCCAGGATCCGATAAAGATCATCCAGACCGTGCTCCTGCCTCCCTCCTCCATCCTTGTCAGATAGACGAAGGAAAGCATGACACAAACATAGATGATCCCAAAGAACGCCTGAAAGACCTGATTTGAATTGAAATCCGGAAATTTCAAGACATATGCCACCATCATCAGGATCAGGGAAGCGACGATCACATAAAGCAGTTCCCGCTCCTTACCGCCCTGGTAAAGCACGACATAATAAAAAAAGCAGGCCGCATACCCGACCGCTTCCAGCAGATCCGGCCGCTTTTTCTGCCTGAGGCCCTGCACCCGCACGGCACGGTAAAACTCAAATAATCCGACCATGGAAGCAAAGAGAAGCAGAAGCCACAGATATGGGCCGCCGACCCAGAGCGCCGATCCCAGAAGGATCACCAGGACGACGGAGCTCAATACACGGATCTTAAACCCCCCCATACCTTCGATTCCTTTCTCCGTAGCTTTCCACAGCCTTTTTCAGCTCTTCCTCGTTGAAGGCCGGCCAATGCACATCCGTAAAATAAAATTCTGTATATGCGCACTGCCAGAGCAGGAAATTGGAAAGCCTTTCTTCTCCGGAGGTGCGGATCAAAAGATCCGGATCCGGGATGCCCTTCGTATCCAGATAGGAAGCAAGCATCTCCTCCGTAATATCTCCCGTGGCCAGCCCTGCCTCCCTGTCTTTTTCCATCCGCCGGACGGCACGGACGATCTCATCCCTGCTTCCGTAATTTAGTGCGATCTGAAAATGAAGGCCGCCATAATCTTTTGTTTCCTCCTCCAGCCTCAGGATCGTATCCCTCATGTCCGGATCCAGGCCATCCAGATCTCCCAGCACCCTGACGCACATATCATTATCCTTCGCCAGGGTAAAGCAGGTCTTCAGGTAGCTCTTCAGCAGCTTCATGATGGCCTTTACCTCATCGTCCGGACGTTTCCAGTTTTCCGTGGAAAAGGCATATACCGTCAGATAGCGGATCCCCATATTATGACAGGCGCGGCAGATCGTTTCCACGTTCTTCGCGCCCATCGTATGTCCGTAATTTCTGGGCATCCCCTTGGATTTTGCCCATCTTCCATTGCCATCCAGGATGATGGCCACATGTTCCGGTACTTGATTCATATCGTGATGATTTCTTTCTCCTTGGCTGCCGCAGTCTCATCGATCTTTTTGATATAGGAATCCGTCAGCTTCTGAAGCTCATCCTGCAGGTCTTTGATCTCATCCTCTGAAACCTCTGATTTGGAAAGCTTCTTAAACGCATCATTCCCATCCCTGCGGATATTGCGGATGGCTACCTTGCATTCCTCCGCCTTCTTTTTCACATCCTTGCACAGATCCTTCCTCCGCTCCTCCGTAAGCTCGGGAAATACCAAGCGGATCGTGGAGCCGTCGCTGCTGGGATTGATCCCGATATCCGACTTCATGATGGCGCGTTCGATCTCCTTCACCAGGGTTTTCTCCCAGGGAGTGATCGTAATGACTCTGGCTTCCGGCACTGCCACATTTCCTACCTGCTGGATCGGTGTGGGCGTTCCGTAATAATCCACCCTGAGCTTATCCAAAATGTGGGGATTCGCCCTTCCTGCCCGGATGCCGGCATACTCACCTTCCAGGTTGCTAAGAGACTTCGTCATTTTCGTGTCATACGGCTTGATACGTTCGTCCATGCGTTCCTCCTTTGCGGAAGCCGCTCAGGAAACAGTGATCCTGGTCCCGCTCGATCTCCCATTTACCGCATTGATTATACTGTCCTTTTCATTCAGCCCGAATACCAGCATCGGCATCTTATTTTCCATCGCCAGAATGGAGGCCGTCAGGTCGATGACCATCAGCTCCCTGTCAATGACCTCGCGGATGGAAAGCTGATCATACTTTACCGCCTGGGGGTTTTTCTTGGGATCGCTGTCATAGACCCCGTCCACTGCCTTGGCTAAGAGGATCATATCCGCCTCTGTCTCCACCGCACGCAGCACGGCACCCGTATCCGTCGAAAAATAAGGGTGTCCGGTGCCCCCGGCAAAAAAAACTACTATTCCCTTTTTGAAATACTTATTTGCCCGGTCCTTGGAAAAAAGCTTGGTAAAGGAACCGCACTCAAAGGGAGTCAGTATGCCGGTCGACATCCCCACCGACCGGAATACCTCGGAAACATAGATGCAGTTCATGACCGTCGCCAGCATCCCGATCTGATCTGCCTTTGTCCGGTCAATATTTTCGGAAGTGCGGCCCCGCCAGAAATTTCCTCCACCGATCACGACGCCTATCTCCACGCCGCTTTCCGTGACCGTCTTTACCTGCTCAGCCACGCTCCGGATAAAGGACTCGTCAAAGCCCGTCTTTTGATCTCCGGCCAGGGCTTCTCCCGAAAGCTTCAATAAAATACGCTTCATCTTATCTCCAAATCATTCCTTGATATCCTGGAAGAAGGATGTCGGGCTCACATCGGCATAGCACTGCGAGCAGTGGCCCTCGATCACGGCACCGTTATTGATCTGAACGGCTTTGGACTTGATATCTCCCATAACGATGGCCGATGTATCCAGGATCACAGGACCCTGCACATCGATATCGCCCTTCACCGCACCGGCGATCACTGCAGACTGGGCGGTAATATTCCCCAGGATCACAGAGGACTGTCCGATCTTCACCGACCCGGAGCTGTTGATCTGTCCGGTGATCTTCGCCGAATCCGCAAAGATCTCCGATGCCGTGGAATCTCCCTTGATGGTGCCCGAGATCGTAAGCTTGCCGCGGATCTTGATGTTTCCTGTGATGCTGCCCAGGATCTCAAGGGATCCTCCGGATGTAATATTTCCGTCAATGGTCATTCCCGCAGTGATCACTGCTGATTCATCTGAGGGCGGCGTGTTGTCAAATTCCTCTGCTGCTACTTCCATCTCCATATCTGTCATCTCTTCCTTCTCCTCCTGATATATATTTTCTTCTGTTATCATTTCCTCTGCAACTACGGGTTCCGGCTCAGGCTCGGGTTCCGGCTCAGGCTCGGGTTCCGGCTCAGGTTCCGGCTCAGGCTCAGGTTCCGGCTCAGGCTCAGGTTCCGGCTCAGGTTCCGGCTCAGGCTCAGGTTCCGGCTCGGGCACCGGTTCCGGCTCGGGCACCGGTTCAGGCTCGGGCACCGGTTCAGGCTCGGACACCGGTTCAGGCTCGGGTTCCGGCTCAGGCTCGGGCACCGGCTCAGGTTCAGGTTCAGGCTCGGGCACCGGCTCAGGTTCAGGTTCAGGTTCAGGCTCGGGCACCGGCTCAGGCTCGGGTTCGGGAGCAGGCTCTACCGGCTTGCGCTTCTTTTTCGGTTTGACATATTCGCCCGGCTTCACAAAAAGATCCGCATAGGAAGACATGGGCTCAGGGATCGGCTCCGGCTTAAGCGTCGGCTCCGGCTTAAGCGTCGGCTCCGGCTCGGGAATCGGCTCCGGTTCGGGAATCTGCTCCGGCTTAGGCGTCAGCTCCGGTTCGGGAATCGGTTCAGGGATCGGCTCCGGCTCGGGCTCCGAATTCATCCCGAAATCAATAAATGACATCTGCTCCGGCTCCTCCACCTTCGGAAGCTCAGGCATTACTGCAGCCGCCTCAGGCTTTTCCTCTGCGGCAGGCTCATCCATCGAAAAGAACCCAATCCCGCTTTCAAAGGTTTCCTCAACAGCCGGGCTCTGTCCGGAAGAATTCTCTCCCGGCTTTGCAGATGTATTGTTCAGCTCATCCACAGCCTGGGAAAGATCTTGCTTGAAGTCTTTGAAAAACCCCATCCTCTCTCCTCCTCTATATTTTTATCTATACTATGAATAGCATAAATCTACGATTCACGGCTTATCCTGCCCTATTTTGATACCTGCTGGATCAAGGGAGTATTCATATCCATGGGCAGCAGGATGATATCCCGTTCCAAAAGTCCCTCGATGATCTCTGGAAGCGCTTCCGCCGTGGTGTCCTTTTCTGCCGTATCATGCAGAAGGATGATCAGCGTATCTACCCGCTCTGCCTGATCCATTACCCCGGCTACGATCTCCCTGGCCGGGATGCTTTTTCCGCTGGCGCTTCCCGGATAGACATTCCAATCCCAGTATTCATATCCCCTGGCATGGAGGGCTTCTGCAAATACGCCCATGTCCACTTGGCTTACGTGATTTCCTGATCCTCCGGGAAAACGATAGATTGTCGCATCGACACCTGTTTTATTATAGATTAGGGAATGTATTTTATCAAGGTCATCTTCAAAGCTTTCCTCGGAGCGGTACAGTGAGGCATATTGATGGGAATAAGAATGCATGGCTATGGTATGTCCCTCGTCCACGATCCTCTTGTATTCCTCCTCAAGCCCTTCTACCCCGTCTGCATTCCCATCCACAAAAAAGGTTGCTTTCACATTGTGCCGCTTCAGGGTTTTCAGGATTTTTTCCGTATTGGGGCTTGGGCCGTCATCAAAGGTCAGGTAAGCCACCTTCTGCTTCTTTGCCTGACGGCTGCCGGGGACGATGATCTCCGTCTGAAGCCCCTCCCCTCCGCCTTCCCCGGGCTCGACATAATAATTATTCGATACCAGGGTCTGCTCCACATAGCTGTTAAGGGAAACGGTCTTGAGCCGGTATTCGATATCGTTCACCTTTGAAAAGATCACCGCGCACCAAAGGATCGACAGCATCGAAAGAAGGAGCGGCAGGAAGAACAAAAGGCTTTTCAGTTTTTCCCATTTTTCATGATCCATGCTTCTTACCGCCTTTATATGGCCAGATGAAGGGCTTCCACCAGCATTCCGCCCGCCACTCCGGAAAGATACAGAACCCCTGTCAGCATCAGGTTTTCCTTAAGCGCATCGTTGACCCTGTAAAGCACCAGAAGCCCGATGCCCGCACCGGTCAAAAGCCCTGAGATCATGGCTCCCGCCGTGATCAGTCCCTCCAGATAAAGCTGCGTGATCACCACAGAGGCGGCACAGTTGGGGATCAGGCCGATCAGAGCGGCGATCAGTTCACCAAAATACGGCTTTCCCATGGCGATCTCCTTCAATGCATCCTCACCCAGAAAATAGATGCCAAGGTTGATCAGAAACGTGATAGCCGCCACAAAAAGAAATACGTGCAGCGTATGAACCAGGGCAGGCTTAAGCACCCCCTCCTCCTCCTCACAGCTGCAATGCTCCCTCTCACAGAGCTTTTCAATGCTCCATTCCGTCTTTCCCTTCCCGGCCTTTCTGACCGCATGATCGATCAGAAAGCCGAATCCGATCCCAAAGAAAGCTTTCATGCCAAGAATTTTCAGGATCAACAGCGGCTCGGTCCCTTCCGAGATCAGAATGGGAAGCATCTCGTCTGAGGTGGAAAGAAATACGGCCAAAAGCGTTCCGGCAGAAATCACGCTTCCTGCATAAAGATTGGCGCATGCCGCCGAAAACCCGCATTGGGGGAAAATACCTAAAAAGCCTCCGATCAAGGGACCGAACCGGCCCGCCTTCCGGATGGCATTTGCAAAGCCATCGCCTGAACGGTGCTCCACATATTCCATCAGCAGATATGCCGCAAATAAAAAGGGAAGCAGCTTCAATGCATCTAAGGCTGTATCCCATATCACGTCCAGCATCTTCAATCCTCCACGATACGGATCCCGGTTTTATTCAACGCTTGACTAAAACATCGTCTGAATGCTATAATTCTATGCGTTGCAAACAAGAGGGGTCATAGCTCAGTTGGGAGAGCGCAGCGTTCGCAACGCTGAGGTCGAGGGTTCGAACCCCTTTGGCTCCACGAAAAAAGCCCGCATTCACGGGCTTTTTCTTATTGTTCGGAGTTCAATATCTCGATCATCTCCCGGATCATTTCCTCATCCTTCAAGCGGAAGAGAAACTCCACCCTCCGGGATGCCTCCATATCCACATTTCCCCGGGCATCATATACCGGACTGCTGTAGGAACGGCCCGTGACCGATGCCACAGAACGCATCGCCTCCAGCTGCCTGGCATCCAGGATGTCGCTGTCGTCTGAAAGACAGTATTCCGCCACAGAAAGAGCCCTTTTCTGGGAAAGCTCCAGGTTGAACAGATAAGTGCCCTCTGTATCCGTATGTCCCTCGATGATGATCTCTGAAATATAATCCTTATACTTCGGGCTTAAAAGCACATCCACGTACTTTGGCAGAAATTCTGCCAGGAATTCCTTACCGGTGGGCTTCAGGGCATCCTTATTGTAATCAAACAGGATGCTGGCATCGAAGGTAATGGCGCCGGTCTGCTGGTCCACGGAAACATGGAGGTTGGAATCGTCAAACTCCTTACGAAGTGCCTCGATCAGCTCACTCCTTACTCCGATGATATCATCCAGCTTCTGCTGCTGCTCGCTCATGATGGCTTCCAGCTTATTCAGGAGCTCATGCTGCTCCCTTAAGGTCTTTTCCTGGATGGCGATCTTCTGCCCCTGCTCTGCCAGTGCCTCCTCCTGGGCGTTCAGCATTTTGGCCTGCTCGTCTAACGTCGACTTCTGGGCGGCCACGATCTTCCTTTCCTGCTCCAGCTCATCGGTCTGTACTACCAGCTCCTGTTCCTTCCCCAGAAGCTCTGTTTCCTTCTCGTCAAACTGGATCTTGGCATGCAGCATCGTAAACGCTATGATCAGCACGAAGGTCAGCAGAAGACCCGCCATCATATCCGAATACGACAGCCAATAGGTTGTCTCCTCATCCTTTCTAATGCGCTTCATCCGGTTTCCTCACTACTTTCTCCGATAATACCGCTCCAGGCTCTCCAGGGAATCGGCCAGCTGCTCCACCGACTGGGAAGCACGGTTCAAGCCGACCTCGATCCCGCGGTACGAATAATCCACTGCATCCGGAACATGCTGGATCGTTTCCCTGACCTGATCCGTGGTGTTGCGGATCTGGACGATGGTATCCTTGAAATGATTCTCCACATACTGGAGGTTCTCGTTGATGATCTTAAAGGTATCGTCCACATTCTTGGGCACCGTGGCGATGGTCTTCTGCAGATTGGTCAGCAGGATCTCCTGATCCTTCAGCTGGCGGTTCAGGATTCCTACCGTGGAATCCAGGGACTCGCGGTATGCAGCCATTTCGATCAGGTTCTGCTTCGCCCCCACGATCATGCTGCGGTTTTCATCATTCTGCTGGCGAAGCGCCACCACCGTTTCATTGATCTGATTATGCAGCTCCTGCACCTGGGCGGCATAGGCTCCCAGCGCAGAGGACACGGCTCCGGTCTGCCGGGATACCTCCCGGATATTCTCCGCCGTGCCGGCATTGCGCTCGTAGATGGCCTCGATCTGCTTTTGGTTTTCCAGCTGTGCATCCAGCGTCCGGTCGATGGTGACCGAGAGCTTGGAAAAGGTTCCATTCATGGACTCGTCCATCTCATCCAGGAAGGCCCTGACCACCACCGTAAGCGCATCCATCTGGTTCTTCGTCGCCATATTGGCGAAATCCTGGATCGTCCGGTCGAAGCGGTCAAACTGGGGCATGAGCATCTGCGTCAGGCCCTCTGACAGCTGGTGGGCGACGGTATTGGAAAGATCCCGGATGGCTTCGGTCTGCTTCTGCTCCAGCTCCATCAGCCGGTTGATCCCCTCGGTCTCCGGATCCGGCAGGACATATTTCTTATATGCGCCGACGAAGCTCCTTATTGCCTGCTCGGCCTCCTCCATCCTTCTCCTGTATACGTAGTTGAAGACCAGGGAAAATACCATGCCGTAGATGGAGGTATGGAAGGCGACCTTGATGCCGTCCATCAAAGGCTCGATGCTGTTTGCGATCTCTGCCGTGGTGCCGGTATTAAAGCTCTTAAGGCCTAAGGACAGCCCGATGAAGGTTCCCAGGATGCCAAGACCCGTCATGACTCCCGCTACCTGGTTCATCTGATCCCGGTGCATCACCTGATCCACCAGGTCATAGTTGAAATAATTCTCGATATCGCATTTATATTGGCGCTTATCCAGCCGGACGATCCGGTAGAGCTCATATTGGTAATCCTGATACAGCTCCTTCAGCCGGGCATCCGTAAAGAGCTCCTCCTTGTCGTCCTTATAACGTTCCCAAAGGAATCCGTGCTCATGCTTTGCGTCCGTCTCGATCTTTTGGGTGACCCGGCTAAGGTCTGCGATGATCTTTGATATCGGCCGGAAGCTTCCCTTCTCACAGGAAAAGAATATGACTCCCACGATCGCAAACATGACCACATTGACTATGATATTCGCCACGCTCTCGGCCTGGCCTTCCGCAAACAGATTCAGGTACAGAAATACCAGGATCATTCCCACATACACAAGTAAGATCAAAACCTCATACCATTTTCTGTCACGCATTCGTTATTCCTCCAAACTCAAATCCGCGCGTTTTATTTTCCTTTAAAGAAGCCTTTTCGCAAAAAAGGCTCAATGCTCCAACATTGTACCACAATTAAGCCCCCATCTCAATCATATTTCAAGAATAAAGAAGCCTCCCGGGAAGAGCGGCTCCTATAGGCTTTGGCATCCGCATGATTTTCGGATGATCCTACGGCAGCGCCGAAAACATCGGAACGGCAATTGAATTATGAATGAATTATTGTTAATATGTAGGCATACGGCAAGATCATCCTTTTCCGGGATAGAAAGGAGGCCGGTCATGGCTTTGCGCACCTGCCAGAAATGCGGAAAAACCTATGAGGCTACGCTTCTTGGAGGCGGCCTTTGTGAAAGCTGCAACAATGAGCAGATGGATAAATACCATGAAGTACGGGAGTACCTCTGGAATCATCCCCACAGCACCGCAAGCTCCATCGCAAAGGCCTGTGGGGTCAGCGTGCACCAGGTCATGCTATGGGTGAAGGATGACCGTTTTGAAGTATCCGATGATTCCAAGGTTTCTCTTTACTGTGAAAATTGCGGGATGAAGATCTCTTCCGGGCATCTCTGCGCCGCCTGCCAGGCCTCAGCCAGCAAAAAGGCACAGGCCGAGGCTCTTGAAGAGAGGATGCGTTTCCATGCCGAAAATATGCACGGCACCTCCGTCGGGACCAAAAAGTCTGAGGACGGCCGGATGCGCTACCTCTGATCCCTGCTCTGATTTCTATTCAGTTCCCGGAATCTCTGCCTCCGTGTCTTTTTCCGCTTCCGGGATCTCTTCCGCCTCTGTGTCTTTTGCCGCTTCCGGGATCTCTTCCGCCTCTGTGTCTTCTTCTCCTTCCCCGATCCCGGCGATATCTCCTTCATAAGGAAGCTCCGCCACAAGACTTCCGTCGGATCTCCTGTATAGCCTGTTTTCTTTCACATAAAAGCAGGGATTCTCTTCATCTGCCTCTACCCGGAATGCCACCCTGCAGATCTTCTCTTCCCCGGTCTTTTCATCTACCCGGATGTAATCCGGAAAATCAGCCACATTTTGGATCTCCTGAAGGTTCTTTCCGATCACCAGGGTAAAGACCGTCTCCTCCTCCGGATCCTTTCGCTTTTGGGGATCTGCTTCCCCGTAAGTACTATAGGGCATCGCTATGCCAAAGGGCATGGGAAGCCCCCTCCCGTAGTATCCTCCAAGCTTGAATACCGGGCATCCCTCCACCTCATCCGGTACGACGATCCGTTTTCCTTCCTCCGACCCGTCCCACCGGAAGGATGCCGCAAAGGCATTCCCCCCTTCCGGATCCAGCGCGATCTCCCATCCCCCGTACTCCGTGATGCGGGAATAATTCAGGCTCCAATCCCCGCAGGCGGACAGGATGAAGGACAATGCGAGGAGCATCGATAGGATTAAATAGAAAAGTCTCCAGTTCCTTTTCATCGCCGGCATCCCCCTTTTGCTCTTATGCATTAAAACACTGCCCATTATACTCGCGGACGCATTTACCTGCCGTTTGAAATGCTGTGCCGCGGGTTATGCAGTTAAACCAGTATAAAATAACCACAGACAGATCGCACTGCCTGTGGCCATAATGAACAGGATGATCCTTGCTTTTACAGGTCGAATTCGCCTTTTTCCTTATCATTGATGGAAAAAAAGCATTTTGCCGCATCCATATCCACATATACGGCGACCTTCTTTACATTCTTTCTCTCCCCGCGGTAATCATATTGGTAGGAATCAACCGCCATATTCTTAAGCCTCTTTGCCGTAAACTCCCTTCCTTTGATCCGTACCACAAATCCATCCTCTGAGAGATTCTTGGAAGAAAGCACGGAAGCCCTTCTCTTTGTGGGAACTTTTTCTGCAACCGCTCTCTTGGCGGGAGCCTGCTTCGCCGCCGTCTTTCTTGCCGAAGCCGCCTTCTTCGCCTCGGCCTTTCCTGCAACTGCTGCCTTCTTTACGGCTGCCTTTCTCGCCGATGCTGCTTTCTTTGCGGCCGACTTTCTTGCAGGTGCCGCTTTCTTTGCGGCAGACTTTCTTGCAGGTGCCGCTTTCTTTGCGACAGCCTTCTCCTTTTCTGCTGCCTTCTTCGCCTCGGCCTTCTTCTTTTCTGCCGCCTTCTTCTTTTCTGCCACCTTCTTCTTTTCTGCCACCTTCTTCGCTTCGGCCTTCTTCTTTTCTGCCGCCTTCTTCGCTTCGGCTTTCTTCTTTTCTGCCGCCTTCTTCGCCTCTTTTTCTTCTCTGGCCTTCTTTGCCGGATCCTCCAGCACGCCCTTTTCGATCAGGAATCTTTCTACATCCCCGTAGGTCTGATATACGGTTTTCCCGCCATCCTTCTCAAAGACAACTCCCGTTTGGAAATCATCCTCAAGCTTTTTATATCCAAGGGAAGACATCTGTCTCTGAAGGGCTATCCTGGATTTCGTCGCGCCGGAAAGCCTGTCAAGGGTATCCTTCAGCTCCTTTGTGGACATATTCTTGCCGGGTCCGTTGGAAAATTCCTGATATGAGTAAGATCTTCCGCGATACGGATACTTATGATCATTGCCTGCATTCTTTTCCTGATTCTGCATGAACTGGCTCCCCCTGCATAATAAATTTTAGTAAGATTATACAATCATTCCCACGTTTTCACAAGTTTTTTTCACTATCCATGCCTTTGAATACAGGCTTTTTTCGATTCATCCGCCGATCTGGCAGTAAAGTCCCGTGCTTCTTTCGATGGCCTCGCGGAAGCGCTCCATCTTTTCCTGGGAAGGCCGCTTCGCATCCCCCATGGGATACTCCCGGCCGAGGGCCGCATATTTTCCTTCCCCGAAATTATGATAGGGCAGGATGTCAATCTCTTCCACTCCCGGAAGGGAATCGGCATAACGGGCTATTGCCATGAGTTCCCCTTCCGTATCGTTAAAGCCCGGCACCACGGGAACGCGGATGATCAGCTTTGTCATGCCGCTTTCAGCGATCCGTTTCGCATTTTCCACCATCAGGGTATTTTCCCGGCCGCACCAGAGGGCATGCTTTTTCGGATCCATATGCTTGATATCCATCAGGTATGTATCCAGATAAGGCAGGATCCCCTCGATCACGGAATATTGGGCAAAGCCCATGCTCTCCAGGGCTGTATTGACCCCCAGCGCCTTCCCCGCCTGGAGCAATGCGCGGGCAAATTCCGGCTGAAGGAGGCTTTCTCCCCCGGAAAGGGTAAGGCCTCCCTTGGATCTGCTGTAATAAGGCATATCCCGGCGCACCGTTTCCATGACCTCGCGTACGCTCACATCCCGGCCATAGGTCTTCATCCTGCCCTTTGACTCAAAGGATTCGATCTTTGCACTCTGGGATTCCGGATTGCAGCACCATCTGCAGCGCAGGGCACAGCCCTTCAGGAACACGATGGTACGGATCCCGATCCCGTCATGGATGGAATAGCGCTGGATGTCAAAGATCCGTCCTGTGACATTGAGATAGCCGAAGTCTTCTGCCATGATCTTCTCCCCGTTTATCTGTGAAGCCCCTGCTCCGTACGCCGGATGATGTCATCCTGCAGGGATTTGGAAAGGGTGGTAAAGAGGGCAGAATATCCTGCCACCCGGACCACAAGTCCGGCATATTTTTCCGGATGGGCCTGGGCATCCAAAAGGGTCTGCCTGTCCACCACGTTAAACTGCATATGCATTCCCTTCTGGTCGAAGAAACCCCTGACCAGGGAAACAAAGTCCTCCAGATCCCTGTCCGTGGTCATGGCTGTGGGATGGATCTTCATATTGAAGAGAGTGCCGTTGGATGCATCGGCATGATCCAGCCTGGCCACGGAATTGCAGGATGCCGTAGGTCCCTTCAGGTCATATCCGCTGGTAGGAGAGACCCCGTCTGCCACGGGAGTATGGGCAAGCCTGCCATCCGGAGTAGCTCCGGTCTGTGCCCCTAACGGCACATTGGCCGATACCGGATATAACCCGGCCTGGAAGATGCCTCCCCTGGGATTCCTGTATCCGGGAAGAGGCCTGGTGTAGTAATAGGCAGCCTCCCTTGCGATCTCATCCACCTCATCGATGTCATTTCCATATTTCGGCAGGTCCAGGATCATTTCCCGGATCTCCTCCAGCCTTTTCTTTTCCTCCTCCGGAAGAGCAAAATGAAGCACGGCCTTAATGGCAGAGGCGATGACCTCCTCCGTGACCGGCTCTCCCATCCTTTCTAACCGGCTTCCTACCTGGGAAGCCACCTCGGCGGCTGTCCTTTCGTCAAAGCCCTGTCCATAATTCATCTCCAAGGCCCTCTTGAGCTCCTGAAGGGAAAGCTTCTTTTCTTCAAAGACCAGCTTCTTTACTGTATACAATGAATCCGCCACATTTGCGATGCCGAAGCCCTGGGGACCCGTGAAATTATAATGGGCCCCGCCCTGCTGCAGGGGGATACCCTTCTTGATGCAGTCATCGATCAGACAGGATTCAAAGGGCAGGGGGCAGCGCTCGGCATGGGCGCGGTCGATGGCATTGTCCGCATTGACCAAAAGGGCAATGTTGTATTCCATCTGCTTTTTATATGCTTCCTTGAACTCCTCGTAGGAAGAAAGCTCCTCCACTTCCCCTGTGGCAATGCTTGCCCTTTCCCCGGCATCCATGCCGTTGGTAAAGACCATCTCCAGGGGACGGCACATATTAAAGAAGGCCGCATCGTGCCAGCCGTCCTCCTTCCCCGGCACATGGGGCTCTACGCAGCCGATGATGCAGTAATTCCTCGCATGCTCGATGGGTATGCCCCGGTTCTCCATGGAAGGAATGATGATCTCATCGTTGTAATATGCGGGGAATCCGATGCCTGTCCTTGTCACCTCCGCGGCACGGATCAGAAGCTCCTTCGCCGAGCCGTTCCACACACGGATGGAGATGGAGGGCTGGGGCAGAAAGACATGCTTCGTGGCATCCAGGCACATGAAGGAAAGATCGTTTGTCGCATCCCTTCCATCCCCGGTCTGTCCTCCGACGATCAGATTCTGGAAAAGGGAATATCCGGAAAAGCCCTCTGCGCTCACGGCATCCCGGCATTTATTCAAGTCATTGAGCTTGACCCACACGCAGTCGATAAGCTCCTGGGCGTATTCCCTGGTAAGGATGCCCTTCTCCCGGTCCTTCTCATACAGCGGAAACATATACTGGTCAAAGCGGCCCGGAGAAATGGAATGCCCGGAGGACTCGATCTGGATCGTCTGCTGCACAAACCAGAAGGCCTGGAGGCCTTCCTCAAAGGTCCTGGCCGGATGCTCGGGGACATGGGAACAGGTCTCAGCGATCCGCCAAAGCTCCTGCTTCCTTACGGGATCCTTTTCTTTTTCCGCTTCCTTCCCTGCCAGATCGGCATACCGATGGGCATAGTCGATCACAGCCTGGCAGGAAATGATCACGGCTTCGAGGAACCGCTTCCTGTCGCCGTAATTCGGATCTCCCAGCTGCACCTTGGAAAGCTCTCCTGCGCATTCGGCAATGATCCCGGAAAGACCCTCATAGATCACCCGGTCATAATGGACATTCACATGCCCTACCCCGTTATAATAATAGTTGCCCGGAGTAAAGAAATTGTGGTCCATGGCGCGGATCGTTTCCGGAGCCATATAGGAACGGGCCAGCTCGCTTGTGGTCTTTCCTTTCCAATAGGGATGGACCTTCCTCAGCCTGTCCTTGGTCTCCTGGGAAATATAAAAGGGATCTGCACTGCGGTGCTCTACGGTATCAAATTCCGCTTCCAGCCATTCATAGGAAAACTCCGGATAGGTCTGGCAGCCTCTGGGCGCCAGGGTCGTGCTTCCTACGATCAGCTCCCCCGGCCGGATCACGATGGGAAGCCCATTCAGGATATGCCGGAATGCCAGGGCTTTTCTGGTCACGATGGGAAGCCCCTCTGTCTCCCGGAAGGATTCCGTAAGAAGCTCCGCCCTCGCCGGCTCGATCTCCGGCATCCGCCGAAACAGATCCGCCACCAGCTTCGATATCCGCTCTGTCTTTTTTACAGGAGTACTGTCAAATGCCTTCATGCTGTTCCCCTTTCTTGCCTCATTTATCCGGATAGATCAGCTCTATGCCATTTCCGGAAAGAAAATCACACCAGACCGCCTCGGGCTTCCGGTCCGTGATCAGCGCATGGATCCGGTCAAACCCGCAGATCTGGGAAAAGGCCTTCCGGCCAAATTTGGAGCTGTCCGCCGCCAGATAGACCTTCTCTGCGGAAGCGATCATGGCCTGCTTGATCCCGGCCGTTTCATCATTGCCGTCTGTGATCCCCTGCTCCATGGAAAGTCCCTTACAGGACAGGAATACTTTATCCGCGTGGTAAGCTCCCAGGGCTTCCGCTGTCTTGAAGCCATACAGGGACATGGTGCCGGGCTTCAGCAGTCCCCCGGTAGAGATGATATCCCAGCCCGTCACCTGGGAAAGCTCCAGCAGATTTTCGATGGAATTGGTGATGACGGTCAGATGCTCCTTCTGCTTGATATTCTTTGCAATAAAGACCGATGTGGTGGAAGCATCCAGAAAGATATGGTCATTTTCCTCGATCTGAAGCTTCACCAGCTCCGCGATCCTCTGCTTGGATGCCGGATTGACATTCCGCCGCACATTATAGGGCAAGTCGATGAGGCTTGCCTCATTCAGCACGGCACCGCCATAGCTTTTGACGATATGCCCCTCTTCCTCAAGCCTTTCCAGGTCTCTGCGGATCGTCTCCTCCGATACCTCGTACCTCCGGCTCAGATCGCTTACGATGACCCTTTTTTCTTCATGGATTTTTTCCAGTATCTGGTTTCTTCGTTCTGCCGCTAGCATAATCTCTAATCAATAAATTTCAGGAGCTGCTCTGAAGGTCTTGCGATCACGGATTCATCCAGGAACATTCCCTTGTCTCCGGCCGACCGCTTTGCCGCTTCGATGGCCGCCTCTACCGCCGATACGCTCCCGGTAATGGTCATATAGCTTTTCCCGCACATCCCCTTTGCCAGCCGCAGCTCTAAAAGCTGTACCAGCGAGGTCTTGGCCGCCACATCCGCCGCCACGATCATGGCTGCTACGTCATAGGTTTCAAGAACCCCCAGGGCATCGATGCGCTCCGGGGAAGCCGTGCCATAGATCGCAGGAAAGATCATCTCATGGGGATTTCCCAGCACAAAGGTGTCGATCACTTTTTCCGCGTAGGCCGCTTCGGCTCTTTCCACGGAGGACCTCACCGCGGATAATTCCCCTGTGATCAGGATCACAAATTTCCCCGGGCAGGTGGCTTCTGCCTGCAATAGCTCCACATTGGCCGCCTTTGCCATATCATCCGCCGCCTTGAAGCCGGTGGATACTGTTGTGCATTCTACCATTCCGATTGCTCTGCTCACGTGGTTTTCTTCCCTTTCTTCTACTCGCGATCAAAATCTGCTGCCGGTCGAAAAGCGCTTCCGCGGTATAGCCGTTAAACTGGAACGCCTGCCTGCAACCATTAAGTCTGACCGGCTCAAGACCTGATCGTGATCTCTTTTTCTGTGGCCTTGATGACGGTACCGTCTATGGAAGCATGGATTCCTACGGAAAGCCCCTCTTGAGGCTCCCCGATCATCTGCCCCCGCCTGACCGGATCCCCTGCTTCGACAACTGCCCTGGCCGGAGCCCCGATATGCTGAGCTAAGGGGATCCTCACCATGGCAATTTCCTTCACCGCATCATCTAAAGGAGCCGGCATATCATATCCTGCCAGACCCAGCCTCGCCGCCAGGCGGTGTACCGGCACCTTCTTGTATTCCCGCCCCTCCTCGATGGGAGCGGCTTCAGGGCTTCCGGCGCGGATCCCGGCCTTTCGAAGCTCTGCCTTAAACTGCTGTATGATGGTCTTAGGCGAAAGCCCCTGAGGACAGGCATATTTTTCGCAGATCCCGCAGCCGCTGCAAAAGGCTGAATTCAGGAATACGGAAAGGTCGCTGATATCCTGGTTCGCCACGGCACGCATGATGCGGTGCGGTTCGATGGGATGGCCGAGGGCATGCCTGGAGCAAAGATCCGTACAAGTCCTGCACTGGCAGCAGGCCGAAGACGCCCTCCTCCGCTCCACCTCCAGATTTTTCTGCATCTTCATGATGAGGGGATGGGATTCCTCCAGGATGATCACGGCATTGGTGGTCTTGGTGATCAC
This sequence comes from Lachnospiraceae bacterium, assembly GCA_024693135.1. Taxonomy (GTDB): domain Bacteria; phylum Bacillota; class Clostridia; order Lachnospirales; family Lachnospiraceae; genus NK4A144. Next base: position 7,777 of record JAILLN010000007.1, on the reverse strand, counting down.
CGTATCCTCCCTTCCCAGGTTCCCCATCATGGGGCCTCCCATCAGAAGTGCAGGGCGCTTCGCCGTGATCTTCCCCGCCATGGCTATGGCATCCCTGACCGGGGTGCCCAGGGGAAGCCTTAAGGTCGCCGGATGATCGATCTCCCCAACAATGGAAACCACCTTGTCCGTCACGGGGCTGGATTCATGCACTGCCCGGTAAAGGTTGTACATGGTCTCCACATTATATACGATCACGTTTTCTTCCGCCGGAAGACCGCCCGGACGGATCACACGTCCCGTCGCCTCATAGATCAGGATCACCTCGTCTCCCATGGGATAGGCCGGCTTCACCTTCTCCATCCGGATATGGGGATGATCCGAAAGCACCCCTTCCAGTGCCCGGATCGTTTCGGTATACTCGCTCTTGATCCCGATCACTGCCTCTCCGGCACCTACCCCCAGCCGCACCTCTTCCAGCATGGAAACGATCTCTCCGGCATGCTCCGCCAGAAGCTGCCGGTGAAGCTTCAGCAGCGGTTCGCATTCCACGCAGTTTAGGATCACGGTATCTGCTTTATCTGTCATCTTGGCATAAGCAGGAAAGCCGGCCCCGCCGGCTCCCACGATGCCCATCTGCCTTGCAGTCTGCTTCAGCTGTTCCAAATCCATGGGCTACACTTCCTGTCCTTCGTCTATAATCCCTACGATCGCCGCATCCACGGGAGCCTCCGGCATATCACAGCCGATCCTGGCAGCAGATCCCAGGGCCACGAGAACCTTCTCCCCGATCCCCGCGCCGATGATATCGATCGCCACCAGATCGCCTCTCCCGGAGGACATGGATTCCTCCGGATGGACGATCATAAATTTGTTCCCCACCAGCTTTTCGCTCTTCCTGGTAGAGAAAATGCTTCCTGTTACTTTTCCGATTATCATAATATCTCCGCGATATCTCCCTGGCTGATCTGACATGCGTTCGCTTCGTCCGTGTCGATGTGCATTTCCAGCGAAAACGAAGCGTCTACGCGGATCTTTACATGATCGAGGACTGCTCCCCTCTCATTTCCCATCCTGACGGATACATAATCGCCGTCCTTAAGCCCTGCGGCCTGAGCCTCCTTCGGGTTCATGTGGATATGCCTGGCCGCCACGATGCATCCCTCGTTAAGGTACAATACCCCCTTCGGTCCCACAAGGCTTATGGGAGCTGAGCCCTTAATGTCTCCCGATTCCCTCAACGGGGCGTTCACTCCCAGCGTCCTGGCATCCGTGGCAGAGATCTCTACCTGGGAAGCCTTCCGCACCGGCCCCAGGATCCTGACATTCTCGATGGCCCGAAGCTTCAGGCCTACGATGGTGCATTGCTCGGCTGCGGCAAACTGGCCTCCCATCAGGTCCTTCTTTTTTGTCAGCTCATAGCCCGGGCCGAAAAGCACCTCCACATGCTCTTTCGTCAGGTGTATGTGCCTGGCGGAAACCCCGACAGGCACCTTCATCCTTGAGACGGCGCCATCTTTTTCTGCAAGGGCCTTCATCACTGCCCTTGTGATCTGTTCTATCTGGCCCGTATCCAATGAAATACCTCCCTTTTATCTGCCCTGATTACTTAATCTTCGGAAGGATCATCTCGACGTCATTGTGCGGCCTCGGGATCACGTGGGTCGCGATCAGCTCTCCCAGCCTTCCTGCCGCGCTGCTTCCTGCTTCCACGGAAGACTTTACGGCGCCTACATCTCCCCGTACCATGACGGTCACGAGTCCGGATCCGATCTTCTCGGTCCCGATCAGCGTAACATTTGCCGCCTTGCACATCTGGTCAGCCGCCTCGATGGCTGCTACCAAACCTCTGGTTTCTACCAATCCCAATGCTTCCAGTGACTGTGACATTTTTGTTTCCTCCATTTTTTGAATGATTAAACTATTGTTTCATCTGTTCCTTAATGTTGAAATCCGGCGGATCCTGGCCCAGCATCTTATGCTCTGCGGGAGTCTGTGACTTCTCTGTGCCCTTAAAACGGCTGGCTGAGATGGCCACGATCTTACGGATCTCTTCGTGGGGGCTTGCCAGGATCCCCGATGCCGCAGGCTTTTTGATGGCCTTTGACGAGGCCGCTTCGATGGCCTGCTTCACCGCTTCCACTTCCCCCTCGATCACAAGGGTGACGAGCCGGCCCCCCAGCTTCCTCTCCCATGTAGCCAGCGACACATCCGCCGCCTTGCACATGATATCCAGGGCATCGATCGCCGCCACCACTCCTGTAATTTCTATAAATCCGTATGAATTCATGCCTTCCTTATCCCTTGAACTTCGGCAGGATCATCTCCACATCATTGTGGGGCCTGGGGATCACATGGGTCGCAACCAGCTCTCCCAGCCTGCTGGCGGCCTGGGTTCCGGCCTCTACGGAAGCCTTCACGGCTCCTACATCGCCCCTCACCATGACGGTTACGAGCCCGGATCCGATCTTTTCCGTACCGATCAGGGTAACCTCCGCCGCCTTTGTCATGGCATCTGCCGCCTCAATGGCAGCCGTGAGGCCTCTGGTCTCCACCATTCCCAATGCTTCTAAAGACTGTGCCATTTGTTTGTCCTCCTTATTTTTAATAGCCTTTGCTTATTTCCTGTCTAATCCTTATCCAACGCGCTGATCTTCAGCATCTTCTCCGTATCCTCCGTGGGATTCGGTATGATATGGGAGCATACGATGCCGGTATTGGCCTTTGCCACCTCTTCAGCCGCCCGCATGGCTTCCCTCACATCCGATACCCTGCCCCGGAATTTCACGGTCACCAGCAGGGGCACAGGCAGGGAATCCGCATTCGCCGGCTTATTCTTATCAAAGATCTCCAGCGTCACATTGCCGGCCTTGCAGCCTGCATCCGCCGCCAGAAATGCGCATACCAGGCCGAATACCTCCAAAAGCCCTACGGCCTCCCCTGTGTGATTGGCTGCTTCATTCTGCATCCCGGGCTCCTCTTATGATCCTGCCGGCGTGACCACCGCGATCTTCAGGCCGGTCATCGCCAAATTCGTCTTCAATGCCTCGTTGATCTGCTCCAGCGGATATTTATGGGTAATGAGCTCCGTTACCGGCAATCCGATGGCCTTTGCCCTCTTCAGGAAATCAAAGGTAGTGCCGTAATCCCTTAAGGTATAGACCCAGGAGCCCACCAGGTTGATCTCCTTCGAGCACAGGTCGAAATGCGGATTGATGGTGGCATCCCCTCCGTTCACAAAGAATCCCAGCTCACACAGCCCCCCGCCGTTCCGGATGAATTTATAGATATTGGCATGGGCCTTCGGATTGCCCGTGCACTGGAAGGCAAAGTCAGCCAGATGCCCGCCGAAGGAATCCGACACCGCCTTTGTCAATGCCTCGATCCCCGAGTGGTCATTGAAATTGACTGTCTCTGAAGCACCCAGCCTCTTTGCAAAGTTAAGCCTCTGCTCATTTCCGTCTACCGCAGTGATATGCTCAATGCCCATGGTCCTCAATACCGCGATGCACAAAAGGCCGATGGGGCCGCAGCCCTGTACCGCCACCCTGCTGTTGAACCGCAGGATCCCGGTGGTCTTTGCCCTCTCCACCGCATGGACCAGGACCGCGCTGGGTTCGATCAGGGTGCGGGAATCCAGGTCCAGGTCGCTTACATTAAAGACCGTAGAGCCCTTACGGATGAAGATATAATCGGAGAACCATCCGTTCAGGTGGTACTCATCATCCGGGAGAAGTCCGTATACATCCGCTTCCCCAACATTCTGCTTATTCAAGTCAAACATGGTGATCTCCGGATCATCCCGGAAGATCATGCAGGTCACCACCTTGTCTCCCACATGGAGGTCCTTGCCGGCCGAATCCTTCTTCACATTCCGGCCCATCTTTACGATCTCCCCCGTGCCCTCATGACCCAGTGCCACCGGGATCAGCCCGAAGGGATCCCGTTTGAATTCATGCGCATCGGTTCCACATACCCCGCAGGCCTCAACCCTTACGAGAATATCGTCATCTCCTACCTCCGGGATGGGAAATTCCTTCACCTCAAAACGTTCCTTCTCTACCAGCATGGCAACCTTGGCCGTCTTCGGGATCTCCCCGCTGACTGCCCGGCCGCCAAAGGACGGTGCCTTTGCCGTTCCTCCCATCTGGCTTAAGACCTGCTTTACGATGCGTTCCACATCCTGCTCATTTACAGCCATATTTCCTTTCACCTCCGATCTTCTGTCGTCCTTCCCCTATCTGATGCACAGGCTGTCGGTCATGACACAGCGCCTGCGTTTCGTAAAGGTAGAGGCGCTGGTCAGCCCCTCCCCCGTCCTGGATGCGATGGTAAAGGTCGGATAGCCCTCCCCTCCAAAGCCCAGGGCCGCATAGCTCGGACCGTTTTTCACCAAAATGGCAGTATCCAAAGCCCTGGCATACTGGGTGATCCGGTCTACGTTTTTGGAATGGATATGGGCGGAATGCCGGTTGCCATGCTCCAGCCATACTGCCGTCTCCACGCCCTCATCAAAGTCCTTCACTCTCACAACGCCCAGGATGGGCATCATAAGCTCCGTTGCGATCAAAGGATGCTCCTTCGGTCCCTCGAAGACGATGCAGCGGATATCCGGCCCTGCTTCCACGCCTACCATGGACAGCAGCGTCCTAGCGTCCCTTCCCACGCACTTCCTATTCAACGCACCCTTAGGGGTGATCACGGTCTCGCAAAGCCTGTCCTGTACCTCCCTGCTTGCCAGATAGCAGCCGTTTTCCCGGATGAAATGATCCATGAGCTCATCACAGATGCTGTCCAAAGCCACCACCTCTTTTTCTGCGATGCAGGGGAGGTTATTGTCAAAGGTGCAGCCGTTGATGATGTCCCTGGCCGCCTTTCTCACATCTGCGGTCTCATCCACCAGGGCCGGGGGATTGCCCGCTCCGGCTCCGATCGCCCTCTTCCCGGAAGAAAGCACAGCCGTCACTACCCCCGGGCCGCCTGTAGCCACAAGGAGCGGGATCTTGGGATGCTTCATCATGATGCTGCTCGTCTCCAGGGTGGGATTTTCCACCGTACAGGCGATGTTGTCCGGTCCGCCTGCCATGAGGGATGCCTCATTGATCATATTGATGGTAAATACCGTAGTCTTCTTTGCATTGGGGTGGGGGTTAAATACCACCGTATTTCCACCAGCGATCATGCCGATGGAATTGCAGATCACGGTTTCGGAAGGGTTCGTTGCGGGCGTGATGGCCCCGATGACCCCAAAAGGACCCATCTCTACCAGGGTCAGGCCGCGGTCTCCCGACCAGGCCACCGTGGTAATATCCTCTGTGCCGGGGGTCTTGTCTGCCGTGAGCCTATGCTTCAGGATCTTATCCCCCACATTTCCCATGCCCGTTTCCTGTACGCCCATGTTGGCGATAAGCTCCGCATTCTCGTTCGTCTTCTGACGGATCGCGGAAATGATCTTTTCCCTCTGGTCCAGGGTCATGGCATGTACCAGCTTTTGTGACACAGCCGCGGCCTCCACCGCCTCATTCATGTCTGCAAAGACACCATGCATGCCTGCCGAATCCCCGGAAATCCTCAGATCCGCCATGACCTTCTGCACGATCTCATGCACCAGTCTCTCATCTGTGTTCACTGATCTTCCTCCTCTATAACTTACACCGGTCGGATGCGGAACCCGTAACCGGCCAAAATACGGCCGTCAACAATTTCCGCCTCCTCAAATTGATACCGAAATTTGATCAAGCTCCTTATTTTCCAAGGGATGCCAGCACCCTCTTTGTGATCTCTGCCACCAGCTCATCGCTATCTGTGCCCGCTGCAGCCTGATTTGTATCACAGGTGCCGCAATTATGGCAGTTTGCCGAACCCTTGTTTAGGCAGAGGTCTGCCGGATGACGGCCCGGGATCCCCATCTGGCGGCGGATCTCATAGAGCCTCTGTACTGTCTTCTGGTCGAATTCCTTCGGTCCGCCCAGCTGGCGTGCCTTATAAAGCAGCTCTGCATAAAACTCCACCGATTCCATCTTATGGTAGGCGGAGAGCAGATCCATGGACCAGGTCAGGGCTCCATGGCTTTCCAGCAGCACCGCGTCAAAATGCTCCAGGTACGGTTCCACCGCATCCGGTATCTCCGAAGTGGAGGGGGTCCCGTATGGTGCGATCGGAACACATCCAAGGGCGATCACGGCCTCCGGCATGATGGGCTGCGTCAGAGGGATCCCCGCTATGGCAAAGGCAGTGGCAAACGTAGGATGCGCATGCACTACCGCGTTGACGTCCGGCCTTTTCTCATAGACCCTCATATGCATCTTGATCTCAGAGGAGGGACGGAAGCCCTTGTTTGCCTGGATCACCTCTCCTTTGGCATTTACCTTGCAGATAAACTCCGGCGTCATGAAGCCCTTCGATACTCCGGTGGGTGTGCAAAGGAATTCCTGGTCGGAAAGCTTCACGGAAATATTTCCGTCGTTCGCGGCCACCATGTTGCGGTTGTAAATCCTTTTTCCGATCTCACAGATCTGTTTTTTGATTTCATATTCGTTCGGTGCCATCTTTTCTTCCTTTCTTTATTTGGTAACCCTAGACTGCATGCCTCAGCGGTCAGGCTCTGCGGCATGGATTCATTATAATCACTTCTTTCCCCAAAGTCAACACAATCCCACATATTTTTATGACTGTTTTGTTTGTTTTTGTTTCTTCGCATTATTAGGATGTGGTAATTTGTTGTATTTTCCCTGATTTATTGCAGCATAAAAAAAGCCTGCCCCCCTTTCGGAAGCAGGCCTTGGTCCTCGTTTGAAACCGGGCAGCTTAAAGATAATAGATCGGCATATCATCCCCTACACCGAAGGATTCATTGGGCTTTACATCCCGGGTGAGGATCTGTGAGCTGGGCTCATAGACGATCTGTTTCATCACCTGCTCTTCAGGAGCTTCGATGACAGCTTCCTCAGCCTTCACCGGCTCCCCGGCTGTTTTCGGTTCAGCCTTTGCGGCGCTCTTGGCGGACGGTTTTGTTTTTACATAGGTTCTTGTTGGCATGGCTTTTCGGCTCCTTCTCCGATTTGGATTGCTTTTACTGTTCTATATTTTGTACCATACCGGCTTCTTTTGCAAGCATTTCTTTTCACAATGCCCGTCGCCCCGGTTGCTATGGGTGCGCCTTGGGTCGCCGGATTTTGCTGACCGGTTTTATGGGTGCGCTTTGGGTCGCCGGACTGAAAAGTTTTTGCGCTCAGGTGCTCGGCTTCTGTGCATCTAAGGACCGCTTTACTACGCATATTCCCGGGACGGGGCCGCCTCAATTCGCGTCCATGCTCAGTTCGGCTCAAAATGACATCCATGTCATTTTGCCCCTATCATCGAAGCGGTCCTAAGAAGCACGACGAAGCCTCACAATATCGCGCAAAAATCTTTTCAGCCCCGGCTCCCCCCTCCACACTGCTAATTATATCCGGCTCGGGCTCGCGTAGAAATACCGGCATTAGGGCCTTGCAGAGTTCCTTTTCCCCGGCTCCCCCTCCACACAGCAAATTATATCCGGCTCAGCCTGCGCAACGAATAAACGAAGCATAGAACGTGAGGGGATATTATATGTTTGAAGCAGTCTTCGTTTGCTTCCATATATTTTGCGAAGGGTGAGCCGCTTGCGTGCCTTGGCGTTTCCTAAGGAGCCTCTTACCGCGAACACGCGGAGATTGCCGCCTGCGTAGACTTGCAAGATCGGCTGCCATGTGAGACAACACGCTTTATCGCCCACTCACATAGCCGAGATTGCATAGTCGAAGCCAGCGGGAAGCTC
>JAILLN010000057.1 GCA_024693135.1 Lachnospiraceae bacterium | reverse complement strand
CTTCTTTGCCGGTGCCTTGGCTGCAGTCTTCGCCGCTGCCTTGGCCGCTGCTTCTTTCTTTACCACGGGCTTCTTTGCCGCTTCAGCCTTCTTCGGTGCTGCAGCCGGCTTCTTTTCAGCGCTCTTCTTTTCCTGTTCTGTTGTTGTTTTTGCCACGGGCTTCTCCTCCTCTTTCTTTGCGGCCGGCTTTGAAGCCGACTTCTTTGCAGATACTTCAGCTCCAGAAATAGTTGCTTCTACAGGAGGATTTATTTTGACAACTCCTGATTTTTGCTCAGACTTAACATCTGCAGAAGCCACAGTCCTCTTTGTAATAGCCATTTCTCTTCTCCCTTCAACGTCTACCTCTTCTGTACCGTGATAATGCAAACAGTTTATACCGATTTTTCGGCATTGTCAACGAAAACAGATCGAAAAAATACCAACAATTCCCCACTTGTCCTTTCATCCTTCACGGTTTTTCCCATGATCTGGCGGAATCCGAGACTCAGGGCGACTTTTATCGACTCCTGGTTAGCCGGCTCGATCAAGGCATATATCTCCTTCAGGCCCAGGCGGTTTTCAGCAAAATCAAGCGCCGCGGCGCAGGCTTCATGGGCATATCCCTTCTGCCGGAAGGGGCTTTCAATTGCATATCCCAGCTCAAAGCCATCCAATGCACTGCAGTCATATACCCCGGCTCTCCCGATGATCTGTCCTGTCTCTTTCAGGACCACAGCCCAGATCCCATATCCGAATATGCCATACATATTTTCAATATATTTGGAAGTGAAATCAGGCTCCGTAGATATCTCGGGAAAGATATGGCAATGGTCTTCCACGGAAAATTCCCGGAGTATAAGCCTTTCCGTCTCAGCGATGGTCCACGGGATGCCCCTCCCCCTTTGAAACATCTTTTCCAGAAAATCCGCATCTACTTCATCGAAGCCTTCTATGATGCATTGTGCCTTACGGATCCAGGATTCCTTCAGGCCTTTCGAACTCCCGTCAGGATCCCAGCATACATAAGGATGGCTGCCGGGAATCTGTGCCGGCATTTCTTGTTTTTCTGATGCCCGAAGGATCAAAAGCGATCCTTCCTGGACCGTGCCGCCGCTTTTGAAGGGCAGAACCTGCACCTCATTCTTTTTTAGTTCCTCCAGCAGTCTCTGAAAAAAAGGTGCTTTCTCACATCCCGGATCATATCGGACTGCCTTCAGGTACTTCACTGAAAAAAAATCTCCTTCCATCAAAAGAACGCCCGCAAAAGCGGGCGTTCTCTCATCCTGGCTTCAAGCCTTATTGTCTGATCCAAGGACATTGATGATCTTATGATGAACAATATCCTTTACGTACTGGCGTCCATCCGTCAGATACTGGCGGGGATCAAAATGATCGGGATGAGCTTCAAAATGCTCACGGATGCCGGCGGTCATGCCAAGACGCAGATCCGAATCGATATTGATCTTGCATACTGCACCCTTTGCGGCTTCGCGAAGCTGATCCTCCGGTATGCCGATGGCATCCTTCAATGCGCCGCCATGCTCGTTGATGATCTTTACATACTCCTGCGGTACGGAAGAAGAGCCGTGGAGCACGATGGGGAATCCCGGAAGCCTCTTTGCGACCTCCTCCAGGATATCCAGACGGAGCTTCGGATTCTGTCCCGGCTTGAACTTATATGCGCCATGGCTGGTACCGATGGCGATCGCAAGGGAATCCACGCCTGTCCTCTTCACAAATTCCTCTACCTGGTCAGGATCGGTATACATCGCCTTGTCATCCGCCACATTCACATCATCTTCCACACCGGCCAGGGTTCCAAGCTCAGCCTCCACCACTGCGCCATGCTCATGCGCATAGTCTGCGACCTTCTTTGAAACAGCTACATTCTCCTCAAAGGGCTGGGAGGATGCATCGATCATTACCGAAGAGAAGCCCCCATCCACACAGGACTTGCAGATCTCAAAATCTGCGCCATGATCCAGATGCATGGCGATCGGAATATCCGTGACCTCAAGGGCAGCCTCCACCAGCTTCATCAGATAAGCCTGCTGGGCATACTTTCTTGCTCCGGCAGATGCCTGCAGGATCACCGGCGAATGAAGCTCATTTGCCGCTTCCGTGATGGCCTGGACGATCTCCATATTGTTTACGTTGAATGCGCCTACTGCATAACCGCCGTCATAGGCTTTCTTAAACATTTCCGTAGTGGTAACTAATGGCATAGCTCTACTTCCTTTCTTATTTGAATTTGACCGGTATCACAGATTGCATATCTAACGGGAACCCCATGATAAAAGGCCTGCCGCCCGGGGCTCCAGCCTTCAATGAGAGCACCTGCAATCCAAAAGACATTATAACATCACGGTACCATCATTTCAACCGCACTTTTTTGATTCACGATGTCTGCATTCCGCACGGTACCGCCATATTCCCCGTCCAGGGTCCAGGCCACCTCCTCCTCGGACCGGATCCGGATCCTGGAGGTCTGAAAGGTATAGACGTTCTTTTCATCACCCTTCCCCGCAAAAAACGCCTTCAGCACCTCCTGAAATTCCATCACGGTGCGCATGGTGCGGATCAAAAGCACCTCAAACTTCCCGTCGCTTAAGTCCACCTGGCTCCCGGTGATCCCCTTGATCCCCCCTACGGATTTGGAGTTGGTGATCATTCCGAACATAAAATTATCTTCGATGGAGCCCTCATCATAGGTCACTTCCATATGGATATCCCGGACTTCACCCAGCCTCCTGGCCGCCTCCAGGATATATGCCGTATGCCCCAGCCTGTTTTTCAGCTCCTGGTCTGTATCATAGGACACCTCCGTAAACAGGCCAAAAGCAGCCACATAAACAAAATATCTGCTGTTAAACATGCCTATGTCGCAGGAAAAGAGATTCCCCTTTACGATCGCCTCGGCCGCTTCGGTCATCTTGGAGGGAATCCCCAGAGAGGAAGCAAAGTCATTGGTAGATCCCGCCGGGATGTACCCCAGAGGCAGGTGGATCCCCGCTTTCATCATTCCCGATACGGTCTCGCTTAAGGTTCCGTCTCCCCCGCAGCAAATGATCCGATCAAAGCCTTCCGGCATCTCCCTGACAGCTACCCTGGCATCTCCCCGCTTCATCGTGGGATGTACAGTGATCTCAAATCCTGCCCTTGACATGATGTCGATGATATCTAAGAGATTGCTCCGGATCCTCTCCTTTCCCGCATGAGGATTATAAATAAACAGAAGCCTTTTCTTCATTCCATCAGGCCATGCTCAGATTGCCTGCAAGGTAATCCACTATCCCATCCGCAGCCTGCTCCTCGTCATTCCCGTCCGCTTCCACGGTAACCTCTTCCCCGTTCTTCAACGCGAGGGACATCATTCCCATGATGCTCTTCGCATTGACATGCCGGCTCCCGCTATTGATGTAGACGCTGGATTCATACTGGCTTGCCACCTGGACTAAAACAGCGATCGGACGAGCGTCCTCGTCTTCCTTCACATTTACTACAACATCCCTTGTTTTCATGTTAACCCTTTCTCTCAGGAAATCCGGCAGGCCGGATCCTTCCGGATCCTGTCGGCCAATTCACTGAGCTTTCTCAATCTATGGTTCACGCCGGACTTACCTACCGGCGGATCCAGCATTTCTCCCAGATCCTTCAGGGGCAGATCCGGGTTATCGAGCCTGGCATCCGCGATCTGCCGAAGCTTCGGGCTTATCTCCCGGAGCACCCCTGCCTGTTCAAGGAAACGGATGTCCTCCACCTGGCGGACAGACGCGCTGACTGTCTTCCGGATATTTGCCGCCTCGCAGTTTACCCTGCGGTTGATGGAATTACGCATATCCCTGACTATCCTGGAATTTTCCATATTCATCAGGCTGACATGTGCATCCATGATGCCCAGCATGTCTACGATCTGCGACCCATCCTTCAGATAAAACACCTCATGGTTCTTCCGCCGGACCACCCCGGCCTTCATGCCGAAGGAGGAGGCCAGGCTTCTAAGCAGGGAAGCTCTTTCTCCCGATGAACATACGATCTCAAGGTGATAGGAAAGAGAAGGATCACTGACCGACCCGGTACAAAGGAACGCTCCCGTCAGAAATGCTTTTTTCTCTTCCTGTCCCGACAGATCCAGTGCATCCATATTCCCATTGATGCAAAGCGACTCGGTCAGCTCCGGACTGTCCGGGATCTTCAGCAGATATGTCTGTATCTGGGAAGTCCTGGCTGAGACATCGACCTCTATATTAAATAGTTTTTTTGTTAAAGTAAAGCAGATTCTTGCCGCCTGGAAATTTTCCGTATGGAACAGGATATAGGGCGCCCCGTCGCTGATGGGTCCTCTGCGGGCGCATTGCATAAACATTGCCGCCAGATAAGCGAGCTCTGCCTTTTTCCCCTGTGGAAGCTTTCCTGCGATCTCCTGCTTCACATCCTGTGAAAAGGACATTCGTCCTCCTTTATCCTCCCGAAAGCTGCCGGCAGGCCATCCTCTGTGAATCTTTTCAGAAGTCCCCGATGATACAGACCTCCGGCTCCAGCTCCACCCCGAAGCGTTCCCCTACCTTTTCCCGCACCTCCATGATCAAGTCATAAATATCCGCGGCTGTTGCCCTTCCGGTATTGATGATAAACCCGCAATGCTTCGGTGATACCTGTGCGCCTCCTATGGTATAGCCCGGAAGCCCTGCATCCATGATCAGCTTTCCTGCGTAATATCCCTCCGGACGCTTAAAGGTAGATCCTGCGCTGGGATATTCCAATGGCTGCCGGCTTTTCCGCTTCAAGGCCAGCTCCTTCATTTTTTCTTCGATCTCCGTCTTATCCCCGGGCTTCAGGGAAATCCTGGCAGCCGATACGACGCCCTTCCCCTTCCTGCAGATACTGGTGCGGTATCCAAACTGCATATCGCTGCCGGACAGGGAATTTTCCGTCCCATCCTCTCCTACAAGGATGACCTCCCTGGTCACATCCGCCATTTCCGACCCGTAGGCACCGGCATTCATGACCAGAGCCCCTCCGATGCTCCCGGGGATTCCCGATGCAAATTCGAGCCCGGTAAGTCCGGCAGAAAGGGCCATCTGAGCCGCCTTCGAAAGCAATGCACCAGCCTGGGCATAGATCTCCGTGCCCTCGATCCGGATCTCGTCCAATCCGGACACATCCACCACGGTTCCCCGGTATCCCAGATCGCTTACCAGAAGGTTGCTGCCATTGCCCATGACAAAAAAATCCCTCTCCGTCTCCTTCAGATACCATACCAGGCGGCAGAGGGATTCCGGCGTCTGCGGCCTCACATAATAATCCGCAGGCCCTCCCACCCGGAAGGTCGTATGCCCGGCCAGTTCTTCCTGAACCAGCACCCGTCCCTCCCCGGCTATTTCCTCCAGCTGCTTTTCAAAAAAAGATTCCATCAATCGATCACGAGCTTTGCCGCCCCAATGATGCCGGCATTATTGCCAAGCTTCGCCAGGACGATCTCTGCATTACAGGCATGAAATACATACTTGTCCAGATTCTTCCGGATATAAGGGATGATGACCTCCCCTGCCTTGGACACGCCGCCTCCCAATACGAACAGCTCCGGATTCAGCACCCCTGCAATGATGGACAGGCCAAACCCGAGGTAATATCCAAACTTTTCCGCCACCCGGATAGCCAGCGGGTCTCCCTCCTTTACGGCATCCCATACAGCCTTTGCTGATGCCCTTCCATTCCTTAACACGCTCTCATCTTCTGAGGAGGCCAGCTCTTCCTCTGCCAGCCTGGCGATCCCCGTTGCGGAGCCATAAAGCTCGAAGCAGCCCCGGTTTCCGCAATTACATTTCCTCGTATCATCTGGACGGATGCATATGTGGCCGATCTCTCCCGCCGCCCCGTTTGCTCCGGTAACGATCCTGCCATCGTGGATCACTCCTCCACCGATGCCCGTGCCAAGGGTCACCATAACCATCTCCTTGTGGCCTCTGCCGGCTCCCTGCCATGCTTCTCCCAAAGCCGCCACATTCGCATCGTTTCCGGCCCGTACCTTCATCCCGCCAAGAAGGCCGGAAAGCTCCTCCGCCACATTAAATTCTCTTTGCCAGCCAAGATTGACTGCCTTATAGACCATGCCATCCTCGCTTACCGGGCCCGGCAGCCCGATGCCCGTACCGATGATATCCGCCGGTTCCAGCCCCTTATCCCGGATCCTTGCCTGGATGGACTGGGCGATATCCGGCAGGATGTGCGTGCCCGAATCCTCTGTTCTTGTATGAATCTCCCACTGATCCAGCAATTTTCCATCCAGATCCAGCAGGCCAAGCTTTACCGATGTGCCTCCCACATCCACTCCAATTGCAACCTTCCCCATGCTTTAAGTCCTCCTATTCGTCTAGACTGTCCTCTCTCTTTCGGCTGAGATTGTCCTGCACCCGCTTGTACAGCTCCTGTGCGGCATTATATCCCATCTTCTTCAAGCGGTAATTTACCGCGGCAGTCTCACAGATCACGGCCAGGTTCCTTCCGGGGCGGATGGGGATATCATGGCAGATGACCTTATTCCCCAGATACTCCGTATAGGCTTCCTCCAGCCCCAGCCTGTCATAGTCCTTATCCTTGTCCCAGTCCTCCAGCCGGATCACCAGGTCGATGGTCTGGGTCTCCTCCACGGCAGAGGCACCAAAAAGGGCATTCACATCCACGATCCCGATGCCCCGCAGCTCGATAAAGTGTTTGGTGATGTCCGGCGCAGACCCCACCAGGGTATCATCCGACACCTTCCGGATCTCTACCACATCATCCGTGATGAGCCGGTGACCACGCTTGATCAGCTCCAATGCGGCCTCGCTTTTCCCGATGCCCGACTCACCGGTGATCAGCACGCCTTCACCATAGACATCCACCAGCACGCCATGGATGGAAATACAGGGAGCCAGTTTGACATTCAGCCAGCGGATCAATTCTGCCATAAAGTCCGAGGTGGCTTTTGAAGTATTTAAGATCGGCACCCCTGCTTTTATGGCCATCTCACGGAAGATGGAATCCGGCTCCAGGTCGCGGCAGTAGATCACGCAGGGCACATCGCCATAAGAGAAAAACTGCTCATAAACAACACGCTTCCGATCGTCCTCCATCTGTTCCATATAAGAATATTCCACGAAACCGATGATCTCCACCCGGTTGGAGTCAAAATGCTCAAAAAAGCCCGCCAGCTGCATGGCAGGCCGGTTGATATCCGGCTTGACCACCTTGACCGTGGAAATTTCGATTTCCGGCGTCAGGTTTTTCAAGTCCATTTTTTCAATGATCGCTTTCAAGGGAACAAAGGCCATGTCATCCTCCTCTGGTCGTTAAAATCAAAAGTAGTATATCATCACTTTGTGAAATCCTCAAATCCATGCCCGCATAAAAACCGGCTCCTTCACCTTAAGCCAAAGAAAAAAGCCCGCCGCAGGGCAGGCTTTACCGTGTATATCTATTGATCCGGCAGGCTTGGCCATAGGCAGGCTAAAATTTCCCCTCCAGGATGTCCACTCCGGTGCGCTCGCCGGAAACCGAAAACTCCAGGACTCCGGCTGATATGGTAAGGGTCAGCTCCAATGTGCCTCCCTTCGGATCCGTCCAATCTTTGGATTTCAGCTGGACGCCTCCCGGCCCCGTATCGGCCAGGGCCTTATCGATCACATTCCCATGGACCGGATCCGGCATATGGAGGGTATTGCTCATGCTGAAGGTATAGACCCCATCCACTACAAGTGCGGAGTTTTCATCGTTCATGCAGAAAGCCTCTGTTGCACGCACGAGCTCTGCCACATTCTGTATGTCCGCCGACTTCCGGGAACGTTCAATATATTTCACAAACTGCGGCGCAAGGAGGCCGATCAGAAGAGCCATGATCGCGATCACGATGATCAGCTCTACCAGTGAAAAACCCCCATCCTCATTTTTTTCCGGTCTGTCTGTAACGATCAAAGCTCCTCCCCCATTATACAGAAAGAATCCATCCCTACAGAGAAAGACAGGATGAAGAGGAAAAATAGTCCACCCCAAATGATCGTTTTACAGATTGTCGAGACCCTGATACATGGAAAGCATGGGCGCCATGACGGCTCCGATGAGCACGCCCACGATCCCTGCCAATACGACGATGATCAGCGGCTCCATGACTGCCATTAGGCTTTCTGTCGCCATTTCCACTTCTTCCTCATAGTATTCCGCAAGCTTGGTCAGAAGCCCTTCTATATCACCGGTCTCCTCCCCGATCCTGGTCATGTGATAGACCATGGGAGGAAACATGCCGCAGTCCTCCAGCGGTTTCGACAAAGGCACGCCCTGTACCACATCCTCCCTGCATTTACTGATGGCATCCTGCAGGATCACGTTATCCAGCGTACCGCCAGTGATCTCCAGGGCGTCCACCATGGAAATACCGGCCGCAAGCATGGTGGATAAGGTCCTGGCAAACCGGGCCGAGGCACTTTTGATCCGGAGATCTCCCATGAGCTTATCTTTCAATGCAAGCTTGTCCAGGATATGGCGTCCCCCGGGAGTGGCCCTAAACGCACGGTAAGCAAAGACAAAGGCCACCACGGCAGCGACAAGGAGATACCACTTAGCCATGACAAAATCACTCATTGCCACAACCACTTTGGTGATGACCGGAAGCTCCATCTCCATATCCGCAAACATCTCTGTATAATTCGGGATAACAAAGGTAAGCATGACCGTTACAACGCCAATGGCCACGATCACGACGATGATCGGGTAGATCAGGGCCTTTTTCAGCATGGCCTGAACCTTCGCATCCTTCTCGAACTGCGTCGCCATACGTTCAAAGGCGATGTCCAGGGCACCCGAACTCTCTCCTGCCTTGGTCATGTGGAGCAGAAGCTCAGGGAATATTTTCTGCTCCTCCATGGAATCAGAAAGAGTCTCTCCCTTTTCCACATTGACCTGGGTATCCCGGATTGCCTTCTGGAGCCTCTTGTTTTCCGTCTGCTCAGAAAGCATGTGGAGGGAATCAATGATCGTAACGCCTGCGCGGGTCATAGCCACAAACTGCCGGCAAAATACGGAAAAATCCCTTGCCTTAGGTCTGGCCCCTCCTCCGCCGATGCTGATGTCCTTCGTCCAGGCGCTCTGTTCGGAAATCTCTATGACCGTCAGTCCGTCATTCTTTAATTTGGCGCGGACCTGATCCTCGCTGTCTCCCTCCAGGCTTCCCTTTACGTCCCTGCCGGTATTGTCCACCGCCAGATAACCAAATGTCGCCATAACCTATCCTCTCCTCTCTTACGGTTTCGGCTTAAAAATTGCCCATTCCCATGCCCATTCCCATGCCCATTCCCATGCCGTCATCTATGCCCATTCCCGGACCAGGACCAGGACCAGGCACAGCCCCGGCCGAGCCCGGATTGATCTTCCGGGAAAGATAAGCCAGATCCTGTGCAAAGGTCAGCGCCACCTCTGCCGTGATCTTGCGGGCAGAGTACAGATCAAAGAGGGAATCATCCATGGTGATCATGCCGGATTTTTTATTCGTCTGCATCATGGAAGGGATCTGGAAGGTCTTGCCCTCCCGGATCAGATTGCGGATGGCAGGATTTGCCACCATGACCTCAAATGCCGCACACCTTCCCTTGTCTGCCCTGGGCAGAAGCTGCTGTGAGCATACACATTCCAGCACCATGGCAAGCTGGATCCGGATCTGCTCCTGCTGGTGCGGAGGAAAAACATCGACAATACGGTCGATGGTCGCGGCCGCTCCGATGGTATGCAGCGTGGAAAAGACCAGATGCCCGGTTTCAGCTGCCGTCACAGCCGTAGATATGGTATCCAGGTCTCTCATCTCTCCCAGAAGGATGATATCCGGATCCTGCCGGAGCGCGGCACGGAGAGCCGGTGCATAGCCCTGGGTATCCAGGCCGATCTCCCTCTGTACCACCACAGCCTGTTGGGATTTATGCAGGTATTCGATGGGGTCCTCCAGGGTGATGATGTGAACCGGCTGGACCTGATTGATCACATTGATCAGGGATGCCAGGGTCGTGGACTTGCCGGAGCCCGTAGGTCCCGTGACCAGCACCAGCCCCCTCTTTTTCGTGACCATGTTCTGTACCGCCTTAGGGATACTGAGCTTTTCCGGAGCCGGGATGCTGAAGGGAAGGAGACGCAGGGCCGCGGCGTAGGTGCCACGCTGCTTAAAAACATTCAGACGGAAACGCCCGATCCCCTGCAGGGAATAAGCAAAGTCAATCTCGCCATCCGTATCCAGGCTGTTTCTCAGCTTTTCATTCAGGATCGGAAGCAGGAGCTCCTCCACATCCTTTGGCGACAGCACATGATCATTCAAGGCTACCAGCTTCCCGTCCATCCGGAACATGACCGGCCTTCCTACCGATATGTGAACGTCCGATACGCCTCGATCCATGGAAGCCTTCAGGGCTTCTTCCAATGTAAAATCCATATCTTCCCCCTATCGCTGTTTTTAACCCGATCAGCTGTCAAATGATACCTTTGTCATTTCTGCGATGCTGGTGATCCCCTCCAGCACATACCTGGTAGCAGACATACGAAGGGTATTCATTCCTTCGCTCAATGCAATCTCCTTCAGCTCCTCCGCCTGCGCCTCATGGGAGATCGCATGTCTCAGCTTCGGAGAGATCTGCATGATCTCATACACACCGATCCTGCCCTTGAACCCTGTATTGTCACACTGCGCACATCCGCAGGGTTCATAGATCGTCACATCCGCATCCGCCGGTATCTTCAGCAGCTCCTTTTGGTCCGCATCCGGCTTGACCGGCTTCTTACAGTTCGGGCAAAGCCGGCGCACCAGCCTCTGGGCGATGATTCCTACCAGGGAATCTGCCAGAAGATAAGGCTCCACGCCCATATCCACCAGACGTCCCACGGAGCCTGCGGCTGAATTGGTATGCAGCGTGCTGACGACCAAATGTCCCGTGATGGATGCCTGTACCGCGATGCCGGCTGTCTCTCCGTCACGGATCTCACCGATCATGATGATATCCGGATCCTGCCTCAAAATGGACCGCAGTGCCGAGGCAAAGGTCAGTCCGGCTTTCACATTGGTCTGCACCTGGTTAATGCCGTTGATATTTGCTTCCACCGGATCCTCTACGGTGATGATATTGACTTCTTCCCGGTTCAATTCGGAAAGCGCAGTATACAGGGTAGTGGATTTTCCGGAGCCGGTGGGTCCCGTAACCAGGATGATCCCGTGGGGATTGCTTAAGATATGGTCGAATACCTTCATCTCTGCCGGATTCAGGCCCAGGTTTTTCTTCTCTCTGGTAAGAGCCTGCTTGGAAGTAAGTCGCATAACGATCTTTTCCCCGAAAACCGTAGGCAGGATGGATACACGGATATCAAATTCCTGTCCATCCACAACCTGGGTCATGCGGCCGTCCTGCGGCTTTCTTTTTTCGGAAATATCCATGCCCGAAACGATCTTTACCCTGGCCACGATGGCAGACAGAAGATCCGTGGAATATACCAGCCTCTCATACAGGGCGCCGTCGATCCTGTACCGCACGCGAACGGTCCTTTCCAAAGGCTCGATATGAATATCGGAGGTTCTTGCCCGGACTGCCTGGTCGATCATCTGCTTTACCAGGGTAACGATGGGAGAATTGTTGATCTCCTCATCCGCTTCAGCCCTTTCCTGCTCTTCCTGCTGGCGCTCTCTCTGTTTTTCTTCGGCATAGGCATTCGCCACGCCCATAACGTCTGCCGTACCATAAGCCTTGTCGATGGCAATGGCGATCTGCCGCGGCGTGGTGACCACAGGCTCGATCTGCAGATTCGTAACGATCGTAAAGTCATCGATCGCCACCATATCCATGGGATCGGACATGGCAAGCTTCAGCACATTCGGATTGTCCGGATGAAACATATAAGGAATGGCACTATGCTTTCTTGCCAATGCAGAAGAGCACATGGCCAGGATCTGGCTGTCGATCTCAAATCCGGTCAGATCCACTCTCTCGATATTCAGCTGATGGCTCAGCGCCTCTGCGATCTGCTCCTCCGTACAGATCCCGTTTTCCGTAAGCACCTCTCCCAGCTTCTTGCCGCTGCCCTTTTGCAGTCCCAGCGCCTCTGTCAGCTGTTCCTCTGTTATGACCTGCTGCTTGATCAGCAGATCGCCAAGCCGAAGCCTCCCCCTTCCATAAGCCATAATCTTACTACTCCCTATCCTCCTGTTTCATTTGAAAACCCTATTGATCCTCTAAGCCGCCCATCCCCCCGGAGGCCCGGTCAATGCCTGTCTTTGGCGGCTCTTGTAAATCCCATTGCCAAGGTCACACGATCCTGCGGATGGTGGATACTGTCCGGTACAACGCATTGGAGATCTTGATCCCCGTCGCCTGGGTGGAAGCATGCACGATCCGCCCGCCTCCGATATAGATCCCCACATGGCCCGGATAGCAGAATATGTCTCCGGGCTGGGCATCCTCATAAGATACCGCCTTTCCGTAGCCTGCCTGGGCTCCGGAATTCCTCGGGATCGAATAGCCGAAATGGGAATATACGGACATCGTAAACCCAGAACAGTCGCAGCCATTGGTCAGGCTGGTGCCTCCCGGAACATAAGGATTTCCCACAAACTGCAGGGCATAATTCGCTATCTCGCTTCCTGTGCCGGATCCGCCGACCACGACTCCTCCCCCGCTGTCCTTCTTCTTTGATCCTCCGCTGTCCCCGGACTGCCCCTTCTTTGCATTTTCGGCCGCTTCCTTCCGCTTTTTCTCCTCCGCGGCTTTCCTTGCCTTCTCTTCTGCGGCTTTTTTTTCGGCTGCCGCGATCTTTGCGATCTCCGCGTTATCCTGGTCGATCTTTTTCTGGTATGCCCTTGCTTCGCTCTTTGCATCCGCAAGCCTGGAGCTGAAGTTTTCCACGGTCTCCTTCTGCTCCTCGATGGTCTGGTTCAGGGCCGCCTCCTGCTCCTCATATTCTCCCTGGATCTCCTCCAGCTCAGCCATATCTTCCTCCAGCTGGGCCTGAAGCTTTTCCACCTCTTCCTTGGCAGCCTGATAATTCACCAAAAGGGTACGGTCATATTCGTAGAGCTTATTGATATATCCTGCCTTATTTATGGCATCTGCAATGCTTTCGGCCTGCATGAGGATCTCGATATATTCTGAGGAACCGCTGCTGTTTTCATACATCCGGCGGAGCCTTGCGCACATGGTCTTATATTGCCTGCGCTCCTCTTCCTCGGCCGCGTCATAATCCGCCTGAGCCTGCTCCATCTCAAGCTGTTTCCTGGCAATATCTCCCTGGAGGATCTCCACATTCGCCAAAAGAGCCACCAGAAGAGCCTGGGATGCATCCATCTGGGCCTGCGCTTCTTCCTGCTGCTCCTCGATCTCGCCGATCTCCTCGTTAACCTGTTGAAGCTTATCCTTATTCTCTTTGATATCCTTATTCAGTTCGGATTTTGTCGGCGCCGCCGTGGCAGTGACCGCAAGGATCCCTGCCATCACAAGGCTTACCGCCATTCCTGCAAATCGTTTCATTTCGATACCTTATAGATCACACGTGCCTGTTGTCCTCGGGAAAGGAAGCACATCCCGGATATTGTCCATTCCCGTGATATACATGACTGCCCTTTCAAATCCCAGTCCGAAGCCGGCGTGCCTCACCGACCCATATTTACGAAGATCCAGGTAAAAATCATAATCTTCTGCCCGCATGCCCAGCTCCTCGATCCTGCCCTTAAGCTTATCCCAGTCGTCCTCTCTCTGGGAGCCCCCGATGATCTCGCCGATCCCCGGTACCAAACAGTCCATGGCGGCTACGGTCTTGCCGTCTTCATTCAATTTCATGTAAAACGCCTTGATCTCCTTCGGATAATCCGTCACGAAGACCGGCTTCTTAAACAGCTGCTCCGTCAGATACCTCTCATGCTCCGTCTGCAGGTCGCATCCCCAGCTCACCTTATATTGGAATTTGTCATTATTCTTCTCCAGAAGCTTCACTGCCTCCGTATAAGTCACCCGTTCAAAGCTGGACTCCAGCACATGGGTCAGCCTCTCTACCAGGCCCTTGTCGATGAATGCATTTAAGAAAGCCATTTCCACCGGGGCATTATCCAGCACATAGCGAATGATATGCTTCAGCATGGATTCTGCCAGCTCCATGTCATCCTGAAGGTCTGCAAAAGCGATCTCCGGTTCGATCATCCAGAATTCCGCGGCATGTCTCGGCGTATTGGAATCCTCTGCCCGAAATGTGGGGCCGAAGGTATATACATTACGGAATGCACAGGCAAAGGCCTCCACGTTCAGCTGGCCGGACACCGTAAGATTGGTGGATTTATGGAAAAAGTCCTGTGTATAATCCACCTTTCCCTCCGGGGTCAGCGGAAGATTGTCCAGGGGAAGGGTCGTCACCTGAAACATCTCCCCGGCTCCCTCTGCATCGCTGCCGGTGATGATCGGCGTATGGACATAGACAAATCCTCTTTCCTGGAAAAATTGATGGATCGCAAAGGCGATCATCGACCGGATCCGATATACCGCCTGGAAGGTATTGGCTCTTGGACGAAGATGGGTCATCGACCGCAGGTATTCCAGCGTATGCTTCTTCTTCTGCAAAGGATAATCCGGAGTGGAGATCCCCTCCACCATAAGGGATGATGCCTGGATCTCAAACGGCTGCTTTGCCCCGGGTGTAGCCGCCACCTGACCTTTTACGATCACGGAGGTCCCCACATTGAGCTTTGCGATCTCCGGGAAATTACTCATCTGGCTGCTATAGACCACCTGAAGGGTCTCAAAACAGGTGCCGTCACTCAGTACCAGAAAGCCCACGGTCTTGGAGTCCCGGTTGGAACGGATCCATCCGCCCACGGTGACCTCCTTATCAAAGTACTGCTCTCTGTTCCGGAATAGTTCTTTTATCTCGATCAGCTTTTCCATCTTCCCCTCCCAGATCACTTGATCACTGCATTTTCAAAGAGAAAATCTTCTACCTTTTTGCCCAGCAGGTACTGGCGCAGGGTATCCTCATCCAGCGTTTCCTTTAATTCATCCACTTCTGCGCCATAGTCTGAAGCATATTTCTTATAATAGTCATCCACTTCCTTTTGATCCACCGTGATCTTTTCAGCATCTGCGATGGCGGAAATGATCAGCTGCTCCTTTGACACTTCCTCAGCGTACTCCTCGGCCTCCTTCTCAAAGGCATCCTTGTCGGTGCCCATGGCCTGGATGTAATCATCCAGAGATACCCCATACTGGGAAGCAAAACTTTCTATGCTCTTGGTATATTCTTCCTTATTCTTCTTCACCAGCCATTCCGGCAGAAATTCTGTGTCACATTTGGATTTTTCGAAGACCTGCTGCATAAGCTGTGTCCTCTGGGCATGTTCCGCTTCCTGCTCCTTTGACTGGGTCAGGGACTGGCGTATCTCTTCAAAATAGGCATCGGTATCCTCAAATTCTTTGCCGTATTTCTCTCCTAATTTTTCCAGGATCCCATCATCATTGATCCCGGGGGTGTTCAGCTCCCGTATGCCATTTAAGGAAACGGTAAATACCACATCCTCACCAGCCAGATCCTCTGCGTGGTAATCCTCCGGGAATGTCAGCTTAAGGTCCTTTGTTTCCCCGGTCTTCATCCCCACGATCCCCTCCTCAAAACCTTCGATGAAGGAACCGCTCCCGATCTCCAGGTCGTAGCTTCCCGTACCCCCGTCAAAGAGCACCCCGTCCTTTTTCCCCACGTAATCTATGCTGACGATATCGCCTTCCTTCACTGCCCTTCCCGTAACCTCCTTCGTACCGGCTACGGCTTCCAGGTCCTGCATTACGGCTTCTTCCATATCACCTTCGCTTACCGTCGTATCGACCGCATCGATCTCCAGCCCTTTGTACTCTCCCAACGTCACATATTTATCCGGTTCCATGTCGCTGAAGCTGTCCTCCGCTGGCTTCTGCTGGCCACAGGCCGTCAGACCGGATATAAGACATATTCCAATGAGAACCGCCGCCAGGGATCTGTGATGCTTATTCTTAGTCATATCTTCTTATCTTCCTTCCTTCTTCTTTTTTTTGCACACTGCTACCATAATAGCACATCTTTGTCCCAACTTAAAGTATCAGACAGGTCAGATCGAATTAAAGAGTTACCCATTGATTTATTCTACAAGGAATATTATACTTGTAATATGATTGAACACATTTTAGGTAATTATTTTGTCCGAAAAAACCTGCTTTCCCAGGATCAGCTGGACCACATCCTCAAGCGGCAGTCCGAAGCCAAGGTAAGGCTCGGCACCATTGCCGTATCAGAAGGCATGATGACGGAGGAAGAAGCCGAAACGGTCAATATGCTGCAGCAGTCCATCGATAAGCATTTCGGAGATATAGCAGTGGATCTGGGCTATCTGACGAATGTGCAGGTCAAGGCTCTCCTTTCCGAGCAGCAAAATTCCTTTATCCTTTTCA
The DNA here is from genome assembly GCA_024693135.1 of Lachnospiraceae bacterium. Lineage (GTDB taxonomy): Bacteria > Bacillota > Clostridia > Lachnospirales > Lachnospiraceae > NK4A144. The sequence goes on along the minus strand of JAILLN010000057.1, from coordinate 26,122 downwards.
TGCAGACCATCGGAGACGAAAAGCTGATGGATGCTTCGGGCTTTAAGCGTGCCATCAAGCAGTACCAGAAGGACTATGGCGTGACCACAGCCCGGCTGGAGGCCATGAAATCCGACGACATCTCTGCCATCGTCATGACCTGTCTTTTGGGACATTCCATTCACTTTGAGCGCCATGCCTCTATCGGAGTCCGTCTCATGACCAGGCTGGTAGATAAAGACATCTGCATTGGGGATGCTTATACGACAGACGGTTCTGAAAAGCTCTGTGCCGGCATGTATCAGCATATCATCGGGACTCGTTCTTATTTCACGGGCTTTTCCAACTGCGATGGCGGCCTTCGGGAAATCGCAAAAGGCTTTGCCAGAGACCAGTATGAAGAGGATGAGATGTTCATCAATGATGCGGCTGGAGAGTTCCTGAACTGCATCAACGGCCTTTTCATTACCACGGCCAGCAGGGAAGGCGAGAATTTTGACGCCGAGCCCCAATGCTATGCGGATGCGGATGAGCTGTCCAGCGTGACCGGCAGGCGGACCCTTCACATTCCGATCTATTGCAAGAAATCCGGAGTCGAATTCATCTTTTCGGAATGATCATCCGCTCTTTCCATCACCTGGCTTCACCTTTAGAGAAATAAATCGGAGTGGTTCTTCCTGTCCTGCTGGGAATAAAGATCGCCAGATCCGATTCCGGCACCAGAAACGTCACGGATTCCTGCGTCAGGCTCACGCTCTCCGGAAGCACGGTCTTTCCATCTTTTGTCTTGGCATAGATATGGACATAGTCAATCCCGGAGCCCGTATCCCGCAGAAAAAGAGTAAGCCTTCCATTGACATACAGGTCCTCCGTCACTACCGGACCGGTCAGGCTGTTCAGGAAGGAGTCCCGGAAGGCTACCGGCGAGATCAGCACCAGGACAAGCAGAAACATAGCCAGGATCCTTGCATTATTCAGTCCCCGAAGCTTGCTTGCCCGATAAGATGCCAGCTTCTTAAGCGGCGTGGCATTCGGCTCCTTCCCGGTGGCCTTGAACACATTCTGCAGCAGCTCATCTGCCTTTTTTTCATTCAATTCGTCTTCGTAGTTCTGCTTCATCTCTGCTTTCCTTCCATGATCTTCCGAATCTTTTCCCTTCCTGCGATCAGCTGTCTTTTGACCGTGCTCCGGCTGACCCCGGATGCCTCGGCGATCTCGTCGATCTGCATCTCGTTCATATATCTCATGACAATGGCACGCTGCTCCATGGGGGGAAGCTCATTGATCGCCTGTCTCAGCTTTTCCTTTTCCACTGTATTCAAGGCCGCATCCTCCGGATTATGGTCTTCCCGGTCATCCTCATAAAGCTCCAGCTGCATGGGATTGATCTCCCCGTAATGCCGGTCTTTCTTCTTGCAGGAATCAAAGCAGACCCGGAAGGTGATCTGGTTCAGCCATGCCAAAAAAAGAGACGGATCCTTCACATCCGCGATATGTTTCAGCGCATGGATATACGCCTCCTGTACCGCATCCTGTGCAAGGAATTCATCTCTCAGATAATGCCTGGCAAATTTATATTGTTTCCGGTACGTGGCGGCATAGATCTCAGCAAAGGCATCTGAGTCTCCTTCCCTGGCACGCAGCACCAGTGATGCCAGATACTGGTAATCCAGTTCATCCATGGATCAATGTTCCTTTTCCCACCGGATCATGCAGTCGAGATCCACCAGGATAAATATGACCGTGACTACCATCAATGCCCACATGACGGCGCATAAAAATAAAAGCGGACGGTCCGTAAAGATTCTTGTGCGAAACTCAGGCACCACGATCAGGGCAAGGAAAAAAACAGTCCCCGCCAATGCCGTAAATGCCAGCTGGATAAATTTCGCAAGCTTCCATTTTTTTATCATGACTCCTCCTCTTTAGGACAGCTTCCTTAAGATTCCCAGATAATACAAAGATCCGCAGGCAACGACGACATCCTCCCGTGAGCTTTTGCCCACCGCCTCATCATATGCTTTTGCCGGATCCGGTTCGATCACGGTGGGAATAGCCGAACGCTTTCTTATTTCTCCTGCAAGCTCCCCGGCAGGCAGCGCCCGGTCTGAAGGAGGGCATACGGCATAGGCGCAATCTGCCTTCGGCAATATCACATCCAGCATTTTTCCGTATTCCTTGTCCTTCAGGATCCCGATGATGAGCCGGATCTTTTTATCTCCAAAATAAAGCCGGAGGTTCTCGGCAAGCACCTGCATCCCCTCCAGATTATGTGCCCCATCCAGGATCACGCACGGATCCTTCCTCCTCAATTCAAATCTGCCGGGCCAGGTCGTATCCCAAAGCCCCTCCCTGATATCGTTTTCAGAGATCGAATAGCCCTTTTTCTGAAGAAGGACGGCCGCATGGACCGCCATGGATGCATTTTTAGTCTGATTGAGCCCCAGCATACGGATCCGGTATTCCCTGCCGTTAAGCAAAAAAACAGTGCCCGAAAGATCTGCTGAAAGGATCTTTTCCGGCATTGCCGCATGGTGAAGGCAGGCTTCCCTTTCCCTTGAGACCTGCAAAAAGGCCTCTCCCGCCTCCTTTTCCTGGGGATAAAGGAGCACATCCCCTCCTCTTTTGATGATCCCGGCTTTTTCAAATGCGATCTGTCCCAGGGTATTTCCCAGATATTCCATATGATCATAGCTGATGGTCGTGATGACCGCCAAGAGAGGGCATGGTATCACATTCGTAGCATCAAGTCTGCCGCCCAGGCCTACCTCCACTACACAGATATCACATTCCTGCTCTGTGAAATAAAGAAAAGCAATGGCACATACGATCTCAAATTCCGTAGGCTGGCCATATCCGTCCCGGAGCATTTCCTCCGTGGCATCCCTGACGCTCTCCGTAAGCCTTCCCAGGTCGTCCTCCCCGATCTCCTCGTCCCCGATCCGGATCCGTTCCGTAAAACGCTCAATATACGGAGAGGTATAAATCCCGGTCTTATAGCCTGAGCGCATCAGGATGTGGCTGAGGAAGGATACGGTGGAGCCCTTTCCGTTGGTTCCTCCCACATGGACGATTTTCAGCCTGTCCTGCGGATTGCCCAGATATTGCATCAATGTCCGGACATTCTGAAGCCCCAGATGAGACCCGAAGCGTGCGATCCCACTGATATATTCCATTGCCTCTCCATATGTCATGCCGTGATCCGCCTTTCCGCTCTTTTCAAGCCGCCCGGAATAACATGATGTTCATGTCAGAAACAGTTTCCCGGCCCGGGAAGCCGGCCTCATCACCGCCATGAGCAAAAATGTATTGATCGGAAACATCACCAGATTTTTTATGATCCTTGCGGTAAAAACTGCCAGAAAGCCCTGCCCGTAAAGCATGGAAAGCCAGAGGGAATTCAGGAAGAAGCTGACGCAGATCAGGTCAACGGCCTGGGAAAGGATGATCCGCCTGATGGAGGCTTCCTTTCCATGCAGGATCAAGCCGTAAATCACGCCCTGGATGGCGGCACTTACCGTAAATCCAGGGAAAAACGGCCCCGTCGGACGTACCATATATCCCAGGATATCGGACAGGGCTCCCGTCACGCCGCCCCAAAAAGGCCCAAGCAGCATGCCTGCAGCCGCCACCGGAAGAAACTGCAGCCTGATCTCAACGACCTGTGAGATCGGGATCTTGAAAAACCCCAGTACTACAGCCGCGGCCAGGAGCATTCCGGCCGTGGTAATTATCCTTACATTCACCAATTTCTTCAAGGGTGCTTAATCCAGACAGCCGATCAGATCCACGATCTTTTCGGTGCCTGTCTCCTCCATATACTTCTCAATTCCATCGATCACATGCACCATTGCTTCCGGTTCATGAAAATTCATCATGCCTACCGCTGCCATCCTGGCTCCTGCCATAAGCATCTCCAGGGCATCCTCCGCAGATGCGATCCCTCCCATGCCGATCACCGGGATCTCCACGGCGTGCGCCGCTTCATATACCATCCTTACGGCAATCGGATGGATGGCCGGCCCAGACAGGCCTCCCGTCCGGTTTGCCAGCACAAATCTTCTCCGATATACATCGATCTTCATTGCCGTAAAGGTATTGATCAAGGAAATGCCGTCGGCTCCCCCCTGTTCCGCGGCCTTTGCCATATCTGCCATGCTTGTGACATTGGGAGATAATTTCATGATGACCGGCTTTTTTGATACTGCCTTGACTTCCTTTGTCACATGGAGCAGCTCCTTCGGGCTGGTGCCGAAGGCCATGCCTCCTTCCCGGATATTCGGGCAGGATACATTGATCTCAAACATGGCGATCCCCTCTTTATCGGAAAGGAATTCCACCACATTTTTATATTCCTCCAGGATATGTCCGCAGACATTCACGATGACCGGCACATCATATTTCGCCAAAAAGGCCAGATCCCTCTTTGCAAATACCTCCATCCCGGGATTTTGCAGCCCGATGGCATTCATCATTCCCGACGGCGTCTCCGTCACCCTGGGTGTCGGATTTCCTTCCCACGCCCTGTCGGATACCCCCTTTGTGGTAATGGCTCCCAGCCGGTTCAGATCCACGAATTGAGCATATTCCATCCCGCTGCCAAAGGTGCCTGATGCACAGGTTATGGGATTCTTAAAAGTGATGCCGCACAGGCTGACGGACAGATCCGGATTCTTTTTCACCATAACACCTCCGATGCTTCAAATACCGGTCCCTCCGTGCAGATCCTTGCGTTATGCACATTGGAATGCCCGTCTCTTTCCTTTGTCGGGACTACACAACCCAGGCATGCTCCCACTCCGCAGGCCATATGCTCCTCCAGGGAAATATAGGCCGGGATCTTCAGCTCAGCCGCAAATTCCCCTACAGCCTTCAGCATCGGCATGGGGCCGCAGGCATAGATCAGCTGGGGAAGCAGCACTCTCTGGGAATGAAGGCGCTTTGCCACCTCCACCACATTTCCCTTAATCCCGTCGCTCCCATCATCCGTTGCGATCATGGTCTGTATTCCCACATTCAGAAAGTCATCTGCCAGAAACCGCTTCAGGGCCGAATTCCGATAGCCGAGCAGGGCAGACACGTTCTTTGCTCCTCCATAGGACACGATGCTCTTCTTCAATCTCTGCGCCAGGAAAAGAAGAGAAGGAGCCCCGATCCCGCCCCCCATCAAAAGCACCTGTTTCCCGGCGGCACATTCAAGGGGATAGCCCTTCCCAAGAGGACCCTCGACCTCCACGATATCCCTGTACTCCAATGCCGCAATCTCTTCCGTGCCTTTTCCGGAAATCCGAAATACGATACGGATCTCATCTCCCTCTGGATTCACTTCGCATATGCAGAACGGCCTGCCCAAAAGCCTGGAGGAATCCTTAGGATACACCAGGACAAATTGTCCGGGCTCTGCATGATCCGCCAGGCTGCATTTCAGCCACATGCTGACTATCCCCTCTGCCAGCTCCCGCCTGGAATGAATCCTTGCCTTTTCTTTCATCATGCCGGATATACTTCCTTTCCGCCGATAATCGTATGTCTTACCCTGCCGGTGAGAACCTGCCCGAAAAGGGGAGAATTCTCTGACTTGGAGCAGTTTGTGCCTCTGTCAAAGCACCATTCCTCCTCCGGATCAAAGATCGTGATATCCGCCGGCCTCCCCGGATCCAGCCGGCCCGAATCAAGACCATAAAATAACGCCGGATTGCTGCTCATGAGCCGGATAAGCCCGGCCATGCTTATGAAGCCCGGCTTTACAAGCTGCATGATCCCCAGGGATAACGCTGTCTGAAGGCCGATCATGCCGCTGGGTGCTTCCCGGAAGCCTTTATTTTTCTCCCCTGCCGTATGGGGCGCATGATCCGTGGCGATCAGGTCGATGGTCCCGTCCCGCAGTCCCTCTATGATGGCCAGGCGGTCAGCCTCTGTCCTGAGCGGAGGGTTGACCTTTGCGTTTGTGCCATGATCTCCCAGGGCTTCTTCTGTCAGGGAGAAATGATGGGGAGCGGCTTCCGCATGGATGATCCCCTTGCTGTCTTTCTTCTTTGCCCTGCGGATCAGCTCCACTGCCTCCTTCGTGCTTACATGCTGGATATCAATGACAGCTCCCGTAGAAAGAGCCAGCCTCAGGTCTCTTTCCACAAGACAGATCTCTGCCTGTCTATGCGCACCCTCAAGCCCCAGTTTCTTAGCGGCATATCCTGCATTAACCCCCGCATCCTTCACAAAGTCCGGATGCTCTTCGTGAAAGCTCAATATCACCCCAAGGAGAGCCGCCTGTTCCATGGCCTTCTCTGCCAGGGCATCATCGGCAAGGGGTGAGCCATCATCGGTAAAAACACGCACTCCTGCCCTATGCAGGGCTTTAAGGTCGGCCAGCTCCTTCCCCTGCCTGCCGAGGGTAACGGCCGCCGCCTGAAGAATCCGTACAGGGGATCTCTCCCCCCGTTTCATGATATCCTCCCAGATCGGAACGGTATCCACGGGAGGAACCGTATTGGCCATAAGCAGCACCGTGCTATATCCTCCTGCCGCAGCGGCCGCGCTCCCGGTCAGCAGAGTCTCCTTCTCCGTCTGTCCCGGATCCCTGAAATGGGCATGCACATCAATAAAGCCGGGGCATACCACCAGGCCTTCCGCCTCTATGACCCTCTCAGACCCGTCAAGATCCTCTTCCCTGTCGGTAATCACTCCATCGACAGATAGCAGGTCCTTTATCTCATCGATCTCATTTGCAGGATCGATGACATGTCCTCCCCGGATCCTGAGCTTCATCTTTGCACCCCGGATTCCTTCAGCATGTCTATGATCCGTCCTCTCGCCACTTCGCCCATCCTCTTCTGCTCTTCCTTTGTAAATTCCTTCGGATCGATGGGCTTCCCATAGCGTATGACCACCCTGGCAGGCTTCACTCTGGGAAACTGGGCTTCCAGGATCGCCCGGCTGCCGCTGATGGCAATGGGGACGATCCTTACCCCGCCTTTTACAGCCACCTTCATGGAGCCCTCCTTAAAATCCAGAACCTCCGTCTCATCCTCTCCCTTGCCGCGGGTGCCCTCGGGAAAGATCATGATGGAGATCCCATTTTTCACATCCTCAATGCAGCTTAATATGACCTGGAGCCCCTGCTTGATGTCATGGCGGTCCAGGAATTTGCAATGGAGAAGGATCATCCACCAGGAAAGCACCGGGATCTTTTTTGTCTCTGTCTTGGCCACAAACCCGGTCACCTGCTTCATTCTCCCATACAGCAGCACCGTATCGAAGATGCTCCTGTGATTCGATACAAAGAGTACGGCTTCATCCTTTGGGATATTCTCTTCACCGATCACCGTGGTCTTTGTTCCCGCAATTCTTTCCACTACCCGGAAAGCCCAAGCCACGATGGCAAGGCTGCTTTTGTCCCGGGCTTTTCGGGAAAATAGTCCCAAAAGAAGCTCTACTCCGATCATGGGAAGGGAAACGATCAAAAAAAGCGTGACAAAAAGAACTGCAGCTATGATCCGTATCATGTTTCCTCCTCTGTAAACAATTCAACTCCTTTATTTCCGCTTGATGATGGTATGGATCTCGGATGCCGACTCATGCCGGTCGATGGTCTGCTGCAGCTCATCGATCATCGGCAGGAATCGTTCCGAAAGCACATCCTTCAACCGGGAATTGCCATTCTGTTCCAGGCTGACGCAAAGCATCCGGTAGAGGTCCATGGCATCGGAGCCGAATTTCCAGGATGAAAGCTCCTTAAAACCGATGCTTTCTGCCATATAGCGGATGGAGCTGTCCTGAAACAGATGGGTATGCGTACCACCGGCATGCCGGTTATAGCAGTTCTGATGGGCGGCCTCAAAAATGCAGCTCATGGAAAACATCGGCACCGAGAAATAGATATACCGGATATTCGGGTTTTCCTTTACCGCCCGAAGCACCTCATCCAGGTTGATGATATGCTCCAGCACGCCGATAAATGTCACGACGTTGCAATCCGTGCCCTTAAGAATCGGGACAATGGCTTCTGCATCTGCCTGGCGGAGGATCTCTTCCCCATTCATGGCATTGGCAAAATCCACCTGCGCCCTGGAGATCTCAACCCCCTCGGCCTCATCTATCCCCAATTTTCTTACGGCGCTTACAAAATAACCGCTTCCCGCCCCATCATCCAGCAGACGGATCCCGGACAGGCTCTGACCATCCCTTTTAAGCTCATTCAGAAGAAATTCCGCCTTCGGGATATAGATGGTATCCCTTCTTGCAAAATATTTCCCGCGGTCCTCCTCTGAATAATTATTCTCATAACTGTCCGTGATATATACCGCTTCGGCAAAATCATCCGTATCTTCATATTCACTGTTTACATGTCCGCATACAGGACAGAGGTAATACCGCATCCTCTGGCTCTCATACAGGACTTCTCCCGGAACCGGTTCATGGCATATCTTGCAGCATTTCCGTTTCGGCTGTCTCAGCAGGGCATCTGCCTGCCTGTGGGACATGGCCAGCATTTCTTCATTTTTCGTGAAGAAATCGCTTTTGATCTTGAGGATATCCCCTAAGGGTTTTCCATATTTTCTTACGGCCAAAGCTCTTCTCCTTTTCAAAATTCTCCATATACTATATCATAGAAAAGAAAATGTATCTATTCAGATTGCGAGGATTAGACATGACCATATCGGTACAGGGAATCGAAACCTATTATGAGGAAGCGGGAGAAGGCATGGATGTGCTGATGCTTCCCGGCTGGGCCGCCAAATGCATGCTTTACCGCCCCGTGGCAGACGCGATCTGCAGCGCATGCCATGTGATCCTGCTGGATCTGCCGGGCTTTACCGGCGGCACCCCGGAACCTCCCGCTGTATGGAATGTAGATGATTATGCAGACTTCGTGTCCGCCTTCATTGAAAAGATGGGAATAAAAAAGCTGGTGCTCATGGGCCACTCCTTCGGCGGCAGGATCCTCCTGAAGCTCTTAAACCGCCCATCCCTGCCCTTTGAAGCAGACCGGCTGGTGCTGATCGATGCGGCAGGCATCCGCCATGAGCTTTCCGAAAGCACAAAAAGAAAACAGGGCATGCTCAAATTCGCCGGAAAATTCCTGCCGGACAGTGTTCTTGATAAGCTCAAGGAAAAGCACGGTTCAGCAGATTATCGAAATGCCAGCCCCCTGATGCGCCAATGCCTTGTACGCGCCATCGAAGAAGACCTGACGGGCTGTTTATCCGGGATACCCTGCGAAACTCTCCTGATCTGGGGCACTGCCGATACGGCAACACCCATTTCGGATGGGGAGACAATGGAAAAGCTGATCCCCAATGCCGGTCTGGTGCGCCTGGAAAACGCAGGCCACTTCTCGTTTTTGGATCAGCCTGTCATCTTTGATAAAGTCATGAAATCCTATTTTAACATCTCTTAAGCTTGCCGCCCTTCAGCCCCTTGAGGCCGCGGATGCCGGCATGATTTAAGATATTCGTCTCAAAGGAGTAGGTCACCCTCTCGTTGTCCCGCTTCCTCTTAAGGCCGAGCCCAATCATCCTGTCTAAAAGATCCCCATAGGAAAGGCCTGTAGGCTCCCACAGATAAAAGGCAAGGGATCCCGGTATCGTATTGATCTCATTCAGATAGAGCTCCCCTTTATCCTTATCGATCATAAAATCAAAGCGCACAACGCCTGAGCAGTCCAGTGCATGAAAGGCACATACCGCCAGCTCCTGTATCTTCTGTGTCATGGAATCGGAGATCATGGCAGGGATCTTTCTGGAGACGGAAGCCATTCCCTTGGAGGCGCCTGCCGTTCCCTTGCCCTTTCCTCCCCCGTTCATGTATTTATCCTCATAGCTTAAAATATCCTTGGTGTGAAAGGGTTCTTCACAGAGAGATGCCTCTGCCCCGTCCATATCTCCCAGCACCGAGCAGTTGATCTCCTGGAGATTATGGATGGCATGCTCGGCCAATATCCTGTTTGAAAAAGAAAATGCCATATCTACAGAGTCAGCCAGCTCCTCCCGGTTCTCTGCCACGCTGATCCCCACCGAGGAGCCGGAGTTTACCGGCTTTACGATCATGGGATAGCCTATGGCCTCTTCGGCTCGATCCAGCAGAGTTTCCATATCCCGGTAATCCGGCACGGAAAATTGGATGCAGGGCAGCACCGGAATGCCGTTTTCCCGGAATACAGCCTTCATCACGGCCTTATCCATGCCTACCGCCGAGGCGGCTACGTCACATCCCACAAAAGGCACCCCGATGGTCTTCAGATAACCCATCAGGGTTCCGTCCTCCACATTGGTGCCGTGGACGATGGGAAATGCGATATCGATCTCATGCCTTCCATAGCCCCGCAGTATTTTTTTAGGGAAATCCTCGATATAAAAACGGTTTCCGATATTTACCATGATGACACGGTTGGAAATGCGGATCAGGTTGGGAATATCCCGGTAGGCATCGATCTCCCCCACCCGGTATCCCACATACATCTCGTTTTCCTTTGTCAGATATACCGGTATGATCTCATATTTCTCCCGATCCATATTGGCTATGGCCTGAATCGCCGATATGACGGAGACCTCATGCTCCACCGATCTGCCTCCAAAGATTACCGCTATCCGTATCTTCATTTCTCCCTCCCCCAAAATCCTGTTGCCTGTGAGCAGCCTGCCGGTCTATAAAAGCACGTCCGGCAGGTCATTCTCCAGCAGGATCACCTTATGTTTTGTGCCGGGAAGCCGGATGGCACAGTCCATGGCCTCATTGAAACTATCCAGGATAAACAAATGCTCCTCCGGAAAACCTGCTTCCCTTATCCCCCTGGCAATCGGAACAGCCTGTTTCTGCCCTACTAGGATGATATCATCCGCCGCCGCCGCTGCCTGGCCTCCGAAAGCCTGATTCAATGTCTCTTCCTCTTTCCCCAGCTCTACCATGCCCGGCGTGATCAGGATCTTCTGGTCCTTGTCAAACATGGCAAGGGTATCCAGTGCCGCCTTCGCTCCGGCCGGATTGGAATTATATGCATCATCTATGATGGTAATGCTTCCCTTATCGATGAGCTGCAGCCTGTGCTCCACACTCTCGAGCCTTCTGACCGGGATCTTCAGCTCCTTTAAGGAGATCCCCATGCTGTGGGCTACGGCGATCGCTCCGAGGATATTCGCTACATTATGGGCTCCGATCAGCTTCGTGGCAATCTCCTCCCTTTCGCCCCCGGGTGCTTCCACCGTAAAACAGGTGCCCTTCCGGGAGGTCTCGATCCCCATGGCCCTGTAATCTGCCTCCCCGCCAAGCGCCGCATAGGATGTCACATGGTAATCCTCATGATGTGCCCTGATATAGTCATTGTCATCATTCAGAAAGATCGTCCCGCCTTTGGGCAGGGCATCGGCCAGCTCAAATTTCGTGGAAATGATATTTTCCATGGTATGAAAGGACTCCAGATGCTGGGGCCCGATGGAGGTAATGATCCCATGATCCGGATGGACGATATCGCACAATTCCTTGATGTCTCCCACATTCCTGGCTCCCATTTCGCACAGGAAGATCTGATGGGTGGGACGCAGCATGGTATTGATCGTCTTGACCACGCCCATGGGCGTATTATAGCTTTCGGGGGTGGCCAGCACATCAAATTTAGCGGAAAGCAAAGTGTTCAGGTAAAACTTGACGCTGGTCTTGCCGTAGGAACCGGTGATGCCGATCACGGTCAGATCCTTCATGGATTCAAGGGATTTCTTTGCTTTGGTGATAAAGCCGCGGCTGATGCTCTTTTCCACCGGAGAATTGATGACATTTCCTATGATCGGAAGATAGGGGCCGAGAATAAAGCAATAAACTGCCACAAATACAAGGAGCGTGATCCCATTTCCCACAAACCGGTTTATGATGCAGCCGATGACAAACAGGGCCACCACCGTGATCAAAAGCCTCACTACCCTGGGCGTCATCACCAGCGGCTTTTTGGAGGGCGTGCTTTTCAGGGCTCCCGTAAAGCATCTCAGATAATTCTCCCGTATCCATTTCCGGTGTACCTTGTTCTTATATCCATTTTGCTGGAACATATGTACGCCGTGCAGGATGACCCGGAAGGAATATAACGTCAGAATGAGGGAGATGATCAGCATTGCGATTTTCATGCCCTATGCTCTCCCCCTTAATTCCATGATAAATTCCTCTATCCTTTCCAGTGCGATCTTCAGATTTTCAATGGAATATGCGTAGGAGATCCTTAAAAATCCTTCCCCGCAGCTCCCGAAGGCCGTCCCCGGCACCACCGCCACCTTTTTGGCTTCCAAAAGCTTTACGGCAAACTCATCCGAAGTCATGCCGAATTCCTTTATGCTGGGGAACACGTAAAATGCGCCATACGGCTCAAAGCACTTCAGCCCGATCCGGTGAAATTCATGCATCAAAAATCTTCTGCGCTCGTTATAGGCTTCCTTCATCTGGGCCACATCCTGGTCGCCATGCCTCAAGGCCTCCAGGGCGGCATACTGGCTGTTGGTGGGGGCGCACATGATGCAGTATTGGTGGATCTTCGTCATCTGTTCGATGATCCGCTGCGGCCCCAGGGCGTAGCCCAGCCTCCAGCCGGTCATGGCAAAGGCCTTTGAAAATCCATTGATCAGGATCGTGCGCTCCTGCATATCCGGAAGAGACGCAATGGTGACATGGTCTCCCTTATAGGAAAGCTCCGAATAGATCTCATCGCTCATTACCAGAAGGTCATGCTTCAGGATGACCTCACGGATGCTCTCCAGGTCAGATCTCTCCATGATGGCACCGGTGGGGTTATTGGGAAAAGGAAGGATCAGGACCTTTGTCCTTGGCGTGATCACCTTTTCCAGATCGTCAGCCGTCAGGCGGAATTCATTCTCCTCCTTGAGCTCCACAATAACAGGCACCCCTCCGGCCATGATGGTGCAGGGTTCATAAGAAACATAGCTGGGCTGGGGGATCACCACCTCGTCCCCGGGATCCAGCACTGCCCTGAGCCCGATGTCGATGGCTTCGCTTCCGCCCACCGTGATCAGGACATCCTTCTCCCCTGTATAGTTCACATTGTAATGTCTCCGGATATATTCGCAGATTTCATGACGGAGCTCCTTCAGTCCGGAATTGGACGTATAAAAAGTCCGCCCCTTCTCCAGGGAATAAATCCCCTCATCCCGTATATGCCACGGAGTATCAAAATCCGGCTCGCCGACCCCTAAAGAGATCGCATCCTTCATCTCACTGACAATGTCGAAAAACTTCCGGATGCCTGAAGGCTTCATCTCCGACACTTTTTTTGCAATCGGTTCCCTCATGGCGTGATCAGCATCCTTTCATCTTCATACCTCTTTGCCAATATCGTGCCATTCACTTTGTATTTCCGCAAAATGAAATGTGTCGCGCAGCTCAGCACGGAATCCAGGGCAGACAGCTTATCCGTCACGAAGGTGGAGACTTCCTTCAATGTCCTTCCCTCCATGATCACCATCAGGTCAAATCCCCCGGAGATCAGGTATACAGAATCAACCTCGGCATATTTGTATATCCTCTCGGCGATCACATCAAAGCCCTGCCCCCTCTGGGGAGTAACCCGGACCTCGATCAGGGCCGTCACGATCTGGGCATCTGTCTTATCCCAGTCGATCAATGTCTGATACCCGCAGATGATGCCTTCCTTTTCCATATCCGCCATTTCATTCGCGACATCCGTTTCATCCACTCCCAGGCGGATCGCCAGCTCCTTCAGGTCTACCCTGCCTTCGTGCTCGATCGCCTTGAGGATCTTCATCCGCAGTTCTGTGATCTCATCCATAATATCTCTCCTCTGTCAATGGTTGTTTATATCTCTCATACAGCTTTATTGGGCTCCCTCTGCCTGCTGGGCCTCCGGTGCGATCTCCACATCCTGAGGCTGGGCGGCGGCCGCGGCTGTAGCCTGCTGGGTAGCCAGCGCTCCTGCTCCTCCGTCAATGCCTACGGATGCCGCGACTGCCCTGCAGTAGTCGATATTCTGTGTCGCAATGGCGGCGTTCAGGGCCTGTGCCGTCACCGGATTTGACGTCGCCGTTCCCACGATCAAGGATGCGGGGGAAGGATTATATACACTGGAATTTACCTTCGTTCTTTCCTTTTCCTCCCCATCTTCCTTCACGATCTTATACAACTCCGCCTTGTATCCGATATGCGCCGACTGCTTTTTTACCCACCCGGCAGGCTGTGAAGCATCTGCCGTCACGATCTCTCCTTCCGGCTTCTTCTCCTCTAAGGTCACGCTCTCAAATTCCACTGAACGGTTCTTCGGCCTGGTCTCTACGCCATAGATCGTAAAGGTAATGGTTTTGTCCCCGGGGGTGATCCCTTCGATGAAGATGGGATAATCCGTATTATTTGTAAACTTGAAATCCTTTCCGCTGCTTTCTGCTATGGCCGCATCAGCAGAATGATCCACATAATTCACTACCATGGAATGATTATGACGCTCATCCACCTGAAGCTCCGCCCGAAGCACCGCCTGATACAGCGTCGTAGACACCTGGCAGATGCCTCCTCCAAAGCTTTCCACTACCTGGCCGTTCAGATAGGAGCCGGCAAGCTTATATCCGTTTTCCTCCGTGAAGGGGGTGATCGTATTCAATACGGACAGCTGATCCCCGGGATACAGCACTGTTCCATTGATCAGCCTGCACCCATTTTGTACATTTGCGCACCGGTCAGCCCCGGAAGAAGTATATTTCGTCCGGAACGTACCAAGCACGTCCTTGACCTGGGACAGGGTGCCGGGATCCGCTTTCGGCTTCTCCGTCCGGATCACCAGATCCAGGGAGGCATCCTCCCCCCTGAATTCTTCTGTGGCATAGGTCTCGATCAGCTGCGCTGAGGCATCCACATCCACTTTTCTTCCGTCATGCCCCTCCACGATCTCAAATCCGTTTGCGCCCTTTGTCAGCCCGGAATCCACCGCTTCCACATTAAAAGCAGCGCAGTCCTCCGTAAGGATATTGCGCACCTTATCATCATTGACCGTCAGCTCGATGGGATAGATCTTGTTGGTCCTCTTCAGATCAGACATATCCTTAAAGCGCTTCACGATATTGCCTGCTTTGCCAAGGCCCATGGCATCATCCACGATCTCCGGGTTCCCCCAGCCCAGCCCTATGTCCTGAAAGGTCACCGTCACGCTGTTGTTGCTGACGGCATTAAGAGTCAGCTGCTTCTCCCCCAGGGAGGATACATACTGTCCGATCTCCGTCTCCGCCTCGGATGCGGTAAGGCCGGATAGATCGATTCCTCCCGCATAAACTCCGGGCTTTATGGTATCTGTGGGCAGATAAGTCCTTTTTGGCGCTTCCGCTTCTGCCTGTCCCTCTCCGGAAGAGCCGGATCCGTGATGTGACATGGCTCCTGCCCCTGCACCCCCGAGCACATCCATTGCCCGTACGGTTTCCCTTCCGGAAAAAGTCCCTGCAAAACACAGGATCATGCAGACAAGAGCCAAATAAAACAGCCTGTTCTTACTCATGCTATTATTCTCCGTTTTTATATGTTAAAATAATGACCGTCCGGTGCCGATAAGCACGCGGATCAATACCCGACCATGGAAAGGCAGATCGGAACCACCATCGCCAGCACAATGATGGCGATCAATACCCCCGTAATTGCCTTTTTATGCTTTCCCTGAAAGAACTGAAACAACATAGCGGCCTCCTTTGGAAAGGAATCTTATGCATTTCCCCGTTTTTATTATAATAGTGGCAATGGCTCTGATTTTCAAGATATTTATGAACCGTTCCTCAAAGAGATATGATCCGAACCGGGAATTCCTGGAAAGAGAACGCAGGGCTGACCTGACGCCGAGGCAGTCCCTGGACGATCTTCCCTTCATCCAGGTCGATCCCGAAGCCCTTCCCCTTTCCGTGCCCATGGACAGAGCCGAAGCAAAGGAGAGGCAGGATACCATCCGCGGCATGTCTGAAAAGAAGATCCTTAATTTTACCGGGAAGTCCAATACCGACCTAAAGCTGGAATACGGAGCACCCAATATCAATTTCCTCTCTGCCTGCGATATGAATTATACCCGGCTCGTACAGAGTCTTGCCATGCTGGCAGAGGATTACCTGAAGGCCGGATATGAAGAGGAGGCGCAGGCTCTGCTGGAATATGGGATCTCCATCGGCACGGATGTGAAGAAAAATTACACTCTTTTGGCCGGCCTATACGATAAAAAGGGAGAATCCGGCAAGATATCCGGCCTAGCCGCAGCCGCCGATAAATTAAATTCCCTTTCCAGGACAACCATCCTATCCGCTTTGGAGCAGTATGGAGTCTCTCTAGAATGACTTGATCTGATCATCCTCATCATCTGTCGTTTCCTCGATCTTTCGGATCACGACATAGTAGCTGTAGCTCTCATTTACCTTTACCAAAACCCGGTCTCCGACCTTTTTGCCCATCAATGCCTCTCCCAGCGGAGATTCATTGCTGATCATGTTCTTGATGGAATTCCCCCGTATGGATGTCACGATCTTGAATTTCTGTTCTTCATCATCTTCCTCAAAGTATACCGTCACATGATTATTCAGGCCCACCTCGCCCTCATTTGAATAATCCGAGATGACCTCCGCATACTTCAGTACATTTTCCAGATAACGGATCCGTCTTTCATTCTCATTTTTGGCCTTCTTGGCGGCATAATACTCAAAATTCTCGCTCAGGTCCCCTAAAGATCTGGCCGCCTGCACCTCCTCAATGAGCTGGGGACGGATCTTCAGTATCCTCTCATCGATCTCTGCCTGGATCTTTTCCACATCGCTCTGCGTAAGCTGCTCTCTCTTCACTCTTCTCCTCCATGATAAAGAGGCGGACCGTCAAGCCCGCCTCTTACAAATCAAAACTTACAATTGCATAAAATTGAGATCAATTGGTAATCGTCTGGGATGTTTCTTTGTCAAAAATGTGAATCTTTTCCGTATCGATCGCAAACTTGACGGTATCTCCCGGCCTCGCCGTTGTCCTGGGCTCCACCCGGGCTGTCATCGGGAATTCCTCCAGATCGAAATACAGGAACACCTCTGCGCCGAGAAGCTCATAAACCTTGATCGTTGCCTCAAATACCGCCTCCTGAGGAAGGGTATTGACTGTCATCTCAGAATCGTAAACATTCTCGGGACGGATGCCAAATGTCACGGTCTTGCCGGCATATCCTCCCTCGATCACCTTCTTTGCCTTTGCCGGAGGAAGCGGGATATTGTGCCCGGCTACCTTCAGGCTTGCCTTGTCGCCATTGACCTCAACTACAGCATCCAGGAAATTCATCTGGGGCGATCCCATGAATCCGGCTACAAACAGGTTGCCCGGCTTCTCATAGAGATTCTGCGGAGTGTCAACCTGCTGGACAACTCCATCCTTCATGACCACGATCCTGGTTCCCAGGGTCATAGCCTCTGTCTGGTCATGGGTAACATAGATAATGGTGGTTCCCAGCTTCTGGTGAAGCTTTGCGATCTCGATCCTCATCTGCACGCGAAGCTTCGCATCCAAGTTGGACAGCGGCTCGTCCATGAGGAAGACCTTCGGATTACGCACAATGGCACGTCCCATGGCAACACGCTGTCTCTGTCCACCGGAAAGAGCCTTCGGCTTGCGGTCAAGAAGCGGAGTCAGATCCAGGATCTTGGCGGCTTCCTTCACCATCTTATCAATCTCATCCTTCGGAACCTTTCGAAGCTTGAGGCCGAATGCCATATTGTCATATACCGACATATGCGGATACAGAGCGTAATTCTGGAATACCATGGCGATATCCCTGTCCTTCGGCTCTACATCATTCACAACCCTGTCGCCGATCTTAAGCTCACCAGAAGAGATCTCCTCCAGGCCGGCGATCATACGCAGCGTGGTGGATTTTCCACATCCGGAAGGACCGACGAATATGATGAATTCCTTGTCCTGGATCTCCAGATTGAAGTCCTTCACCGCCTCAAAGCCATTGGGATATACCTTGCATACATTCTTTAACGATAATCCTGCCATTCAATATGCCTCCTTATTCTTCCCGGCTCTCCGCACTTTGCGGACAACCAGTCTGACATCAACGAAACATCTTAAGTATAAGCAAAATCACAGTTGATTTCTATTGCTATAATTACACAAATTTCAAACAGCTTTACTGGCACATTGACTATAAAATGATACAAAAACCATGCTATGTATGTTATACTGTAATCAGAAAAGGCGTCGGCGTTTTATGATGGGAGATATCCTATGGAAATTGTCACCAGCAAAGACATCTGCATACTATGCCGTGAAGTCTTGCGGCTCATCGATAAGCGGGTGATCGATCACGGCTCCAGAACGGCGTATATCATGTACCGGATGCTCCAATGCAGCGAAAAATACGAGGATTTTGAGCTTGCGGAGTTTGCCCTCTTTTCCATGATCCATGATATCGGTGCATATAAAGTGGAAAAGACATCGGAGATCCTGAAATTTGATGTGACAGAGACCCTGCCCCATTCCATCTACGGCTCCCTTTTCATGAAATATGTCTCTCCCATGGAGCCCCTCTCAAAGATCCTGATGTATCATCATGTAGATTACAGCAAGTTGGCGGATGTCAATTATGAACATAAGGATGTGGCAAATTTTCTGAATTTTGCCAGCTTTCTCGATATTTACAATCATTCCATGGGAGACCGCTTTGATTATAACCGCATGCGGTCCTATTTGGGCAAGAAATTCTCTTCCCGCTGCTTTGAGCTCTTCGACCTGGCGGAAGCCCGGTATGACATTTTCAGCCACCTGAAGACGGAGGAATGGCGGGATGAATTGGACAGCTTTTACGATGATATCATGTTTTCGGATGAAGAGAAGGATAAATTCATCGACATGCTGATGTATATCTCCGGCTTCCGGGTGGAATACAATGTGGTGGATACCGTCACCACAACCTGTGTCGCCACAGAGATCGCAAACCGCCTCGGCTCCCTCAGTACAGAAGAATACAGCGCTCTGTATTATGCTTCTCTTCTCCACGATGTGGGGATGCTGACGGTGCCGTTAGAGATCATTGATGCTCCCAGGAAGCTGACCCCGGAGGAATTTAATACCATCCGGCAGCATGTGTCCGTCACTGAGACCCTGCTTCGGGGAAGAGTGCATGACAATGTGACGAATATCGCGGTTTCCCACCATGAACGGTGCGACGGCTCCGGCTATCCGAAAAAGATCAGCAATGTGGAAATGAACATGCCCATGATGATCCTCCAGGTAGCAGATACCGTTACCGGTCTTACCTGCATCCGGAAATTCCGTGAGCCGAAATCTAAAGATGCCGTCATTTCGATCCTGACCGATGAAGTCAACCATAACCGTTACCACCACGGAGTGGTCATGGCCTTTATCAATAATTACGACAGCATCATGGAGATCGTACAGAAACGATCCAATGAGGTCATGGGCAATTGGAAAAAACTCAACTCCCAATATGAGGTTGTAAAGAAATCCCTGGTAAAATAAAAGCCTGTGGCAGTGCCACAAGCTTTTCTTTTTAATACCATTCCTTGAGGATGGGATAAAGCTTCCGGTAACGCTGGTATTTTGCCTCATACCGCTCCGCTATGGCCGGATCCGGATGGATCGTCGTACTGATCCGCACGATCTTAGACGCGGCCTCCTCCACACTGGCATATTCCCCGCAGGCTACTGCGGCGAGCATGGCTCCACCCATGGAGGGTCCCTGTTCATTTTCAGGCACATCCACGTCGATATTCAGGATGTTTGCCATCATCTTTTTTGCCACATCTCCCCTGGAGCCGCCTCCGCAGATACGGGTACGCTTCACGTTGATCCCCAGGTCCCTCGCCACTTCATAGGAATCCCGGATACCAAAGGTCACGCCCTCCATGACGGCCTGAAGCATATCTGTCCGGTTTGAATCCATGGACATCCCGATAAATGCCGCCCTGGCATTCGGATTGTTGTATGGAGACCGTTCTCCCATAAGATAAGGCATGAAGAAGATATTGTTATTTCCAAGCATATCATCTTTGATCAGGGCTTCTTCTCCCTTATAATCATCTGTATGCAGGATGTCATTCATAAACCAGGCCTTGCATGAGGCCGCGGACAGCATGCATCCCATGAGATGATAATGGCCGTCTGCATGGGCAAATGCATGGATGGCATTAAACCGGTCTACGCGGAAATCCTTGCTGGAAATGAAGATGGTCCCGGAAGTGCCGAGGGAAATATTGCACATGCCGTCTCCCACCGTACCGGTGCCCACAGCGGCGGCCGCATTGTCTCCTGCCCCTGCGGCAATCTTGACGTCTGCCGGCAGGCCAAGCTCCTTTGCACATTCCGTTTTCAACGTACCGACTGCCTCATAGCTTTCATACAGCTTCGGCAGCATCTCCACTGAAATGCCGCAGATCTCACACATTTCCTTTGACCATTTTTTGTTTTTCACATCAAAGAGAAGCATGCCGGAAGCATCCGATACGTCTGTGCAATGTACGCCGGAAAGCTTATAGGCTATGTAATCCTTGGGAAGCATGATCTTTTTGATCCTGGCAAAAAGCTCCGGCTCATTTTTCTTCATCCAGAGGATCTTCGGCGCGGTAAATCCGGCGAAGGCGATATTCGCACAATACTCCGACAGCTTCTCCTTGCCGATCTCCCGGTTGAGCCAGTCCGTCTCCTCCTGTGTTCTTCCGTCATTCCAAAGTATGGCCGGACGGATGACCTGATCCTGCTCATCCAAGACCACAAGCCCGTGCATCTGTCCACCAAAGGAAATGCCCGCCACCTTTGACCGGTCGATATCCCTGACCAGGGAAACAATCCCCTTTTTTACTGCTTCCCACCAGTCTTCCGGCTTCTGCTCCGACCAGCCCGGCTTCGGAAAGGAAATCGGATATTCTTCCGAAACAATGTTTGCCACCGTGCCGTCAGACTCCATCAGCAGAAGCTTAACCGCACTCGTTCCCAGATCAATCCCGATATAATACATACCTCATGCTCCTTTCTATATTTGAACTATCTTTTTCCTGCATCCTCATCCGGTGCTTCATCCTGGAATTTCCGGTCATAAAACGTCAGCCTGTTTTTCCCATGGCGTTTCGACTGATATACTGCCTGGTCAGCGGCCTTATACAGCTCCTCAAAGCTGGATCCATCCTTGGGGTACATCGATACCCCGATGCTGGCCGTGGCAGAATACTTCACGTATTCACCCGCCTTAAAGTTCCGGAAAAAGTCCAAAACCCTGGCGGCTTCCCTGTCCCGGATCTCGTCTGTCCGGATGTCCTTCAGGAATACCGCAAATTCATCCCCTCCCAGCCGGCCTACAATATCCGTGGCACGGAATTCCGTGGAAAGATCCTGTCCCAGGGTAGAAAGTACCTCGTCCCCAAAAGCATGCCCCATGGTATCGTTGATCTTTTTGAAATTATCGATATCCAGGAGGAAGAACATCCCCTGTACGTCCTTTCCTTCATTTTCCAGATAATTCTTTATATGATTTTCCGTAGAGATCTTATTCAAAAGCCCGGTCAGAAGATCGGTCTCCGCCTTATCCTGCAGGTCTTTCCTCCTTTTGTTGTAGACAGCCTTGCCGATCACATTCATGGATGTGATCAGGATCAGGAAAATGGCCAGCGCCACCAGCAGCCTGACGATGACCCGGGTCAGCGGCTTACAGTAATTATCGATGTCTTTCTGTACATAAGACCAGGTGGCCAGAATGACGACATACCAGTCTTTCTGCTTCACCGGCATGTAAATCATACACTTTTCCCCGGTTTCCGTATTGCATTTGAGATTCCCGCTCCGTTTATTGGCAAAATTGGACTTGACTCTGTCCATCACATCCTGGCCGCCGTCCGGACGGACCCCCTCACTCCCCAAAAGATCCGTGCCGCTTTCAAAAGCACTGGGTCCCACAGAGCTTAGCACAGTACCATCCGAAGCCACAAACAGATACTGGGTCTTCGCATCATATTGGGTTGTGGATGGGATCGACCGGAAAAAGTCAGCGGTCACATTAAGAGCCACCCATCCATTCGTGGAATGGATCGGTGATGCGATATAAAAGCTATATCCGCCATCCTCCCCCGGCACAATGTCCGATACGATATATCCGGCATGGCCGCTATCCTCCGGCAGATTTTCATACCATTCCTGTCCCTCAAGGTTCAACATATCCCCATGCTGGTCAATGGCATGGCCGGCCCCGTCGATCACATATCCTTCCGTCACGACTCCCGCTTCTGTCAGCCTGCTGATATTCCCGATATACTTCTCCACTGTCTCAGCATCCGCACGGCCTGAGAAGGTCTCTCCTTCCAGGGTAGCGGCAATGGTCCTTGCCACGGCTCCGACCTCAGAAACCTTTGTGTTCATTTTTTCCGTGACGGTCTGTCCGTAGGAGGTAAGCTTTTCCTCTGTAAGCTTTTCCCCATTCTTCCTCATGGATGCCTGTACGGTATAGAGTGTGATCACAATGTATAAGAACAGGAGAGCCGTAGGCAGGATCCATTGCAGCATATCTATTGCTTCGGATGGGACATTTTTTTTCTTATTATCCATTATCTTCCTGTACGCCCTCTGGCGGTGTCTGATCCCATTCTACCATTTTCTCTGTGTCCGTGTCTTCTCTTATCTCCTCCTTAGGCATATATAGATCAAAAATACCGACAAAGATCATTGAACAAAGATAAGCCGCTCCTGCCGTCCCCAGGCACAGTATAACAGGAACAAGCCAGAGTCCCTTTCCGGTCCACAGCACACAGCCAAGAGTCGCAGGAAACATCACATTCAGCAAAATAAGGAATAAAGTCTTAGGCAGATGCCGAATGCTCATCATAAAAGCATTCAAAAACATCTGCCTGACGGTATTATCAAATTTAGCCAATAAAGGGAAGATATAAGTCAGGATCATGACCCCTACGATCATCACCACAAACAGGATGACAAGGATCATATTGCCGAAGGGAATGACAGCCGTACCGTCGGGTGCTGTCATGGTAAGAAGGCGGTAATCCACGAAAAATACCGCCCCCAATACCATAAATATAAGCCAGATCAAGGTCGCCTGCTTAAAATTCAAGCGAAAAGAACGAAAGAATTCCTTTATGATATAGCACTCTTCATCTCTGACCATTTTCAGGGTCACGTAATAGCAGGCTGTGATGGAGGCGCCAAATGTAAAAATCGGTATGCTGCAGACCAGGCAGAGCAGGTTTAGGATGAAAATACTGCCAAACTTATCCATAAACCTGAAAAAACCGCCCTCGTATCCGAAGAATTCCTTCATAATCGGGACTTTCGCTCCATTCCGTAATTTTTCCAGTGTGTTTATTATATGACCCTGCACCATAAAATGCAAATATTGGCGCGGATTTCAAAGGAATGATAAACGCTTGGAAACCACCGGCTCAGTTATTTGTATAATTGTCAAAATATCCCTGAACCAGGATCACGGGGGTTCCCTTGTCTCCTGAACCGGAGGTCAGGTCGCAGAGGGATCCGATTAGGTCTGTCAGCTGCCTTGGCGTCGTTCCCTGGGATGCCATATTTCCCACCAGGCTCCCGTCCTTCTTCCGGATGCTTTCAGAAATGGCCTCTTTTAAGGCCTCCCCGGACAGATCCTTGAAATCATTGTCCGCCAGATACTTTAATTTCAGTTCATTCGGCGTGCCTATCAATCCATCCGTAAACGCCGGTGAGACTACAGGATCGGCCAGTTCCCATATCTTGCCCTGCGGATCCTTAAATGCCCCGTCCCCATAGACCATGACTTCCACATGTTTTCCGGTCTCCTTGCGGATTCTCTCCTGGATGTCCAGCACCAGATCCTTGCATTCCCTCGGGAAAAGCTTGATCTTATCCTCCGTGGATTTATTCGAGCCCAATAAGCCAAAGCGCTCATTGCAGCCACTGCCGTTTACCGGGGCATTCAGGATGTCATCCAGCCCGCAGACCGTCTTGGCGCCTGCTTCCTTCAGGATCCTTTTCGTCCGTTTCCTGGTATGGATATCGCAGGTCAGGATGCTGTCCGTATAATCCAGGATGGTCTTGGCCTGGTTTGCAAAGATGATCTCAGCTTCAGCCCCGCATTCCCTGATCAGGTCCCCATAGTATTCCACATAATCAATGCCCGTGAAGGGGTGTTTATTCACGCCGAAAAGCTCCCGGTATCTCTCGAGGGTCAGCACATCGCTGTAGGGATTCACGCCTGCCGCATCGATCTGATCCATGCTCACAAGCTCATTTCCCACCTCGTCCGAAGGGTAGCTCAGCATCAATACGATCTTCTTCGCCCCCTTGGCGATGCCCCTGAGGCAGATGGCAAACCGGTTCCTTGAAAGGATCGGGAAGATCACCCCGATGGTCTCTCCCCCCAGCTTCTTCTTAACATCCTCTGCGATATCCTCCACGGATGCGTAATTCCCCTGGGAACGCGCAACCACAGACTCCGTCACGGAGATCACATCCCGGTCACGGATCTCGAATCCCTCTGCCTTGGCGGCCTCGAGCACATTTTCAGTCACGATCGCGGCAAGATCATCACCCTCTCGGATGATGGGACAGCGTATGCCCCTGGATACCGTACCGACTCTTCTTTCCTGATCGTCCATAATAAATCTCCTTTATCATCGCATGTTTATCTTGAATTCGGCAAGTGCCAAATTTTGACATAGCAACTCAACCGGATTCCAGGATTTTTTTGAAAATCCGCTATTAACACCGAAAACACAGTGTTTGGGCGCACCTTAATAAAATGGTCACTGGTATGACCACCATGGCACTATTCAGTTGACGAACATCAACCCGTCCCGTACTGAATGCGGAACTGTGACAGTGCCAGCTGTATATGCTCAATAACCCGTTGAAATGCCAGATCCGCCTGATATACAACATGGCGGTACCATCCGTTTCCTGTGATCATACCGCAGGTTTTGTAGATAGTCCTGCGGAGAGTATTGATCCGATGATGGCGTTCTTCTTCCGGCAGTATGGCTTGCTTGAACCAGTTATGGAGATTGCACGCTATCATCTTTATGAGCAGATACAGTTCATTGCATTTATAATCAATCTGGCTGTTCTCGCTGAATGCGAAGCCCGATTTGATTTCATCAATAGAGGTCTCAACGGTGCATCTTTGATTATAATCGTTAAAGATCTCCGCTGTGGTAAGATAATCAATGTTTGTTACGATTGCCTGATATTCATACCGGCATTCATCAAACACAAGCTGACCATCCTCTGTTTTGGAGGGGAGAGTCTTTCGTACAATGACAATCCGCCGTGACCTTGCCCATCCGGGCATTGGCAGGCGTATATCGGTTGTGTGGAACACGGCATGCTCTTCTTTGCGTTCATCTGCCTGTTCCCACTTGTAGTCATCCGGGTGCTCGCAGACCCATTTGACGACCTTGTGCATGTTTGAAGTCATCTTAGCTTTGATGATGTACTCATAGCCTTGGTCTTCAAAGTACGTAAAGTTATCGTCATCAAAAAAGCCTCTGTCGGCACGCACCCTTTTGAGCAGCCACTCTTTGGGGAGCGATGACTCAAAGCGCTTAAAGAAATCAAGAAACTCATAATTACTGTGGTGCGAACCATCCTCAAGCGTAAGGTCAACGAGTTCCTTTGTACCGGATATGACGCCGACCTTTTCCTTGTAGGATGGCCGACCATGGTATTTCGGATTATACCCGATGTTGGAGCGTTCCTGGCTGCCAAAAACGGTAATCACGGAATCGTCAAAATCGGCTGCGACTTCACGGATTCCTTCTGTTTTTGCCTGCATAGCCAGAAGCTCCTTGTTGATTGCACGAAACGTGTCTGCAGCATCATCCGGCAAAAGAGCAAGCGTGTCACGGCATACCTTCTCGCTTGGCGCATCGCCGCCATGGATGGTTCTGTACGCTTCATCTTTGCGCAGCTTCTCCATATGGTAAAACCTGGAGTAGCCCTGAAATACAGCATCAGACATAAAGTCTACTGCATCGGCGATACTGTACTTGCTGTTAGGAGCCTTGAGCGTCTCATACTGCTCAAGCTGTTTTTCCAGCAACTGCCGAAATCCTATGATGTCCTTGAAGTCTTGGACATAAGTATATGTTACATTTGTAGATATCTGCTTTTTGGTGAAAGTAGCCTTAAGATTATT
>JAILLN010000053.1 GCA_024693135.1 Lachnospiraceae bacterium | reverse complement strand
CCGCCGGCGGGCCTTGCATTTCCACGTCGCCTCACCGCTCACTTAATGCGAAGCTTCCCGCTGGCTCCGACTATGCAATCTCGGCTATGTGAGCCAACGATAAAGCGTGTTGTCTCACATGGCAGCCGATCTTGCAAGTCTACGCAGGCGGCAATCTCCGCGTGTTCGCGGTAAGAGGCTCCTTAGGAAACACCAAGGCCCTTGTCGGCTCACCCTTCGCAAAATATATGGAAGCAAACAAAGACTGTTTCAACCATATATTATCTCCTCGCGGGTTATGCTTCTTTTATTCGTTGCGAAGGCTGGACCAAATAAGCACGGTGTGGAGGGGGAGCCGGGAAAAATGATATCTGCAAGGCCCTAATGCCGGCGTTTCTTACCGAGGCCGAGACGCATAAATTTCGCGAGTGCGAAGGCCGGGCTTGCGCCGCAAAGACTATTGTCTTGCGGGAAACCGGTATGGCGCAAGACCGGAACAGCGCCGAGCGAAATTTTGTCATGTGGCGACGGGCGAGGTTAGAAACGACCGAGCGCCGGCAGATATCATTTTTTCGGCGACCCCAAGCGACCACCTGCACTTCCATCAGGGAACCATCCCCCGATCAATGCTTCGATAATGGTGAGCCAATCGAGGGTACGATTCACCGGCGACCCCGAGCGACCACCTGCACTTCCATCAGGGAACCATCCCCCGATCGACTTCTTCCGTCCCGGCGATAAATTTTTTTGAAATCAGGGGGAGAATACCCTTGTGATCGCAGACCCTGTTTTCAGGGATTTAGGCACGTCAATGATGCGCTGGTTAGAGCTGCCGCGGAAGGGCAGACGAACGTCTCTTTTCTTTTCGATATACTCTCCATCCACCAGTACATCCGTTAGGGAGAGGATCGTCCTGGTGTCTGCCGTGAAGCATCTTTCCTCGGAGGGATCATTCAGCTCTTCCCAGGTATAGCCGGAATAAATCCAGATGGTGGACTTTGGTACTTCCTTCTTCACCCGCTCTAAAAATGGGCAGAGCACGGCCTGGTTTTCCGGTTCCATGGGTTCTCCGCCTAGGACGGTGAGCCCGTCGATCCAGACCGGCTTCAGTGATTTAATGATCCGGTCCTCCGTCTCCCGGGTAAATTTATCCCCATAGGAAAAGCTCCAGGTTTCCGGATTGAAGCATCCCTTGCAATGGTGCGTGCAGCCGCTGACGAAGAGGGAGGTGCGGCAACCCACGCCATTTGCCACGTCATTATAAAAGATCTTGCCGTAATTCATGTGGTGGACAGATGCAGGACCCGGTCGCGGATCTCCTGGGTCCGCCCCTGGTTCCAGTACTGTGTTCCGATATAGCCGCAGGTTCTTCTGGCCACAAACATCCGGCTTTGGTCGCGGTTTCCGCAGCAGGGGCACTCCCAGACCAGCTTTCCATGATCATCCTCCTTGATGAGGATCTCTCCTTCATAACCGCAGGCTTCGCAGAAATCGCTTTTTGTATTCAGCTCCGCATACATGATGTTATCATAGATAAATTGCATGACGGAAAGCACGGCTGGGATATTATTCTGCATATTCGGCACTTCCACATAGCTTATGGCCCCGCCCGGGGAAAGCTTCTGAAAATCAGCCTCAAACTCCAGTTTCTTGAAGGCGTCGATCTTCTCTGAAACATGGACATGGTAGCTGTTGGTGATATAGTTTTTGTCCGTGACGCCTTTGATGATCCCAAAGCGCTTCTGCAGGCATTTTGCAAATTTGTAGGTCGTGGATTCCATGGGTGTGCCGTAAAGGGAATAGCTGATGTTTTCTGCCGACCTCCACTTTGCACATTTATCGTTCATATACTGCATTACCTTCAGGGCAAAGGGCTTTGCCTCCGCATCGGTATGGGATTTGCCCAGCATCCTCACGCACATTTCATAAAGTCCCGCATATCCGAGGGATATGGTGGAATAATTTCCAAATAAGAGCCGGTCGATCTTTTCTCCCTTGGAAAGCCTGGCCAGGGCTCCATACTGCCAAAGGATCGGCGCCACGTCTGACACCGTGCCCTTAAGCCTCTCATGTCTGCACCGCAGTGCTTTATGGCAGAGCTCCAGCCTTTCGTCAAAGATCTCCCAGAACCGGTTCATATCTCCTTCGGCACTGCAGGCCACATCCACAAGGTTTATGGTCACAACGCCCTGATTGAACCTGCCGTAATATTTATGCTCTCCATTCGGCCCCATCCCTTCGGTATCCGGCGTGAGGAAGGAGCGGCAGCCCATGCAGGGATATACGTCTCCATTTTTATATTCCCTCATCTTTTTGGCGGATATGTAGTCCGGCACCATGCGTTTCGCCGTACACTTTGCGGCAAGCTCGGTAAGCTCCCAGTATTTGGATCCCTCCGTGATATTGTCCTCATCCAGTACATAGATCAGCTTCGGGAAAGCCGGCGTGATCCATACGCCCTTTTCATTTTTCACCCCGCGCATGCGCTGGGAGAGCACCTCCCGGATGATGAAGGCCAGGTCATCCCTGGTCTGTCCCTCCGGCACCTCATCCAGATACATGAACATGGTGACAAAGGGAGCCTGCCCGTTACAGGTCATCAATGTGATCAGCTGATACTGGATCGTCTGGATACCGCTTCGGACCTCCTCCTCAAGCCTCATTTCCGTGATCTTCTGAATAATGGCGGGATCCGTGGATTCCCCGCAGGCTTTCCTTTCCTCCAGAACCTCCGCACAGATCTTCTTACGGCTCACATCCACAAAGGGTGCCAGGTGGGAAAGGGTAAAGGACTGCCCTCCATATTGATTACTGGCTACCTGGGCTACGATCTGGGTGGTCACATTACAGGCCGTAAAAAAGCTGTGGGGCTTTTCGATCAGGGTCTCACTGATTACTGTGCCGTTCTGAAGCATGTCCTCCAGGTTGATGAGATCGCAGTTGTGCTCTCTCTGGGCAAAATAATCCGAATCATGGAAATGGATTAATCCTTCCTCATGAGCCCGCACGATCTCCTCGGGAAGCAGGATCCTCCTTGTCAGGTCTTTGCTGACCTCCCCCGCCATATAGTCTCTCTGGGTAGAATTGATGACCGGGTTCTTATTTGAATTTTCCTGTTTGACCTCTTCATTCGCCTGGTCGATCAGCGCCATGATCCCGTCGTCCGTGGTATTTTTCATTCTAGCGAGATTTCTGCGGTAGCGGTAGCGGACATACTTCTGGGCTACCTCGTATCCCCTCATTTCCATGATCCCGCGCTCGACCAGCTCCTGGATGTCCTCCACATTTACGGCGTGAGAAGAGGCTCTTACCTCCGAAGCAATATTGTCCGCCACTGCCTGGATCTGGTATTCATTCATCCGATGGATCCCGTCCACCTCATGGTTGGCTTTATCAATCGCATTTACGATCTTTGTTATGTCAAAAGATACTTCCTCTCCGTTTCTTTTGATTACATTCACATTGACCGGCTCCTTCATCATTTCCCCCTAAAATTCATCATTTTCCCCAAATATGGAAATATTTTTTTATCTGACCACAATATGTTGTGCCTTTCTATATTACTCAATCCCCTGGAAAATGTAAAGAGGGTGAATGAAAATAAAAAAAGCGCAGCCGGGATGGCTGCGCCTTAAGCTTTTATCTCTTCTTATTTTTTGTTCACGGCATCCTTCAGTGCTTTGCCGGCCTTGAACTTCGGTGCCTTAGAAGCAGCGATCTTCATGGTCTCGCCGGTCTGGGGATTCCTTCCATCCCTGGCAGCCCTCTTTGTTACTTCAAAGGTTCCAAACCCTACCAGCTGGATCTTGTCGCCCTTCTTAAGCTGAGCCGCAACGGTGTCCGTAAAAGCCTTCAGAGCCTTCTCTGCATCCTTCTTGGAAATCTCAGCCTTGTCTGCTATTGCCGCTACTAATTCTGTTCTGTTCATACGATGAACTCCTCCTATAATGCTTTTTGTTTTGTTCCCTGAAAATCTGACCGTGGGAACCGCTGATTTATGTTATAACCCTCACTGCCTGTATTGTCAAGAAAAAAAGCTTCGAAAATGCTGATTTTATCATATTTTTTTATAATTAATACCTTATGTTACCTGATTTTATTGCATTTGATTCATCAATCCGGTGAATAAGACCGTATTTGTGCGGACTTCACGAATAACATACAGGAACGGACGGTCGCAGATAAATATAAGCGGATCCTCCTCCGGCGCTGCCGCCCCCAGTGCCATCATGACCTCCGTCACGGCTGCGGCCCGGCTGCCTTCCTCATCCACCTCAATCTTTGCCCTGTGTGCCACATCTGAAATATACAGCCTCGGAGCTATGCCGGTGAAATCAGCCCTGTCGGAAGCGAATGCATCCTTCATTCCGGCCTGCACTAAGATGTCCCTCAGCCCGGTAAGGGACTGATCCTCCTCAAATTTCGGAAGGGCAAGAGCCTCTACCTTGACTTTCTCCGACTCATCCAGAGCAGATAGGATGTCATTTTCTTCTGCAAAGACAGCCTCCCAATCCGCATCGCCGGTTTCTTCCTTCGGCAGGATCAGATCCATGGCTATGCCGCTCTCCAGATAGGGCAGCTCCAGGGCACGGAAATCCGCCTTCTCGGCATAGTTCAGATATAATCCATGATTATGCATCATGGGAACTTCCACATCCTTCTGCTTTCCGTGGAAGGTCTGGTTCCAGGTATCCTCTGCCGTAAACTTCTCCTGCCACTCGCCGAAAAAGTAGATCGCATTGATCAGATCCAGCACCGTAGTCTCATCTGCAGAAGAATTATAATCTGCGATCATGCCCTCCGTATTTTTCTCCACCCAGTCGGATATCTCCTTCTTCGCCGAAGGCAGGTCGTTTCTGAAATCCAGCTCCCGGATCTCCGCCTGCATTTTATCCTGAAGCTTCTTTGTAAAATCTTCCTTCACCGGGCCGTTTTCCCTGACATAGCTCTGGTCCAGCATCAAGGCATTCGCTGTGGTAAGCTTTGCCCCATCCTCCGGCATGGAATCACAATATGCCTTATAAGAATCAAGAAATGCTTCTATGTCTGTAATCCCCAGGACCTTTCCCATCTGAAGAGCCGTTTCTCCCTTTGCCCCGGACATAGCGGCAGAAAGGGCGCTTGAGAGGCTGAAGGGGGAATAAAAAAGGTTTTCGTCCGGATTCTTTCTGACCAGGGCGGAAAATATCGTCCGGTTCAGGACAGACACGGATTCCGGCAGTGTCATGGAAGGGATATCCGCCGTTTCCTCCGGCGCTGAAGGCTTCTCTTCTGCATCCCCTGCCTCGGCTGCTGAGGGTTTCCCCGCCGGTTTTGGTTCCGGTGTGGGCTGCATCTGTGCGCATCCTCCAAGCAGCACCATGGCCGTCATTGCCAATGCCGTGATCTTCTTTTTCATCCTTTCCCTCCTTTTTATATTCGCGGACGCATTTAACTGCCGTTTGAAATGCTGTGCCGCGGTATATGCAGTTAAACTACAATGCCTGCTTTCGGCAGTCATTTCGTTTAACTGGAAATCTGTTTCTGGTCCGGTGATCCTTATTTTTCCATGCCTCCATCGGTTTCCTTAAGAAGTGCCTGGTATACATCTCTCCTGGATATGCCCCGGTCAAAGGCCGCCTTTTTCATGGCCTCCTTCCGGCTGGATCCCAGCCCCTCATAGAGTGCCACATGCTCTGCTATGGACATATCCGCATATTCTTCCGCCTTTTCCCGGGCCAATTCTTCCTTCGGCCGGCCCTCGATCACCAGGACATACTCCCCTCTAGGCTCGTGGCTTGTATAATATTCGGCCGCCTCTGCAAGCGTCATCCGCAGGACTTCCTCATGGATCTTTGTCAGCTCCCGGCATATGGCGGTCCTTCGGCAGCCCATGGTTTCCGAAAGCCGTTTCAGGGTCTCCTTCAGCCTGTGCGGCGCTTCATACAGGATCACGGTACGCTCCTCGGCCTGGAGGGAAGACAGCACTTCGTTTCTCTCCTTCTTATCTGCGGGAAGGAATCCTTCAAATGCAAATCTGCGCGCCGGAAGGCCGGAAAGCGTCAATGCAGTGACTGCCGCAGAGGGTCCGGGCAGAGACGTGACCCGGATGCCGGCATCGATGCACATGGAAACCAGCACCTCCCCGGGATCCGACAGGATCGGTGTCCCCGCATCCGAGATCAGGGCGATCTTCTTTCCTTCCTGAAGCTTCTGCACCAGCTCCCTGGCTTTATCATATTTATTATGCTCATGGTAGCTGGTGAGCGGAGTCTTGATCTGAAAGTGGTTCAGCAGCTGCATGCTGTGCCGGGTATCTTCTGCGGCGATGAGATCCGCATCTTTAAGCACCTGCTTTACCCGGTCTGTAATATCCCCCAGGTTTCCAATGGGCGTGGCACAAAGATATAGCTCCCCGCCATGTCGTTCAGTATCCATAGATTTCCCTTATCTCCTCTGTATAAACTCCGTCCGGGCCATAGATGATGAGGGGTGCTTCCACCGTAAGCTGGGGTCTTCCTCCCCTGCGCCCCTCGATCAGCACCAGGGACGGCTCCCTTCCGGCGTAAGGGCATACCAGCTTCATCCTCTTCGGTTCGATCGCATGACGCCGCATCTCCTCAAAGATATCCGGCAGCCGGAAGGGGCGGTGCACCAGGCCAAAGATCCCCCCTTCCTTCAGGCAGTAGGATGCCGCCCGTACCACGTCCTCAAGGGTACAGCAGACCTCATGCTTTGCGATGGCCATCGATCCTTCCGGATTCAGCAGCCCGGCGCCTCCCCTCATATAGGGCGGGTTTGCGGTTACCACATCAAAAGAAGCGGCATCGAAAATCCCTGCCGCTTCCCTTATATCTCCCTGGATGATACTGATCTTATGCTCCAGGGCATTCATTTTGACGCTCCGGGCTGCCATATCCGCGCTTTCCGGCTGCAGCTCCAGGCCGGTCAGATGCTCCGCTTCTGATTTTGCCGACAGCAGGATGGGTATGATGCCCGTTCCTGTCCCCAGATCCAGCAGCTGTGCACCCTGCGGCACCCTTACATATCCGGTCAGGAGCACTGCATCCATGCCAAAGCAGAACCGTCCCGGATCCTGGATGATCCTCAGGTGAGACCGCTCTAAATCGTCCACCCTTTCATTTTCATGTACCTCAGCCGTCATTCAGTTTGGATCTTCCATCCTTTTTTTCCAGATTCTCCAGCTCTTTTAATTCCTTTTCCTCAGAATCCTTCTGCTTTTCCTTATCCTTGCCGGGTTTTTTATTCTTTGCCCGCCTCGGCTTAAAGTGAAGCTCCTCCACGGGATACTCCCGGATCTCCTTTTCGTCCCCCTCGTCTACGATGACCTTGACCCGCTGCCTCAGGATATTGACGCTTTCCACCGTGCCCTTCCTGCCGTCATCGGCTGTCACGGCATCTCCGGTACCGGGCATCCGCCGGTTCAGGTATTCATAGGTTTCTTCCTCATTTTTCAGGCAGCACATAAGCCTTCCGCATACCCCGGAAATCTTGGCCGGGTTGAGGGACAGATTCTGCTCCTTCGCCATCCGGATGGACACCGGAGCGAAATCCGAAAGATAGGAGTGGCAGCAGAGCACCCTCCCGCAGATGCCGATGCCTCCCACGATCTTTGTCTCATCCCGCACTCCGATCTGCCTCAGCTCTATCCTGGTACGGAATACGGATGCCAGATCCTTGACCAGCTCCCGGAAATCCACTCTTCCGTCTGCCGTGAAATAAAACAGGAGTTTATTGCCGTCGAAGGTATATTCCGCGGCCACGAGCTTCATATCCAGCCCATGCTTCATGATCTTTTCGAGACAGATCCCGAAGGCATCCGCTTCCTTCTCGCGGTTGCTCTCCTCCCGCTTTTGGTCCTGCTCAGTAGCGATCCGCAGAACCTGCTTTAAGGGCTGGACCACGTCCTTGTCCTCCACCTCCCGGATGTCAGACACCACCTTGCCGTATTCCATGCCCCGGGCTGTCTCTACGATCACATAATTGCCCTTCTTGATATCCAGGTCCCCCGGAGAAAAGTAATAGACCTTTCCTGCCGTACGGAACCTGACACAGATTACTTTTGTCATGAATTCCCCTTATTATGCCCGCATGGCAAGAAGCAGCACATCCATGCCCGTTTCTGCCGATACGTTTGCTGATAATCGTTCCTTTGTATAGCCGATTTCCTTAAGAGCCCGGCCGATATCCGCATAATCCAGCCGCTTTGCCCTCGTAACAATATACTCTGTTTCTTCAATGAATGTCAACGAAGCCTCTTTTCCCGCCGTTTTTGCCATCAGCACATCCCTGTACCAGAAAAGCATGATGTCAAGCATATCCAGGATCTGCTCCTTCTTCTTTGCCGCTTCCTTTGCAAAGGCAAACACCTCGTCTATGGCCATGTTCATGGGATCCCGCAAAAACTGCATCGTCATATCGCTGCAGGCGCGGTATTCCTCGTCCTCCAGCATCCGTATGGCTCTTCCGATATTGCCATGGGAAAGCGCCGACAGGACCGCCGCCTGGCCGGAAGGAACCTGCCTTCTGGCGGTCAGATACTCTTCCACCTGCTTTCTGTGCAGGGGCTTGAGGGATACGGTCACACACCTGGATCCTATGGTGGGCAGCAGCATGTCCCGGTTTTCGGAAAGCAAAAGGATCACGGCATAGGCCGGCGGCTCCTCGATGGTTTTCAGGATCGCATTCTGCCCCCTCAGATTCATGAGTCCTGCATCCGGGACGATAAAGACCTTTTTCCCGTTATAATAGGGCTTTACACTGACCTGGCTTACGATCTGGTCCCGGACTTCATCCACGGTGATCAGGTTCGGCTTTTCGTGCGTAACCCAGATCAGATCCGGATGATTCCCGCTGAGAGCCATCCTGCAGCCATGACAGGCACCGCAGGGGCGCTCGCCTTCGCCTGTACAAAGCAGGGCTCTGGCAAACTGGCCGGCAAGGGTCCGCTTTCCCAGGCCCTTTTCCCCAGTAAATATATAGGCATGGCCTACCCGGTCATGGGCAAGCAGCCCGTCCAGATAGCCCTTTGCCGATTCATTTCCAATAAAATCCCGGTAATTCATCCATTTCCTAAAATGAGATCCATCACATCAGCAGATCGATCAGAAGGCCTCTGATCTCCCCGATCTTCGCAAGGATATTTAAGTTATCACTTTCATCTTTAACCAGCTCCGCCGCCAGCTCATCCAGATTCTGGTCTACCAGGCGGATGATGCCATATACCCTGTGCCTCCCCCGCCGGTCCAGAAAATTCTGCCTCGAAAATTTATGGGAGCGGTTCAGCACCTCATTCATAAATTCCTTCACCAGGGTACGGTATTTCTTCATGTCCTTAATATCTTTCCGCTTTTTGATGCGGTCCCCCTGCATGGTGATCTCATCCATGAGGCCGGAAAGCCTGGCCTGGAGATCCTGCTCCTCTATATTGCTGATCAGTGCAAACTTAAAGGTGTCATCCGACTGCTGCACTGTCTTTGCCGTTTCGATCTGGCCGGCTGTAGTGATCTGATTGACCTTGATATCCATACCTTACTCCCTCGCCCATTCCTGCTCTGTCCCGCGTACCGCGGCAATCAGGCGGTCGAAGCCCTCCCTGGTATCCATCAGGGATGCTATGAGCAGGCAGATCCTGTCTTCTGCCTTTTCCGGCTGTATCCTGTATTGCGCCAGAAGCCTTTTGTAGATTTCTTCTCCGCTGTGCCTTCCTTTCGGGTCGTAGAGGCATATCTTTGTCGGATCATGCCAAAATACGCCCTGCTTTCCGATGATCTCCTCTCCCACAGCCCGGATATTCCGGTGATCCTTCATGGCATCAAGAAGCCTTTCCGTATTCTGCTTAAGCTCCTTTTTCCGGCTTTCTCCCTCTTCCTCCATCATGCGGAAGCATTCCTCGGCTCCTGCCATCAGGATATAAGAAGGGCTGGTCGTCTGAAACATATTGATATATTTCTTGATCTCATCCTCACGTACCTTCGAGCCATTGACCAGGCACAGGGAGGTGGAGGTCATGGCAGGCAGAGTCTTATGCAGGCTCACTGTGACCACATCCGCCTTGGAGGAGATCTTTAAGTGTGCTCCATGTGCGCTGTCTGCAATAAGAGGGATCCCCTTTTCATGAACGGCATCTGCAATCCCATCCAGGTCGGAGCATACTCCTTCATAGGTAGGGGATGTCACGAAAACAGCCTCAATCTCTTCATTTTCCCGAAGTGCCTTCCTCACCGCCTCCGGGGTTATCCCTCCCGGGATGCCGGATCCATCTACCGTCTCCGGCTCCAGATAGACCGGTTTCAATCCCCTTAATTCTACCGCATTGTCTGCGCTTACATGGCAGGGCCTGCCCATGAGGAGCTTCCCTCCGGGGGAAACCAGGGCACTGATGGCAGAAAGATTTCCGGTGGTGGATCCGTTGACCAGAAGGAATGCTCGATCTGCCCCATAATATTCCTCTGCTCTTTTTTCGATGGCCCGGATCAGCCCTTTCGGGAAGCGGAGGTCATCAAATCCGTCAATTTCCGTGATATCGAACCCGTAGGCCGAAGCAAGCACCGAGCCTTCCATATTCCGCTTATGTCCGGGCATATGAAAAGGGTATATGTCCGAACGGCTTAATTCCTGAAGCTCACGGATCAATGTCTTTTTTTCCTCATCTTTGCCGTCTCGGCCAGGGAGCACCACTTATCCGCTATATTTACCACCCAGGCCTCTTTGCAGGTAGGGATCTTTGTGATCGTCAAGGGAAACATATGCTGGCGGATGATCTTCTTTTCCCTTTCCGAGACCGCATAATCCCTTATTGCATTCTTCAATGCTGTCCCGGGATGAGTGAAGCCGTGCAGCCCCTTCGGCCGGTCTTTTTTATTATGCCAGTCGTATAAGAAATAATCATGGAGCAGCGCTCCCCTGACCAATGCCCTTTCATCCATTTTAACATTGAATCTCTTCTTTAGGAAACGTTCGATCTTCAGGGATGTCTCTGCCACGCGGACGCAGTGCCGGAATACCGACACGCTTCCATGCTGGATATATCCATGCATTTTATTATAATTTTTGGATTTCAGGATATCTTTCCCGTGCTTGCTGATTCTGTGATCCATTTTTTTCCTTACTCGGATGATTCCGCAGGAGGCTGCTGCTGTGATGCCGCCTGGGCTGCTTCTTCTGCCGCCTGAAGAGCCAGGGCTTGCTGCTGGGCCGCCATAAGCTGTTCTAAAGCGATTTTTTCGGCAAACTCCGGGGACATCTCCACATATCCCTTCCGCATTGCCTGCTCTTTTTCTTCTGCTGTCATGGAGGCGACGGCGTCTTCTTTTGAAATGCCGCCATATACCACCACCGGCTCCCCCTTCGTCACGATCTCATAGATATCCGCGGCTGCCTTTGTCGGCAGGTTCACACAGCCATGAGAGCCGTTCATATAATAAATATGTCCTCCAAAAGCATCCCTCCAAGGGGCATCGTGCATGCCGATATTTCCATTAAACGGCATCCAGTATTTCACGGCGGAGGAATAATTCTCCCCCACTAAGGTTGCATCCCGTTCCTTATAGGTGATGGCATATGTCCCATCCGGGGTGGAGTTGCCTTTCATGAGCCCGCCGGATACAAAATCCGAGTCATATACCCTGCTTCCATCCTTCCACACATACAGGTGCTGTTCCCTGGTATTGATCTCTACATAGGTATTTCCGATGTCATTTTCTCCCCAATACAGGCCGGTCCCATAATACACCGGTTCAAATTCCCCGCTTTCCCCGGAAAGAATCCGTTCGCAGAGCTGCTGGGTAGTCTCCGGCCGGTTCATCCACCAGCCATAATCCCCGCCCGTCACGGTGACCGTATCCCCGTTATGGGTGCGGAATTTCCTGGATATGCCGAAGGTATCATATTTTTTGGAAAGGCCGTTGACATACTCCCTCACATCCTCCTCCCGGATGCCATAGGTACCGTCCGGCTCTTCTTCAAGCCATCCGTTGACGGTCTCCCCATCCAGGATTTCCCGGGAATCCCCAAAGGAAATGGAAAGGCTGATATTTCTTATTTTTTCCCGCTTTTCTTCCTTTTCGATCTCGGCCAGCTCCTCCGAAGTAAGCTCCGGCTCCTCCGGTTCCTCCTCAACGGCTTCTTCCGGCTCTGGTTCCTCCTTGGAAACCTCTTCCGGAAGGCTTTCCGGAACCTGCTCCTCTTTCCTTTTTCCACAGCCGGCAAAGACAAGAGTAAAAAGCAGGAATACACCCAATATGATCACCATTCTCTTATTCATTTCCCGCTTCATACTCCTCTACCAAATGATCGTATTTTCCCAGATTCATGTCAATGATGGTCCGAATCCGCTCTGGCGCAAAAATCTCTCCCCTTGTGATCAGGCGGATCTTATCATAATACTCATGGAGAGCAGGATCCTTGATCTCGTTGCTGTCATGGCGCACGCTTTCCGAATATCCCTCCGGCACCTTCCTTCTCAGATGTCCTACTCTCCAATTCGGGTCGTAGACTGCCGGAAGCTTTGACATCAGGGGATCGCCCAGGCAGTAGGTATCGTTCAGGTACAGGTCGGAATTGTAATAAACCAGGATGCCGGCGGCATTTTCAATGATATCGCCCCTGCTTCCCCTCTCCCGGATCTCATCCGTAGCATTATTGTTCCAGGTATCCTGCACGCACATCCGGCCGTTGTCCTTGAGTGATTTCAAGTTATTATAAAAACCCGTGGTATTTGAATAATTCTCTCTTTCATCCGATATGGAGGAACTGTACTTATGTCCATACAGATATTGGGAACCAATGACCGAGCCGAATGTGAAGGACCATACCACACTGGATATGACAAGGATCCCAAAACCATACCGAATCTTCCGGATGGTATCAAAGTAGTCTCTTTCGCGGTTTTCCAGCATAATGATAGAAAGGATGCTGACAAACAGCATGACGGTAAAATGCCTTCCCATCATAAAGTCCCCGCCGATCCTCACCACATAAAGACCATATAAAAGGATCCCGGCCGATGCGAGAAGATATTTCGGCTTCCGGATGATGACCGTGACTATAACGAAGGCGGCAGGAACCAGAAGCACGACGATATCATCCAACGCCGTATACCAAACATACAGAAGGCCGTGCTTTACGTATTCCAGCAGGGATATTCCGGTTCCGATCTTTACATATGCCGTATTGGGAAAAGGAAAGCCGAAATAGATCAGGGAAAAGAGTTCCCAGGCAATAAAAGGAGACAGTCCCGCAAAGGTGATCCCCACTGCCGAAAGTAAGCTGGCTTTTTCCCTTCTTTGCAGGAAAATATATACGATCATGGGAATGAACATCAACGTCAGGTCCATCCTGACCAGGGCTATGCCGCTGAAGGTAAAGGCAAGCCTCAGCAGATTTTTTTTGGAGAACCAGTCACGGGTATAATA
The DNA here is from genome assembly GCA_024693135.1 of Lachnospiraceae bacterium. GTDB lineage: Bacteria > Bacillota > Clostridia > Lachnospirales > Lachnospiraceae > NK4A144. Next base: position 3,109 of record JAILLN010000053.1, on the reverse strand, counting down.
CTGCCAAAGGAATAGGGCGGCCAGAAGATACATCAGGCTGTTTTCCAGTCCCGATGTGGTATAGCTCATAAAAGCCTTGCTTCCCACCATGGCAATAAATCCGGTCAGAACCTGCTCCCTGGTGCGGCAAAGCTGGAATGCAAAAATATAATAAGCAAACAGGGAATACAACACATCCAGAAGAAGCGTGGTAAAAAACATTTCCCGGGTGATGAGATAAGGAATCGCGGCAGAAAGAGTATAGAGCGGGCTTGTTGTAGCACAGACCCGTTCCCCGATATTATATACAAACCCGTTTCCCTCGATCAGATGCTTTACCATGACATATCCGTGATATGCATCATCAGACTGCCAGCCAAGGATCAATACGATGACCGCAAAGCCTGCCAGGGTAAGAACCCTGCTCCTGTCCAGATCTGTCTGGAACGGGATTCTGTTTGTTTTCTTCTTATTATTGTCAGACATCAGTCCCCACTTTAAGGATCTGTTCCGGCTTCAGGAAACGGTTGTGGAAAGCAGTCCGAAAATATTTGAAATTGGCAAGGAAGCTGTTCTGGGATTCTCCCTCCGTCCTGGCCGCCCAATGCGCAGGGGTTTCCACAAACCGGACGCCCAGACGCAGCGGCTTTAAGGCTGTCTCCAGGAAAAAAGGATGCTTCAGCTCTTCCCAGGCGATAGACTGCATCAGCCTGGTGGGGAAAATACGGTATGCATAAGTAAGATCCGTCAGCCCGACTCCATAAAATATGCCAATGCTCCGCTCAAAGATCAGATTACAGACAAGCTTGACCTTATTATAGTTTTCGAAGCCTCCTCCTTTGCGCCATCTGGTTGCCGTAATGATCCTGTCCGGATATTTTTTTGCCCCTTTTATAAATCTCCGGATCACATTGGGATCCGTTTCCAGGTCGCTGGACATCATGACCACATGAGAGCCTCTGGCCAGGCCGATCCCTTCCCGGATGGCACCGCCGACAAAGGGAAGCGTCTGCTCGTGAATATAAACCGGTACCTTGCCCGCATACCGGCTTATCAGCATTTCTGCTGTTTTACGTGTCTCCTGTGTCGTCCTATCGCATAGTAGCAGAATGAATTCTGCCAGATCCTGCCTGGAACAGGTATGGACAATGGTATCCACGGTTTTTTCCAGGGAATAGGTCTCATCCATGGCAGGAAGCAGGATGGTTACGTTTTCAAATTCTTTTGTTTCAGGATAATTCATGCCCTTCAGATCCTTCCTTCCCAATCCCGGAACACATCCTCCAGGGTCTGCCGCATCGTATAGCCTCTCTCATATCCCAATGCACGGATCTTTGTATCGTCACCCAAAAGCAAAGGCTCGTCTGCCACGCGGAAGTACTTCGGATCCGGTATGACTTCTGCCTTCGTGCCGGATATTTCGATCAGGGTATCCAAAATATCCCTTATCTTTTCCGCCTTTCCATTACAGATATTCACCGGATCAGCGACTTTTCCCTTCTCCATCAGAAGACGCATGGCTTTTACCCCGTCCCGGACATCAATGAAATCCCTGGCTGTTTCCAGGTTTCCTACATGGATCTCGGGCGGGATCACGCCTTTCTTGATCAATGCAAGCTGGCGTGCAAAATTCTGGATGGCGGTTGCAGGAGGATGCCCTGTGCCCACATGGATGAACATCCGGGGAAGGTATACCTTCATGCTATAATTCAGCGCATATTGACGTCCCAGATTCTCCACACCAACCTTTGATACCCCATATGGCGTATGGGGCGTCAGAAGCCGGTCTTCCTTCAGCGGACAGTCTGCTTCCGTAATATTCCCGTATTCTGCAGAAGAACAGGCGAGCAGGATCTTCGCCTCAGGAACCACTTCATGTGCACAATACAATACATTCAGCGTTCCCTGATAATTCGTCATATGTGTGACATACTCCAAATTCCAGGAATCTCCATTAAAAGCCTGGGCAGCCATATGGATCACGATATCCGGCTTGATCCTCATAAAATGCTTCATCAGTGCATCCCTTTCTAGGATATCGCACCGGATGATCCTGTCATCCTGGATCGCGGACATGCGGCTGGATGCAGAATTTCTCGCTATACCATAAACTTCTGCTCCTTCCTCCAGATAGCTTCTCATGAAATGAGAACCTACCATGCCGGTTCCGCCTGTAACCAATACCTTCATATCAATCCTTTCATGTAATAAACCCGGCCGAAGAAAAACGGCCGTATGCAATGCGGTTTCCAAAAAATACCCTGCAGTTATATCTATGGGTAAATATCGGGTTAAACAGCTTTCATCATATCAATATTTTCTATAAAAAACAAGGAAACAAAACAGCCAGACGATCTGTCTGGCTGTTTCGTGTGCCCTAAGCAGGAATCGAACCGGCGACACAGGGATTTTCAGTCCCTTGCTCTACCAACTGAGCTATCAGGGCATTTACTATTTTATGGGAAGCCAAAGCACTGCCTTGATCTTTCCCAAATAGCGGGGATAGGATTTGAACCTATGACCTTCGGGTTATGAGCCCGACGAGCTTCCAGACTGCTCCACCCCGCGTCGTTTGAAGACGCGATCGTCTTCTTCAGCTTTTTGAATAAAGAATGAAAAATGGGTGGTGGTGGATTCGAACCACCGAAGGCTGAGCCAGCAGATTTACAGTCTGTCCCCTTTGGCCACTCGGGAAACCACCCTTATTCAAATATAAAAGCCGATGAGCGGACTCGAACCGTTAACCTGCTGATTACAAATCAGCTGCTCTGCCAATTGAGCCACATCGGCATTTGCAGGAAGGAGAGACCCGCATAAAAAATACAAGTGGGACCAACAGGGCTCGAACCTGTGACCCCTTGCTTGTAAGGCAAGTGCTCTCCCAGCTGAGCTATGATCCCGAACTAACGACCCAGGACGGACTTGAACCGACGACCTCCGCCGTGACAGGGCGGCGCTCTAACCAACTGAGCCACTGGGCCAAATACCTCAAAAACTGAACATTGAACGCATCCAGCGCCTTCCGGCACATACGGCCGAGGACAAGCCATCGACCTATTAGTGGCGGTCAGCTCCGCGCGTCGCCGCGCTTCCACATCCGCCCTATCCACCCCGCAGTCCACGGGGGGTC
>JAILLN010000035.1 GCA_024693135.1 Lachnospiraceae bacterium | reverse complement strand
GAATAACAGAGTGGCTACATGCCGGAGACTGTTAGAATGGCTCTTGCCAGATGTTGTCAAAAACAAACAAATGTGACTGTTCAAGAGAAGAAAAGCGAGTTGAAATTTACCTCTTGACAAAGGTCACTTCATAACAGACGGGAGAAAAGGCCATGAAATTTGATAAAAACTGGCTTGATAAGAGATGGGTGGCATATACGGTAGCGACCTGCTCTGCCGTGGTGCTTTACTTCATATTGACGCATATCACCTGGATCTTCGTGGCCATATCCAAGCTGGTCAGCCTTCTGTCGCCGGTGCTTGTGGCCATTGTCATTGCCTACGTGCTGGATCCGGTGGTAAAGATCTTTGACCGGCTGCTTACTTCCAGGATCAAAACAGAGCTTACAAGAAGGTATGTGTCCGTCTTTATCACCGCCTTCATTGTCGTGGTGCTCGCCGTGGTGCTCCTGGTATCCCTGATCCCCCAGCTGGTCAACAGCATCGGCGGATTCTTTGAAAATGCAGATGCATATGCGACCTCCTTCCAGAGGCTTCTCAACCGGCTCAGCCGTGATGCGGCAAAAAACGATATGGATCTGTCGGAGCTGACAACCATCGGGGATACGCTCCTGGGATGGCTGACGGATGCCCTGCCCAAAAACATCGGAAATATCGCGACCACGTCCATTCATATCGGCGGCAATATCTTTAACCTTGTGGTTTCGTTCATCATGGCGATTTATTTTCTTTGCGATAAGCTCCGGATCTTTAAGACCATGCGGTATATTCTTCATGCCATCCTTCCGGAAAAGCGCTATGACAGCACCATCGATTTCTGGAAGCGCTGCAATACCCTTACCATCCGCTACGTGGTAGGGGATTTTCTGGACGGGCTGATCGTAGGCATTGCCAATTTTACCTTTATGACCATAGCCGGGATCCCTTATAAGATCCTGATCTCCACCATCGTGGGGGTGACAAACCTGGCACCGACCTTCGGCCCTGTGGCAGGAGCCATCGTGGGCGGCCTGATCCTTCTTTTGGTGAATCCCTGGGATGCCCTTTGGTTTCTTATTTTTACGATCATTTTGCAGATCATCGACGGCTATGTCTTTAAGCCTAAATTTTTTGGAGGCACCCTTGGCGTATCTTCCCTATGGATCCTGGTCGTGCTGATCGTGGGCGGCAGGATGTTCGGCGTCATGGGGATCCTTTTTGCGGTGCCCTTTGCCGCCATAATGGATTTCATCTATAAGGACATGATCTGGCACAAGATCGAGACGAAATATCAGGAAAAAAGGAAGGATCGGAAACAGAATGATATTTGAAACACATGCGCATTATGATGATGACCGGTTTGATGCCGACCGGGAGGAGCTTTTGGAAAAAGTCCTGCCGGAAGCAGGGATCGGCTATGTAGTCAATATCGCGGCGGACATGGATTCCGTCCGGGCTACGGACGAGCTGACCAGAAAATATGATTATTTCTACGGTGCCCTCGGCGTGCACCCGGAATGCGTAGGCGGCCTGACAGAAGAAAATCTGGATGAAATAGCGGAAATAGCCGGAAAAAACCCGAAAATCTGCGCCATCGGGGAGATCGGCTTTGATTATTCCGAAGGAAATCCTCCGAAGGAAGTGCAGGAGAAGTGGTTCCGGGCACAGATCAGCCTGGCAGAAAGGCTTGGGCTTCCCATCGTGGTCCACAGCCGGGACGCCGCGGCAGATACCTGGCGCGTCCTGAACGAATTGTATGGGAAAAGGGAGGGGAGGGATTTTGGGATCGTCCATTGCTTTTCCTATGCCAAAGAAGAAGCACAGAAGTATGTGAAGCTGGGATTTTTGATCGGCATCGGGGGAGTGGTTACCTTTAAGAATGGAAGGAAACTTCAGGAAGCCGCCCGGGATCTCCCTTTAGAAAGCATCGTCCTGGAGACAGACAGCCCGTATCTTTCTCCGGAGCCGAACCGGGGAAAACGGAATCATTCCGGCAATCTACAATATGTGGCGGAAAAGATCGCCCAGCTGAAGGGCATCACGCCGGAGGAGGTCTGTGAGAGAACAAAAGAGAATGCCCTGAGGCTTTACCGGATCAAAGTAAGAGAGGCCGGCCGTGCCTGATCTTAAGCATGCGGGAGAGCTGAAGGCCTATCTTCGACAGCAGGGAATCCATACCAGCAAGCGGTATGGGCAGAATTTCCTTGCCGATCCGGCCGTCCTGGATCAGATCGTAGATGCGGCGCAGGTTTCGGGCGATGATTATGTGATCGAGATCGGCCCCGGGATCGGGACACTTACCCGGAGGCTTTGCATGAAGGCAGGCTTTGTCACCGCCGTGGAGCTGGATAAGAAGCTCCTGCCGATCCTTTCTGAGCAGCTGTCAGACCTTAGCAATGTGGAAGTGATCAACCAGGATATCCTAAAAACGGATATCCAGGCACTGATCGGGGAAAGGAAGCCCGGGGGAACCTGCAAGATCGTGGCGAATCTTCCATATTATATCACGACGCCCATCATCATGAAGCTTTTGGAAAGCAGGGCTTCCATCCGCTCTATCACCGTAATGGTCCAAAAGGAGGTGGCAGACCGCATCTGCTCCGGTCCCGGCAGCCGGGAATACGGGTCGCTTTCTCTGGCCGTACAGTATTATGCCAGGCCGGAGATCATGTTTTTCGTACCGCCGGAATGCTTCGTGCCGGAGCCTGCCGTGACCTCTGCCGTGTTGAATCTGGCTTTGAGGGAAGAGCCTGCTGTATCCGTCCGGAATGAGAAGCTTCTCTTTTCCCTGATCCATGCATCGTTTGAACAGAGGAGGAAGACGCTTGCTAACGGACTGAAAAACGCGGCGGGGCTTGGGCTTTCAAAAGAGATGGCCGCATCAGGCCTTGCCATGCTTGGAAAACCCATGAATGTGCGCGGGGAAGAGCTTTCATTATCGGAATTTGCGAAATTAGCAGATTATTTTGACAACAATATACCTCTATGCTAAACTGATGACGAGTGTGCAGAGCACAAGATGTGCTACAATTCACATCAAAAACGGTGCTCAGGCCACAAGGTTTAGGGAAATAACACAGATATTCAGGCACAGAGGAAGGAAGTACTGGAACCGTGGACAAATACGAAAGAAGAGTCCGTATCGATCAGATCACGTCACTGGCGGAAAAGGGTGAGTTTACAGATGCGATGGACATCGCGGATACCATAGACTGGAGGAATGAGCGAAGCATACGTACGCTCAGGGTCGTCAGCGAGGTATATAAGGTAACAAAACGCTATGAAGACGCGTTCCAGGTGCTGGCCATCGCTTACCGCAAGGATCCGGACGATCCGATCAAGCGGAAAATCGTCTACGACCTGTGTGAGCTGGCGATCAAGATGAACCAGCTGGGCTATGCGATCCGCTATCTGGAAGAGTTCATGAAGCTTTCCCCGGATGATCCGGACAGATATGCCCTTCAGTACAGGATGCTTCTTGTGACAGAAGCCAGCAAGGAAGAGAGGATCGAGCTTCTGGAGGAATTCAGGGGCAGCTATTTCAGGGATTTTACAGAAAAATGGGCCTTTGAGCTGGCGACCCTGTATCATCAAACAGGCCAGTCCCAGAAATGCATCAATGCCTGTGATGAGATCATCCTGTGTTTTGTAAGCGGTCCCTATGTGACCAGGGCAAAAGAACTGAAAATGAAATATCTGGATACGGCCAGCGCGGTGACGGGAGAGAGCCAGCCGTTTTATTACGAGCAGCAGAATGGATACGGCCAGGCAGAACCCCAGTACTATGGATCCGGGCAGGAAGCTGTCCAGGGCTATCCGGCAGAAAACGCCTACCCGGGCCAGGGCGGACAAAGCCAGCCCATGTCCATCGAGGTCAGGCAGGTGCAGCCGTCCAATCAGCCCACCATCCGTATGCCGGACAAGCAGGTCCTGCCGGAATTTCCGGATAATCAGGCAGAAATATCGGTCAATGTGGATAAATTCAGTACCATCAATCTGCAGGCCGAACTGAAAGCAAATATTGACGAGCTCCAGGAACGCACGGGAGAGCCGATCTTTGAGCAGGAGGAGCGGATTCCTGCTGAGCCGGATTCCGGCATGACGGAGATCTTACCCGAGGAGCAGAATCCTGAGGCAGAGGATGAGCAGCCCGAAGAGCAGCCGGACAAGAGGGTCATTCTGGAGCCCATGCAGGTCAAAACCCCGGAGGCCGTAAAGGAAACGCCGACGCTTCGGACCCTGGAAAAGCAGAATGTGGGAGAGCATCCCAAGCTGAATAAACCGGAAGACAGGTCCGGCGCATTTGATAAGCCTGCCGCTACGAATATCCGTTATCAGGTCATCACCCCGGATGTTTTCAAAAACAGCCTTTCTGAAAGCCCGGACGGGCAGATGACGATGAACATACCGGATGGGCCGGCGGAGCTTGAGAAGCAGATCACCGGACAGATGGATCTGGGCACAGTGCTGGCACAGTGGGATAAGATCATGGAGGAAGGCCAGCAGAAACGGCTCAACGAGGCCAGACGGAAATCCTTCGAGCAAACGAATGATATCGTAAAGCAGATGGAGAAGGATATCCCGGGATATAAGATCCCGGCCATGACGGTAAGCTCGGATGTGCCGAAATTCGAAGTCATGCGTCCTCCGAAGCTGGCGGTAGGGGATAAGACAGGGGAGATCATTAAGCCGGACCTGGTAAAGAGCCAGGCGGAAGAAGAACAGGTGAAGCCGGAACCCGTCCAAAACCAGGCGGAAGATCAGCCGGTAATGCTGGAGCAGATTCCGGAGGAAGAAGCGCAGGCAGGGCAGGAGATAGTCCGTGAGCCGGAGCGGATCCCGGAGGAAGAGGCACAGGCAGGGCCGGAGCCCGTAAGGAAGAAGGAGCCGGAGAAGGTGCCGGTCATTCAGGCCTTTGCAGCCGGTGCCGCTACAGGGGGAGAGGATGATCCGGAGGAGGAAGGCCGGGATGAGACGCCGAAGGATCTGGTCTCCTTTGAAGAAGTCCATCCTCTGACAGAGGCGGAGCAGAACGCATATGGACCGTTCCTGCTGATCGGGGGCATGCAGGAGAGGCTGGAAAGAAATATCGCAAAGATCAGCATGACAGGCTCTCATGGAAATGTCGTGATCACCGGCAGCGAGGCGGCTTTAAGGGAAGGCCTGGTGCAGGCAGTCGTAAGCGATCAGCAGATGAAGAATCCTGAGCTTGGAAGCAGGGTGGCCAAGATCGATGCTGAGGTGTTTAATACAAAGAATATTGAGAAGTCCCTGCATACGCTGGATGATGCCGTGCTGGTGATCGGCAGGGCGGGAAGGCTTTCGGACAGCACCATCAAGACAATGATTTCCGTGCTTGCCGAGCAGGAGCTCACTATCCTCGTCATATTGGAGGATACCCGCAATGCCATGCGGGATTTTCCGAAGAGATATGCTTCCTTCTCCCGCGTGTTTAATGTGATGCTGGATATTCCCAAATTCACCAACGATGACCTGGTAAGCCATGCCCAGGATTATGCCAACGAGAGGGAATATATCATAGATGATCTCGGGAAGCTTGCTCTTTACAGCAGGATCGACGAAAGACAGACGGCAGACCATCTCGTGACCCTGGAAGAGGTGGAAGAGATCGTGGATGCCGCCATCCGGCATGTGGATAAAAAGAATGTCTCACATTTGATGGATGTATTGTTTGGAAAGAGGTATAATAAAGAAGACTTCATTATCATCCGGGAAAAGGATTTCGTCCGGAGAAAATAAATGACAGATCAATCGATTTACGGGAGTTGAGTTATGGCAGGATCAGACAGCGTTCAGAATCAAAAGAAAAAAGCGGGAAATAAGGCGGCAAAGTCTGTCTCTAGATCAAAGCCGGCTCCTAAAACAAAGGCTGAAGCGAAGCCGAAGGCCGAGGCAAAGCTCGAAAAAGTTTATATCAGCAGCATGGATGCTTATCTTTTTGGAGAAGGCATTCATTATGAGATCTATAAAAAGCTGGGTGCCCATCCGTCGGAGGAAAACGGGGAAAAGGGTTATTTCTTCGCTGTCTGGGCTCCAAATGCCAGATATGTGAGCGTTGTAGGAGATATGAACGGCTGGCAGATGGAAGCCAGTCCCATGCAGCGCATGGAAGACATCGGCATATGGACCGTATTCATCCCCGGAGTCACGGAAAACCAGATGTACAAATATTATATCGTGTCAGAGTCGGGAGAAGGCCTGTATAAAGCAGATCCATATGCAAACTATGCAGAGGAGCGCCCCGGCACCGCATCAAGGACATTTGACCTCAGCCACTTCAAATGGACGGATTCTGCCTGGATGAAGCGCCGGGAAAAGCTTGACATGAACCGGGAGCCCATGGCGATCTATGAGGTACACCTGGGGTCTTGGATGCGGCATCCCATCCCCGAAAATGACGGCTTTTATTCCTACCGCGAGTTCACAGACCGCTTGGTGGAGTATCTGAAGGAGATGCCTTATACCCATGTGGAGCTGATGGGCATGGCAGAGTATCCCTTTGACGGATCCTGGGGCTATCAGGTGACCGGTTATTACGCCCCCACCTCCAGGTATGGGAATCCGGACGACTTCCGGTATATGATCGATACCCTTCATAAGAATAAGATCGGCGTGATACTGGACTGGGTACCGGCTCATTTCCCGAGGGATGCCCATGGGCTGGCTATGTTTGACGGCTCTCCGCTCTATGAATACGCGGATCCGAAGAAGGGAGAGCATCCGGACTGGGGCACAAAGATCTTTGACTACGGAAAGAACGAGGTCAAGAATTTCCTGATCGGCAATGCCAATTACTGGATGAGGGAATTTCATGTGGATGGGCTCAGGGTGGATGCGGTGGCTTCCATGCTCTACCTGGATTACGGAAAGAAAAACGGCCAGTGGGTAGCCAATAAATATGGCGGAAATAAAAATCTGGAGGCGATCGAGTTTTTCAAGCATCTGAATTCAGAGATCCTCGGGGCATTTCCCGGGGTAGTGATGATCGCCGAGGAATCCACGGCCTGGCCGAAGGTGACCGGAAGGCCGGAAGACGACGGGCTTGGATTCTCCTTCAAATGGAATATGGGATGGATGCATGACTTCTGTGACTATATGAAGCTGGATCCGTATTTCCGCAAGGACAACCATTATAAGATGACTTTTGCCATGAGCTATAATTCTTCCGAGAATTATATCCTGGTCCTGAGCCATGATGAGGTTGTGCATCTGAAATGCTCCATGCTGATGAAGATGCCGGGCTTTACGGTAGATAAATTTGCAAATCTCCGGGCAGGCTACGCCTTCATGTTTGGGCATTGCGGCAAGAAGCTCTTATTCATGGGCCAGGAATTTGCCCAGGAAAGGGAGTGGAGCGAAGCGAGGGAGCTGGACTGGTATTGTTTGGCCGATCCCCTTCATGCCGGCATGAAGCTTTTCGTGGGCGACCTGCTCAGGCTGTACCGGAAGTACAGTGCCATGTGGGAATTTGATAATTCCAATGACGGCTTCAAATGGATCAATGCGGATGATACGGAGAAGAGCCTCTATTCCTTCATGAGGATGAATTCCAAGGGAAAGGACAGCCTGGTCTTTGTGGTGAACTTCACTCCCATGGAGCGCACGGATTATCGGGTAGGCGTGCCGAATCTGGGCAAGTATACCCTCGTGCTCAATAGTGACGATAAGAAATATGGCGGCAACGGGACGGAGATCCCTGAAGTGCTCAAGGCGGATGAGACGCCCTGGGACAACCAGCCTTATTCGGTGGGCTTTACGCTTCCACCCTTTGGCGCTGTCGTATTGAGGTTTTAAATAAGCTTTTGCTGGCGTGGCGGAATTGGCAGACGCACGGGACTTAAAATCCCGTGATGGTAACATCGTACGGGTTCGACCCCCGTCGCCAGCAGTATTCTCATGGCTGTTCAGGCTTCCTGGACAGTTATGTTTTATTTACATGAATTATCCATGACAAAGGGAGGGATCATATGACAGGATCACAGACGTCCAGGCTGCAGGATGTATTAAACATGATCGAGTACCATGGAATACGGATCGTCGATTTCAAGCTGACGGATATAGACGGCCGGTGGAGGCACCTCAGCATCCCGGCAGAAAAACTGGGGGAGGCCACGATGGAGCAGGGGATCGGCTTTGACGGATCCAATTACGGCTATGCTCCTTTGGAAAACAGCGATATGGTATTTGTGCCGGTGCTGGATTCCGCCGTGATCGATCCCTACAGTGAGATCCCAACCCTGTCCATGATCGGGGATGTAAGGGTCATCGATCTGCCGGAAAACCGTCCGTTTGACCAATATCCGAGAAATGTGGCCATACGCGCCCTGGAATACATGAAGGAGCAGGGGATCGCAGACCGCATGGTCATCGGCCCGGAATACGAATTTTATCTTTTTGACCGGGTCCGGTATGATACAAAGCCGAATCATATGGAATTCCGGATCTCGGCCAGGCAGTCCCAATGGGAGTCCGGAGAAGAAGCCAACAACAACGGCTACCAGCTCCCCGGGGGAGGAGGCTACCACAGCTGCCTGCCTATGGATATCCGAAGCGACCTGAGAAGCCGGATGTGCATGTCACTGAAGGAATGGGGCATAGATGTGAAATACCACCATCATGAGGTGGGCGGCAGCGGGCAGATGGAGATCGAAGTGGAGCTGGGCGATATGCTTGAGCTGGCAGACGGTACCATGGCGGCGAAATATGTGATCAAAAATGAAGCCATGAAAAACGGCTGTACTGCCACCTTTATGCCGAAGCCGCTGTATGGTGAGGCAGGATCCGGCATGCATGTGCATATGCTGCTGATGAAGGACGGGAAGCCGGTATTTTATGATCCGGAAGGATATGCCCAGCTGTCGGATAAAGCTTTACATTTTATCGGCGGCCTTCTTAAGCACGCACGCTCCCTGTGTGCCATCACGAATCCATCCACGAATTCCTACAAGCGCCTGGTGCCGGGCTTTGAGGCTCCGGTCACCATCGGATATGCCACGGCGAACCGGAGTGCGGTGGTGCGCATCCCCAAATATGCCAAAACTCCTGAGGTGAAGAGGTTTGAGCTTCGTAATCCGGATGCGACCTGCAATCCTTATTATGCCTATGCCGCAATCCTCATGGCCGGACTGGATGGGATCCGGCATCAGATCGATCCCCATGAAAAGGGGTGGGGTCCTTATGACTATAATCTTTTTGCGCTTCCGGAGGCGGAAAAGGCGAAGATCGAAAGCCTGCCGGGGAGCCTGAAGGAGGCCCTGGAGGCTCTGGAGCAGGATCATGATTATCTGCTGGAGGGAGGAGTTTTCCCGGAAAGGCTCTTAAATCAGCTTATCCTGCGCAGGAGAAAGGATGAATCGGAAATCTCGCGCATACCGAATCCTGCGGAATTTGCTTATTATTACGATCTGTAGGGACCGGATCTATTCTTCCATATCCTTGGAGCGGGCTACGGTGAAGATGAACTCGCTTCCTACGCCCTCCGTAGATATGACATTGATGTTTTGATTATGTGCCAATATGATCTCTCTCGTGATCGAAAGGCCAAGGCCGGTGCCTTTTTTGTCCTTTCCACGGGAGAGATCTGTTTTATAGAAGCGGTCGTAGATCCGGCTCTGTGCATCCTTGGGAATGCCGATGCCGGAATCCTTTACGGAGATAAAAACCTTGTCATTTTTTTCTGTGGTCTCGATCCGGATCATGGAATTATTGTGGGAGAATTTAATGGCATTGTCCAGGAGGTTGTAGATCGCCTGCTGGATCTTTCCTTTGTCTGCATGGACATAGAGGCTTGTACCGCTTAGGATCAGCTCAATGGAGATCTTTTTCTTATCACACTGCACTTTAAAGGTTTCGCAGGTCTGCTTGATCACGGCATTGATATCAAAATCAGAGAAGGAAAGCACCATGCCGCCCGGATCCAGGGCATTCAGCTCCAGAAGGCCGTTGGTGAGCTTTGTCAGCCGGTCGGTCTCATTCAGCACGATGCGGAGGTATTTTTCATATAGCTCCTGGGGGATCGTACCGTCGATCATGGCCGTGAGGTATCCCTGGATCGAGGTCAGGGGGGATCGGAAATCATGGGAAACATTGGCAATGAATTTGCGCTGGTCATCTCCGGTGCGGGCGATCTCGCTGGCCATGTAGTGGAGGGTGTCGGAAAGGTATCCGATCTCATCCCTTCTGTTTACGCCAGGCTCATAGGTCATGTTTCCCCGGGCATATTCCTCTGCCGCATGGGTGATCTTACGCAGCGGCCGGTATACGATATAGGTAAAGAAGACCAGCAGGATCAGGCTCAGCAGAAGCACGGAAGCCATGACCAGATAGCAGGTATTCATGATGCGTTCCAGGGAGGCGTAGATCTGGGACATGGGCAGGTGGAAGATCACATATCCGACGACGCGGAAATTGGAGGTGATGGGATAAAAGACGCTCAGCATCGTTTCATCGTAGGCGCCGAAGAAGTCATCCGTCATATAATAGGTGCCGGAGGAGGTGGGATCGAAATCCGGGAAGTCCGTCTTTTCGGATGAGCCTTCCCTGGAATCCAGGATCTGATGGCCGCTGCTGTCTATGACCCGGATCTCTGCATTGATATAGGTATCAATGGCCTTAAGCTGTGATCTGGCATTATTCAGCGCCTCTTTTCCCTGGCGGGTCTTGAGGGCGTAATCGGAAGCCACCAGCTGGGCTTCACGGTACAGGCTGTCTGCCTGGCTTTTCGTAAGGTCTTTCAGCACGATCCGGCGGAATAAACTGGAGACCAAAAGTAGGCTTAAAATGCCGAAAGCCAGATAGGTCAGGAGCAGCTTCAGATAAAGTGTCTTATGGAGCTTCATAGGATCTCAAACTTGTAGCCGATCCCCCAGACTGTGGAAATCCGCCAGGAGGCATGATCCTTGAATTTCTCCCTGAGCCTTTTGATATGCACGTCTACCGTCCTGGAATCCCCGAGGTAATCATAGCCCCAGATGTTATCCAGCACCTGCTCCCTGGTAAAGACCTGGTTGGGGGAGGAGGCAAGGAAAAAGAGAAGCTCGATCTCCTTCGGCGGCATGTCGACGCTTTTGCCGTAATAAAGCACGGAATAATTGGTCAGGTTGATGGTCAGGTCAGGATAGGAGACGATCTTTGCATCGTTTGCCTCCGAAGCCTCCGTCTGGGGATGGCTCCGGCGGAGCACAGCCTTTGCCCTGGCGATGAGCTCTTTGGAATCAAAGGGCTTCTCCATATAATCATCGGCGCCAAGCTCCAGGCCCAGTACCTTATCAAAGACCTCGCCTTTTGCGGAAAGCATGATGATGGGCACGGTACTTTTGGCCCGGATCTCCCGGCAGACCTGGTAGCCGTCCATGCCGGGGAGCATCAGGTCTAAAAGGATCAGGTCCGGACGGTAGCTGTCAAAGGCCTTGAGAGCCTGTTCCCCATCCCCCGCGATCATGATATCAAAGCATTCCTTTGTAAAATAAAGGGATATCAGCTCTGCGATATTCTCATCATCGTCTACGATCAGTACCTTTTGCTTAAATGCCATGATGGCCTCCTAATTTATTTTTTGAGTGTCACGACGGTGACTCCGGCATCGCCCTCGCCGTATTCTCCGCTGCGGAAGCTTTTTACATAACGGATCTTTTTCAATTCATCACGTACGGCATTGCGAAGGGCGCCGGTGCCTTTGCCATGGACGATCCGTACCTCCTCCAGATGCGACATATATGCTTCATCCAGATATTTGATGAGACGGGAGATGCCATCCGATGTCGTCTGCCCGATGATATTGAGCTCCGGGGAGATGGTCATGGCATGGCTGAGGCCTGCGCCCGAAGAAGGCTTTGCGGCCGTCTTCTTATCGTAGGGATCCTTCAGCGTAGTTTCTGTAAGATCGGCACAGTTCGTCCTGTACTTGATTATACCACAAAGAACCACAAGATTGCCCTTGTGGTCAGGCAGGGTGGATACCGTGCCCTTGAAGCCGCTGGAGACGATCTCCACGGGCATGCCGAGCCGGATCTTTCCGGGCTCGATGCCGGAAGTCCTTCCGGAGGAGGATCCGGTATCCTTTTCCTTCAGGGATTCCCGGAGCCTGCTGCGGTCGGCCTCCAGGGCACGGATGCCCTCCTTGTCTGCAGAAAGGCCGTATTTCTGTATGTTGCGGAGAGCCGCATCGGCTTCTTCTTTGGCGGAGGCAAGGATCTGCCGGGCTTCCTCCTTTGCATCAGACAGGATCCGGTCATGATCCTTTTCCAGCCTTGAATATTTCCGGTCCAGCTCTTTACGCAGTTCTTCCGCCCTTTTTCGCTCGGTATCGGCTTCGCGCCGGACATCCTCCAGCTCTTTTCTGGCATTGTCCAGCCGGTCTAGCACATCCTCAAAAGAGCGGTCTGTCTCATCCATCCTGCGTTCTGCTTCTTCGATCACATAGCCGGGAAGCCCCAGCCTTTTTGAAATGGCAAAGGCATTGCTCTTGCCCGGTACGCCGATCAGCAGGTGATATGTAGGCTGCAGGGTTTCCACATCAAACTCCTGGGAGGCATTTTCCACCCCGGGGGTATTGAGGGCATAGATCTTGAGCTCGGAGTAGTGGGTTGTGGCAATGGTCCGGATATTTCTTACATGGAGAAAATTCAGGATCGACTGTGCCAGTGCGGCTCCCTCCTCCGGATCGGTACCGGCTCCCAGCTCATCAAAGAGGCATAGGGAATCCTTGGTATAAGCCCGGAGGATAGAGACGATATTTGTCATATGGGACGAAAAAGTAGACAGAGACTGTTCGATGGACTGTTCATCTCCGATATCAGCAAAGATCTCATCAAAAAGAGCGAGCTCAGATCCATCGGAAGCGGGGATAAAGAGCCCGGAAAGCCCCATAAGATGCAGCAGCCCTACGGTCTTCAGCGTCACGGTCTTGCCGCCGGTATTGGGTCCGGTGACCACCAGTAGATGGAAATCTTTTCCCAGCCAGACATGGATAGGGACTACATCTTTGGCAGGGATCAAGGGATGGCGGGCATTTTTCAGCTCAAAGTGCAGGTCATCCGTGAAGATGGGCCGCATGGCATTCATGTCGGCAGCAAGGGAAGCCCTGGCAAAGATATAATCCAGCTCCGTCAGGATGTCCAGATCACAAAGAAGCTGCTCTGCATGGTCAGAAACCTCCTGGCTTAAGCTGGCAAGGATCCGGCTGATCTCTTCCTTTTCGGCCAGCATCAGCTCCCGGATGTCATTATTCAGCTTTACGGCAGCGGCCGGCTCGATGAATAAAGTAGACCCGGTAGAGGAGGTGTCATGCACCATGCCGGGAACCTGCGCCTTATGCTCGGAGCGTACGGGGACACAGAAGCGGCCGCCTCTTTGGGTGATCACCGGCTCCATCAGGTAAGCGCTTAAGGGCCCGTTGATCATGGAATTGAGCTCAGAGCGGATCCGGTCATTGCTCTGCTTGATCCTCCTGCGGATGGACTTCAGCTCCGGGGATGCATCGTCCGCGATCTCTTCCTCGGAGAGGATTGAGCGGCGGATGCTGTCCGAAAGGGGACGGATGGGCTCCAGGCATTCAAAGCGGTCGGAGAGGATGTCTTCCGGGGCATCCTTTCCGTACTGCCGGATCCTTGAGCAGGTTTCCAGCGTGGAGGCAATATCCATGAGCTCGATGGGAGAAAGGATGAACTCGCGTACGGAGCTCTGTACGGCGGACCGGATATTCTTGACGCCGCCGAATTTCAGGGAACCGTTTTTGAAAATGCGGTTCAGGGCCGCCTCTGTCTCATCCTGGAGCCGCTCGATCTCATGCCGGTCCTTTAGTGGCACGGTATTTTCACACAGATCCTTGGCTTCCCTGGTGGATGCCAGGTCTGTGAGCATCGAAATGATCTTATGATATTCTAATCTGGAAAGTACTTTCTCATTCATGGCATTAGTCAATAAAGATAAGAGGGTTTACTATAGCAAAATTATAACTTATAATGTTATATCGTCAAGCTGAGGAGAATGCGCAAAGATATGGCATCGGACTTTATAAAGGAAAAGATAAAAGAAAAGCCGGTCAATAAGCGGCGTCTTTTCAGGCGTTTTCTGACTACGGTCTTAATGGCGGTGGTATTTGGCGCCGTGGCGGCGCTGACCTATATGCTCATCCTGAGGGAGCTTCCGATCCCGGGCATTTCCGCCAAGGCAGAGATCATACGCATTCTTGATGATGACGAGGGAAGTCCGGCTTTGGATCCCGTCTCGGAAAACGAAACCCTTTCAGAAGACCGTACCGGCGACGCTCTTCCAGAGGATCATGCCGGTGAGGCTCTTCCGGAAAAGAATACAGACGCTGTATCCGAGGATAAGGCAGAGCTCCGGCAGGAAGAGGCAGCTGTGGCAGAAAACAGGCCGAGGACCGTCATTAATAATATCACCAATAAGGTCAATATCACGCCGGAGCAGTATGAGCATCTTTATACAGAGCTTAAGAACGTGGTGAGGGAAACGGAACGGAGCCTGGTCACGGTGACAGGATCGGTATCCAATACAGACTGGTTTGAGAATACATATGAATACAGCAGCCAGGGGACAGGAGTCATTATAGCCGACAACAACAGGGAGATCCTGATCCTGACCAGCAAGGATCTGATCAGCGATGCAGAATTTATGTCGGTGACCTTTTGTAACGGGGCGGAGGCAGATGCCCATCTGATCAGCGAGGATTATGATACGGAGCTCTGCATCATCGGCGCCAGGATCAACGATCTTTCTGAGGAGACAAGGCAGGCTGTGTCCATGGCGGTACTGGGCAATTCCTCCCGGTCGGATATGCCCGGCAGGCCGGTCATCGCGGCAGGAAGCCCTCTGGGCACCGCGGGATCCCAGATCTACGGCTTCATTACCTCGGATTCGATCCAGCAGCAGGTGGCAGACCGGAGCTTCCATCTTCTGACAACGGATATTTACGGGAGCACGGAGGCCAGCGGAGTACTGCTGGATTTCAGCGGAAGGATCCTGGGGATCATCACCAGCCTGTACCCTGCGGAAGGGGCAGAAAATCTCATCACGGCTTATTCTATCTCCGACATCAAAAATCTGATCGAAAGACTGGCCAATTCCCAGGAACAGCCATTCCTGGGGATCTATGGTTCGGATGTGACCCCGGAGATCTCGGATAAACTGGGAGTGCCTTCCGGTGCGTATGTTACCGGCACGGTATCTGGATCACCGGCTATGGCGGCCGGCATTCAGGGCGGAGACGTGATCACAAAGTTTGGCACAAATGACATCACGTGCTTTGAGGATTATATCCAGGTAATGGAAAAAAGCCATCCGGGGGAAGATGCCGTAATTTCTGTCCTCCGGTATGCAAGAGGGGAATATATGGAGATGACGTTTGAGGTTACTTTAGGGGGCGGCTCCGAGAGGCTTCCGGGAGGGACTTAAAGGATGAAATATTTAAGGGAATTGAAGGAAGGAGATAAGGTTTCGGCCGTTTATCTCTGCAAGCACGTGGCGACTGCCCTGACAAAAAACGGAAAAGAGTACCTGACAGTGACCCTGCAGGATAAGACAGGGACTGTGGAGGGAAAGGTCTGGGATCCTTCTTCCGGCGGGATCGGTGAATTTAAGGATCTGGATTATATATTCGTGGGTGGAGACGCATTGATCTATAACAGCCAGATCCAGATCAATGTGAAGAGGATCCGGGCAGCCAATGAAGGGGAATATGACCCCGGGGATTATCTTCCCGTAAGCGAGAGAAGCGGGGATGAGATGTACCGGGAAATCCTAAAGTATTGTGAATCCGTAAAAAATCCCTATCTCCACGAGCTTTTGGAAAGCTTTTTTGTCAAGGATGAGGCCTTTATCAAGGCATTCCGCCAAAGCTCGGCGGCTAAGCTGATCCATCATGGCTTTGTGGGAGGCCTCATGCAGCATACGCTCTCCGTGACGGGGCTCTGCACGTATTATGCAAAGGCCTATCCCATCATAAACCATGACCTGCTGATCACGGCAGCCCTTCTGCATGACATAGGAAAGGTGCGCGAATTGTCGGCTTTTCCGGCGAATGATTATACGGATGAGGGCCAGCTTTTGGGGCATATCGTGATCGGATCGGAGATGATATCGGATCATATCCGGGAGATCAGTGATTTTCCGGAGAATCTGAAACGCGAGCTGAAGCACTGCATCCTTTCCCACCACGGACAGCTGGAATTCGGATCACCGAAGGTACCGGAGTTGATCGAAGCCCTGGCGCTGAGCTTTGCGGACAATACGGATGCAAAGATCGAGACCATGTCTGAGATCATCAGAAGCTCGGCGGATGATGGATGGCTGGGCTATAACCGGCATTTGGAAACGAATATCCGAAAGACTAGGGGATGAGAGGACAGGATTTTGAAGGCATGCTCAAAAAAAATGATCTGATCGAACTGGAAATCACGGCAGCAGGAGCAAACGGGGAAGGCATCGGTAAAATCGGTGGCTTTCCCGTTTTTATTAAGGACAGCGTGCCGGGTGATCGCTGCATGATCCGGATCACCCGGGTCCGGCGCAATCTGGCCTATGGGCACATAGACCGTATCCTGGAACCCTCAGTACACAGGATCCGGCCTGAGTGCCCTGTTTCAGCCCGCTGCGGCGGATGCACCCTGCAGGCCATGGACTATGCATCGGAGCTTGATTTTAAGGAAAAGCGGGTACGTGACTGCCTCCACCGGATCGGAGGGATCGTGGAGGATGTGCTGGATCAGGCTTCAGAGCCCATCCTTGGCGCAGAGGATCCTTTCCGCTATCGCAATAAGGCGCAGTATCCCATTGGCCGGGACCGGAATGGAGAGATCGTGGCGGGATTTTATGCTGAGCGGAGTCATGAGATCATTCCCTGCGGGGATTGTCTGATCGCTCCGGTCGAATTTCCGGGCATCCTCAAAGCGTTCACGGATTATATGAAGGAAGCCGGACTTCCTCCGTATGATGAGGCGTCCGGAAGCGGGCTTGTACGCCATTTAATGCTCCGCAAGGCTTTTTCTTCCGGGGAGATCATGGCCGTTCCGGTGCTCACATCGGAGAAGATCCCTCACCGGAAGGAGATGACGGAAGCCTTGATGCGGGCAGGTGTGGCTACCGCAGCGGCCAATATCAATCCGGATACGACGAATGTGATCCTGGGAAAGATGAATATTGTGCTTTTCGGGACAGGCTTTTTGGAGGACAGGCTCTGCGGGCTTACCTTCCGGCTTTCTCCCCAGTCCTTCTACCAGGTCAATCCGGTGCAGGCAGAAAGGATCTATGATATTGTGCTGGAATATGCCGGATTAAAGCCGGAGGATGAGGCCTGGGATATCTGCTGCGGGATCGGCACCATATCCCTTTGCCTGGCGAAGCACTGCAGAAGGGTGCTTGGGATTGAGATATCGGAGGAGGCCGTAAGGGATGCCAGGGCAAATGCAAAACGTAACGGTCTTTCCAATACGGTCTTTATGGCAGGGGCGGCAGAGGACCTGCTTCCCAGGCTTGTGGCGGGAGACGTATCTGCGGAAGGCTTTGACCGCGGCCTCCCCTCCAGGGAGGATCCTGCGGCCGGGAGCCTGTCTCAGGGCAGGCCCTCCGTCATTGTTCTCGACCCGCCCAGATCCGGCATGGAGGAAGATGCCCTGAATGCAGTGATCAGCATAAAGCCGGAGCGGGTCGTCTATGTTTCCTGCGACCCAGCAACTCTGGCCCGTGATCTGAAGCTTCTGCTGGCAGCGGGCTATGCCTTGCGCCGGTACCGCCCCATAGACCAGTTCTGCCGGACCAGCCATGTTGAGACGATATGTCTTTTGTCCAAACTTTCAAGTGCGAAGCACCATATAGAGATAAATGTGGATATGGATGAGCTTGACCTGACCAGTGCAGAGGCAAAAGCGACCTATGAGGAAATTCGGAATTGGGTGCAGGAGAAATATGGATTGCATGTAACGAATCTGAATATAGCTCAGGTGAAACAGAAGCATGGGATCATCGAGCGGGAAAATTATAATAAGCCGAAGTCGCCGGATAGCAAGCAGCCTGGATGTCCGGAAGAGAAGGTAAAGGCTATAGAGGATGCCATGAGACATTTTCAGATGATATGACGAAAATGCTTTATATACGTGTAATTGCTTAATAATGAGGAGTGATAAAGAATGGCGACGGATGTAAAGAAACAAATTGCCGATGTGTTCATAAAAAAATCCCTGCAAATCGGAATGGATAAGGTTACCATCAGCATGATCGTTTCAGAATGCGGGATTTCAAGGCAGGCATTTTACTATTATTTTCAGGATATTCTTGATGTTGCCAGATATGTTATACGCGAAGAACTGAAAATCACATATGAAGAGGGGGAAAATGCACGAAACCCTAAAGACGCTATGTCCATATTTGTCGATGAACTGGTTAGACAATTTCCTTTGATTTCCATCGCGGTCAATTCAAAACTTCGGGGGGAGATGGAAATACTGCTTGTTAATGAAATGAAATCTTTTTTTTCTTTTATATTAAGTCATATGGATTGCGGGAGGGGGCTTAAGCGTGAGCAGATAGAGTTTCATTCGGATTTTATTGCCTGTGGGTTAGTGCTGTATTCCATAGAACATTGTAATGATTCGGGTTTTTGTTTGGGGAATTTCAGAGATCAGTTATGGAACTTATTATCTCAGGTTTATAGTGAATTATGACTTTATACAACAGCATATTCTTTTTAAAATAACGGGAAGCCGGAATGTGATAACTTTACATTCCGGTTTTTTTGTAAACACAAATAATGAAGAATGATAAGTGAAAATCTAAACAACCATGATTAAAATACACCATATAAAGTGTAGTGTGGATCTAATAGGTGAGAACCGATATAGAGGAATATCAGTGTAAGGCAGAGATTATAAATGATGAATCTATATTCGGTGCTTGATATTCCGGAAAACAGGACGACAGAAAAGGAGTTTTATGAAGGATATATTGTACAGAATGAGGTTAAGAATGTCCCAGTTCCTGTATGGGAGGAATGGACAGGACGATATTTCTAATGCTTGTTATCTGACCGGGCTGGTGCTGTTTATACTCAGTCTGATTACAAAGCAGACGGTGATATATTCTATTGCGCTTATTATATGGGGATACAGTATCTTTAGGATTTTTTCCAAAAATATCATAAGACGTCAGTCTGAAAATGTCTGGTATCTAAGAAAAAAAGAGGAAGTCACGAAGTGGTGGAGATTTCAAGGAAAACGCCGGAGTGACCGAAAAATCAGTAAGTATTACAGATGTAAAGAGTGTATGCAAATGATACGCGTTCCCAGGGGACGGGGAAAGATAGAAATCACCTGCCCCAGGTGTCAGAACAGATTTATAAAACGAACATAGAAGCTTCACATGGAAAGGAGGTGAAATCTGTAATGAGCTTTTATTCAGAGCAGTTCCTGATGGACATGGATGAAATACTGCTTAGATGCGATCAGATACTGGAGAATAGTATTTCTGATGATGAATTATCCGTCATTAAAAGTGATATGGAGGATCTGAAAAAACAAAGTGAGTTATACTACGAAAATCTGAAGGATCAGATTGAAAATTCCAAGCTGGATTTTTCAAGGAAACTTGCGGCAATCGTGTTGAAGGAAGATGAGGAGATCGAGAGATTCCCTGAGACATACTATTCGCTTGATAATTCCTTTGGCTCTGTGGGGTCAATAGAAAACGTAAATGAAATAGCGCTATATGTAGAGTATCTTTCAGGCAGGGCAAAGCAGGCTTTCAGGGATGCTCTGATAGGGGCTATGGGATTGAAGCTTCTTGCGGAAACAAATGATAAAAAAGATCACTGAAACGGAGGAATGATTATGCAGAATATTATTGCGACAGTTTTTGATGTAGAGAGTGAAGGATTTCAGGCAATCACAACTCTTAGAAACAGAGCTTTAACCGAGAACTATGCCATTATGGAAATGGCTCTGGTTAAAAAGATTGGAAACACTTTATCAATCTGCGACAGTTTCAGTTCGGAAGTATT
>JAILLN010000003.1 GCA_024693135.1 Lachnospiraceae bacterium | reverse complement strand
CCTCCCCCGCCATGATGAGCGGTGTCCAGGAGGTATATGACGGGCTTACGTATAATGCGAAGGGAACGACCAATACCAGCATGTTCCGTCCATAAAGGATTCTGTTTATTTCATGCGCCTGCGAAGCTCCATCAGCTTGTCCCTAAGCTCGGCGGCAGTCTCGAAATCCAGGTCTGCAGCGGCACGCCGCATCTGCTTTTCAATCTGGTCAGCGACCTTCTTTAATTCTTTCTCATCCATGGATTCCGGATCCTTTTCAAATTCGTATTCACTCTTTGCGATGGACTTGGAGATACTGATCAGATCTCTCACCGCCTTCCGGATGGTCTGGGGCTCAATGCCGTGCTCGTCGTTGTATTTTTGCTGCAGCTTACGGCGGCGTTTTGTTTCATCGATGCAGATCTTCATGGATTCGGTGATGCTGTCGGCGTACATGACCACATGGCCGTCGGAATTTCTGGCGGCGCGTCCTACGGTCTGGATCAGGGATGTGGCAGAGCGCAGGAAGCCTTCCTTATCGGCGTCCAGGATGGCGACCAGTGAAATTTCCGGGATATCTAAGCCTTCCCGGAGAAGATTGATCCCCACCAGCACATCAAACAGATCCAGACGCATGTCCCGGATGATCTTGGCCCGCTCCAGTGTATCAATGTCTGAATGAAGATAGCGGACGCGGATGCCGGACTCCCGCAGGTAATCCGTCAGATCCTCTGCCATCCGCTTTGTCAGCGTGGTGACCAATACCTTATTTCCTTTTTCCGTGGTCCGGTTGATCTCTCCGATCAGATCGTCCACCTGCCCTTCCACGGGACGGACGCTGATCTCCGGATCCAGAAGTCCTGTGGGACGGATGATCTGCTCTGCCCGGAGCATCTCGTGTTCTTCCTCATAGTCAGCGGGAGTGGCGGAAACAAACAACATCTGATTGATATGTCCTTCAAACTCATCAAAGCTTAAGGGACGGTTATCCTTTGCGCTTGGAAGCCGGAAGCCGTAATCCACCAGGGTGGACTTCCTGGACTGGTCGCCGTTGTACATGCCGCCGATCTGGGGTATCGTGATATGGGACTCATCGATGATGATCAGGAAGTCCTCCGGGAAATAGTCCATGAGGGTCATGGGAGGGGAACCGGGGGCTCGGCCGGAAAGAGGCCGGGAATAGTTCTCAATCCCGGTGCAGAAGCCGGTTTCCCGCATCATTTCGATGTCGAAATTAGTACGCTCCGATATTCTCTGGGCTTCGATCAGCCGGTCATCCGACTTGAAAAACTGTACCCTTTCCTTCAGCTCTTCCTCGATCACCGCGATGCCGGCCTCCATCTTCTCCTTTGGAACCACATAGTGGGATGCAGGAAAGATGGCGGCATGCGTCAACTCATTTTTGACCGTGCCGGTCAGCACATCGAATTCGCAGATCCGGTCGATCTCATCCCCGAAGAATTCCACCCGGATGGCGGCATCGTCTGCCTGGGCCGGGAAAATATCCAGCACATCTCCCCGGACCCGGAAGGAGGAGCGCTTGAAATCCATCTCTCCGCGGTCATAGCGGATGGAGACGAGCTCCCGGATCACTTCGTCCCGGTCTTTTTCCATGCCGGGCCGCAGGGAGATCATCATATTCATGTAATCGTCCGGGGAACCCAGGCCGTAAATACAGGATACGCTGGCGATCACCACCACGTCCCTTCGTTCGGATAAAGAAGCGGTGGCAGAAAGACGCAGCTTGTCGATCTCCTCATTTACGGAGGAATCTTTTTCGATGTAGGTGTCTGTGGAGGGGACATAAGCCTCGGGCTGGTAATAATCATAATAGGACACAAAATACTCCACCGCGTTCTCGGGGAAGAATTCTTTCATCTCTCCATACAATTGGCCGGCCAGGGTTTTGTTGTGGCTGATGATCAGCGTCGGTTTATTGAGTGCCGCGATGACGTTAGCCATGGTGAAGGTCTTGCCTGACCCCGTGACCCCCAGCAGAGTCTCAAACTGGTTGCCGGCCTGAAAGCCCTCGACAAGCTCTTTTATGGCCTGCGGCTGGTCGCCGGTCGGTTGATATTCCGAGTGTAATTTGAAGTTCATCGTTCATCCTTTGTCTGCTTTAGAATCCGTTTTATGTCCCTGGCCAAATGCTGGGGGGACGGGAAAAGGTCATGGCTTAGGTTTAAGGACCCGGTCGATGTAATAGCCGGTATAGGACTGCTTCATTTCTGCCACTTCCTCCGGCGTGCCGCAGGCGATCACGCTGCCGCCTCCGTCTCCGCCCTCCGGCCCCATGTCGATGATGTAATCCCCGCACTTGATCACATCCAGATTGTGCTCGATGACTACCACGGTATTTCCGGTATCCGACAGCCGCCTTAAGATATCCACCAGCTTGTGGACATCGGCAAAATGCAGCCCGGTGGTAGGCTCATCCAGGATATAAAGGGTTTTTCCGGTTCCGCGCTTGGAGAGCTCCGCCGCCAGCTTGATGCGCTGGGCTTCTCCGCCGGAAAGCTCGGTAGAGGGCTGGCCCAGCTTGACATAGGATAAGCCCACGTCATAAAGGGTCTGGATCTTGCGGCGGATTGTGGGCACATTCTCAAAGAATTCCAGGGCTTCTTCAACCGTCATGTCCAGTACGTCAGAGATATTCTTACCCTTATATTGAATGTCTAGGGTTTCCCGGTTGTAGCGCTTTCCATGGCAGACCTCGCAGGGCACATAGACATCCGGAAGGAAATGCATCTCGATCTTTACGATGCCGTCCCCGCTGCAGGCTTCACAGCGTCCGCCCTTTACATTAAAGGAGAACCTGCCCTTGGAGTATCCTCTTGCCCGGCTTTCTGCCGTTCCGGAAAAGAGATCCCGGATCATGTCAAAGACTCCGGTATAGGTGGCGGGGTTGGAGCGGGGCGTCCGGCCGATGGGGGACTGGTCTATGGCGATGACCTTGTCCAGTTTGTCCAGACCCAGGATTTTATCATGCTTTCCGGGAATCGTCCTGGCCCGGTTCAGCTTTTTGGCGGCGGCTTTATAGAGGATCTCATTGACCAGGGAGGACTTTCCCGAGCCGGAGACCCCGGTGACCACGGTCATGACGCCGAGGGGAAACTTCACATCGATCTTTTTCAGGTTGTTTTCTGCCGCCCCCTTGACCGTCAGGAACCCGGAGGGCTTCCGCCGCTGCTTCGGGACGGGAATTTTCAGCTTTCCGCTGAGGTATTGGCCTGTGATGGATTCCTTTGCCTTCATGATGTCCCTGGCGCTGCCCTGGGCTACCAGAGAGCCTCCGTGCATCCCGGCTCCTGGTCCGATGTCGATGATCTGGTCTGCCTGAAGCATGGTATCCTCATCATGCTCTACCACGATCAGGGTATTGCCCAGATCCCGGAGGTGCTTTAAGGTATTCAAAAGCTTATCGTTGTCCCTTTGGTGCAGGCCGATGCTTGGCTCATCCAGGATATAGGCTACGCCCACGAGGCCTGAGCCGATCTGGGTAGCGAGCCGTATACGCTGGGCTTCCCCGCCGGACAGGGTGGCGGTGGCGCGGGAGAGCATCAGATAGTCCAGACCCACATCGATCATAAACTGGACCCTTCCGCGGATCTCTTTCAGGATCTGCCCTCCGATCAGAAGCTGCTGGTCGTCCAGGTTCAGATGGTTCAGGTACTCTGAAAGCTCCCGGATGGAGAGGGAGGTGATCTCATAGATGTTTTTTCCGCTTATGGTGACGGCCAGGGATTCCTTTTTCAGGCGCATTCCCTGGCATTCATCACAGGGGGTGATCTGCATGTAGGTCTCGTATTCCTGTTTCATGGAGTCGGAATAGGTCTCCCGGTAACGCCGCTCCATATTGCGGATCAGTCCTTCGAAGGCTTCATCATAAACCCCTTCCGAGCGCTGCCCGGTATAATGTACTTTGACGATCTCTCCGTTGGTGCCGTAAATGAACATGTGCCGCACCTTTTCCGGCAGGTCTTCATAGGGAGTGTCCAGGGAAAATTTGTATTTTTTGGCCAGGGCCTCTAGAAGGGCATGGGTAAAGCTGCCCTTCTGGCAGGAGGACTGCCAGCCGATACAGGAGACGGCGCCTTCATTAAACGAAAGGGAACGGTCCGGGATCATCAGATCCTCGGAAAATTCCATTTTATAACCCAGGCCGGCACAGACGGGGCAGGCGCCGAAGGGATTGTTGAAGGAAAAGCTCCTGGGTTCGATCTCATCGATGCTGATCCCGCAGTCCGGACAGGAGAAGCTTTCAGAAAAATTTAAGGGTTCCTTACCGTCTACGTCCACGATGAGCAGGCCTTCCGACAGCTTCAGCACATTTTCGATGGAGTCGGCGAGACGTCCTTCGATCCCGGGTTTTACGACCAGCCGGTCGACCACGATCTCAATATTATGCTTGATATTTTTATCCAGCCGGATCTCTTCCGACAGCTCATATTGGTTTCCGTCCACAAGCACACGGACATAGCCGCTTTTCTTTGCCCGGTCCAGCACCTTTTCGTGCATGCCCTTCTTCCCCCGGACTACGGGAGCAAGCAGCTGGATTTTTGTCCTTTCCGGCAGCATCATGATCTGGTCGGCCATCTCATCTGCGGTCTGCCGGCGGATCTCCCTGCCGCAGTTCGGGCAGTGGGGGATGCCGATCCGGGCATAGAGGAGACGGAAATAATCATAGATTTCCGTTACCGTGCCCACAGTGGACCTGGGATTCCGGTTGGTCGATTTCTGATCGATGGATATGGCTGGGGGCAGGCCCTCAATGCTTTCCACATCCGGTTTGTCCATCTGTCCCAGAAACATGCGGGCATAGGAGGACAGGGACTGCATATATCTTCTCTGCCCCTCCGCATAGATCGTATCAAAGGCCAGGGAGGATTTGCCGGAACCGGAAAGACCGGTCATGACCACCAGCTCGTTGCGGGGGATGTCCACGTTAAGCCCTTTCAGATTGTGCTCCCGGGCTCCCCTGACACGTATGTTTTTTTTCAGATCATCATTTTTCATAAGTATTTTCGTACCATCCGTTCGGTAAATTCGGGAGACCATCGGCTTACCAGTACTGCGGTATGCTTTACGGCCCGGAATCGTAAGCCGGCCAGCTGCTGGATGTATTGCAGGGTCACATTTTTGGAGAGCTTTGATTCTCCTGTAGCCCGGTCATGGAATTCATAAGGGATCTCCACGATCAGCCGGTAATGCGTCATGGCCAGTACTTCCACCATGATCTTCCAGCCTACCGGGGCAAGATCGGCTCCTTCCAGGATTTTTTTCCGAAACATGAAAAGACCGCTGGTCGGATCAGAGATATTGCGCAGGCAGGGGAGGGCGATCTTTCCCATCCACCGGGCCGTACCGGATACCAGCTTGCGGTACCAGTTCAGGCCCCCGTCGGATCCCCCGGGGATGAGCCGGCTGGGGATACACAGGTCGGCCCCGCTTCGCAAAGCCGCGGTCATGGGGCGGAGGATCTCCGGCGGATGCTGGAGATCGGCATCCATACAGGCCAGGAAATCTCCGTCAGCGATCTCAAAGCCCCGGATCACCGCGGTGGCCAGTCCCTTTTCTCCGGTCCTGTGCTCATAATGAACGCCGGGGTTTTGTTCGGAAAGCCTTTGCAGCACCTCCGGGGTCTGGTCGGTGCTGTCATCGATAAACCAAATATCATGCACAATCCCCTCCAGGGCCTTATCGATCCGGGAAACAAGAGCTTCCACATTTCCGGCTTCATTATAGGTTGGAACTATGACGGACAGTTTTTCCATGAGATCTCCCTTCATCAATCTGACGGATTGAAAGCATAGTCCACTATAACACAGAAAATAAAAAATATCATTCTGACCCTAAAGGTTTTTATGATCCCTGCCGATAAATAAAGTGCAGGGACGCAGATTGAAGGGGGCGTTCCTGTTTTTTTATGGAATGCCCATTGAAAAAGAGTTCATTTTCGTTATAATGATTATGCTGTTTTTGTGAATCTGAGAGAGAAAGAGAGAAACGAGAATGAATGCTACAGACATCGGGATCGACCTGGGTACGGCCAGTGTTTTGGTATATATCAAAGGGAAGGGCGTGGTGCTGAAGGAGCCCTCCGTGGTAGCCTTCGACCGGGATACCAGCAAGATCAAAGCCATTGGAGAGGATGCAAGGCTCATGCTCGGCCGGACGCCGGGCAACATCGTGGCGATCCGCCCCATGAGGCAGGGAGTTATTTCAGACTATACCGTTACGGAGAAGATGCTGAAATATTTCATCCAGAAGGCAGTGGGCAAGAGGACTTTCCGAAAGCCCAGGATCTGTGTCGGAGTCCCCAGCGCCGCCAGTGAGGTGGAGCGGAAAGCGGTGGAGGATGCGGCTTATCAGGCCGGAGCCAGAGAGGTGGGCATCATCGAGGAGCCCATCGCGGCCGCCATCGGGGCAGGCATCGATATCACAAAGGCCTGTGGAAATATGATCGTGGACATCGGCGGCGGTACCTCGGATATTGCGGTCATTTCCCTGGGAGGGGCAGTGGAGTCTACTTCCATCAAGGTGGCTGGGGATGATTTCGATGAGGCCATCGTCCGGTATATGAGGAAAAAGCACAACCTGCTGATCGGAGAGCGGACGGCAGAGGATCTGAAGATCCAGATCGGGTCTGTGTTTAAGGGAGCATCTTCGGATGATATGGAGGTAAGGGGGAGAAATCTCCTGACAGGGCTTCCGGTGACGGTCAAGGTTTCTTCGGATGAGACCGAGGAAGCATTGAAGGAGACCACATCCCAGATCGTAGAGGCGATCCACAGCGTGCTGGAGCGCACCCCGCCGGAGCTTGCGGCGGATATCGCCAGCCGGGGCATCGTCCTGACGGGGGGCGGATGCCTCCTGAGGGGATTAGAGGAGCTGATCACGGAAAAGACCGGCATCAATACCATGACAGCCGAGGATCCCATGACGGCAGTGGCGATCGGTACAGGAAAGTATGTGGAATTCCTAAGTGGATATCATGATGAGGTAAACTGATGGTAAAAGGCCTGTATATCGCGCATAGCGCAATGATCAATGAACAGCACAGGATGGACACGATGACCAACAATCTGGCAAACATCGCCACCGTGGGTTATAAGAAGGAAGGAGCCACATCCCAGACCTTTGCGGACGCCATGGCGGTAAAGATCAAGGATTCGTCGGAATGGTACCTGTCCCGCCGGCTGGGCAATATGAATCCCGGGGTAAAGATCGGGGAAACCTACACCGACTGGCAGGAGGGATCCATCCGGGAGACAGGAAATATCTTTGATATGGCGCTTTCCACAAAGGGCTTCTTCATGATCGAGTATACAGACAAGGCCGGGACGACCTCCACGAAATATACAAGGGACGGCACCTTCACCCTGACAAAGGAAGGGGTGCTGGTGACAAAGGATGGGGACTATGTGCTGGACAGCAACGGAAACCATATCCAGCTGGATCCGATCCAGGAGGCATCCATTGACCGTCAGGGCAATATCTTTCAGGGGAACGGGCAGGCTCCTGTAGCCCAGGTGGGGGTTACGGATTTTGCCGATTATAATTATATCAAGAAATTCGGCGAGAACCTTTACGACATCGTGGAGGGGGCAGAGCAGGTTCCTTCCCAGGCGCAGGTGATCTCCGGCTATCTGGAGCAGTCCAATGTGGATGCCGTGCCGGAGATGGTGGCGATGATCTCTATCCAGCGTCATTATGAGATGAATCAGAAGATCATCACCACTATGGACGACACCCTGCAGAAAGCAGTCAATGACGTAGGCCGCCTGAGATAGTAACAGGCAGAGCATAGAAAGGATGGTGTAAATATGGTACGTTCCTTATGGACAGCCGCATCCGGCATGATCGCGCAGCAGAATAACGTAGATACCATCGCCAACAATATGGCCAATGTGAATACTACCGGATATAAGACAGAGACGGTGGAATTCAAATCCCTGCTGTACCAGACCCTGCAGACCAAGACGACGACGGCCAATGGAGAGCAGAAGCCCATCAGCGCACAGGTGGGCCTGGGCACCAGGAATGCTTCCATCACCTCTCAGTTCACCCAGGGATCCCTGCTGGAGTCGGAAAGCACCACAGCTTTTGCCGTGCAGGGAAAAGGTTTCTTTGCCGTAAGGAGCAGTGATGGCCAGACTTATTATACCAGAAACGGAGACTTTAATTTCAATCTGGATGCAAACGGCATCTCCCTGTCTAATTCGGATGGCTATCCGGTATTGAATACGAACGGGCAGCCCATCCGGCTCGGCACCCAGTATATCGCAAATAAGATCACGGTGGATGCTGAAGGAAATCTCATGTATCCGGATGCGAATAATAACCCCCAGCCCATCCCCGGGGCCACCATCGGCATGTTCCAGTTCCTCAATCCGAAGGGACTGGATAAGGTGGGAGACAGCCTTTATTTTCCCACAGCCGCTTCCGGTGCCGTGATGAATGAGGCAACCAACAATAATCTGGATAAATCCGTGATCCGCCAGGGATACCTGGAGGGCTCCAACGTACAGGTCGCGGATGAGATGGTTAATCTGATCGTGGCCCAGAGGGCTTATGAGATCAACTCCAAAGCTATCACCACAACGGACGAAATGATGCAGACAGCCAACAGCCTGAAGAGGTAATGATCTATGGATATTGATTCTTCTTATCTGAACAGCCTGGCCGGCAGTGCCGCAAGCTCAGCCGGCACAGACAAGCTGAAGGGCAGGCTCGGAGGGATCGGCAAGGATTCCAAGGATGATCAGCTCATGGAAGCCTGTAAGGAATTTGAGGCTTATTTCGTGGAGCAGATGTTTAAGGAAATGCAGAAGACGGTACCGAAGAATGTGCTGGACAGCGGGAGCAATAAGCAGCTTGTGGACTATTTCAAGGACAGCCTGACACAGGAGTATGCAAAGGAGGCCGTGGGCCAGCAGAGCCTGGGGCTGGCGCAGATGCTTTATGAGCAGATGAAGCGCAATTACAGCGGCGTGAGTCCTTCAGAAGTTCTGGCAAAGGACCAGACAGAAAATGCAGATCCGGGGGCAGGTTCAGAAATTTGAAAATATCAGGTACGGTCGATTCCATTCTTTACCGTGAAGATACAGACGGATATACCGTGCTGGATCTGATTACGGAAGATTCCGGCACCGTAAGGGCAGTGGGCTGCATGCCGGAGCTGGATCCGGGAGAGAAGGTGATCTTTGAGGGGGAATACCGGGATCATCCGACCTATGGCACACAATTTCGGATCCATTCGCTGGAGATCTTTCAGCCGGAGGACAGGGAGGCGATCTTCCGGTATCTGGCTTCCGGGGCGGTCAAGGGCATCCGGGAGGGGTATGCAAGAAAGATCGTAGACCGCTTTGGAGAAGATTCCTACCGGATCATCGAGGAGGAGCCGGAGCGGCTTTCGGAGATCAAGGGCATAACCATCAACAAAGCCATGGAGATTTCCGCATCCTTTGAAGAAAAGGCCGCGTTCAGGCAGGCATTCTCCTTCCTTCAGCAATATGGCATATCTAATTCTTTATCCCAGAAAATATACAAAAAATATGAAGCTGGACTTTATGAGGTGATCCGCACAAACCCCTACCAGCTGGTGGATGACATCGAAGGCATCGGGTTTAAGGCGGCAGACCGGATCGCCTCGGAGGCGGGGATCCTGGTGAATTCGGAATACCGCATCAGGGCAGGCCTTCTGTATCTGCTGAAGGAAGCAGAAGGAGAGGGGAATCTGTGCCTTCCGGAGGAACTGCTGGTTTTGCGGGGAGAGGAGCTGCTGTCTGTAGCCACGGAAGAGATCGCGGTCCAGCTGGATAACCTGTGCGTGGAACACGCCGTAATACGGCAGAAGGCAGAGGACGGGGAAACAAGGGTTTATTCCGCCAGAGCTTTTCATGCGGAAGATGAAAGCGCCAGACGCCTCATGGAGATGAACCTTTATGGCGGCATGGACCGCAAAGCCCTGGAAAAGGATATCCGGGATATCGAAAAGAGGGAAGGGATCAGCCTGGAGGAGCTGCAGAGAGAGGCAGTGATGAAGGCGGTCTCCAATGGGGTCATGATCCTTACGGGAGGCCCCGGGACCGGCAAGACGACGACCCTCAAGCTGATATTGAAATATTTTATGTCCCGGGGAGAGACGATCCAGCTTGCCGCACCAACGGGAAGAGCGGCCAAGCGGATGTCAGAAGCAGCTGGATTTCCTGCGATGACCATACATCGGATGCTGGGACTGCGGGCTGCTTCCCAAGACCAGAGGGGAGGATTTGAGCATGATGAGGAGAATCCCCTGGAGACGGATGTTTTGATCGTAGATGAGATGTCCATGGTAGACATTTACCTTTTCCGGGCACTTCTCCGGGCTTTGATCCCCGGTACAAGGCTGATCCTGTCCGGAGATGAAAACCAGCTTCCGTCGGTGGGGCCGGGCTCGGTATTACGGGACATGATCTCTTCGGGCGCGTTCAGCGTGGTGACCCTTACCAAAATATACCGTCAGGCCGAGGCAGGAGATATCGTAAAAAATGCCCATAATATCTGTGAGGGGAAGGCAATCCGGCTGGATAACGGATCCAAGGATTTTTTCTTCCTGGCCAGGGATGATCCGGAGAGGATCATAGAGGGACTGCAGTATCTGATCCTCAATAAGCTGCCGCCTTATGTGTCATGCAATTGGGCGGATATCCAGGTCATGGCTCCCATGCGAAAGGGAATCCTTGGGGTGGAGAGCCTGAACGGCAGGCTCCAGGAGCTGCTGAACCCGCCCTCCATGGGAAAGCAGGAGCTGGAATGGGGAGAGATATTATTCCGGGAAGGGGACAAGGTGATGCAGGTCCGGAATAATTATGAGCTGGAATGGGAGGTCACTGTCCCCGGGGGCTTTGTGATGGAGACGGGAAAGGGCGTGTTTAACGGGGATCTGGGAGTGGTCTCGATGATCCGCAATGGAGAGGTGACGGTAAGATTTGATGACGGCAGGCAGGCATCCTACCAGGGAGAATGCCTGGATGAACTGGAGCTGGCTTATGCCATTTCCATTCATAAATCCCAGGGCAGCGAATATCCGGCGGTGATCATCCCTGTATTGGATGTGCCGAGGGCGTTGAAGAACCGCAACCTGCTCTATACCGGGGTGACCAGAGCGAGAAAATGCGTGCTGATCATGGGCCGGAAAAGGACTGTGGAGGAGATGATTGAAAATACGGATGAACAAAAAAGATATACAGGACTTAAGGAGAGGATCCGGGAACTGCTCCGGGTGGATGGAGATCCTTAAGGATATCCTGTATCCGAGAAGATGCCCCTTTTGCGACGGCGTGCTTCCCTTCGGCGGAGACCGGGTCTGCAAAGGGTGCCGTGACGGGTTGAAGCAGAAAAGGCTTTATGTGGGAGATATGGGCTGCCGGCTCTGCGGCAGGCCTCTGGCGGATCCGGAAGAGGAATATTGTCCTGACTGCGCCAGAAGAAAGAGGATGATCGACGGGGGAGCGTCTCTTTTTGTGTATGCAGATGAGGTGCGGAGCTCCATTGCAGGATTTAAATACCGGGGACGGAGAGAGTACGCGGATTATTATGCGAAAGAAATCGCCTGCCGGCTTGGAGCCTGGATCGCATCCCTGCATGCGGATGCGCTGGTCCCTGTTCCGGTCAGCAGGGAAAAGAAGCGAAAAAGGGGATATAACCAGGCAGAGCTTCTGGCAGACGGGATCGGGAAAAGGCTTGGGATTCCCGTGCAGAGCGAAGCAGTGATCCGGATCCGGGATACGGCTCCCCAAAAGGACTTGAACCGCCTCATGCGTCGGAAAAATTTGAAAAGGGCTTTCAAAATAGGTGCGGATGTTGTAAAATTAAAGACAGTTATCCTTGTGGACGATATATATACTACCGGCAGCACAGTGGAGGAGATCGCCTTCGTCCTAAAAGAGGCCGGCGTCCGGAGGGTCTATTCGCTTACTCTTGCGTCCGGCCGGATGGCAGGGGTGCCTGCCGGAGAACGGAGCAGGGAAAGAGCATGATCAAAAAAGAAAGGAAGTAAGACATGAACGTAAAGAATTGCAGAAAATGCGGCAAGATTTTCAATTATATCGGCGGGATTCCCATCTGCCCGAACTGCAAGGAAGAGCTGGAGAAAAAATTTGAGGAAGTGAAGGAATATGTCCGCAACAATCCCAGGTCGGATATCAAGACCGTTTCCACCGAATGTGAGGTGGAGATGGGTCAGATCCAGCAGTGGATCCGGGAGGAAAGGCTTGTTTTTGCTGATGATTCCCCCATTGGCATTCCCTGTGAAAAATGCGGTGCCCTGATCAAATCGGGACGGTTCTGTGAGAATTGCAAAAATGAAATGACCCGTGGCTTTAATGATGCCTTTAGGAAACCGACCGCTCCTCCGCCTGTCCAGAAAAAAGAGCCTGCCGGATCGAAGATGAGGTTCCTTGACCGGTGAAGAAAGCCGGCCTGTGGGGCAGAAGGGTCATGCTTATGACCCGTATGGCCTCTTTTGAAGCAAATGAGGGGAAGCAGGCCATCCGGATCTGCAACTTTTTCCGAAGCGATTATGTGACTCTCCATGTGGTGAGGTCTGCGGTTTCGGCTACGATTGCATTTTTCCTGCTGGGTGGACTGTATATTTATTATAATGTGGATATGCTGCTGCAGGAGATCTACAGCATGGATCTTATCGAGACGGGGCGGACTTTGGTGACGGCATATATCATTTTTGTCGGCACATTCGCCCTGATTTCTTATGTTGTATATTCTTTTCGCTACGACAGGGCAAGGAAGAGCCTGAAGGACTATAATAACGCATTGAGGATCCTGTCGGAGATGGCAGACAGCGAGCATCGATAGACATGGAGTATCTGATCTTAATCAAAGAGAATATCCGGATCTTTTACAGCAGATATGAGGGCTATATTACAGCGGTGCTGAAATTTGCCCTCTGTTTTGTCGTGCTGGTCCTGATCAATGGCAAGATGGGATACATGAAGAGGCTGGACAGCATGCCTGTGGTCCTGATCGTATCGCTGCTCTGCTCCTTCCTTCCGGCAAACCTGATCGTGTTTTTTTCTGCTGTATTTGTGGTGCTGCATACCTATGCCCTTTCCTTGGAATGCGCAGTGGTCATGGGAGCGCTTTTCTTCCTGATGTTTCTGCTGTATTACCGGTATTCCCCGAAGGATACCCCTGCGGTGCTCCTTACCCCGGTATCCTTTGCCATGGGCATTCCTTATGCTATGCCCATTGTATACGGCCTTGTGGGGACTATACTTTCATTTCTTTCGGTTTCCTGCGGAGTGATCGCCTATTATATGGTGGAATACATTAATTCGATCGCTGATACGGTGCAGGGCATGGCGGACGATACCACGGTGGCCAGGTTCCGCTTTGTGGTAGACGGGATCCTGCATAATAAGGAAATGGTGGTCATGGTTGTGTCCTTTACGGCCGCCCTGGTGGTGGTTTCCCTGATCCGTCATTTCTCCTTCCCCCATTCCTGGGATGTGGCGCTTGCAAGCGGCATCCTGGTGGATATGATCGCTGTGGTGGTCACATCCTCTGTGCTGGGAGTGAAGGTCAACCTGGCCGGGCTTTTTCTCGGAAATATCATTGCGGCGCTGATCGGGATCGTGGTGAGATTTTTTGTGTTCTCCGTAGACTATACCCGGACGGAACGGGTGCAGTTTGAGGACGATGAATATTATTACTATGTGAAAGCTGTTCCCAAGAATACGATACAACCAAGGGAAACAAGGGAGGAGAATTCAAAGCCGGTAAAGATAAGGGATTAGGAGCCTCAAGGAAATGCAGCGTCTGCTCGGGCTGATCGAAAAATACATATCGCTGGATTCCATCCCGAAGATGTCATTCATTGACTTCATCGAGATCCTGATCATCGCCTTCCTGCTGTATGAGCTGATGATCTGGATCAGAGATACCAGGGCATGGTCGCTGATGAGGGGGCTGATTGTTATCATCCTCTTTGTTTTGCTTGCCTATGTAATGCAGATGACCACGATCCTGTGGCTCGTACAGCATATCTTTGATATTGCCATCATGGCATTTGTGGTGGCCTTCCAGCCTGAGCTGAGAAAGGCTCTTGACCGGCTTGGCCGAAAGAATTTCATCTCCGCATTATTTCAATTCCGTCCCGGAAGCGCGGTGGATGAGCGTTTTTCCGACAGGACAGTGAGCGAGATCATCAAAGCCAGCTATGAAATGAGCAGGGTAAGGACCGGCGCCCTCATTGTGGTGGCACAGCAGGACTCCCTTACGGAATTTGTGCGTACCGGGATTGAGCTGGATTCCCTGGTTTCCAGCCAGCTTTTGATCAATATCTTTGAACACAATACCCCGCTTCATGACGGAGCGGTGATCATCCGCGGGAACCGCATCATCTCTGCTACCTGCTATCTGCCGCTTTCGGATAACATGGCTTTGTCCAAGGAGCTTGGGACCCGCCACCGGGCAGGGGTGGGGATTTCGGAAGTGACGGATTCGCTGACGGTCATTGTCTCGGAGGAAACCGGGAGGGTTTCCGTGGCAATAGGCGGCAGGCTCCACAGCAATGTG
This sequence comes from Lachnospiraceae bacterium, assembly GCA_024693135.1. Classification (GTDB taxonomy): domain Bacteria; phylum Bacillota; class Clostridia; order Lachnospirales; family Lachnospiraceae; genus NK4A144. The sequence continues at coordinate 56,472 of JAILLN010000003.1, read as the reverse complement.
GATTCGGAGTTTTTGAGGCAGCAGCTGGAGATCGTCCAGAATAAGACCGTGGAAGACCGGAAGCTTCTGCTCTGGAAAGGCAGGGCAAAGCAATGAGCATACTGAAACGGCTGGGCCATAAGCTGGTGGATAACCTGTTGCTCAAAATCCTGGCGCTGGTTTTGGGGCTTCTGATCTGGATCGTGGTGGTCAGCATTGATAACCCGGTCCGGACCCAGATCTTTACTTCTATTCCGGTCAATGTGGAAAATGAAGAGATCATGGAAAAGGAAAAGAAAGCCTTTGAAGTGGCGGAAAGCAGCAGGACCGTATCGGTCAGCGTCCGTGCGGAAAGGGCTGTTCTGGACCAGCTTTCCAGGGATAATTTTATCGCATCCATCGATCTGGCCAATTATTCAGACGGCCGCGTGCCCATCAATGTCCGGGCTACCCGCTATGCGGACCGGATCGCCAGCGTGACTCCCAGGACACCCTATGCAGTGGTCACGGTAGAGGATCTGGGCCAGAGGCAGTTTACGATCGAGCCGGAGATTACGGGGGAGGTATCGGAGGGATACTCCATCGGCGATGTTGTGGTGGCCAATAATCTGGTGCGGGTGTCCGGGCCGGTGTCCGTGGTAGAGATCATAGACCGTGCCGTGGCAAGGGTTTCCGTACAGGGCATAACCAGGGATATCCGCACGGAGTCAAAGATCGAATTCTATGATAAGAACGGGAATTCCGTACCGACCACAGACCTGGAGCTTTCCCGGACGGATACCAACGTGACCATCTCTATTTGGAATAATAAAGAGGTGCCGGTGATCTATGGATATACCGGCATTCCCGCCGATGGCTATGCGGCGACAGGAAATGTGATCGCTACCATCAATAATGTGATGCTGAAGGGTCCCGCATCGGCTCTTTCCGGCGTAGACAGCGTGGGAATTCCTGCGGCCGCAGTAGATATTACGGGTGCGGACAACAATGTTACGGCTGCCGTGGATATCGAGCTTTATCTTCCTGCGGGAGTGGATTTTGCAAATATGGACGATAATACCATCTCGAATGTTACCGTGGAGATCCAGGCGCTGGATATGATCAACGTGGAGGTGCCGGTATCCAATATCATAATCGATAATGTGCCGGAAGGAATGAATGCGGTGATCGGAGGAGGGACTCAGCAGGTTGTGGTTTCGGTCCGGGGCCTGGCTTCTACCCTGTCTGCGGTCAATCCGGCCATGATCACAGGAAGGATCGACTTAAGCGGGCTGGCGCAGAGCCTCGGCGTGGCCCAGCTTGGAGCGGGGGTTTATGATGCGGAGGTGGCGTTTACTTATCCTGAGGGTGTATACTCCGGGAATACGCCCGTGATCGTATCGGTCATACTCAGCCATCACGAGGTGATCGGAGACTCCTTCATCGAGATGCCCCAGGACACCGGAGAGGAATGAGGCTGCTTTTCCATTGTTGAATTATCATGATTTGAATGATATAATTGTTTTTTAATGAATAGCCGGGAGGCATTGATTTGAAATGGTTAGCCAAAAGGTATTGATCAAAAATCCCACAGGCCTGCATCTGCGCCCAGCAGGGATCCTATGCAAGGAGGCCATGCAGTATAAGTCGTTGATCACCTTTCGCTTTCGTGAGAATACCGCGAATGCGAAGAGTGTGCTCAGCGTTTTGGGTGCCTGCGTGAAATGCGGGGATGAGATTGAATTTGTCTGTGAAGGGGAAGATGAGGAAGAGGCGCTGAAGGCGCTGGTGGCCGCTGTGGAAAACGGCCTGGGCGAGTGATATGTTGAATTTTAGTCGGTATCGGAAAAATCCGGTCATGGAGCTGCCAGACAGGACATGGCCTTCAAAGCAGATTGAAAAAGCACCGGTATGGTGCAGCGTGGATCTGAGGGACGGAAATCAGGCCCTGATCGATCCCATGGTGGTATCCGAAAAGATTGAGATGTTTAATCTTTTGGTCCGCATGGGATTTAAGGAAATAGAGATCGGGTTTCCGGCGGCTTCCCAGATCGAGTTTGATTTTTTACGGCAGCTGGTGGGAAAAAACCTGATCCCGTCTGACGTGACGGTACAGGTTCTGACCCAATGCAGGGAGGAGCTGATCGAGCGGACGTTCCAGTCCATCGAGGGGATCCCCCGCGCCATCGTCCATATCTATAATTCCACCTCCACTCTGCAGAGGGATGTGGTCTTCGGCAAGGGAAAGAAGGAGATCCTGGAGCTTGCCGTAAGCGGGACGAGGATGGTAAAGGAGAGGGCGGCTTCCTTCCCGGGAGAAATCATTCTGGAGTATTCGCCGGAAAGCTATACCGGCACGGAACCGGATTATGCGATCGAGGTTTGCAATGCCGTGGTGGAGGCCTGGTCTCCGGCAGAAGGGAAGCCGGTCATCATCAACCTGCCCTCCACGGTGGAAATGACAACGCCCAACGTCTTTGCAGACCGGATCGAATGGTCGGGGAGAAACCTGAAGGATCGTGATCATATCGTGCTCAGCATCCATCCCCATAATGACAGGGGGACAGGTGTGGCTACGGCAGAGCTGGCTCTGCTGGCCGGGGCTGACCGTGTGGAAGGTACCTTATTCGGAAATGGGGAGAGGACCGGCAATGTGGATATCCTGACCATTGCTTACAATATGTTCTCCCAGGGCATTGACCCCGAGCTTCAGATCGGCAATGTGAATGAGCTCATCGAGGTATATGAGCGCTGTACGAAGATGAAGGTAGACCCCCGGCATCCGTATGCTGGGAAGCTGGTATTTACCGCTTTCTCCGGCTCTCATCAGGATGCCATCAGCAAGGGAATCAAGGCCATGCGGGAGAGGGGTTCGAAGTACTGGGAGGTGCCCTATCTTCCCATCGATCCCGCAGACATCGGCAGGGAATACGAGCCCATCGTACGCATCAATTCCCAATCCGGGAAGGGCGGCGTGGCCTTTATCATGGACAGCTATTTCGGCTTCAAGCTTCCCAAGGGCATGCACCGGGAGTTTGCAGACATCATTCAAAAGGTCTCCGAAAAGAAGGGAGAGGTTCCCCCGGACGAGGTCATGGAGATCTTCCGTGCAAACTATCTGATGAAGAAGGAACCCATCCATTTCCGCAAGATCAGCGTAGTGGATCTGTCAGACGATACCGAAAAGGAATTCGATACCCAGGTCAAGGTGTCCTATACGGATCATGGGGTACCAAAGGAATTCTCTGCAGTGGGCAACGGCCCGATCGATGCGGTAAAGAGAGGATTGAGCGATGCCTTGGGCATCAATGTGAAGATCATCGATTACGAGGAGCATGCCCTGACCGGCGGATCCAATGCCCAGGCGGCGGCTTATATCCATATGCTTTCTGCAGATGACAACCGGATTACCTATGGGGTGGGGGTGAGCTCCAATATCACCAGGGCATCTGTCCGGGCGATCTTTTCCGCGGTCAACAGATTATTTGGTGAGAGGATGGAGCTGGATTACGGACGCTCCCAGATGTAGGCTTCGTCCGGCGGTCGTAAAGAGCCGCGATCCCGATCATGATCCACCAGAAATATGTCGTGAAATATACCGGAAAATAATATTTGAAATATGACGCAGGCGCCAGAACAAACACGATGAACCAGTGCCCCAGAAGGCAGGAGCACAGGAAGAAAGTGAAGGGCCTGCGTTTTGCTATGGAATAAAGGAATAGTACGGCCAAAAGCAGCATCGGGATATAGAGGTTGTAGGATACGGTCTTTACGATGCTGACCAGGAACTTTGCAAATCCACGGATCCCCCCTTCTTCCCAGCGGATCTCATATACCGTCGCGGCATAGTCAAAGGAACCGAGCTTCGTCTTCAAAAGTACCCCGGGATTATTACGGAAGAGGCGTTTTGAAGCCTCGACATAGGCTTTGTAGTCTTCATCCCCGGCTTCTTCCCGGACTCCGGTAAAACCGGGATAATACAGGATCAGGGCATCTTCATAGTTGATGTCTCCCAGCTCGTCATTGATGGCCTGTATCGTTTCGACCCGGAGAAACCGGTCGATCTGTTTCAGGTCTTCGGCATTTTTTTCCAGGTCAAGTCCGTTCCGGAACATATTCGTGACGGTATAAGCATAAAAGGGTCCCATCCGGTTGTCGGCCTTGTCTCCCATGCGGTTTGGGAGAATGCCATATTGGGGGATGGCGATGAGATACTGGATCAAAAGGGATGCCGCGAGAAGCTTCAGGACAGAACCCGAGCTCTTTCTGAGGGAGGGGTAGGCGGTAAGCATCAGCACGGGGCCGAGAAGGGCCAGATAGATGCCTTCGGTGCGCCATTGGGTCAGGAGGGCGATCAGGAAAAGCTCTCCGCAGAGCTTCATCCTGCCCGGGACGATGCCCTGCAGGAAATCCATCAGCATCATGACCATTAGGACAAGATAGATGAAAATATAGATCGGAATGCGGTGGGCCGAGGTGGTATAGGCAAGGATCGGGGGGAGCAGGAAGCCAGCATACAGCAGACATCCGTATTTTGCATCCAGATAATCCGTGAACCGCTGGAGACAGTAGCCGCATACTAGAAGCTCAAGGACAAGCTTCACCAGGATAGGGCCGAACCAGGCAGGAAGGATCATCATGGAAATGATGTAATACCATGTGGTAAGATAATAAAACCAGGTATAGTCGGCAAGGGCGGCGGCCTGCTCAAAGATCAGCCGTTCGTCATTGCTCAGAAAGCCCTGGGGCAGCTTGAAGAGGCAGACGGCGATCATGGGGATCAGATAGATAAGGGAGTATTTCAGCATCTTCCGGTTTCCAAAAAAAAGAAATCTCCAGAAAAAGTACAGCGCCAGGAACATCAGAAGCTTGCAGGGGATATAATTATGGAGCATCCCGGAGGGATCCTGGGTAAATATGAGACGGTCCGTGAAGAAGGAAATGGCAGTATGGATCAGCGCCGGGACGGCCGGCAGGATGATTTTATAATGGGCACTCGTTTTTTGCATCGGTCTGAATGGATCCTTGCTCTTTATTTCACTATGTCCGCGAAGAAAACAGGAGCTCCTGAGACTGCTTGGCGGCATATGCAGTTACATGGAAACATTATAAAGGATTAAAAGGAGAGTTGCAAAATGGCGGCATCAAAATACATCATGAGCATATTGGACCGGATCGATGAGGAATACGGGACGGACGACAAAAGCTATCTGGAATACAGGGAACCCTGGCAGCTTTTGGTATCTACCATCATGTCTGCCCAGTGCACGGATGCCAGGGTGAATGCGGTGGCAAAGGAGCTTTACCGGAAGTATCCGGACATCCGGAGCCTGGCCGGAGCGGATCTTTCCGAATTGGAGCGGGACATTCATTCCGTGGGATTTTATCATACGAAGGCCGAGCATATCATCGGATGCGCCGGGATGCTTCTGGAGCGCTATGGAGGGGAGGTGCCGAAGGAGATCGAGGAACTCACAAGCCTTCCGGGAGTGGGGCGCAAGACGGCCAATGTGGTGCGGACCCATGTATTCCATGAGCCGTCGGTGGTGGTAGATACGCATGTCAAAAGGGTATCAAACCGGCTGGGGTTTACAAAGGAGCAGGATCCGGTGCGGATCGAGTTTGACCTGATGAAGAAGGTGCCGAAGGACCACTGGTCTTTGATCAATCTCCAGTTTATCCGGCTTGGGCGGGAGCTCTGCCATGCCCGCAGGGCAGACTGCGCCCACTGCTTCCTGGCTCAGCTGTGCAGGAAAAGAGGAATTACATCAAAGCCCCAGGCTTAGGCAGGAATCGGCAGGTGCCTCCATATAGTAATTATTGACGGGAGTGATCTGTCCTTCATGGAGGGAAAAGACCTCCCAGGCAATGCCGGCATGGGCGGCGGGAGCGGAAAAGCTGGCGGCGATGCCGTCCTTATCATATACGGTAACCCGTGCGTCACAGGCAGACATTTCATAGGCCATGTTATTCACATTCAGATTTCGGCCATCCGTCACATAATATTTGCCCTCTGCCCCGGCCGGTACCTTGGAAACAAAACCGGTGGCTGTGGTGCCGTCCTGAAGAAGGAGGCAGGGGCGGAGAAGAGCCATGGCGGGACTATAGGAAAGAACGATGGCATATTCCCCTTCTTCCAGGGGAATGGGGGATTTTTGGTTCACGTTCATGAGGTAGATATCGGCATCGTGGAGATTCTGTCCTTTGGGAGCCATATAGATCACGCCGCAGGAATATTCCGATACACCGGGCACGATGGCAATGTCATTGACAGAGCCTTCCTGCCAGTCGGTATAGGAGAAGGAGATATTGTACCAATCCTCCTGATTGACCGGAACATAAAACTCATAACGTCCATCGCCGTCTGTCTCGGTTTCCATGGAATAGTCATGGGCATTGGAATAGATCCGGGCATGTACTCCGGGCAGGAGGCCTCCGAATTCATCCTTGGCATATCCGTAAATCCGGGCAAATCCAGGTACCTGCTTCAGGGCATCGTAGATCCGGTATCCCTGCTCCATGCAGGAGGCTTCCTCCTTTTCGGATAGGGAGACCGTTTTTTGATGCTGGAGCGTGCCGTAGAGGTCATCGGACTGCTTTTCTTCGTAAATGATGTCTCTTTCCTTGAAGTACCAGGAGGTAATGATCCTTCCTCCGCTCCCGTATTCCGTCAGGGAGATCTTTGCGATGCCCTGGTCTGCATCCCGCCAGACATCTGCCGTCAGGGGGGATTCGGTTTCCTTATCGGCCAGACTAGTGCGGGTAAGATTGTATTCTTCGGACAGACCCTCCTCGATCCCACGGTATTCTTCAGAGGGCTCGTATTTCTCGGCTCTTCCGGCATAGCGTACCGGAGCGGACCGGTCCAGCAGGATCGGCTTCCCGGCGTTTTGGGCAAGATACTGGACGGTGGAATCAAAATCATCCTTCAGCGCGTCTGCCTCGATCAGCTTTGCCTTTTCCTCGGCCAGGACAGAGCTTTGTGCATCCTCTCCGGAAACCGTGACGATGACCGCCTCCTCTCCCTTGCTGTCTCCGGCCTTGTCATCGGAAAGGACCTCTTCCGGCTTAAGGTCGTCTTCCCCGGCTGCCACGAGGTCGCCGCTTTGGGTTTCCATAGAGACTCCCGGATATCCGTTTTCTGTCTTATGGCAGGAACAGACCGCAAAGATCAGCCCGATGATGAGAAAAAGAACGGAAAATTCCACTGCAATTTGAATATAATCTTTTTTCGTCATAATCATGTATTTTATCGCGGTTTCTTATTTTATTCAACAAAATCAGGAATAGATGTGATACACTGATGATTGCAGGGAGGGGAAATGCTTATGGTTACAAATGATCAAGGCCTGGTAAGGCTGAAGCATGTGGTAATGGAGAAGGTCTGCCGGCTTGCCTGGGAGGATAAGCTGGATGCGGAGCATATCGACCGGATCGTGTTTGAACTGATCCCCGGGCCGAAGCCGGTATGGAGATGCTGTATATATAAGGAAAGGGAGATCATCCGGCAGAGGATCCGCCTGGCCCAGGCGCAGACGCCGCATCCCGATATCCATTCGGATAACATCATCCAGGTCATCGATCCGGCCTGTGACAGCTGTCCGATCTCGGCCTATTCGGTTACCGACAATTGCAGGTTCTGCATGGGGAAGCCCTGCCTAAGCTCCTGCAAGCTGGGAGCCATTTCTCCGGGAGAGAACCGGATGCACATCGATTCATCCAAATGCAAGGAATGCGGATTGTGTGCCAAGGCCTGTCCCTATGAAGCGATCGTCCATCTGGAGAGGCCCTGCAAGAAGGCCTGCCCCGTAGATGCCATCACATATGATGAGTATGGCTTCTGCGTGATCGATGAAAACAAATGCATTCAATGCGGACACTGCATCCATAGCTGCCCCTTCGGCGCCATTGGTTCCAAGACCTATCTGGTGGATGTGATCCGGCAGATCAAGGCGGGGAAGGAAGTGATCGCCATGTGCGCCCCGGCCACGGAGGGCCAGTTTGGAGAGGATATCTCCATGGCGGCCATGAAAAGCGTGCTGAAAAAGATCGGCTTTTCCGACATGGTAGAGGTGGGGCTTGGAGGAGACATGACGGCGGCCTACGAGGCCCTGGAGTGGTCGGAAGCCTTAAAGGAGGAGAGGAAGATGACCACCTCCTGCTGTCCGGCCTTTATCAATATGCTGAAAAAGCATTTCCCGGAGCAGTATGCCAAAAACAAATCGGAGACGGTATCCCCCATGGTGGCGGTATCACGGTATCTGAAGGCGACCCATCCGGGCTGTGTCACCGTATTCATCGGACCCTGCATAGCCAAGAAATCAGAGGCGCAGAATAAATCCATTCCGGATAACGCAGACTATGCCCTGACCTATGGCGAGCTGCATGCCTTAAGGATGTCCAAAGACCTGAAATACGAGCCGGTGGAGGAAGAATACCAGGAAGCCTCTGCCTGGGGGAAGGGCTTTGCCGGAAGTGGCGGGGTGGCTTCTGCCGTGCTGGAATGCATGAAGGAGAGGGGAGAGGATACGGAAGGGATCACCCTCATGGCATGTGCCGGAGGAGATGAATGCCGGAAAGCCCTGCTTCTTTTGAAGGCCGGGAGGCTGCAGGAGGACTTCATCGAAGGAATGATCTGTCCGGGAGGCTGCGTGGGGGGCCCGAGCCGGCACAAGACGGAAGGAGAGCTGACCCGTGCCAGGAAAGTGCTGCTTTCCAAGGCAGACGACCGGAAGATCCTGGAAAACCTGAAGTCGTATCCCATGGACAAATTCTCCATGAAGCGGAACGGGAGCTGAAGCATGATCCTTTCAGACGGATGGAAAGAATATGAGGTTTTGGATGCTTCTGCGGGAGAGAAGCTGGAGAGGTGGGGAGAGTATGTGCTGGTCAGGCCGGATCCCCAGGTCATCTGGGATACTCCGAAGAAACATCCCGGCTGGAATAAGCCCAATGCCCATTATCACAGGAGCAGCAAAGGAGGAGGAGAATGGGAATTCTTCAGCCTGCCGGAGGAATGGAGCATCTCCTACGGAAAGCTGGTGTTTCGTCTGAAGCCTTTTTCCTTCAAGCATACGGGGCTTTTTCCGGAGCAGGCGGCCAACTGGGATTGGTGCGCCCGGCAGATCCGAGGAGCCTCGCGGCAGATCCGGGTGCTGAACCTTTTTGCCTATACCGGGGCGGCCACCATGGCCTGTGCGGAGGCGGGGGCAAAGGTTACCCATGTGGATGCTTCAAAGGGAATGGTGCAATGGGCGAAGGAAAACGCAAAGGCGGCCGGCATACCTACAGAACGGTTCCGGTATCTCGTGGATGACTGCGTGAAATTCGTGGAACGGGAGATCCGCCGGGGAAGCCGGTATGAGGCGGTCATCATGGATCCTCCTTCCTACGGGAGGGGGCCGAAGGGAGAGACCTGGAAGATGGAGGAGCAGGTATTCCGCCTTCTTCAGCTTGCGGAGCAGGTATTGAGCGGGGAGCCTCTTTTCCTGCTGATCAATTCCTATACCACCGGGCTCCAGCCGGCAGTGCTTTCCTATATGGCGCATACGGTTTTCGGCAGGCGGAAGATCGCAGAGATCCAGGCAGATGAGGTGGGATTAAGGGTATCCTCCACCGGGCTGGCCCTTCCCTGCGGAGCCTGCTGCAGGGTATTGTTTGAGGGATCATAGGAGGTGTGTTTTGCGGTTAGATAAATATCTGAAGGTATCCCGGCTGATCAAAAGGCGGACGGTCGCAAATGAGGCCTGCGACGCGGGAAGGGTATTGGTAAACGGAAAGACGGCAAAGGCCGGCACGCAGGTCGCGGTAGGGGATGAGATCGAGATCAGCTTTGGCGATAAGACGGTGAAGGCGGAGGTGCTTTCGATCCAGGAAGCGGCCCGGAAGGAAGATGCCGCCGAGATGTTCCGCTATCTCTAAACGGGTCAGGACTACCCTTGTCCAGGGAATTTGACTTGACATAGATTTTATGTTACCCTGTCTCTGTATTTCCGTTTTCCTATCGATGTGGCCGCGGAAAAAGGACGGAGGCCGGGGGTGAGATCAGGCATGCAAAGACGCGGTATGGGTAAAAATAAATATCTGGATAGTGGATTTGCGGTGCCGCGTGCCGCCATGTACCGGAAAAAAAGGCAGAGCAAGATGCCGGTGGTGGGGATCATGTTTGTGGTGGCGATGCTGATCACCGTCATCGTGATCGATGCCATGAGCCTGAAGGAAAAGCAGAGGAGCTTAGAGGACAGGAAGCAGAGCCTGGGGATACAGATCACGGCCGAAGAAAAACGAAGCGAAGACCTGGTGGAGTTTGAAAAGTTCACCAAAACAAAGAAATATGCAGAGGAGGTCGCCAAGGAAAAGCTCGGCCTGGTACATGAAGACGAGATCATATTCAAGCCGGAAAAGTAAAAGCGGCCTGGCTCTTAATATGGACCGGATGGTCCGGGAATACCATATGCTGCCGCCGGGATGTACGGTGGCTGTCGGATTATCAGGAGGAGCAGATTCCGTGTGCCTCCTTTTTCTATTGCATGAAAAAGAGGAAGAATACCGGATCCGGCTGAGGGCGGTCCATGTGATGCACCGGATCAGGGGGCTTGAGGCAGAGGAGGACGCGAAGCTTTGCCGGAGCCTCTGCGACAGGCTGGGAATCCCCCTGAAGGTGGCGGATATGGATGTGCCTGCCCTGGCCAGGCGTGAGGGCATCGGGCTGGAGGAAGCCGGGCGCATGGCAAGGCTCCGGGTCTTTGAGGAAACCGATGCCGACCGGATCGCTCTGGCGCATCATGCGGAGGACAGCGCGGAAACCGTGCTCTTCAACCTGTTCCGGGGCAGCGGGATGCAGGGGCTTTCCGGGATCGCACCGGTAAGCGGAAGGATCATCCGGCCGCTCTTACGCGCCAGGCGCAGGGAGATCGAGGAATATCTGGAGGAAAGAAATATCCCCTATTGCATGGATTCCACCAATGCGGACGTGGCTTATGCAAGAAACCGGATCCGGCAGAATATCCTGAAGGAAGCAGAGAAGGTCAACTCCGATGCCATAGGCCATATCACAGGCTTTGCGGAAGCCCTGCGGGAGGAAGGGGATTTTCTTGAGCGGCTCTCACAGGAGGAGGGACGCCGCTATGTGGAGGATCATGGCATGCTTGGATGCAGCATCCGGGTGGAAGCATTCATGGACTGTGATCCGGTCATCACCTCCCGGATGATCCGGGCTATGTTTCTGTCCCAGGCAGGGAAGCTGAAGGATCTGACACGGCGTCATATCCGGCTTGTTGCGGAGCTTGCCTGCGGCATCAGCGGAAAAAGGGCAGATCTTCCTTACGGATTTGTGGCAGAGCGGGAATTTGACCGGATCTGGATCCGAAGGAAGGAAGGCCTGGATGAAAAGACAGGGGAGGAATACCGCCTTTCGGAGGTCATGGGGAAGGGAGGGTGGCTGCGCCTTCCGGATGAGAGGCTTTACCGGATGTGGACCGCCGAGGCTCCGGAATGGGAGGACGGTTGTAAGTGGTGCTTTGACTATGATAGAATACAAGGCAGTGCCGTATTCCGCACAAGAAGGCCGGGGGACAGGATCCGCATCAGGGGAGGCACAAAGAAGCTGAAGGATGTCCTGATCGAGGAGAAAGTGCCGAAAAGAGAAAGGGAAAGGCTATACGTCCTGGCGGAGGGCAGCAGCATCATCTGGATGCCCGGAGGAAGGATAGGCGAGGATTACCGGATCACGGCGGCGACAAAGAGGATATTGGTCATTTCGACTAAAGGAGGAGCATGAGAGAACGAGTGAGGGTACTCTTCAATGAAGAAGAGACGAACCAAAAGATCCGCGAACTGGGAAGCCGGATCAGCAGGGAATATGAAGGAAAGGAACTGACGATCATCTGCATCCTGAAGGGGGCGGTATATTTTGCCTGCGAGCTGTCAAAAAGGATCTCACTTCCGGTGAAGATGGATTTTATGCGCTGCTCCAGCTACGGTAATGAGACGGTAAGCTCCGGCGTGGTAAAGATCGCCCTGGATCTGGATGAGCCGATCCGCGGGAAAAATATCCTGGTGGTGGAGGATATCATCGATACGGGCAGGACAATGAACTACCTGCTGGAGATATTGAGGCAGAGGGGGCCCGAAAGCCTGAAGCTTTGTGCCCTTTTAGACAAGCCTGACCGCAGGGTCGTGGATGTGAAGGTAGATTATACCGGCTTCGTGATCCCGGATGAGTTTGTGGTGGGCTATGGGCTGGATTATGCGGAAAAGTACAGGAGCCTTCCCTATATCGGGGTGGTGGAATTTGAGGAGGATGAGAGTTGAAAAGCGGCAATCGTGGGGTGGCGGCCTATATCCTGGTGGCGGCCGTGATCCTTTTGGCTATACTGACCTTCAGCAACAGCTACCAGACAAGGGACGTCTATAATTATGAGGACTTTCTGAAGGATGTAGAAAACGAGAATGTGACTGCGGCGGTGCTGAAGCCTTATTCGGAGACCCCCACCGGGGAGCTTACCGTGCTTCTTGCCGATGGGAGCAGCCATAAGCTGTACGTGGCCGATGTGGCAGGGACGGAAAAGGAATTGAAGCAGATCTATCCCTCTTTCCAGGAGGATGTGGTACAAAGGTCCAATCCCATCGTGACCTATGGATTCCCGGTGGCTTTAGCGGCGGTGGTCATCATTATATTCATGAATATCATGAATTCCCAGGCAAACAATGCCGGAGGGGGACGCATGATGGCCTTCGGCAAGAGCAGGGCGAGAATGTTCAGTGCCGGCGAAACAAAGGTGACCTTTAAGGAGGTAGCCGGCTTGAAGGAGGAAAAGGAGGATCTGGAGGAGATCGTTGATTTCCTGAAGAATCCGGAAAAATATACCTCCGTTGGGGCAAGAATCCCGAAGGGGGTGATCCTGGTGGGGCCTCCCGGTACAGGGAAGACATTGCTTGCCAGGGCAGTGGCGGGAGAGGCGGACGTCCCGTTTTTTTCCATTTCCGGATCGGATTTTGTGGAAATGTTTGTGGGCGTGGGCGCTTCCCGGGTAAGGGACCTTTTCCAGGAGGCCAAGAAAAACTCTCCCTGCATCGTATTTATTGACGAGATCGATGCCGTGGCAAGGAAGAGGGGTTCCGGACTTGGCGGCGGCCATGATGAGAGAGAGCAGACCCTGAACCAGCTTTTGGTGGAAATGGACGGCTTTGGGGTCAATGAAGGGATCATCGTGCTGGCCGCCACAAACCGCGTGGATATCCTGGATCCGGCCATCATGAGGCCGGGCAGGTTTGACCGCCGAGTGGGGGTGGGAGCCCCCGACGTACAGGGCAGGGAGGATATCCTGAAGGTCCATGCGAAAAATAAGCCCCTTGGGGATGATGTGGATCTGAAGCAGATCGCCCAGACCACAGCCGGCTTTACCGGAGCTGACCTTGAAAACCTCATGAATGAGGCGGCCATTGATGCGGCAAAGGACAACCGGGCATATATTGTCCAGAGCGACATCCGCAAGGCCTTTGTCAAGGTTGGCATCGGCGCAGAGAAAAAGAGCAAGGTCATCACGGATGAGGAAAAGAAGATCACGGCTTACCATGAGGCGGGACATGCGGTGCTTTTCCATGTGCTGCCCGGGGTCGGCCCGGTATATACCATCTCGATCATACCCACCGGGATGGGGGCTGCAGGCTATACCATGCCGCTTCCGGAAAAGGATGAGATGTTCCGGACAAAGAAGCGGATGCTGAATGAGATCATCGTGGACCTGGGCGGCAGGGTAGCGGAGGAGATGTTCTTCGATGACGTGACGACGGGTGCATCCCATGATTTCAAACAGGCGACCAAGCTGGCCAGGCGCATGGTCACGACCTATGGCATGAGCGATAAGATGGGCGTGGTGAGCTATGATGAGGATGATGAGGTCTTTATCGGAAGGGATCTTGCGCATCCCAGGTCTCATTCAGAGGAAACGGCCAATGAGATCGATGATGAGGTAAAGGCCATCATTGACGACTGCCACAATAAGGCAAAGGAGCTGATCCGGGAGCATATGGATGTACTGGAGAGGACGGCGAAGCTTCTCCTGGAGAGGGAAAAGATCAGCCGGGAGGAATTCGAGGAATTGTGGGAGCCGGTCGAGGCCTGACTGGCTTTGTATGAAATAAAGTACAAGATCGAACCTTTTTTTTTCGGATTTTAGCCGATATAATATTTGACAGTGAAAAACCCGGAACAAGTGGTGAATCCCGGATGGAGGATATTTAAGGACAATGAGGATCGGCGGTGTGTCAGACTACAATATAGCGGCCCAGGCATTAAGGCTTCAGCCTGGACGTGCAGAAGCGGCACAGAGGACGCAGGAGAGCAAGTCTGCCGAGTCGGCCGTTTCCCGTTCCCAGGGTCCGGTATCCCAGTATATTCCGGAAAATGGCGGCGGCGTCATCCAGACCAGGGTATCTCCGGAGAATTCCTTCCAGAAGGCCAGGCTGGATAATCCCAAGAGCAGCTTCGAGTCCATGGCAGATAAGCTCATGAGCAAGCTGCCGGATATTTTGAGAGATATGCGTGACGTACCGGCCTATGCAGGAGAGGATTCCTCTTCCGGCAGCGCCAGGGTCGTGGTTTCCGACCGCAACGCGGCAGAGGTTGCAAGGCAGAATGCCCAGAAGGCAGCCGAGCCTCTGGCAGATTTCTCCCTGTAAGGATCAGATTTACATCATGCAGATTAAAGCCCGGAGCATTCCGGGCTTTTGTTGTGTCCGGGCGCATAATCCGGGCATTCTTGTCAAATGAGGGAAAATGGAGTATTGTATATCAATGCAACATTTAATCGTCAACGCCGATGATTTCGGGATAAGCAGGGAAGTGAACTATGCGATATGCAAGTGCTTCCAGAGACGGATAATCAGCAGCACGACCCTGATGGTCAATATGCCCTATACAGAGGATGCCGTGCGGCTGGCAAAGATATGCGGTTTTGAAGACCGGGTGGGGATCCATCTGAACCTGACCTCAGGATATCCCCTCACGATGCCGATCCGAAGATGTCCAAGATTCTGTGACAGGAAGGGAAGGTTTAATGCCGCCTTTGAAAAGAATACCTGGACGAGGCTTTTCATTTCCAGGAAGGAAGCGCAGGCGGTAAGGGAAGAGATCGAGGCACAGCTTCGCAGATATATCGAATTTGGGCTGGCTGACCATCATCTGGATTCCCACCACCATGTCCATACAGACCGTTCCATATGGAAGGTGCTCTCTCCCCTGATCCCAAAGTATAATATCCGGTCGGTGCGCCTTACCAGAAACCTGTATGGCAGGATATCGCTGCCTAAGGCCATCTATAAATACTGGTATAACTGGACTCTTTCCAGATCAGGGGTCAAGACGACGGATTATTTCGGATCCTACAAGGATTTCCGGAAACGGGCAGACCGGCTTCCCAGGCAGAAGCTTACCGAGATCATGGTACACCCTACGGTAGATTCAAGGGGCAATCTGGTGGACGGAAAGATCAGCATGGAAAAGGAAAAGGCTTTTTTTGATTCCCTGAATGCTGTGTATGAATTCTATTGAGGATGAAGCGGGTAATGCATGGAAGATACGGAGAATAAGGAGAAGATGCGGGTCAGCAGGCAGCTGAGCCTATATGTCATATGGCCGCTGGTGCTGTCCGTGCTTGTATTTGCGATGGCGATCACGGTGCTTTTCATCAATGCAAAGGCCGGGGTCGCTGCAATTCTTTTTGCCCTTGTCTATGCGGCTGTGGCATTATCCATCCGGTTTGCAAACCGGAAGGCGATCTTAAATGACATGATCAACTTTGCCACAAGCTATGGCCAGGTGCAGAAGCAGCTGCTGAAGGGACTTGCGCTGCCCTATGCCCTGCTGGATGAGAGCGGGCGTTTCGTGTGGTGCAACCGGGAATTCCAGGAAATATCCGGCAGGGGAAGCCTGTTCGGCAAATCGGTGACCTCGGTGATCCCTTCTCTGGTAAAGGGATCCCTCCCGGATAAGGAGGAAGTGGCCACGGCAGAGTTTTCCCTCGGAGAGCGGGATTACAAGGCAGAGATGAGAAAGATCCCGTTAGATGCCATGGCCCAGGAGAGCGCCATTCTTTCTTCAGGCGAATTCAGCGGGGAGCTGATCACGCTGTTTCTTTTTGATGAGACAGAGGTAAGGCGGTATATACGCCAGATCGACCAGCAGAAGATCGTCTGCGGCTATATCTACATGGATAATTACGATGAGGCCATGGAGAATGTGGAGGAAGTCCGCCGTTCCCTCCTTTCCGCCCTGATCGACCGGAAGATAAAGAAGTATTTCGCGGCCTATGATGCGGTGGTAAGGAGCTTTGAAAAAGACAAGTATTACGTCACGATGAAAAAGGAGTCCTTTGAGCGGATGCTGGCAAACCGCTGCGATATCCTGGAGGACGTAAAAACCGTCAAGATCGGAAATGAAATGTCGGTCACCCTGTCCATGGGCTTCGGACTGGGCACGGCCTCCCTGAATGAGGATGCCCAGTATGCCAGAAGCGCCATAGACCTGGCCCTGGGGCGGGGAGGAGACCAGACGGTGGTCAAAACCCCGGAGAAGACCACATACTACGGTGGGAAGAGCCAGCAGATCGAAAAGAACACCAGGGTGAAGTCCCGGGTCAAAGCCCATGCCTTAAGGGAGATCATCGAGTCGAAGGAAAGAGTCTTTGTCATGGGCCATAAGAATACGGACATCGATACCTTCGGCGCGGCGATCGGCATATATTGTGCTACGGTCCAGCTGGAAAGAAAATGCCATATCGTGATCAATGATGTGACTGCCTCGATCCGGCCGTTTTATGAGGCATTTGTGAATAATCCGGACTATGACGCGGATATGTTTGTGACGAGCAGCGAGGCGATTCAGCTGTCCGATTCAGGCTCTGCGCTGGTGGTGGTGGATACAAATAAGCCCTCCATCACGGAATGCCCGGATCTTTTGGGACTCTGCAAGTCGATCGTGGTCCTGGATCATCACCGGCAGGGCAATGAAACCATAGAAAATGCCACCCTTTCCTATATCGAGCCCTATGCATCCAGTGCATGCGAGATGGTGGCGGAGATCCTGCAATATATCTCAGATGATAATATCCGGATCAAGGGGATCGAGGCGGACAGCCTGTATGCGGGGATCGTGATCGATACGAACAACTTCATGACCAAGTCCGGGGTGAGAACCTTCGAAGCCGCGGCCTTCCTGCGCAGGAACGGGGCAGATATCACAAGAGTCCGGAAGCTCTTCCGCAATGAGTTCGATGATTACAGGGCAAGGGCGGAGGCCGTGCAGAAGGCAGAGCTTTTCCTTGGAAAATATGCTTTGTCCGTATGTCCCGGCAAGGGCTTAGACAGCCCTACCGTGGTAGGGGCGCAGGCGGCCAATGAGCTTTTGAATATCAATGCGGTCAAGGCCTCCTTTGTATTGACGGAATATCAAAGCAGGATCTATATCAGTGCCCGCTCCATAGATGAGGTTAATGTGCAGATCATCATGGAGAAGCTCGGCGGAGGGGGCCATATGAATATCGCCGGGGCACAGCTTGCGGACGTGACGATGGAGGAGGCTGTAGACAAGCTGAAGGGAATAATCCAAAGCATGGAAGAGGAGGGACAGATCTGATGAAAGTCATATTGCTTGAAGACGTGAAGGCGCTTGGAAAAAAAGATGAGATCGTGGAGGTGAAGGAGGGATATGCCAGGAACTATCTGTTCCCGCAGAAGCTGGGAGTCCCTGCCGATAATAAAAACCTGAATGATGTGAAGCTGAAAAAGGAAGCCAAGGCCCAGCAGGAAGCAAAGCGGCTGGCAGAAGCCGAGGAAATGAAGAAAAAGCTTGATGAGGTCACGGTCGTATGCAGGATCAGAGCCGGAAAGGACGGGAAAGCCTTTGGCTCCGTATCCACGAAGGAGATCGCAGAGGAAATGAAGAAACAGCATGAGCTGGATATCGATAAGAAAAAGATCATGCTGGATGAACCCATCAAGGCATTGGGAGCATATCAGGTCCAGGTGAAGCTGCACCCCCAGGTGACGGCGGAGTTTACCGTTGATGTACAGGGAGAGTGAGGATTATCATGGATGAGAGTGCACCCAAGCTGTCCCCGCCGCATGATTCCGCCGCGGAGCAGTCTGTCATCGGCGCCATGCTCATCAGACCGGATACGATCCCGGAGGTTTCGGAGATCCTGGAACGCCTTGATTTTTACAATGACAAATATGGACTGATGTTTGAGGCCATTGTGGAGCTGTCCGGGGAGGGAACGCCTGCCGACGAGGTCACCCTGGCGGAAAGGCTGAGGATGAAGGCCGCGCCGCCGGAAACGAGCAATGCCGCATTTATCAAGACCCTGATCCGGTCTGTGCCGTCTTCCAATATGGCGAAGCATTATGCTACCATTGTCCGGGACAAGTCGATCTTAAGGAAGATCATCCGTGCCAGCAGGGAAATACAGGCAGAATGTTACGAGGCAAGCCAGAGCATAGAGGATATCCTTGCCGGGACAGAAAAGAAGATGCTTGACCTTGTCCAGGGCCGGAGCGGGGATTCAAGGATCACTCCCATTAAGGATGACGTGATCGAAGCCCTGAAAAAGATCCAGGAAGCCGCTAAGTCAGACAGCTATGTGACCGGTGTGGCAAGCGGTTTTGAGAAGCTGGACGAAAAGACGGCGGGGTTCCAAAAGTCGGATCTGATCCTGATCGCCGCCAGGCCTTCCATGGGCAAGACGGCTTTTGCCCTGAATATTGCCGAATATGTTGCCTTTCGGGAAAAGAAGCACTGCCTGATCTTCTCCCTGGAAATGTCCAAGGGCCAGCTGATCAACCGGCTTTTGGCCATGGATACTTCGGTTAATTCCAAATACATCCGTACGGGAAAGGGACTGACGGATGAGGATTGGAAAGCGCTTGTCACAAGTGCGGGAACCCTTGGAAAGTCCAATATGGCAATTGATGCTACCCCAGGCATTTCGGTGGCAGAGGTCCGTTCGAAGTGTATAAGATATAAGGCAGAGCACAAGGCATTGGATCTGGTGATCATTGATTACCTGCAGATCATGACCGGAGACAGATCTCAGAGGATGGAGCTTTCCAAGCAGCAGGAGGTATCTCATATCTCCCAGTCGCTGAAGTCCCTGGCCAGAGAGCTGGACGTGCCCGTGATCGCCCTGTCGCAGTTGTCCAGGGGGCCGGAGCAGCGACCGAACCACAGGCCGATGCTGTCGGACTTAAGGGAATCCGGATCCATTGAGCAGGACGCCGACCTGGTAATGTTTATTTACCGGGAGGATTATTATACACAGGAGGAATCCGACAAACCACAGGTGGCAGATATCATCATCGCAAAGCATCGGAATGGAGAGACCGGCACGGTACATCTTGCCTGGATGAAGAGCCTGACGAAGTTTGAAAATATGATCTACGATGACGAGGAAGCAGAGAAAAACGCAGAATGAGCATAAAATGAAAAGGGAGGAAATCATGAGCGAGACAATGGAGATCACAAAGGAAACCACCATCGGGGATGTACTTCAGATCAAACCGGATGCGGTGCCGGTATTGATGGAGATCGGGATGCATTGCATTGGCTGCCCGGCTTCCATGGGAGAAACGGTGGAGGAAGCGGCCGCAGTACATGGGATCGATGCGGACGATCTGGTGGCTCGGATGAATGCGGTCTGAGTCTTTTCAAAACCAAAGAAGTGTAGTATAATATGCGAAATTCAATTGTGAAGCACAGGAGGAAGAAACAATGGCACACGTAATCAATGATACCTGCGTCAATTGCGGCGCATGCGCTGGGGCATGTCCCGTAGGGGCGATCCACGAGGGAGACGGTAAATACGAAGTAGACACGGATGCCTGCATCGATTGCGGGGCTTGCGAGGGTGTCTGCCCTACGGGAGCGATCACTACAGAATAAGGCTCGAAGCAGACGAAGGACCCGATCCGAGAGGAAAGGGTTCTTTTTGCGTGCATTGACGAAATAGTGTTTTTAATATAAAATTAAAATAATTATTTTCTAAAAAAATCCACAAGTTAAGGGGGTGTGTCGTTTGACATCGGACACGATCGATAAAGTGCGGGAGGCGGAGCTTGCCGCGGATAAAGCAGAGAAGGATGCCCAGGTGCAGGCAGACCAGATCGTGGCGGGAGCGGAGAATGAAGCGGCTACGCTCCGGGCCGATCTTGTAAAAAAATCCAGGGAAGCAGCCGAGAGTGCCGGCAAAAAGGCACAGGAGAAAACGGACGTCCTTTTGGAGGAAGCCAGAAAAGAAGCGGAGCAGAGCATAGAAGAGCTGCGCTCGTCAGTGGCAGCCGGCAGGGAAAAGGCAGTCAAGGCCATCATAGAGGACCTGACAAAGAATTAAGGAGGTTTTAGCATGGCTGTATTGCCAATGAAACGTGTTTTGATCTGCGGCATGAAAAAGGACCGAAAGGCGGTCTTGGAACTGGTCCAGAGACTGGAATCCGTGGAGATCGATGCCGGGGCAGGGGAAGAAGATGAGGTCTTTGTACAGACAGACGTTTCTTCTTCCGCACAGCTGTTCCAGAAAAACGCGGCCTCTGCGGCCAGGGCGCTGGAAATCCTGAATGCTGCGGCGCCGGAGGAGAAATCCATTCTGTCCTCTTTTGAGGGAAGAAAGGAAATGTCCGTAGAGGAGTACGAGAGGCAGGTAAGCCGCCGGGATGAGATCATGCGGGATGTAGGCGAGATCCTGCGGATCGACAAGGATCTTTCGGAAGCAAAGGCAGATATTCCGAGGATCGAGACACAGATTGAAGCACTCGGCCCCTGGATGGAGCTGGATGTGCCTCTTTCATTCAAGGGAACGAAAAAGACGGCGGCTTTTATCGGTACGTTTCCGGAGGAATTATCGGAATCGGAGGTTCTGTCCAGGCTGGCTTCCCTGCTGCCTGAGATAGAGGATCTCAATGTGGATGTGGTCCGGGCAACCCCGGAGATCACATCGGTCATGGTGATCTGCATGAAAAAAGATGCAGATGCCGTAGACAATGCTCTCAGGCATCTGAATTTTTCCAGGCCACCGGTTTCAGACGAGGTGCCTGCAAAGCAGAAGGAGCTGTACCAGGGAGAGATCACAGCCGCCATGAAGAGGATGGACGAGGCCAGACAGGAGCTTCAATCCTATGCCGGCAAGAGGGACGACCTGAAGTTTGCGGTGGATTATTTCACCCTCAGGGCAGATAAATACAAAGTGCTCGGCTCCCTTTCCCAGTCCAGGCGTACCTTCCTGCTGAAGGGATATGTGCCTGAGGAGGCGGCGCCGAAGCTGGAGCTCATGCTGACCCGCAATTATGAGGTATGCGTGGAGTTTTCAGATCCCTCCGAGAGCGACGACGTGCCGGTTCTTCTTAAGAACAATGCTTTTTCCGGTCCTGTGGAGAGCGTGATCGAAAGCTATTCTATGCCGGGCAGGGGAGAGCTGGATCCCACCATGCCGGTGGCATGCTTCTATTATTTCATGTTCGGCATGATGCTGTCTGACTTTGCCTATGGGGCGGTGATGGCGGCGGCGACCTTCTGGATCCTTCGCAAATTCAAGAATATGGAGCCAGGAATGAAGAAGATGATGACCATGTTCTGCTATTGCGGACTGGGCACCATGCTTTCCGGCGTACTTTTCGGCAGCTATTTCGGCGACGCGCCCATCGTGATCGCGAAGACCTTCTTCGGGAAGGATATCACCATCTGGAGCTGGATCGACCCGCTCAATGAATCCATGAAGATGCTGGTCTTTGCTTTTGTGATCGGATTGATCCATCTGTTTACCGGCTTGATATTGAACTGCTACGGAGCCATAAAGCAGAAAAAATACGCAGATGCCATCTATGATTCCGTATTTTGGATCATGCTGGTGGGAGGGCTTCTTCTTTACGGGCTGACCACAGATATCGTGACGGGGATGTTTGGGCTGAATAAGATCTCCCAGGGCATAGGTACCTTCGGAGGCATCTGTGCCGTGATCGCGTCGGTGGGGATCATCCTTACCGGCGGCAGGGAATCCAAAAACTGGTTCAAGAGGACGCTGAAGGGAGCCTATGCCCTGTATGGAGTGACGGGCTACTTAAGCGATATCCTTTCTTATTCAAGGCTTCTGGCACTGGGCCTTGCCACATCGGTCATTTCCTCTGTTTTCAACCAAATGGGTACCATGGCTGGAAGCGGGGTATTTGGCGTATTGATCTTCATTGTTGTATTCCTGATCGGCCATACCTTAAATCTGGCCATCAACGCACTGGGCGCCTATGTGCATACCAACAGGCTCCAGTTCGTGGAGTTTTTCGGTAAATTCTATAACGGTGGAGGCAGGAAATTTGAGCCTTTCGCAGTAAAAACAAAGTATTTCAAATTTAAGGAGGAAAATTAAATGGGACTGGCACTGGCATTATTGGGAGCAGCATCGGCGGCACTTTTTGCAGGCATCGGATCGGCAATCGGAACCGGACGAGGCGGACAGGCGGCGGCAGGCGTCGTGACTGAGGACCCTTCTCAGTTTTCAAGGGTTCTGATCCTTCAGCTTCTGCCCGGTACACAGGGAATCTATGGGCTTCTGATCGCATTTATCGCCCTCAGCAACATCGGGATCATGAGTGGCAGCCCTCAGGTAGACATGTCTGTCGGCACAGGGCTCCAGTATTTTGCTGCCTGCATGCCCATGGCATTTGTAGGACTTATCTCTGCCATGCAGCAGGCAAAGGCATCCGTGGCATCCATTGGACTGGTAGCGAAGAGACCGGATCAGTTTGGTAAATCCATGATTTTCCCGGCCATGGTCGAGACCTATGCAATCCTTGCCCTTCTGGTTTCCATCCTTGCGATCAATGGTATCCAGTAAGTAGCATTTTTCCGGGAGGAAAGGGGATCATATGGCAGGATTAGACAAGATATTGGAACAGATCCGGCAGGAATCCGATGCATCTGTTTCCGAAAAGCTTGCGGAAGCAAACAAGACGGCGGATGACATCCGTCAGAAGGCAAAGGAAGCGGTGAAGGATGAGTGCGCCCAGATCGAGGAGCGCGGGAAAAGGCAGGCGGAAGAAGCCTTGAGCCGAGCAGAGTCAGCGGCGGCGCTCTACAAGCGGAAAGCGATCCTTGCGGAAAAGCAGAGGATCATCGCTGAGGTTTTCGATGAGGCGCTGAAGCAGCTCATTTCTTTGCCGGAAGCAGAATATTTTGATACCATCATCAAGATCGCACTGAAAAATGCTCTGCCGCAGGAAGGAAAGATCATTTTTTCGGAGGCAGATAAAAAACGGATTCCGGCTGATTTTGAGATGCGCCTCAATGCGCAGCTTCATCAGAAATCCCAAAGCACTCTCTCGGTCTCCGAGGAGACAAGGGAAATGGATGGAGGCTTTGTGCTTTCCTATGGAGGCGTGGAGCAGAACTGCTCCTTCAGCGCCTTGATCGATGCGGAAAGAGAGCTGATGGCAGACCGGGTTCAGTCGGTTTTGTTCGGATAAGGAGCTGTTATGTCCGATAAACAATACTATTATGCAGTAGCAAGGATTCGCTCCAAGGAGCTGACATTGCTCAGTGCGCCATTTATCGAGCAGCTGATGGGAGCCAAGACCGTGGCAGAAGCATTGAGAATGCTGCAGGACAAGGGCTGGGCAGTGGGAGAGGGCTCAAGCGAATCCGAACGAGTGGAGAAGATGCTCCGGGCCGAAAAGACAAAGACCTGGGATTTAATGGGTGAACTGGTGGACGACCTTTCCGTATTTTCCGTCCTGAGGGTGAGCTATGATTATCACAACCTGAAGGCGGCGGTGAAGGAGGCTCTTACCAGCGATAAGCACCGGGATATTTTTTCTGACGAAGGAACGATTGAAGCAGAGGTATTTCGGAAGGCAGTGGCGGGCCGGGATTTTTCCCTCCTCCCGGAGGAGATGAGAAAGGTGGCGGAAGAGGCGCTGGATACTCTGTTAACCACCCATGACGGCCAGCTTTGCGATATTATCCTTGACCGGGCCGCATTGAAGGCCATACACGAGGCTGGAAAGAGGAGCGGAAGCGATATCCTTGCGCTTTATGGCGAGCTTATGGTGGCTTCGGCAGACATTAAGATCGCGGTACGTGCTGCACGTACCGGGAAGGATCGGAAATTCCTGGAGCAGGCGCTGGCGGAATGCGATACGCTGGATGTGAAGCGGCTTTCGACAGCCGCATCGGAAGGGTTTGATGCGATCTGCGAATATCTTTCCATGACCAGGTATCATGATGCGATCTCGGAGCTGAAGACTTCTCCATCCGCCTTTGAGCGGTGGTGCGATAATCTGATTATTCGCAATATCCGGCCGGAGATCCACCATCCATATACGGTGGGACCTTTGGCTGCCTTCTGCATCGCACGGGAGAATGAGATCAAAACTGTCAGGATCGTGCTTTCCGGCAAGATCAATGATCTGCCGGAGATGTCTGTCAGGGAAAGGGTAAGGGAAATGTATGTATAAGATAGCAGTCATGGGGGAGCCGGACAGTATATACGGCTTTGCGACACTGGGGCTGGATACGTTTCCTTTTGACAGCCCGGAGGAAGCGGCCCGGCAGCTCAGGCAGATGGCCGAGGGCGATTATGCAGTTATATATATCACAGAAGGACTGGCCGAGGGCCTTAAGGCCGAGATCGACCGGTATCGTGAACAGATACTGCCGGCAATCATTCTTTTGCCGGGGGTTTCTGGAAATACGGGTGAGGGCATCAGCCGTGTCAAAAAGTCGGTAGAGCAGGCAGTTGGCTCGGATATTTTATTCGGAGGACAAAATAATGAGTAGTAAAGGCACGATCAAAAAGGTCGCCGGACCGCTGGTCATCGCGGAAGGGATGAAGGACGCGAACATGTTTGACGTGGTCCGCGTCAGTGACCAGAGGCTCATCGGAGAGATCATCGAAATCCATGAAGACCAGGCTTCCATACAGGTCTATGAGGAGACTTCGGGCTTAGGACCCGGGGCTCCGGTTGAATCCACGGGAGTACCCATGAGCGTGGAGCTGGGTCCGGGACTCATTGGCAGCATCTATGACGGGATCCAGCGTCCGCTGGAGTCCATCATGGAGGTTACCGGTGGAAACCTTCTGAAGAGGGGTATTGAGGTTCCTTCCCTTGACCGAAGCAAAAAATGGCATTTTGTGCCGTCTGTCAAGGCAGGAGACAAGGTGGAGGAAGGGGATGTGATCGGTACCGTAAAGGAGACCCAGATCGTCACCCAGAAGATCATGGTTCCTCCGGGAAATGGCGGCACGGTAGAGTCCATTTCGGAAGGGGATTATGATATCACCGAGACCGTAGCAAAGCTGAAAAAGGAAAACGGCGGCACGGAGGAGCTGAAGCTGATGCAGAGGTGGCCTGTGCGTCGTGGGCGCCCTTATAAGCAGAAGCTTTCACCGGATAAGCCGCTGGTCACGGGACAGAGAGTTATCGATACCTTCTTCCCCATTGCAAAAGGCGGAACCGCAGCAGTCCCCGGACCCTTCGGTTCAGGCAAGACCGTGGTACAGCATCAGCTTGCGAAATGGGCAGAGGCGGACATCGTGGTCTATATCGGATGCGGTGAGCGTGGGAACGAGATGACGGATGTTTTGAACGAGTTTCCGGAGCTGAAGGATCCGAAATCCGGATTCTCTTTGATGGAGCGGACAGTTCTTATCGCCAATACTTCGGATATGCCGGTGGCAGCCCGTGAAGCCTCCATCTATACCGGCATCACCATTGCAGAGTATTTCCGTGATATGGGGTATTCCGTTGCCTTGATGGCCGATTCCACCTCCCGCTGGGCAGAGGCTCTGCGTGAGATGTCCGGGCGTCTCGAGGAAATGCCCGGTGAGGAAGGATACCCGGCTTACCTTGGATCCCGTCTGGCGCAGTTCTATGAGCGGGCAGGACGGGTACAGACTCTTGGCTCGGATGACCGTGAAGGAGCACTTTCCGTGATCGGAGCCGTGTCTCCGGCAGGCGGTGATATTTCAGAGCCGGTTACCCAGGCTACTCTCCGGATCGTGAAGGTATTCTGGAGCCTGGATTCCGCATTGGCTTATAAGAGGCATTTCCCGGCCATCAACTGGCTGACCAGCTATTCCAATTACCTGGATACGATCGGGGGATGGTTTGACCGTGCCGTAGAGGGCGGAGACTGGATGTCATTAAGGCAGAAGCTCATGAACCTGCTCCAGGATGAATCTGAGCTGGAAGAAATGGTACAGCTTGTGGGTATGGATGCTCTTTCGGCTCCGGACCGTCTGAAGATGGAAGCCGCCAGATCGATCCGTGAGGACTTCCTGCATCAGGATGCTTTCCATGAGATAGATACCTATACTTCCCTGAATAAGCAGCACCTTATGATGCAGCTGGTATTGAATTTCTATGAACAGGCTGGAAATGCCCTGAAGGAGGGCGCATCCATAGAGAAGCTGATCGCCATACCGGTCCGCGAGGACATCGGACGTTTCAAGTATACCGCAGAAGATCAGCTGGATGGTGCCTATAAAAAGATCAATGAGGAGCTGAACAATGAAATACAGCAGGTCATTGCTGAGAAGGAGGACTTCTAATGCCAAAAGAGTATAGAACCATACAGGAGGTCGCAGGTCCTCTGATGCTGGTCCGGGACGTGGAGAACGTTGCATATGACGAGCTGGGTGAGATCGAGCTGGCCAATGGAGAAAAAAGGCGCTGCAAGGTGCTGGAGATCGAGGGCGGAAATGCCCTGGTACAGCTTTTCGAAAATTCTACCGGATTGAACCTTGAAAGCTCCAAGGTCCGGTTCCTTGGAAGGAGCATGGAGCTGGGCGTATCCGAGGATATGCTTTCCCGCGTATTTGACGGCCTGGGACGTCCGATCGATGACGGCCCCGAGATCCTTCCGGACGAGCGCCGGGATATCAACGGACTGCCCATGAACCCCGCAGCCAGAAGCTATCCGCAGGAGTTCATCCAGACCGGTATCTCAGCCATTGATGGCTTGAATACGCTGGTCAGGGGACAGAAGCTGCCGATCTTCTCCGCATCCGGACTTCCCCATGCGCAGCTTGCCGCACAGATCGCCAGGCAGGCGAAGGTACGCGGAACGAATGAACAGTTTGCCGTGGTCTTTGCCGCCATGGGCATTACCTTTGATGAGTCGAACTATTTCGTAGAAAGCTTCCGGGAAACCGGAGCCATCGATCGTACCGTGCTTTTCATGAACCTGGCCAATGACCCTGCCGTAGAGCGTATCGCTACGCCGCGTATGGCCCTGACGGCTGCGGAATATCTGGCATTTGAAAAGGGCATGCACGTGCTGGTCATCCTGACGGATATCACGAACTATGCGGATGCCCTGCGTGAGGTATCGGCCGCAAGAAAGGAAGTACCCGGACGGCGCGGTTATCCCGGATACATGTATACTGACCTGGCGCAGCTTTATGAAAGAGCAGGACGCCAGACCGGAAAGACCGGATCCATCACCATGATCCCGATCCTGACCATGCCGGAAGATGATAAGACCCACCCGATCCCGGATCTTACGGGATATATCACCGAAGGGCAGATCATCCTGTCCCGTGAGCTTTACCGGCGTGGTATCGAGCCTCCGGTGGATGTGCTTCCTTCCCTTTCCCGTCTGAAGGACAAGGGTATCGGCAAGGGCAAGACCAGAGAGGATCATGCCAATACCATGAACCAGCTCTTTGCGGCTTATTCCAGAGGCAAGGATGCAAAGGAGCTCATGATGATCCTTGGTGAAGCGGCTCTGACCGACATCGACAAGCTCTATGCGAAGTTTGCGGATGAATTCGAGCAGAAGTATGTATCCCAGGGCTATCGTACAGACCGGAGCATCGAGGAAACATTGGAGATCGGCTGGGAGCTTTTGAGGATCCTGCCCCGTGCCGAGCTGAAACGTATCAAGGACGAGTATCTTGACCAGTACTACGAGAAGAAATAGAGAGGTTCTTTTTTCGGGACAGTAGAGAAGAAAGAACGATGAAAGGAAGGCCAGGATGGCAGCAAAGAATATAACCCCCACCAGAATGGAGCTGACCCGGTTAAAACGGAAGCTGGCTACCACGAGGCGCGGCCATAAGCTCCTGAAGGATAAACGGGATGAGCTGATGCGCCAGTTCATGGATCTGGTCCGGGAAAATATGGAGCTCAGAAAAAAGGTGGAAGCCGGCATCAAGGCTGCCAATAAAAACTTTGTGCTGGCAAAGTCCACTATGTCGGAAGAGTCTGTGAATGTGGCATTCATGACGCCGAAGCAGGAGGTCTCGCTTAGCACAGATACGAAGAACATCATGAGCGTAGACATACCGGTCTTTCAATACCAGACCAGGACGAATGATGCCAATGATATTTATTCCTATGGCCTGGCCTTTACCTCCAGCGACCTGGATGATGCGGTAAAGAGCCTGGCGGACCTTCTTCCGGACATGCTCCATCTGGCTGAGGTGGAGAAGGCCTGCCAGCTGATGGCGGCGGAGATCGAAAAGACCCGGAGGCGGGTGAATGCACTGGAGCATGTGATGATCCCGGAGACAGAGGCCAGCATCAAGTACATTTCCTCTAAGCTGGATGAAAATGAAAGAAGCACCCAGATCCGCCTGATGAAAGTGAAGGATATGCTTTTGGAAGAGGCGCATCACTACAGTGAAAGGAACGGGGCGTGACAGGCCAGGATAAAACGCCGGTTCTGTACCGCAGGAGGCTGATCCCGGATGAATGCGTGCTCCTGAAGGACGATGAGATCTTATATTATGATGAGAATATCATCGTGACGAAATGGAGGACCCTTCATCCGAAGCATGATCTGGATCATGGATATTCCTGCTATTTTCTGGAGGAAGGATATAAGGTAAGCAAATTTCTTTACCGGGATGATTCCCTGATCTATTGGTACTGTGATATCATTGATCATTCCTATGATGAGACCGAGAATTCTTACCTTTTCCGGGATCTTCTGGCAGATGTGATCGTTTATCCGGACGGCTTCGTGAAGGTAGTGGATCTGGATGAATTCAAAAAGGCCCTGGAGGACAACCTGCTGACTGTGCCGGATGTGATCAAGGCCTTAAGCAGCCTGGACCGGCTGCTGACTATGATTTATGATGGAAAGTTTGACGTACTGAAATCAGAGATCGAAAAAAGGATTCAGCATCAAAATTAAATCTGAGAAAGCTTTTCAAGGGCACATTCCGGGATGATCGTCTCGGAATGTTCTTTTATATAGCTTTCCACGGCAGGGGTATAATCCTCCATGTGAGCATATTCTGCCATCGTGTTGCAGATCTTATTAAACTGTTCTGGACTATGGTCCGATTTTTTCATGATGAGATAAAACCGGCCGTTATCCACAGATTTATAAAGGGCATTTTCTCCATGGTAAAGCCCCTTCAGGATCTGAGAGGCACGGATGACATCATCGATCGTGTCGAAGGAGTACATCTTGGTCAGGTCCACCTGGATCGTGATCTGCACCTCCTTCGGAGTACCGTTCTCCTGCCCCTGGGAACCCTTCTGCTCTGCGATGCTGGCGGCCGCCTGTGCTGCCTGGTCGCGGATCTTGCGGAAGAGGTCGATCACGTCGTCTGCTCCTCCTGCCTTAGAAGCAAGCTCGGTAGTTTCGGTATCGTCATGCACGGAGGGCGCAAATCTGGAAAAACGGGTATCCAGTTCCTCCGGATCCTCTACCTTCGTGATGATGAGTACGATCGCCTCCCCGGAAAGGGGTATCGCTTCGATCATAAGAGGGATATCCTCTGCTTCGAAGCCAAATTGATATTCAGCCTGCTGCATCATGTCCCGGAACAGCGATTTTGCCTTTTCCGTGCCATAGGCCAGCTCGCTGATCTTTAATTCGCGATCTGCCAGATCTGATTTTGTTAAAGTGCACCGGATCTGCCGGTCATTTACTTTTTCTATCTTCATATATTCATCACTGCTCCGGGAGATCCTTTATCAGCCCGTATACAGCGTTCCTTTCCACTTTCTTTATACGCTGAAAACAAGATTTCGTCAAGTTTTTTCAAGGATACACTAAAGACACCGCCCGAAAAAGCCTGTTCCGAGCGGTGCCTGAATTTTCCGCTATCGTCTGCCCGGCTTATGACAGTTGCCGTGAATAAGGTTTGGGGCGCCATTTGCCGGCTATTGTGTAATACCGGGCACAACCATATGCGGCTGGAATTATACTCGCGAACGCATTGAACTGCTGTCTGAAATACTGCGCCGCGGTATATGCAGTTAAAATGGACTTTGATCAGACCACTTTGTCATAACGGATCTGCATCAGGTTGCCCAGGTCATCCCGGACGTAGTCGGCCATGTAGACCTCGTTTTCCCTGACGGTCAGATTGTTCGCAACCTCATAAGGTGTGCTGGGTTTGTTTTCAAAAAACAACGGAATCCCGCGTTCTACATAATCTCCCAGCTGCATCATCAAGTCGAACTCGATTTCCTCATTGTCCGGCTTTTTGTCCCGTCGATTACTGTGGGCCATTGTGATTACCTCTCTTTCAAAAAGTCTTTTTGACAAAATCTCGTGATGTATCCAATGTCAAAAAAGCGGGGCAGGAAAGAGACGCGAAAACTTTTTGTTTGCTGAAACTTGAATTGTGATGAACAAAACCTCTTATTTGATTGGAAAACTATTGATTCGGCAAAGCCGTATCGGATAAAACTGTAGATGCCTTTATGGCCCCTGATTGCAGGAAAGCCCATAGGACCTCTGCATTAGATCATATTAGGTCGACCTTTGAAAAATGAACGAAACACCTCCTGTCTGCGTCAGGGATTTCCGTCCTGCCTCGTGAGGATAAATATACATGAGAATTTTTCATTTTTCAAGAGATTTTTGTTAAATTTTCAAATATAATAAAAATATTAACTATATAGTCAGACAATATTAATTTATAGTTCATCGATCAAAGTGATGATCTGACGGATGGACATCAGATCATGGTCGGCTTCATAAGCCCTGTGGTTTTCCAGTATGCTTTTTGCGGTATGCTCCATGGCAGGGAATGCGGCACGAAGGAGCTGATTGGCATAGATCACAATATTAATGCCGCAAGCAGCCAGTTCATCTTCCGTGATGGTATTATAGGTTGAAGGGACAACCACAAGAGGAGTGGTCTGATCCTCCTTCCGGAAGGCCTTGCAGAAGGAAATGATCTCATCCGGTGTCTTCTGGCGGCTGTGGATCATGATGCCGTCCGCCCCGGCTTCAACATAGATGCGTGCCCTCTTTAGGGCATCTTCCTGCCCACGGCTAAGGATCAGGGATTCGATCCGGGCAATGATCATGAAATCGTCGGACAGCTGGGCTTTTTTCCCGGCCCGGATTTTCTCTGCAAAATGCTCAGGATCATCCTGGGTCTGCTCTACTTCCGTGCCGAAAAGGGAGTTTTTCTTGAGGCCGGTCTTATCCTCAATGATGATGGCCGATACGCCCATCCTTTCCAGTGACCGTACGGTATAGGTGAAGTGCTCTGTAAGTCCGCCGGTATCGCCGTCAAAAATGATGGGCTTCGTGGTGACCTCCAGAATGTCATTTACTGTACGGAAGCGGGAGGTCATGTCTACAAGTTCGATATCCGGCTTGCCCTTTTCCGTACTGTCACAGAGGCTGGAGATCCACATGGCATCGAATTGATCGATCGCTCCATCCTTTGCCACGATGGTCTTTTCCGCAAGGAGACCGGTAAGGCCGCTGTGAACCTCAATGGTCTTGACAATGGGAAGAAGCTTTAAGAGCTTATGGAGCCGCCCCCTCCGGAATTCGGGCATGGCCAGCTTTTCCTTCATCTGCCGGTCCAGCTTTTCCACCGATTCATTGTGGGTATAGGGAATCTCTACCAGCTGGCCGCCGTATTCATTCAGAAGGGAGATGATATTGGCCCGGATCTCCTTCATGGCGGCGTCATCCCAATTATCACCATGTACGATATAATCCGGCTTCAGGGTGCGGACGACGGAATCATACATGATAGTATCCTGTACCATGACGCGGGTGACCCCGGGGATCTTGCGGATCATATCCATTCTTTCGGAAGTAGAGAGGGTCGGAAAACGGTTATAGCGGATCATTTCCGCATCACAGAGCACCCCGATAGTCAGCTCCCCCAGCTTCTGGGCTTCCCGGATAATATTCAAGTGGCCTTCATGAATGATATCGGTACAAAAACAGGCATAAACGGTGGGCATGGTTTAGATTCCTCCTCTATCAATGCATGTTTATATCTGACTTATACCGGTCGGATGCAGATATCGTAACTGCCAAAAATACGGCCGCTAAGGGTATCCAGCTCCATCGATCGGTTAACCAACATCATAAATCTTTTGACCGGAATTGTAAATTCCCCTATAATGATGCTTTGAGAGCCGCTGATGGAACAAAGAAGGAATGAGATAGGATCCCCTATCCAAAAGGAGGCAGGGATGGACCGGGAAAAATATAAGACAGGACTTGTGCTGGAGGGCGGAGCCATGAGAGGCTTATTTTCAGCAGGCGTCCTGGATGTGATGATGGAAAATGATATAAGCTTTGACGGAGCGGCGGGGATTTCCGCCGGAGCTACCTTTGGCTGCAACATCAAATCACGCCAGATCGGCCGTGCGATCCGGTATAACAAAAAATATGCGAAGGATCCGCGGTATTGCAGCATGCGCTCCCTGATCCGGACTGGGGATCTGTATGGCGTGGAATTTTGCTATCATATCCTCCCGGATAAGCTGGATGTGTTTGACCGAAAGGCATTTCGGGAAAATCCCATGGAGTTTTATATCGGCGCGACGAACGTGGAAACAGGAAGGATCACCTTTCATCGGTGTACCGATGGAGGAGCGCTGGATATCGAGTGGATGCGTGCATCAGCCTCCATGCCCCTGGTCTCCAGGGCGGTGGAGATCGGCGGGAAGCGCTACCTGGATGGCGGCATCACGGATGCTGTCCCCTA
Organism: Lachnospiraceae bacterium; assembly: GCA_024693135.1. Taxonomy (GTDB): domain Bacteria; phylum Bacillota; class Clostridia; order Lachnospirales; family Lachnospiraceae; genus NK4A144. The sequence continues at coordinate 23,545 of JAILLN010000003.1, read as the reverse complement.
CCGGTTTATGGAAAAAAGGGGATATAACCGGAATGTGATCATACTGACCCAGCATAAGGGTTATAGGAAGAAAAAGAATCCCAGGCTCCTCTGTCTAATGGCACATCAGTATCCGGCCATAGAAAGAGCCATGTCTGTGCGTCATGAGATGTATAACCGGCAGATGAGGGAGATCCAGGAAAGGGAGGACAGGGGAGAATGCCTGGTCATCCGCCCGCCTGAGCCCCTGGGGATCAGCCGTACGGAAAATGATCCCGGGGAGCTGGAAAGGGTATATCAGACGGGCCGGAGAGAGGCGGAAAAAAGACTGGATGAGATCCGGGACTTTTTATTTGATCACCAGTCCGAATCCCAATCGGATCCCCCGGAGTCCCAGGAATCCCATGAGGAGCCGGAATCCCATGAGGAGCCGGAGTCCCAGGAGCTGTCCGAATCCCAGTCATAGGAATCATCCGAGGAGCCGCTGTCATACCAATTGGTATCCTCAAATTGAGTCCCTTCATGATAAGACAGGGAGTAATCATCATCTGTGTCGTCATTGATGATGGAGTCCAGCTCGCTGCTGTTGGAAGCGTAGGTCCAGTCGTCGGTGTCCGGATCATAGGCATACCAGGATGAGCCCTGGTAATAATAGTCGTTTCCATCGTAATTGTAGTATCCCTTTGAGGGAGAATGGTCAAAGGCGGCAATGATGAAGACGATGAGGAGGAAGAAGATCGCAAAGAGTACAGGGCTGATAAAGGGAAGGAGCAGAGGCAGCAAAAGCCAGTCGAGCAGGGTCATCTTATCCTTGCTTTTCTTGCGTCTCTTTGAGCCGGCTTTGCTGGATTGGTTCGCCTTCTGGTCTGCGATCTCTGCCTTCAGCCTTTGATAAAGCTCATTTACGGCATAGCCTTCATCGGTTCCCTGATAGCGGACGGCTCTTTCTCCGTTGCTTTTGTTTTTATAGACGACAAAATCTCCGCTGCTGTTTTTATAGATGCCAAAGGCCTTCGGCTCTTTTATGTCTTTGCCGATAAAGAACCGGGTGATATTTTCGGGAGGCAGGTTGTGGTCCTTATACCATTGCTGCAGCTCTTCGATGGTCTTCGGCTGTCCGGAGGATACCCGGTTTGCGGTAGGCATGGAGGCACCGCAGTTTGGGCAGGAAGTCAGGTTTTCATCGATCAGTTTTCCGCAATATTCACATTTTACCTTCATCTGCACCCTCCTCTTCATCCCAGTCAATGGAAGAAATCGTATATTCCATCCCGGGGATCAGCGTATCGGTCTTAGAAAGCCGGATAAACTGCCAGACCGTGGTCACCGTAAGGATCAGCACGTATAGGGCAAAAAGGACATTGAAGACAGTCCGTCCGGCGTCGATGCAGAAATCGTAGAAGCCATGCAGGAAAACAGGGATCAGGATGGCCTCCAGGAGATGGGTCCGGGAAGCTCTTTCGTCGCCCGCGCCCTTTTCATACCGCGCCAGTCCATAGAAATAACCCATGAATACCCCGTTCATCGCATGTCCGGGGATCGAAAAAAGGATCCGGATCAGGGATTCGCCGGCACCAAACCGGAATGTATAAAGGAGGTTCATGAAGATGGAAAAGCCGAGGGCTGTGGTCACGCTATAGACCACGGCATCGAAGGTATAGTTGAATGCTTCATGCTTCCAGGTGATGAGCTTCAGGACGATGAACTTCCCGCCCTCCTGTGCCAGAGCCGTAAGCAGGAAGCTTTCGATGAATATGAACCATAAGGAGGATCTGTCGGGGATCAGTACTTCTGCGGATCTTCCTCCGAAAAGCCGGATCAGGATGGAGGGGATGACCGTAAGTCCCCCGAAAAGAAAGAGCTTCAGCAAAAGCCCGAAGGGCTCCTTTTCCACGGAATCAAATTTCCAGACGATAAAGAGAAGAATAATGCCCGGTATGATCGTTAATGCTGCCATTTATTCCAGTTCTCCTTTCCTTATGCGTGCCTGCCGTCTGCCTGGGAGGGATGGCATTCCCTGCGGATCACCAAAGGCCAGATGCACATGACAAAAAGCAGCATCAGAAGCCTTGCGATGAAATTGCCCCAATGTTTGCCAAAAGCCAAAACAATGGTAGCCGGTGCGAATTCTTCCTTCCAGGCAAAGGCGAGAGCCGCTCCGATACAGGTTAAGAGAGGGAGGTTCTTTGCGCCCTCCGGGATCGCATAGTGGAGATAACGCCGGTCGATATAGCTTCCGATAAGAAATCCCATAAAAGCCCCGGCGGCCTTGAAGCAGTCATTCATCATCTTCTGCGGATCGACCAGAAGTGCGCCTGACGCATCATAATCCATGGGATAGGGCTTCAGCTGGATATAAGCCAGGGAGATAAAGACAACCACTACGCCGATAATGGTCAGGATATCCAGCATCCTCTCATTTCCCTCAACCTTCTTATGTACGATGCCCACGATCCAGATCAGAAGGACAGATTCCAAAAAGCCGACGATGACGTCCTGAGGGGTATGGACGCCCAGATAATTTCTGGAAAAACCGGTCAGGAGGATCAATATGGCGCAAAGGATGGCAATCCATCTTTTCTTATCCTTCTGCCAGACAAAAATGGTGCCGTAAATCGTCGAAGCCGTGCGTGTATGCCCGCTGGGGAAGGAATAGCCTGTGGCTGCCGTCTTGGAGTCCCCGGCAGGCTCGATGAGGTCGGAGCGGATCCAGGGACGGTAGGCGCAGACCGTCAGCTTGATCAATCCGTTTAAGAGCTCACCGGCCGTGTGGTTTGTCATAAAGAGATAGCCCCATTTTTTATCCACGGCCCAGTAAATCACAAAGGGGAGGAAGGGCAGGATGTCCACTGCAAATTTCGAGATCGCATTGAAAAACTCATCGAAAATGCCTCCGGTCGCAAGCCGGATCTCCTGAAGCCAAAGCAGATATTGTAGATCCATGATACAGTCTCCTTCTTGAATGATTGATGATCATTATAACATAGATGAACTAACTTCAGATAATACCGGAATGGAATCGATCGCGCCATGCCTTGTGACAGCGATGGAGGAGGCCTTGGCGGCAATGCGGAGGGCCTCCTTCGGAGATCTTCCCTTCAGGATGGAGGCGATGAAATAGCCGGTGAAGGTATCCCCGGCGGCCGTGGTATCCAAAGCCTTCACTTCATAAATGCCCTGCTGCAGGATCCCGTCTGCGTCCTGATACATGGAGCCGTCGCAGCCCAGGGTAAGGACTGTCCTGGCCTGAGGATAGTGCTCTTTCATGAAGGAGAGCATGCCTTCGGGAGTTTTTTCCTTGGAAATGGCTTCGCCCTCCAGCTCATTCATGATAAAATAGGAAATCTTATTGAGGTCACAGACAGACAGGGCATCATCATAGGGAGAAGGATTTAGGACAATGCACATCTTTTTTGCATAGGCCCGTTCAATGATCTCGTCCAGAAGATTGATCTCATTCTGAAAAAGGATCAGATCCCCCTCCCCGAAAGCAGACAGGACTTCATCAATATAATCCGGCGTCATCTGGCGGTTTGCCCCGCCGAAAAGCAGGATGGAATTCTGCCCCTTTTTGTCCACCTGGATCACGGTATGCCCGGAGGGGCCGGGAACCTTTCGTATGAAGCGGGTATCCACGCCATTTTGCGCACACTGTTGGATCAGGGCATCGCCCTCTTCTCCCACAAGGCCTGCATGCATGACCTTTACGCCGGCCCTGGAAAGGGCGATGGACTGGTTCAGGCCTTTTCCCCCGCAATGGATCTCCCGGCCTCCGGTATCCTCGGTTTCTCCGGGAAGGATGATATGATCCACGGCATAGACATAATCGATATTCAAGGAACCAAAGCTTAAGACCTTCATGAAGGGTTCAGACCTCCTTTTCTTCAGCGGTTATTCTATTGGGCAGATCAAGTCCTTCAGGCAGGGCAGGCTCAGCCCGGCCAGCGGATGATCTAATCGATTATAGAATATTTGAATCGGAAAATTCAAGAGCGTTATGCGTTTAAGGACTATGATCCGCCGGCAGCGCCCATATGTTCGAAGCGTCTTTTCCAAGCGGAAATGCAGGTTGACAATGCGCGTATGGCTATGTGATACTGATTCCAAAAGCAAGAATTTCAAGAGGCTTGATGGCATTTAGGATGTGGCAATGCCTTGAAATGAGAGGGTCGTAAAAAGCGCATTTGAGAGAGGAAAAACACATGAGAAAATGGGGAAAAGGTTTGCTTCTCACAGGAATATTAACGGTAAGCATAGTGGCTCTGACCGGCTGCTTTGGCCGTCCGGCCGCCATGGAAGCAGAAGCTGACACAGAGCAGGCGGCGGAGATCGACGGGGTCGTGGCCTCCGGGGAAGAAGGAGAGGCGCAGGAAGAAAACAAGAAGCAGATGACAGAGAAACAAGAAAATGCTTCAGGTCTTGGAACACTTCGGGCCGAGGCCGCGGCATATTTTGGGACCACCTATGGCGATCATTTAAAAAAAGGCGGCGATGAGGCGGAATTCCTGCATGGAGGCAGATATATCGCAAAGTGTCCGGATCTGGATGCTTATGTGGTATATGTGGGAGAGTGGCATGAGGATACCGCTGAGCATACGCTGGAGGATTCTTCCGAATTCCTCAGGCTGGAAGGCAATTTGGCGGTTTTCTTTGAAGGCATGGAAAAAGAGCTGGAGGCGGATGAATTCCTTAAGGGACTGGAGGAAAACTATACGGTCATGTCCGAATACAGGGAGAGCGCCCAGACGGCCTACTATGTATCGGCCACGGATTATCTGCATATCGAGCTGACTTCAGAGGAGAAAACAGGCCGGGATGCGGTCATAGAGATTGCCTGCGGAAAGAATGAAAAGATATCGCCGGATTCCTATTGCTGGGTTATGGGCGGGACAGAGAGTGACGGCATTTTCTCTGAGCTGCCGAGCGACTTTGTTTTTTCAAGCGGCGCAGGGGGCTGGAGTACCGACATAGAGGTCGCTGATGACGGCACATTTACCGGGAGTTACCATGATTCGGACATGGGCTCTACCGGAGAAGGATATCCGAACGGAACGGTGTATCTTTGTAATTTCTCGGGGAAATTTTCCGATCCGGAGCCGACAGAGAAGCCGTATGTCTATTCCATGAAGCTCCTTGAAATGCAGATTGAGAATAAGGATAAAACAGGAACTCAGGAAATTGAGGATGAGACCTTATTTGTCTATTCGGATCCTTATGGATTTGATCAAGCGGATGAGTTTCTGATCTATATGCCGGGCACCCCGATGTCGGATATGTCGGAGACATGCCGTTCGTGGCTGCCCTTAAGCGAATCGATCTTTGCGGAAATCCCGGATGGCTTTTATGTGATCTATAATATTGGCGGGGAGGAAGCGTTTACCGGACAGAACGACGGCTCGATCTGGTACCGGGACTGCAGGGCTGAGAACGGAAAGGCCTACGTTAACTTCAGTCCGTCTTATTATATGGGCAGCTATTTAAGCTTCTTTACGGATGCAGATTCTCCTGCTTCACTATCGTTAACCGTCCCCTGGGATGGAAAGAACAGAGAGCCGATGGAGTGTGAAAAGGCCTGGGGAGAAGATGACGGCACAAGGGTCAAAGTAACCGTGGAAGAGGCGGAAGACTCTACTCCGGAGGTGCTGAAGTATGCCATAACCGTGGAATGCATTTCCGATTCCCAATTTGATTTCTCTGCGTGGGGAAGCAGCGAGCCCGGTAAATTCAAGGCAGTATTTACGGAGCAGAAGGCACAGGAAGACTGATCGGCATGACCGTCCGGCTTCACTTTAAGGGGACGTTTCGGCGGATCATCCCGACAGGCGCGGCAGCTTGAGCATTACCGATGTCCCGTGCTTTCGTTCGGACTCTATCGTGATCCCATAGCCTTCGCCGAAAAGCATGCCTATCCTTTTCTGGATGTTTTGAAGGGCGACATGGGATATGCCCTCTCCGGCCGTTACGGATGTATCTGCATTTTTGAGCATATCCCTCAGCTTTTCGAGCGCAATCCTTTCTATCCCGCATCCGTTGTCCCTGATCAGAATGACCACGTCCCTGGAAACCTCTGCGGAAACCGTAATGGTAAGGCAGGAGCCGTCATATCCATGGATGATCGAGTTTTCGACAATGGGCTGCAGGAGCATGCGGGGGATATTGACCGATTCAAAGGAGTCATCTTCGGAGATCTCGAGCTTAAAGCGTCCTGGATATCTAGTCTGCATGATATCCGCATACTGCCTTAAAATATACAATTCCTCCAATAGTGTGATATATTCGTCAGCCGCATTTGCGTAACGGAGGAGAGATGACAGGCGGGTACAGGTTCTTGATGCCTCCTCCTTTTGTCCCGAATTGACCAAGGCTCTGACCACATTCAGAGTATTCACCGTAAAATGAGCGCTTATCTGTTTCTTCAGAAGGCTGATCAGATTTTTCTCCCTTTCGATCTCTACATCTTTTATCCGTACAAATCTCGTGAATATGATCATGATACCCACAAGGATCAGGATGGCTGCCGGCATGGCGACCCGGAAGTAGTTTTCCATCCCGGAGGTAAAGATATTGTTAAAAAAGATCAAGAGACTGATACCCGACAGGCCTATGGCTCTTTCCCTGTAGAAAATGCTCTCATTTATGACCGCATCCGTGCTGTCACCCGGAAGATCGCTGTTTGTGCATATTACCCTGTCGTCAGCAGTGATCACGGCGCCCAGATAGTCGAGATCCTTAAAGGAATAAAGGAGATTTTCAAGCCGGCTTTCTCCCATGAAAAGAACCACATAACCCGCCGTTTGGCCTTCGGCCTCGATTCTTTTTGAAAAGCCAACATAAGAGGTATCGTTCGAGTTAAGTATCAGCGGTTTTTCCGGGTATCTTTCCAGGAGAACCCAGGTCCTTTTAAGAGTCGTATTCGGCATCCTGCCCTTTATCCGGTAAAAGAGCCCGTCGCTTCGGAATACGATCACATGATCCGCGGGGCAGTAATTACCTATGATGCCTTCGGTTCCCTTTGCCGCCTGTGATCCCCTTTCATAGAATTCTCCCGTATCCATACAGCATGCCAGATTGACCACATCATCGCTTCCCGCAAGCTCGTAGGAGGTATCCTCTATGGACAGAAGTTCATTTTCTACGCTCATGATTATGGAATCGGAGACTGCTTCGGCCTGAATGGTCATGTTTTGGATGATCGCCCTTCTTGTGATTAGATAAAACACGATCCAAAGCAAGACGATACATATGCCCATGAGCATCATCGAGGTCATGAAATTTTTTCGTATCCCATATCTTTTCATGGCAGATGATGATTGTCTTCTTCGAATACAGCTGCCCAGAAGCTGTCCATCCGGTTCTTGTTTTTGTTAAGAAAATCAGTATCCGGGTTCATAAGGTCGATGTCCTCGAGACAGACATCATTTCCGTCGGGAACATCCTCCCTTGCCGACCAGGTACCTTCCGTACAGAAGGGCTTATATCCCTCTCCGGTACCGTCTGCCTCTCCAAGGAGAAATCGGATAAAGAGCTTTGCGCTATTGGCATTTTTACTTTTCGAAGACATCATGACAGCCGAAGAGGTCCTGCATCCGCAAAACGGCTCAAGAGAGTATACAGGCTTAAAAGCATAACCCAGCTCGGAATACCTCATCTTGCTTGAGATCATTATACCCAAGGAAGCATTCCCGTTTTTCAGGTTCTCCGCCACCTCGTCGGAGCTGTTTGTAAAAACCACATTTTTCGACAGTTTTCTCCAGAAATACTCGGCCAGGCTCTCCCTGCCGGAAACAGGCGGTTCGTTTCCAAAGCAGTCTGCATATGCTTTTTTCAGTTCTTCTTCATGCTGGAAAAGGGAGCCGCAGAAGACATAGGTTGAAAAGGAACGAAGGGGGCTCGGCATATATATCCTTCCCTTGTATTCATCTTCGGTAAGCTCCCAGAGGTTTTTCACCGGCGGAGCATCAAAGAGGACACTGTTGTAAAACAGCATCTCGGCCTCAAAAAGAAATGACACGATACCGTCCTCATTCTGTCCCTTCATATGTGAGGCGATATCGGCCGGAAGGAAAGGTACGACGATCCCCGTATCCACCAGCTCCCTTTTGAAATCCCCGCTGTTATCATTACATATCACCACATCACAGATATCTCTTCCGTTTTCATGAGCCTGTGAAATGGCCTTTACCAGATCTGGGCTCCGAAGATCCCTGATCTCAACGCAGAGCCCCGGATAGTTTTTTTCAAATTCCTCCTTTGTCTTTGTGATCCGCGTAGATACGGAATAAACGATCAGGATATCCTCATTTAAGGCCGACTCATATAATTCCTCCGGAGTCTCGGGCCTGTCGTTTTCCCTGATCTCAACGGCAGCTTCCTTTCCGCCGGTCTGTGTACAGCCGGATATGATTAGCAAAAGTGCAATGAATGTCAGGATTCCTTTTATCTTCATGGCGCTATTCATTTTCCCTCATCTCCTCAACGGCCTTTTGAAAGTCGTTCCATTCCCTGTCGTCTGCGATATCCCTTTTCCCCGTAACAAAATCCGTTATGGTATGATTCATAAGCTCCGCAAGAGACGGATCATATTCTTCCGTGGCAGACTCCTTCGGGAAAAAGCTTTCGTAGCTCATTCCTGCCCTGGCATCGATATATTCCGCATCCGAATTCAGCCCATTCCACGTTACTCCCTTAAGATCATCGTCGGGCACCATCATGGCTCCTATGCCGTTTAAATGCTTGTTCTGCGGAGTATCCCAGATATAGGTTTTTGTGACTATGGTAGACTTGGTGCCGTATATGCTGACATCCAGTCCTTCGGAATAATCCCAGTCGACACCCTGCTCTCCGTATCTGGCGATGAGAGAAGCTTCGGTGGTCAGCATGGTATCCAGCAGGATCGCTGCTTCCTCGGGGTGCCTGCTTTTTTTGAGTATGACCGCCCCCACCTCCGGTACAGGCTCGGTATACAGGGCATTTCTTTCGCCCTCTGGGCCGGAAAGAGGGGGTATATGTATATAAGAAGCCATTATCTCAGGATTACCCTGATAGAGCACATCTGAAATGGAGCGGGTCGTAAAGGCTCCAACTAAGTCTGCCGGAGAGTTGACCAGCTCGGACATCGCGGATTTGGAAGTAGAAAAGCTTTTCTCATCCAGGAGACCTTCCCTTACCATATCAGAGCAGAAGGCAAGCCCCTCTCGGAAGGCTTCCTGCCCGACGGCAGAAGTTTCCCTTCCGTTTTCATCGATATATTTTCTGTTATGAAGGGGATCATTATAGATAAATGAATTCAGCAGGAATTCCACGGGGTTAAGATAAAAGATGTCCGCGCTTCCGATCAGGGGTATCTCGTCATGGATGCCGTTTCCGTTGGGATCCAGGTTTTTGAAGGCGGCTAAAACATCCCTTAATTCCCCGACGGTTTCCGGTAACTTCAGTTCCAGCCTTCTGAGCCATTCCTCATTGATCCAGAAAACCTGTCCGCAGTCTGATGCGGCACGGTTGCCGTAGTTTGGATAATAGAAATCCCCATTTTCCCTTTTAACCAGATGGCCTTCCGAGGCATATCTGTCCACATCATTTACGGTGATGGTAAAACCTTCTCCGAAAAAAACCATATCCGTGTCCACGTCCGAGGAAAAAAGGCGGTCGAGATAAGCCGGTGCATCCTTCTGCCTTATTATCACAGGCTCTAAACGATAGCCCGTTTTTTCCTCGAGCCAGTTCAGGTAATAATTGGATTCAAGATCCGTGATATGATCGGAATATGGCATGGCGATACGGAGCGTGGTTTTTTTATCATTCTCTGCACAGCCTGAAAGAAGGAGGCATAGGAAAACAGGCAGGATAAGACTAAGAATCCTGCATTTCCTTGGGTGATTTGCCGTAGAAGGCTTTGAATGCCCGGAAGAATTTGTAATAATCACTGTAGCCACAATCGGCGGCAACCTCCTTGATCAGCCTGTTTCTGTCTGAAAGAAGCTTTTTCGCATGCTCCATACGGAGTTCGGTAAGAAAGCAGGTGAGGGATGTGTCATAGTATTTCGAAAACAATCCGCAGATGTAGTTTTTCGAAAAGCCGAATTTCTTCGAGAGCATATCCAGCGTGATCTTTTGAGCAAAATGTTCCCGGATATATTCCACAAGATGTTCAAAAGCCGGATTTTCCTTTATATTCCCGCCACAGCTCTGAGGCTTTTTTTCGGAAAGCCTTGCCATAAGCTTTTCCAGGACCATCTCTATCTCATCATTATCCACGGGCTTTAATATATAATCAAGCCCTTCCTGCTGAAAGAATGTCCGGACGTTTTCAAAGCTGTCGTAAGCGGAGATCATGACGAATTCGGAATCCACAGATCTTTCTTTAAGATATCTTATCATTTCGTTTCCGTCCATACCCGGCATCTTCAGATCACAAAATACCGCATCGGGGCGGATCCTTTCGATCTCCCCGACCGCGGCCTTCGGATCGGTACTGCTCCCTGCGACAAAAAAACCGTTATCCATCCAGGGAACCATACCGATCAGCTCATCCAGTATTAAAGTATCATCATCCACAAGATAAACACTGTACATTTTTATTTCACCGTTACCGTTACTGTCACGGTCTTTTTGTTCACGACAGCGGTAAGCTTTGCTTTTCCCTTTGCTCTGGCTGTCAGGATCCCTGCCTCATTTACGAAGACGGTGCTGTTTTTCGAGCTCTTGAAGAGCATGGGATGGTATACCTTTTCCGGCTTTAATATAACCGTATCTCCCTGATTTAAGGCAAGGGAATATTGGGGATATTTTCCGGTAAGCTCCGGGTTTGTAAGCTTCGGCTCCTCTACATATACCGTCACCTTTACGGTGAAGTTTTTGTATTTTGCAGTAAGCTCGGTCTTTCCGGTCTCTATGCCCTTGATCTTGTTATTTTTATTTATCTTTACGATACCGTCCTTTGAGGCGATCCATGCAAGCGTTCCCTTGGTGCCATAGATCTTAAGGGTTTTGCTGCTGCCCTTGTTGATGTGGACGATCCTTGTGGACATTCCGGAAACCTCCACATTAAAGCGCAGATCTCTGCCGGCTCCTGAGGATGTCAGGGTAGTCTGCCCTGCACCGATGGCGGTCAGCTTTCCGTCCTTTGTTATCCTGACGATATCATCCTCGAAAACCACTCCCTTTTCAAGTGAATCCGCGGATACGCCCGGTCTGCTCGAGGTCCACACAGCCTTTTTCGGTTTGAAGCCTTTTGCGGATATTTTTATGGTCTGCAGGGGAACAAGCTTTATAAGTCCTCCATCGGTAAAATTACGCTTTGAAGCATCCGCTTCTTTTACGGTGACATTTGAAACAAGACTCACTCCATTTACATATGCCATGATCTTTGCCTTCCCTGCGCCCATCGCCATGACGGTCCCGTCAGAAGCGACAGACGCCACATCAGGTGCCGAGCTTACCCATAATATGTTAAGGTCACCGGCGTCTTTTGGCTGCAGCTTCTTTGTTTCAGGAATAATGAGTGTGAGCTTTTTATCCTCATTTGGTAATGAAGGCGCCACAACGGTTATATTTATGGTCTGGCTCTCGCTTTGAAGGGAGGCGCTTCCTGCCTTCTTAGCCGTCACATTTTTTCCCTTGACTGCGACCACGACTGAATCCGTGCTCTTCCATCCGTCGCTGCTTAAGGTAAACTTCTGTCCCTTTACCAGCTTTAACGAGGATGTTGTCGGCCGGATCTCCGGCTGGGTATCCAGGGAGCTCTCCCCGGGCTTATCCACATTTTCGGAAGCTTTGATAAATTGGGCGACGATCGTTGCATCCTCATACACCGGAAGGGTCCTGTCCCATAGCTTTCCGCTTAGGTACCACCCGACGAACTGCCCGTCTCCCGTGGGATCTTCTATTTCATCCGCTGTCTCGCCGGCATTAACCTTTAATATCTTATACACATTATCGCTGACCTTGAAGGTAAGGGTATATTGAACGGCCGAAGGGGTCGGCGTGGGTTCAGGAGCCGGCGTGGGTTCAGGTTCAGGCGCAGGTCCGGGCCCGGGATCATCGCTTCCTTTTACCCTGACAACACAGGTCGCTGTTTTGTTTCCGTCATTCGTTTTTACGGTTATCGTAGCATTTCCTGATGAAACCGCTGTCACCTTTCCATTTGGATCCACGGTTGCCACGGATAACGGATAGCTCGTCCATGTGACAGTCCTGTCTGTAGCATTTGAAGGAATTACCGTAGCAATAAGCGTGGTGCTCTCCCCGGGTTTTAACGAAATCTCCGAGGGATTTACGGTAACCCCGTTCACTCTTACGATTTGTGCACCTGAATCCTTGACCTTCAGGGAATATGTACAATATTTCCCCCCATCCTCTGTTGAGGCTCTTATCATAACCGTACCTGCCTCATAACCCGTAACGGTTCCGTCCTGATCCACCGATGCAATATTGGGATCATAGCTCATCCAGTAAAGCTTTTGGTTTGTAGCATTTGCCGGGTTAAAATCCGGGGGAGTTATTGTCAGGCTTTGCCCCTTCTCAACCTCCGGATAAGAGGTTCCGGATTTGGCGGTAATGCCATTCACCAGTACCTCTCCCTCCGAAGGCTCGCGGACAGTCACATTGCAGGAATCCGTATGATCTCCGTCTTCGGTAGTGACTGTCAATACAGCCGTACCGACAGCAATGCCTTTTATTGAGGAATAGTAATTTGCCACATTTGTATCAGTACTAGTCCATTTCACATTTGTATTTACAGCATTTTTCGGGGTAATAATGCAATAAGGACTGAAATACTGATCCGGTTTTATAACAACAGTATCCTGGCAAAGATTCACGCCTTCAACCCTGGTATTCCCCAATGAATTCTTCGTGACCTTGACACTGCACTCCGCAGTCTTTCCTCCGCTTTCCGTAGTTGCAAATATGACGGTCTCTCCCTCGCTGACTCCGGTCACCTTCCCGTTCTGATTTACTTCCGCGATCTTTGGATCCTTGCTGCTCCAGATCACCTTCTGATTTACGGCAGCAGTAGGATATACAGTGGCTTTCAGGGTTTGCACTCTGCATTCTGCCACCTCGATGGAATCCTGATCCAGCTTTACATAGGCGGGCGGAAACACGACAGGATCCGAACTTTCATCCGGAAAATCTTCCGCTTCAATTGCCACACAGGTATATCCGCAAAGCGTATCAGCCCAGCCCTGTGTTCCTTTAAGGTAATAAAGGATGGGCGAATTGCTCATACCCGATGTACCAAAGGCCGTTGTCGCGGTACCGTTTACCAGCTCTTCAGGTGCATCGCCTTTGAAATAAACGCTTTTCAGACTGCCATAACTGTAGCTGCTGAATGCGCCGTTACTGACATGACGCAGAGTGGACGGCAACACCAGATAAGAAGACCTGTGGTTATAAAAAGCATTGCCGGACACGGAGATCAGACCCTCCGGCAGACTCAGCGATCTCACCTGACAATCGTAAAATGCGCTCGCGGGTATGGATTCAATGCCGGAAAGCACAACAAGCCTGTCAAGCTTTCCACATTTATAAAACGCGCTTTCCTGCATATCCGTCAACGTGGACGGCAGTGTCAGATTGCCGGAAAGAGCACAGTTGGTAAATGCATTCTTTGAAACCGTCTTCAATCCTTCGGGAAGATCGATGCTGTTCAGGGTTTTGCATTCATAAAATGCTTTTTCCCCTATGCTCTCAATACCTTCTCCCAGAGAGACCTGTTCAAGAAGTTTATTGCTTTTGAATGCTTCCTTACCAATGCTCTTAACAGATCCGGGGATCGTTACCTTTTTCAGTCTGCTGCTGGAATTGCTTGCGCTGCTTCCTTCATTAACCGCATAGTCACCAATTTCCGGAAGCCCATCTTCAAAGACCAGTTCTTCAAGTCCATCTCCCGCAGATGATGTCTCGGCAAAAGCACCGTCAGAAACATAGTAATCACCTCCCGACATCTTTTTAACGCTTTTGGGTACCGTCAGCTTCAAAAGACCCGGACAGCCGCTAAACGCCCCTCCTTTTATTGAAACAAGGGTTTCAGGCAGCACAAGGTTCTTTGAATAAAATCCCGATCTTTCAAAAACAGAAGATCCCATACTCTCAAGCTTTGCAGGAATCGGGTATTCTCCGGTTACAGCATATAGTTTATAAAAAGCCCAATTGCAAAGAGAGGTAACCTCATCCGATATTTCCACTTTGACAATGGAAGTATTGTACTGAAACCATTCCGGGGGATCCGTTACTGCACTTCCATTTCTACGGCGATAAGGAAACATATTGCCTGAGCCGGTGATCTTAAGCACCCTGCCCTTGGATTTATTTCCGCGAAGCTCCCACTGTACATCGCTCGTCTTCGTATAGATGTGTTCCTGCGTCCCGTCCCAGCCACAGTTTCCGGATACGACCAGCTCTTCCTCAACATACTGCTCTTCTGAGGGAACAAGGACACTTTTCAGCTCGGATTCCGTGATCTCATGGCATTCATATCCCATACTGTTTTCTGTCCAGCCGGCTTTATTTGGTAGATAGTATACCGTTACACAGTCGGCATCCCCCAGATAATCCGTTCCCAAAACATATCCGCCTCCATGATTCAGCGGCCGGTTTCCCCGGAAATAAAACTTGGTATGTGTACTGCTCTGGAATGAATTCTTCCAGATCGTGTTTACAAGATGAGGGATAACTATTGTTGTCGCCTGATGATCCTTAAAGGTTTCAATTCCGATCAGACACAGAGAAGTAGGAAGGTGGATCTCCGAAAAGCCACAGCCTGAAAAAGCATAATCGCCCACCTGATCCATAGCACGGATCCCGTAGGCATATATGGTAAGCTTATGACCTGTTAAACCCGTACATCCCTTAAACGCACTTGCTCCGATAGGAATATCTGCTGTACTATTACTTTCAAACATTTCCTCAGGCTGTCTGAAGGTCAAATCACAGTTAAGACCTATACAATTTAAGAAAGCGTCGTATTCAACTCTTGCTATGTTTTCAGGGAAGGAGGTGCACTGCCACTTTGAGCAGTTCTTAAAAGCAGCATGGCCGACTATCTTGAGTCCATCTGGAAGAGGGGCGCTAACCAGAGAGGTGCAATCCTCGAAGGTACAACATCCGATATAGATTACCGTACCCGGTATGTCGGCACTTTGAAGCTTTTCGCAGCCACTGAATACTCCTTCGGCGTCCGGCCTTGTTTCTCCATAGCTCTTAAGCTGACAATACTCATTGATGGTTGCCTTTGTAAGATTGTGGCACTGTTTAAAAGCCGCTTCGCGAAACAGTTCCAGCCCTGCGCCCATCTTAACAGCCTTTATCCCCTGACACTCCTCAAAAGCACTGATCTGGATCTTTTTAACGCTCGACAGATCCAGCTCATCCGCCTGAAATGAAGAGTTGCGGAAGGCATAATCCCCGATCTCTGTTACGGTCGCCGGTATGGGAAACCCCCCCGTAACTTTGGTAAAGTCAGCAAAAGCGCATTTTCCAATATAGGTTATTGATCCTGAGATCGATACGTGCTCAATATTATCTTTATAATCATTCCAGGGAACGAGTGGATCTGTTGCACTATACTGACGGCGGTAAACATCATGATAAAAATCATTCATTTTTCCTTTACCATGGATGTATAGCGTCCTGGCTTGCTCAGAATATTCCCAGATGATATCAACACCACACATACCTGATACCGTTACAACATAGGTATCCCCTCCTGCGGCTTCTTCTACCCCACTCGAAGGTACTTCTGCCACAGATCCGTTCTCCGGCTCTGATGCATCTTTCTCCGGCTCTGTGGAAAAAGCGGCCTGTTCCGGTTCCGATACCGGCTCCGCAGGCTCACCCGGCATTTCAGATGCAAATGCCGCCTCCGTTTCGGCAGTCGGCACATCCGCCGCCTGAACCGTCAAGGGCTGCAGCAATAAGGCCAGCATAAGAAAATAAGCGGTAAGGCTTCTGTATCTATGCTTCATATCCAACACCTCCAAGAGAAGAAAAAAGAGAAAACCATAAAAAATTAAAAAATTACCACTCTATTTTACCTCAGAGCGGTAATTAAGAATATGGCATATATTAAGATTTATATGACATATATTAAGAGATTAAGAGTCTGACTTCACCATATAACGGCATAGTCCTACGATCAATTCGAATAAAAAAATGCCTGCAACACAGCCATGAGGATAACTCCGGACCAACCGGTTTAACGCCCAAAACCTGTACCATGGATTTCAACATATTTCTATGTCTAAAATAAAGTTCTCGGTTCCCGATTCAAGCTTTAAGAGATTACCGTTGATCATTGATGATTCACAGTTCACCCAAAATGCAAAACGGTTGACCAGTTGGAGGCCGATTATAGCCACGGCCGGGGCCTACTTCCCATCAAATGGGGCTCAGAAGCGGGATTCGAACCCACGATTTCAGCGTTGACGGCTAACGTGTTACCTCTTCACTATTCTGATTCTTTTCCAATATTTGCATTATTGGGAATGCATGTAATGTAACGTAACCCTGTTACAGGGAAACCGGGTTTGGAGTTTTCGTGTTGCAGGCAATGAATGCTATGCTATTCAGATCTCGATAAAGGTTGTCGCATTGGATACCTTGATCTGCGTATCCAGCTCGGCAAGCAGCTTTGCCCTCCTCTCCTGGATCTCCTTAACCTTCTTCTGCACATCCAGCGGATCCACAAGCTCTGTGGTATTCTCCTTAACATAGGCGGTAACAACCTCAAGTGGCTTATCATCCTTTGCCTTAGAGTCTTTGCCCAAAATGCTCAGGCGCATGCTCTCTGCAGTACTTTCCAGCTGCTTATTCTTGATCTCGATCGTGATCAGGCGATTATCCAGCTCATTCTTCATCTTGCTATATAGATTCTGTTCAAAATCCGCTTGCGAATCATAGCTGCCGGATCCGCGCATCCTGCTCCTCATAGAGATTGCGCCGGCAACGGTGTAGTCTCCAAAAGAAGTATGGATCATTGTTGCTGCATTGGATGCCACGATTGCGGCATCTATTTTCTGAAATCTCTGGATCAGATCCATGATCTGCTGATATGCGCTCTCGGCATCCTTCCGGAAATCCTCCCCGCTAAGCCTGCCCTCCATCACCTTCTCTTCATTATGCTTCTTCACATCCGTGAAGGAAGCCTTGGCGATCTTGTCGCCGATCTTTTTCACAAGCAGATCCCTTTCATCAAGAGCCTGCGTAACTAACATCTTCTCCGCCATCTGTTAGACCCCCTTTCTTTTTACTATGTAACTAGCATAAATCCCGGATCACACTTTGTCATTTAACCTGTAGTATAATCCGCTTAAAAGAGGTCTGCCTCATCCTTGCTGTGCAACGAGTATGATGAGCGAAACCAGCAACAATAAGATAAACACTGTACATTTTATTTCACCGTTACCGTCACTGTCACGGTCTTTTTATTCACAACAGCGGTAAGCTTTGCTTTTCCCTTCGCTCTGGCTGTCAGTACCCCCGCCTCGTTTACGAAGACTATGCTGTTTTTGGAGCTCTTGAAGACCATGGGCTGATATACCTTTTCCGGCTTTAATATAACCGTATCCCCCTGACTTAAGACAAGGGAATATCTGGGATATTTACCGGTAAGCTCCGTGTTTGCAAGCCTCGGCTCCTCGACATATACCGTCACCTTTATGGTAAAGCCATCGTACTCGGCGGTAAGCTCGGTCTTCCCGGTCTGCATGCCCTTGATCTTGTTGCTTTTATTTATCTTTACGATACCTTCCTTTGAAGACGTCCATGGCAGCGTCCCCTTGGTTCCATACATCTTGAGGGTTTTGGTGGTTCCCTTATTCATGTGAACGATCCTGGTAGACACCTCGGAAACCTCCACCTTAAAAGTCAGATCGCTGCCGGCTCCCGAGGATGTCAGGGTAGTCTGTCCTGTCCCGATGGCGGTCAGCTTCCCGTCCTTCGTTATCCTGACTATACCATCCTCGAAAACCACTCCCTTTTTTAGGGAATCCGCTGATACGCCCGGTCTGTTCGAGGTCCACACAGCCTTTTTAGGCTTGAAGCCCCTTGCAGATATTTTTATGGTCTGCAGGGGAACGAGCTTTATGAGTCCTCCATCTGCAAAATTACGCTTTGAAGCATCCGCTTCTTTAACGGTGACATTTGAAACAAGGCCCACTCCGTTTATATATGCCGTGATCTTTGCTTTCCCCGCGCCCGCCGCCATGACGGTGCCGTCAGAAGCCACCGACGCCACGTCAGGCGCCGAACTGACCCAGAATATGGTAAAGCCTCCGGCGTCTTTGAGCTGCAGCTTCTTTGTTTCAGGAACAATGAGAGTGAACTTTTTATCCTCATCAGTAAATGACGGTGCCGCAACCGTTACATTTATGGTCTGACTCTCAATTTGAAGGGAGGCACTTCCTGCCTTCTTTGCCGTCACATTTTTACCCTTGACTGCGACCACGCCCGGCTCGGAGCTCGTCCATCCGTTGCCGCTCAGGGTAAACTTCTGTCCCTTGACCAGCTTTAACGAAGTTGTTGTCTGCCCGATCTCCGGCTGGGTATCCAAAGAGCTCTCTCCGGGCTTATCAACATTTTCGGAAGCTTTGACAAATCTGGCGACGATCGTTGCATCCCCATACACCGGAAGGGTCCTGTCCCAGAGCTTTCCGTCTAAATACCATCCGACGAACTCCCCGTCTCCCGTGGGATCCTCTACTTCATCCGCTGTCTCGCCGGCATTCACTATTAAAGTCCTATACACATTATCACTGACCTTGAAGGTAAGGGTATATTGAACGACCGAAGGAGCAGGGGGCGGCGTAGGCCCAGGGGGGAGCGTTCCGTTTTTAACGGTAAGCCTGCATCTGTCCGTTTTCGATCCGTCAACGGTAGTTACCGTGATATATACACTTCCGGCTGATACGCCCTTTACCTGACCTGAAGAATTTACCATAGCTATGCTTTCATCATCACTGCTCCAGGTTACTTTCTTATTTTTTGCGTTTTCAGGGTATATCGTACAGCTCAGGGTTGCACTCTTTCCGACCTCGACCTCCTCCTCATGTTTGCTCAGCTCAACAGAGGAGACATGTATTTCAGGCTCAGGGCCGGGTTCGCCACCTATAACGGTAAGCCTGCATCTATCCGTTTTCGATCCGTCGTCTGTTGTCACCGTAATATACGTACTTCCAGCTGATACACCCTTTACCTGACCCGAAGAATTTACCGTGGCTATGCTTTCTTCATCACTGCTCCAGGTTACTCCCTTATTTGTTGCATTCGTCGGGTATACCGTATGAAGCAGGTATATACTCTTTCCGACCTCGACCTCCTCCTCGTGTTTACTCAGTGCGACAGAGGATACATGTATTTCAGGCGCAGGACCGGGATCGTCACCTATAACGGTAAGCCTGCATCTGTCCTTTTTCGATCCGTCATCTGTTATTACCGTAATATACGTACTTCCGGCTGATACACCCCTTATCTGACCTGTAGATGAAATAACTGTAGCTATGCTTTCATCATCACTGCTCCAGGATATTCCCTTATTTGTTGCGTTCGTCGGGTATACTGTCCAATACAGATAAGTGATCTTCCCGACTTCGATTTGCTCCTCATGCTTATTCAGCGAGACCGAGGTCGCATGTATTATATCCGCTGAGCCGGTAACAGTAACACTACAGGAGGATACGGCGCCTCCGTCCACATTTGTAGCAGTGATATCGGTAGTCCCGGCCTTAAGCCCCATCACCTTTCCGTTCTCGTTTACAGTAGCAATATCTTCTTTACTGCTCGACCACAGCACTTTTTTGTTTGTCGCAAAGCACGGGATTACAGTCGCAGTCAGCTCAAGGCTCTTCCCCGCATCAAGCCCTGCAGATGGCTTGTCCAACTTAACCTTAACGGCAGGGATCACCGTTGTCTCAGCGGGATCATTTCCAGGCATACGGTCTGCATCCAGCCCGATGCACTCATAGCCCTCCAAGTTATCGCCCCAGCCTTCAATACCACTGATGTAATATAGCGTTGTACTGTTCTTTGTTCCAAAGGGCGCAGATCCCGTTGTGACCGGAGGCGCACCGTAGAAGTACAGGCTGAAATCCTTGTTATATGCAACAAACGCATTGTTCCCCACAGTCTTTACGGATGCGGGAACAACCACATAATCCGAATGATTTCCGAATGATGATGCACCGATGCTCTCCAGGGTATCAGGCAGATAAATATGGGAAAACTGGCAGCTGTAGAATGCATACTGTGGGATTTCTGTCAGTCCTTTTTTAATAATAAGATCGCCGGTACATTTTAAATAATAAAATGCATACTGTCCTATGCTTTCCAGTCCTTCCGGCAGGATCAGATCGCCTTCAAAGGTACACCAATAGAATGCCCTGTCTCCAATGGTTTTAAGGCCCTCAGGAAGGACCAGCTGACCCTTATAGCTGCTTTTGTCATATCTTTCACACTCAAAGGCCGATTTACCGATATTCTTAAGTCCTTTAGGAAGAGAAAGGCTGCTCACCGATCTGCAGAAGTAAAACGCCTTCTCTCCGATATCCGTCGTTGTGGAGGGAACCGTTATTTCCGTTAATCCGTAACAATTATCAAAGGCTGACTTTCCAATATTAGCCACGCCGCTATTGAGAACGATCTCTGAAAGAGATCCGCAGTAAGCAAAACAGGCTTCCTTAAGCTCAGGACAGGATGTGATCACCTTCTTTATGCCCTGGCAGCGGTTAAAGGCATCCGTGCCGATCTCTGTCAGGGATGAGGGCAGGCTGAGATCTTCAGAATAAAAATTCGAAGCATACTTGGCATTTAAATCCTTCCCCCCATTCGAATCCGGCGAAAAGGCATGATCCCCTATCACCTTTATGCCTGACGGTATCGGGAAATCCCCACTGACGGCCCTTAAGCCCGCAAAGCTGTAGGCTCCTATCTTTGTCATGCCATCGGGAACAACAACCTTTACGATACTGCCCAGATATTTCTTCCAGGGTACTGTGCTGCCGTTGTAGGATTCCCAGTCATAGTCATACATATCTCCCGAGCCGGTTATGGTCAGTGTATGTCCCTTATCGCTTCCTGTGACCGTCCAGGTGAGATGATCCCCGCACTTTCCGCTTTCAGGCTCCATTTCAGGACAATCTGTTATAATCAGTCCGGTCGTGGGATAATCCTCGGTCTCCACAAGGTTATATGTTGTATAAATCACGTTGGAATCATTCCAACCTGCCCGTCCCGGACGGTAATGAATGTTTATTTTCTTATTTTCTGTCGATTTGGTCCCGAATATTCTCCCGTACGTATTGTAATTGGAATTTACATAAACATAGGGGGCGTTTCCAGGGAAATAGACATCGGTGAGATTCCACCCGTCGCTGTTTCTTAAGTCCTGCTGAAAAGCATTTTCTCCGATCTCTCCTACAAGCTCAGGTATGAAAAGAGTCTTTGCTCTGTGATAATTAAAAGCAGCCCCCCCTATTGTCTGTATCGTATCCGGGAGTGAGATCTTATTAAAGAAGCAGCAATTAAACACATTGCCTTTTATCTCCTTAAGAGGCGCTTTGATCACAAGCTCTTTATCCTTAAAGCCGTCACAGTTCATAAATGCTGAACCGCCAAGTTCTTTGATATTTTCAGGAATGGTCAGGTTTCCGGTAAGGCCGGACCCTTCAAATGCGGAACTTCCTATCTCTTCCAATGTAGAAGGAGGATTAAAGCTTTTCAGATTTTTACAATTGGAAAATGCCGCTGAACCGATCTTCTTTAAGCCTTCTGCAAAGGTAAAGCTTTCAAGCTTCTCACAGTAATAAAAGGCACTATCTTCTATAGTTTCTATGTTTGATGGGATGATCACACTTTCAAGATTAGGACAGGCGGAGCAAAATCTAATAGGTATGCTCTTTAATGAGCCAGGCAGTATAGTGATGCTCTTAAGGCCCGCGTCTCCGTCATCAATACCTGAACCTCCCAATACAGAATCAAACCGTTCGACAGAGCCGGGAATGACGAGGTTTTCAAACCCGTTGCATAACACAAAGGCTCTCGATCCAACCACCTTAAGAGTATCGGGAAGAATCAGATCCGTCTGTTTGAAATTCGAACCGTAAAAAGCATCATCTGAGATCGTCTCTACATATTTCGGGATCGGAAACGGGCAGTTCATGCTCTGAGCCCCGCAATGCCAGAAAGCCTCGCTTCCGATATAGGTGATCCGGTCATCAATCTTTACATGAAGGATAGAACTGTTAAATTTATACCATGGCGAAGGATTTCTTACATACGGATAAGGTGCAGCATCGCTATAGGAATAATTAAGCATCCTGCCCTCGCCGGTGATGGTCAGAGTATGTGTTGTCTCGTCATACTCCCACTCAATGTTTTCTGAAGGCTCTCCATTCACCAGCGGGGCTCCGCAATATCCCCATCTGTCTGTAGTGACCGAGCCGCCGCCTGTCCCGCCTGCATCCGTCACAGCCTGTACAAGTCCGTTCTCCGGCTCTGCGGAAAAAGCGTCCTGTTCCGGTTCCGATACCGTCTCCAAAGGCTCACCCGGCATCTCGGATGCGGATGCCGCCTCCGTTTCAGCAGTCGGCGCAGGCTCCACCACATCCGCCGCCTGAACCGTCAATGGCTGCAGCAATAATGCCATCATAAGAAAATAGGCGGTAAAGCTTCTGTATCTTCTCTTCATATCCAATACCTCCAGGAGAAAACCGCAAAAATGTATTGTCGTCCTATTATATCCCGGGGCAGTGATTGGGAATATGGCATATATTAAGATTAATATATCATATATTAAGAGCCTGTCATGATCATGATCAAAAGATCCGTCCGACAGGACAATAGACAAATAGAAACGAAGCGGCCGTCTTTGGGAAGCATCAGGCTGAGTATGGCAAATCTTTGGATTAATAACATGGAATGCTGTCCGTGCGGTAATAAAGAAAAAACCCGCGAGCCCATATTTTACAAGGCTTGCTGGGCATAGCGAGAGGGGGACTTGAACAATCCTCGCTCTCTGAAACTCAGTAGATACAAGGGTTCTGGCATCGTCAAGTTAAAAGTTCCCAAAAAGTTCCCAAATCAACTTCAGGTATAGCTTTCCGTTGCATATTTTGGAATCTTGATGGTCATAGTTATGTCTTCATCTTCTGCCATCCCACTTCGTCCGTTTCGGATCGCATTTGAAAAATATTTTCCGTTTTTTTCCTGCCTTTCGAGAAATTGGATTAGGGCTGGAATATCTTTTTTTTCAATTATCCCATCTTCACCCATCGTTTTTTTTAATACGGATTCGACGGCAGCACCGATTTCGATAAGCCGGTGAGCTCTGTTTTTCCGTTCCTCAACGGATCTTTTTTGCCGTAATGCTTTTTCCTTTGCATGAAGCTGGTCCTGCTTTTTTTTTAATTCATCGATTCTTTCATCAATGCTTTTTTTTGACGCCATTCTTTTTGCAACCTCCCCTCTTATTTTTTTGATAATATGCCATTTTATTTTCGAATTTCCCGACCGACTGAAATGAGGAAGGGCACGCTTATATGTGGGCAGAGCCCACATTATAAGCCGGCCACAG
>JAILLN010000061.1 GCA_024693135.1 Lachnospiraceae bacterium | reverse complement strand
CTGCCCATGGCGCCCCGCAAGCCGCCGGCCATCTGGGTAAAGACCTTGGCCTTGCAGCCGTATTCCCTGCATATATCCTTGTACTGCCGCACCATTCGGTCATGACCGCCGACGATCACAACGCTCATTTTATCCGCTCCTTCTCAGGTGGGTTAGCAATCGCTAACGCTCGTTCCAAATAATAAGCGCCCGGATTGGCGCCGCTGTATGCAGTGGTTAGCTTATGCTTACCATATCAGAACGGAAGCCTCCTGTCAAGAAGCAAATCCCTTTAAAACTCGGTTTTTTGCAGGAAGAAAATTCCAAAAGTCTCTTGACAAGTTAGCATCGGATAACTATAATGGCACCAGAAGTTAGCAGAAACTAACCGAATGGAATGGGATCTGTCCGCCCCGTTATCATCAGGAAAGACCGGCTAAATAATCGGAAACGCCCATCAGCCCGCCTTGTTCACCAGCCGCAGTTTCATGGGCGTTTACCCCGACGGAAGGAGGGTACAGACCGGTGAAGCTCAACCGCTCCGGAGAAGATTATTTAAAGACGATCCTGATCCTGGAAGAGCAAAACGGCTCCGTCCGTTCCGTGGATATCGCGGAACGTCTGCATTTCAGCAAGCCCAGCGTCAGCAAGGCCATCAGGCTGCTGCAGGAGGGCGGATATTTGGAAATGGATCCGGAGAAACGCCTTCATCTGACCGTTCTCGGCAAAACGGCTGCGGAATCGGTGTATGAAAAACACGCTGTTTTGGTGAAAGCGCTGCTCGCCATAGGGGTCACGTCGGAGACTGCGGAAAAGGACGCCTGCGAGATCGAGCACGCCATCAGCGAGGAGGCCTTTCTCCGGGTAAAGGCCTTTCTTTCCCGCTGGGGCAGCGCGAGAAATCCGGCATGAAGGATGATGAAAGTGAGCGTGTCAGTATGGGGGCTCCTGATCCCGTTCCTGGGCACGGCGGCAGGTTCAGCCTGTGTGTTCTTCCTTCGGAGAAGCCTCAGCGACGCTCTCCGGCGCTCCCTCACCGGCTTCGCCGCCGGGGTAATGACAGCCGCTTCCGTCTGGAGTCTGATCGTTCCGGCCATCGAGCAATCCTCCGCCATGGGGCGTTGGGCATTCCTGCCCGCCTTTATCGGCTTCTGGTGCGGTATTCTCTTTCTCCTGCTGCTGGACCGGCTGGTCCCCCATCTTCATGCGGGGGCAGAGCAGGCGGAGGGGCCGAGAAGCCGCCTGAAGCGTACCACCATGATGGTGCTGGCCGTGACGCTTCACAACATCCCGGAAGGGATGGCGGTGGGCATCGTCTATGCCGGCGTGCGCAGCGGTTCGGCGCTGATCACGGCGGGCGGCGCCCTCTCCCTGGCCCTGGGCATTGCCATTCAGAATTTCCCCGAGGGGGCGATCATCTCTCTGCCCCTCTGCGCGGAAGGCAAAAGCAAGGCAGCCTCTTTCAGCCTGGGCGTCCTTTCCGGAGCGGTGGAGCCGGTTTTCGCGCTGCTGACCCTTCTGGCCGCCGGGATCATCGGCCCCGCCATGCCCTATCTTCTCTCCTTCGCGGCAGGAGCCATGCTCTATGTGGTGGTGGAGGAGCTGATCCCGGAGATGTCCGTGGGGGAGCATTCCAATATCGGCGTGGTCGCCTTTGCAATGGGCTTCAGCCTGATGATGGCCCTGGATGTGGCTCTGGGATAGGAGCATCCATGGATCAGAACTTGATATATCAACTTGACACGATCGTTGTGGCTCCGGATGGAAGAAGGAAGCCGGGGGAGGCGGAGGCGGCCTCAGAGCATGTGCTGGACGTGCTGGTCAACGAGCGCCCTGCCTATCGAATGGCCTGCACCAAGACTTTCCTGAAGGAGCTGGTGGCCGGGAGGCTCAAGACGGACGGGCTCATCCGGGATTCCTCCGATATCTACCAGATCATCCTGTGCCGGCAGGAAAGGGAGGCCAGCGTATTCTTAAATCATGAGGTCTCCTGGGAGGATGCTCCGGCAATGGAGCCCAGCTGCTGTACGGGAAACCGGACTTATGGAAGAGCCGGGGGAGAGGGATGGAGGAAGCTTCCCCATGCCGTCTATCAGCCGGATTGGATTTTCGGCCTTGCGGAGGAATTCCGGAAGGGAACAGAGCTTCACGACAGGACGGGGGGAGTCCACCTCTGCATGCTTGCAAGGGAGGGCAGGGTGGTCTTTAAGGCGGAGGATATCGGCAGGCATAATGCCCTGGATAAGGCGGTGGGGCATGCCCTGCTGAACGGGATCCCCCTCGGTGAATGCATGCTCTTTACCTCGGGGCGGGTGCCGGAGGATATGGTGGAAAAGGTCATTGCGGCCGGGGTTCCGGTTCTCGTGTCAAAGTCTGTGCCCACAAAGGAGTCGGTGGAGCTAGCGGGGGAATACGGCCTGGAGCTCATATGCAGGGCCTGGCCGGACCGGTTCGAGATATTCAATGGGGCGGGAGACGGCATGCGCTAACCCGGCTTTTGGAGCCATGGTTTCTTTCGCTTCAGCAGGGATTAAGCTTATCCTGCTTTCTTTTCCGGGCCCTTTCGATCAGCTGCTCTGACTCGTCGAAGGCATCAAAGATGTAAGCCGTATCATCCGTTTTTCCCTGTTTTTCCTGCTTTTTGATGGCTTCCCATCCAAGAAGCACCTCCTCTGAAGTGGAGGCCTTCCCGTCGCCGAAGACATGGGGATGGCGGCGGATCATTTTTTCCGTGATCCCCTGTATCACGTCCTCAATGGAAAAGAGGCCTTCTTCCTCGGCGATCTGGGAATGGAGCATGACCTGCAGCAGCAGATCGCCCAGTTCTTCCTTCAGATTATCCGCATTCCCGGTCTGGTTCAGGATATTGATCCCGCAGATGACCTCGGCCGCTTCCTCAATACAGGGAGCCTTCAGGCTCATATGCGTCTGTTCACGGTCCCAGGGGCACCCATCCTCAGCCCTCAACCTGGCGATCACCTTCCTCAATTCATCAAAGCATTCCATGTCCTGCCTCCTCCTTTCCCCAAAGCATGCGCCGCATTCCTCCCCATGTCAAGCAGACAAGGAGAACGGTTCTTTTGTCTGTGTAGACAGGTAAGCTTTTCTTTGTCTATTGAGAAACGGACGGGGTTGTGGCATCATATTGTATGGATGGTTTTGTTCTGCTTTATCCCAAAGCAAAGGAGTGTGATTTGCCGTGCCGAAATTAAGCCGTTTCGGAGGAATGATTATCTATATGCTGTTTCGCGATATAGGCCAGCATAACAAGCCACACGTTCATGAAGAAGAAGCCGATAAGGCGTGGAACCTTGCTGTAAAGGGCGAGCATTTTGACATAATCCCACCAATGTATTGAAGTGATTTGCGTGGTTATTCTGAATGGTATTTGCTATGCAGAAGATATGCAGGATGGGATCAAGGTCAAAGAGGTGAAGCCTCTGCGTGGTGGCGCGGAAAAGGAAGGGCAAGGCTGGAGTATCCGGATGGAAGGAGACAGTATTTAAAATTTGAGGGAATCCGTAGAGAAAGAGGGGAAGCTATGTGCTATACAATCAATGAAATCAGAGAAAGAGCAGTGCCGATAGCAAAAGAATATGGCGTTAAAAGGATGGGTCTGTTTGGGTCATATGCACGAGGGGATGCAAACGATGAAAGCGATGTAGATATATATATTGATAAGGGGAAGCTGAGGAGCCTGATCAGATACTTTATGTTTGTGACGGACTTAGAGAAAGCGCTTCAGTGTCATGTTGATGTAGTTACTACAGGCATAGAAGACAGGGATTTTCTCGACAGGATAAAGAGCGAGGGAGTGCTGCTATATGAAGAATGAAGACAGAGAGGTTCTTAAGCGCATGATCAGATATTGTGATGATGTGAGAACATTGCTTGAGGAATATGGAAATGACTTTGAACACTATAAAGAGCGGATTTCATTTCAATATTCCTGCAATATGTGCATTATTCAGATTGGAGAACTTGTCGGCAGACTTTCAGATGAATTTGTGAATGAGCATAGCGAGGTGCCGTGGCATGCAATAAAAGCCATGAGGAATCTTCATGCGCATGACTACGAGAGAGTAGATCTGGAAATTGTCTGGGATACGTTGACTAATGAGATCCCGGAACTTAGGGTGACGCTGGAAAAGATGCTGTGATTGTCCGACAGGGAAACTGATTTTCACAGTTGTTTTGATCCGGTTAGGGACAACGTTTTCTGACATTGTCTAGTCCCACCAGATAGTCCAGAGAGACCTCATAGTAATTAGCAAGAATGATCGCATATGACAATGGGAGTTCACGTATTCCTTTCTCATATCTTCTGTAGACCTCTCGCTGACAGTGCAGTATATCGGCCACATCCTGCTGAGTAAGATCATTATCTATCCGTAAATTTTCTATTCTTTCCCATCGCATGACTTAATAACAAAAACGGCTTCGCCACTCCTGCTTAATGATTATTGATTATGCTACTATACGGTGGTATAATTTCGGATATGCTACCAAATAGTAGCAAAAGAATAAAACTCATGTTCTACAAAGAACTGACCATGGAATACGGTCGCAGTTTGGTTCTCATTAGATCTGTGCGTGCTTTGGGGATCATAAGGGAAAGGAGCAGGTATGAAACAGAACAATATGCCTCTGAATTGGAAAAACCTATTTGTGCTGGTGTTGTCTCTCTTTATGATATGTGGACAGGGTGTCATGGTTTTGGCAGAAGATGACATACCAAAGAATGAAACCGAAATCCAGATGGATGAAGAAAATGAGGCGGTCGATGAGCCTGTGAAGGAAGGTGAATCGGTTGATATAGAAGATGCTCAGTTTCAGAAGGATGTGGTAAGTGATGCTCAGGAACCGATAGAAAATGCCGGGGCTTCAGCAGGTGATCCGATCGGGAGAAACCTTACCTGGGAGATTACAGGTACTGCTCCGAATCAGAATCTGATCATCAGCGGATATGGGGCAATGTATGACTTCTCTGCCAATGATCCTGTCCCCTGGAAGTCTTACGCATCAAGCATAAGGACGGTTATTCTTCCGGAGGGAATGACCCATATCGGCAATTATGCTTTTGACGGGTTTACTGGAGTGTTCGGAGATCTGTCTCTTCCATCAACCCTGAAGACTATCGGAAGCTATGCTTTCAGAAACAGCACATTCAACAACAATCCATTGACTATCCCTGAGGGAGTGGAAAGCATAGGGGAGTATGCATTTTACGGATGCAAGGGCTTTACCGGCGGACTTGTGATCCCGGGGAATACGAAGAGCGTAAGGCAATATGCTTTTTATGATTGCACCGGATTTACGGGAAGCCTGGTGATATCTTCC
>JAILLN010000060.1 GCA_024693135.1 Lachnospiraceae bacterium | reverse complement strand
CCGTTATTTATCCTATTTATCAACCATTTTCCTTCTCCTTTTTCCACATTATCAACATCTGTTGTGGAAACACCTGCCATTTGTCTTTTTGTCTGAAATTCTCAAAAATGAGTTCTTTCAGCCCCGTTATTTTGAGATATTATGTTAATCACACGTCGGCTGATCCTCATTTCTCTAACCTGCGTTATTTTTTAACTGGCCAGCCAAAAAAAAACACCCCGGCAGTCGCCGAGGCGTTTATTGATATCTTGTGATATTTATTTAATTCCCCTCACCGTTCTTCTTCCCAGGTCTTGATCATCTGTTCTTCCAGGAACTCCTTCATGGGCTTCAAATCCTGCACCCTGTCCCAGGCCTCCAGAGCCTCCATATACTGCTTCCGGTCTCCCTCATGAATGATAATGACGGGGTGGTCCTGATTGACCAGGAAATAATTCATCAGAAGCCTTCCCACCCGGCCGTTTCCATCTGCAAAACCATGGATATTCTCAAACTTCACATGAAAATAGGCGGCCACAGTCAGGATCTGGTCTCCCGGCACGTCATTCAGCTCATCCAGAAGCTCCCTTATTTCATCTGGCACGTCCTCCGGCGGAGCACCCACCTCATAACGTCCGGTCACATAATCGCCGATCTTGTATTCCCCCGGCCACTCCCCATGCAGGTACATTTCCTCGTCATAGGTGCCCACCGTCAGCTCATGGTGGAGATCCTTGACCAAAGACTCGTCCAGAGGCCTCATTTGGTCAAAGGCATTGACAAAATAGTTCCATGCATATTTTGCATCCTGGATCACAAAAAGCGTCCTGGCTTCGCCTGTATAGCCCTTCACCGTGCCCCGGTAAAAGATATCCTCCGTAAGCTCTAAAGTCACCTCCGGAAAATCCAGCCGGTTGGTATGGAAAGCCAGCAGGGTATCGCGGCCTTTCATCGCCTTCCTTAGGTCATCCCCATTCTGGATCCCCTTCTCCTTCCACCATCGAAGGATCGCATCCCTCTTTTCCTTGTCCATATGCACCTCCTGATTCCTTTGCCTCACACTGAGCAGCCATTATTGATCTATGATTCCGGTGTATTTCTCCTCCAAATCCATTATAGAGCCTCTTGGCCGCCCTGCAGTACGCAATAGGGTCAGTTATATGTCAGCCAGCGAGGTTCGTAACCGTCATACAATCCCCTCAAAAATCACTTTGCCTCCAATAGAAATTGACTTTGTCCCGGGTACCTTATTCTTATTAAAACAAAAGCTCACCATCCATCCCTTATCGGCCTTATAGTAATCCAGATAATCCGCAAGCTGTTTCTCTCCGCGGGAATTATACTCCTCCCCATGCCATATCTTAAGCTCGATCACATACTGTTCTCCCAGATAGTCCACGATAATATCTGTTCTTGTTCTGTCTCTGGTCTGGGCTTCCACATAGTAATTTCCAACACCGTTGATTATAGGCTTCAAGAACAGAAGGAAATATCTTCTTCCCTCTTCTTCAATAAAGGATTGTCTCCGGTCTCCATATATCTCATCGAATATCCTGACAAAGTCTGACACCACCTTGTCCATATCCAGCCTTCCTTTGATAACATAATCCTTTTTTTCTTCACTTCCCTTCCTGAAAATCTCCTCCTGCTGCATATCCGAAGAAGAAATAAAATAGTTATATAATCTGGTTTCAAAGATCCTGTTCGATACTCTTAATGTTCCATCCTCAGACTTAAGAAACCCAAACATTTTTGCCATATCAAAACCCGGATCATCCGGATTGTCAGCAACCACATCTCCTTCAAGCAGAATCCTCCTGACCAGGACAGCCATATCGGGATAATCTGTAAGATTGTTGATCAGCGAATCAAAAAGCGGAAGCTTCATGGTAAGAATCTTCTTTACAGCCGTGCTTATCCCTTCTCTATTCCAATCTCCTCCGGATTCATCAAGGCATCTGCACAGCAGAGAAACAAGAAAAGGATATCCCCCTGTGTATGCTCTGATTTCACTTGAAACTGCATGCAGATCCATCTGAATGCCATGATCATTTTGATATTCCGCAAGCATACCCTCGATATCCTGTACGGAAAAGTCCATATCCACGTTAAATGGCGCGGCAATGTTCCA
This sequence comes from Lachnospiraceae bacterium, assembly GCA_024693135.1. Lineage (GTDB taxonomy): Bacteria > Bacillota > Clostridia > Lachnospirales > Lachnospiraceae > NK4A144. The sequence goes on along the minus strand of JAILLN010000060.1, from coordinate 6,867 downwards.
GGGACTGTTCCGCTTGTGATCTTCCTCCGGTCTGAGCTTCACCTTCAGATTTCTGATGTCGTAGACTCCCGCAAGTATAACTGAATGAAATGTGCTCTCTCCGCTTTTTTGCCTTTCAATATATTTATCTCTCAGAAGTCCAAGAAAAGAAAGAAATATCTGATTATCCGAGCTCTTATCAACCTCATCGATCATCAGCACGACAGGCTTCTCCATGGCATCACACAACCACGAGATCCTGTCATTCAATTCTTCCCAGCAAAGCTTGTCAGGAACATAAGCATTCCAGCCTCTTTCAATAGTATCTGACGTATTTCTTCGTGTCAGTTCCCTATTGATCTTTCTGATAAACCCATTAACAAACCCCAGACGGTCGACAAAAAGATCATCTGCAGATTCAAAACTTATCGAAAGAACAGCATACTCATCTGAAATATATTGTTTCAGCATGTAGAGCATGGTAGTTTTACCATACTGCCTGCCTTTGTTGATAATGAAATACTTCCTGTCTTCGATCATGCGGCGTATCATTCCAAGTCTGTCCGAAAGATCCACCATATAGTTGTACTCAGGAATACAGATTGCTTCTGTGTTAAATGTCTTCATCATTTTACCTGTACACAACTTCTTATCCTCTTGGTATTTGTTTAGTCAATCATCTTATCTGTAAAGACCAGAACAATCTCTTCCAAATCCATTATAGAGCCTCTTGGCTGCCCTTGCAAATAAGCCCATATGCCTGACCCTGCGCTCTTCCGGATAGGTGCTTTGATCCACTTTAAACACAAGAACCAGAATCGTGATTTCCGGTTATCCGGAACGGTGATTTCCTGCCGCCGGACAGGTGATGGAAAATGTCCCGGAATACTCAGGAAAAAAGTACACAGACAGCTTGAAGTGGATTTTGTGATCAACAGAGGAAATGACCGGTAGCATTTCCTCAGAGACGAGAATATACTTGTGGGATAAATACGGAAAGCCATTTCGGGTCATCCGGCATCATCCTTTCATCTGTCATGCCCTCTGCCAGGTCGGCCGCCTCTGGCACGACATTCTGTTTGGCCGGTCAGATAAGCATAACCTTGCAATGATCCTGCCCGGAGTCTTGCATGACAGAAAGAGCCCGATCGAGCTCACTTAATGCATACCGGTGTGTGATCAGGCTTTCCGGCTTGATCTGCCCGCTTTGAAGAAGACCCATGGCATAATGCCAATCATCCTCAGGCGTGCCATTGTAGAAAGAATTCCATATCCCGGAAAGAGAGAGCTGGTTCCTTAAGATTTTCCAATAAATCTGGCGGTCGAGAGCCATATTCCCATGAGGATTCCCTACCAAGACAATCCGCCCTGCCGGGCCGGCACCCTCTACTCCTATGGACAGAGCCTCGTTTCTTCCAGTGCATTCAAAGAAAAGATCCGTCCCTCCCGTCATCTCATAAAGCCAGGAAGCTGCATCTCCCTGCCTGCTGTCAAAAAATCGCTCTTCTGGAATCCCGAGAGACACCGCTCTATTCTTCTGAAAATCCTTGTTGCCAATGAGATACAGGTTGCGGTATCCTCTCTGCATCAGAAACAGGATCAGCGCAAACCCAATGGGACCAAGCCCACAGACCGCTACAGTGGCTTCCTTTGGAAGCTCCTGAGATCCGCTTCCGGTCCCGGTTCTCATGGCATGAACTGCCACGGAAAGAGGCTCCATCATCGCACCTGCCTCGTCTGATACATTATCCGGAAGCTTCAAAAGATTCCAGGCAGGGATTGTCACAAATTCTGCAAAAGCACCGTCCCTCCTGGATCCCACATAATCGTAATCACGGCACATTTCCACATGCCCCATCCGGCACGGCCCACATTTTCTACAGGGGATCAGCGGAAACACACTGACCCTCTGCCCTCTGGCCAAGCCTTCTACTCCGGCTCCCACCAGATCTACTTCTCCGGCAAACTCATGGCCGGGCACAAGGGGCATGCGATGTGCACCGGTCTGAAAGATCCGGGGCAGATCCGAGCCACAAACCCCTGCGGCAATGACCCGGACCCGGACCCAGCCTTCCCCGGGAGCAGGCAGATTCCTTTCCTCCCACCTCAAATCATTGATATCATGCAAAACCCACGCCTTCAAGCTCAACTCCTTTTGGGATCAGCGCAGAAATACTTCCCCAGCCCTGGCCAGATCCGCGTCTGTTGTTATTTTATAATTGCTCTCTTCTCCCGGAATGATCGCGATATCCATCCCCGCAAGCACAGCCGGCTCGCTGGCTCCATTAATAGTAAGGATCCGCTCCGGAAGCAGCCTTGTATTCGCTTCATGATATGGCTCAAGCCGGAAAAGCTCCGGTGCCTGGCCGGCATAAAGCGCACTCCGCTCCAAAAGCTTCTCTATGCGGAGACCATCGCTGCTCAAATAAACCGTATCCTTCATCGGAAGCGCCGGCATGACCCCGTCGTGTCCTTCAAGAGCGGCATAGCAATCCGCGATCAGCTTCCCGGAAAGGAACGGCCTTGCCGCATCATGGATCAATACCGTGCTTTCCTTCCGGTCTGCCCCTAAAAGGATTTCCTCCAGCCCATTCAAGATAGATTCCTGGCGGCTGCGCCCGGGTTTTGCAAATCCCTTCAGCTTTCCCGTCGGAAGCCCTGCGCTTTCCGCATCAGACAGGATCTTATCCCTCCAGGATTCCTCAACCACGATCCATGCCCCCTCAACCTCAGGCGAGGATAACAGGGCTTCCAGCGAGCGGGTCACGATCATCTTCCCTCCAAGCTCCAGATACTGCTTGGGAATACTGGCATGGATCCTGGTTCCGGTTCCCCCTGAAAGAAGCAGAGCCGCCTTCAAAACCTCAGCTCCCTGATCCTCTGCAATGTCTCCCGGTAATTCCTTCCTTTGCTAAAAAGCAGCGTTGTGCCGAGCACAAACCCCTTTACTCCCAAGGGGGCATATTCCATGATCTTGTCCTCCCCGCAGGCTCCATCCCAGTAAATGTCAAACTCCAGTTCATCTTTATAATCAAGCAGGGTTTCATATTTGTGGCGGACATAGGGCAGAAACATCTGTCCGGCATTTCCGGGATTCACGGACATGACCAGCACCTTATCCACGATACTCAGCAGCATGCTGATGGTCTCCACGCTGGTGCCCGGATTAACGGCAATCCCTGGAGTGATGCCGGCGTCAATCACTTTCTGCAGGGTAGTGGAGGGATGATATTCCGCCTCCGGATGGATATAGATCGTATCGCCAGGATATAGCGATTTGATAAAAAGATCTATCGTATTCAAGGGATGCTCTACCATCAGGTGCACGTCAAGCGGCTTCCCGGTAAGCGAACGGATACAGCGCAGGTCATTCAGGGACATGGCAAAATTGGGCACATATCGCCCGTCCATAATGTCAATATGGAAGGAATCAATGCCCCCCTCATCCAGATCCTTCACTTCCCTGCCCAGATTGCTGTAATCTGCGCACATCATGGAAGCCATCAGTTCAAATTCCAGCTGCTTTTCCATCTCCGTATCCCTCTCCCTTACTGAATATGCCCTTATGCTTTTCCGCTATACATCCGCATTTTGGATCATGATCGGCTTGCCGGTCTTTTGGTAAAGCCATACGATTGAACTCATATCTCCATAGTAGGCATCGCTTATGGCGATCGCCCGGTCCATATTCGGGCTGTCATCATAAATCCCCCAGGCCTCTTTCCGGTACTCCTCTACGATGTGACAATATTTCTTCCACAGGGCCGGCAGCATGGAGTCTATGGTGGCCTCGATCAGCGGATGCGGCCTCCAAAGCAGGGCCACAGTTTCCTGATTCTCCCGGAAAACCTGAAGATTTCTCTCAATTTTATCCAGCATTTTTTCCCTTTGATCCAGAAGAGCGGCAATCCCTGTATTGTAAAATATGATCTTCTTCCTACTCCCGTCCGGCTTATCTGCTACCTTCTTCCAGCCTTCAGGAAGCTCGAAGTCCTCCGCCTTCAGGCTCAGTACCCGCTCCACCTTAGGGGATCCGCTTCCTTCAATCTTGTCTTCCCAAAGCTTTCGGGTATGCTCCCCATATGCCTGCGAGAGGACGTTCACGTAAGCCCTCTTCATTTCTTCTGACTGTACGATGACACGGTCTGCATGGATCACGCCGGGAGTCGTGCAGAAATGTGTTATCCCCTTTAGGGCTTCCGGATTATCCGGATCGATCTCCATCAGTACAAAATATGGGATATAGACCAGCTCATCTGTCACTTCCTTCAATTTATCCGAATAAAACTTGGGATCCACGCTTGTCACGATATTCAGGCCGTCATATGGGTTATGGATATAGACCGCCTCCGGATGGCGCTGCTCAAAATCATAATCTTCGTAGCGCACCACCGGCACGTCAGCCGGAAAATCCCCCAGCTCATAATGCCTTTCGCGAAAGCTGCCGTCCGTATTCTTGTCATAATAAGGAATCGGGATCACGTATGCCTTGCAGTCCGGGTCTGCATCCGCCCTTCTCCAGACCGTTTCCAGCGAATCCCACATGGAAGCCTTATAAGGCAGGAATACTACCTCCTTCTGGCTGGGTAACGCATTTCGGATCCCATTGGCCACCCGGACCAGATGTTTTCCCAGCCGCTTCCCCTCCTGCTTCATATTACAGCCCATTCCCGCAGATATATCCTCATGGATCCGAAATACCTGCTCGCAGTATGCTTCCAGCTCATGCACTTCTTCGGTACCCTCTCCCTCGGATCCTTCGATCAGCGTACCGATCTGCATGGCGCCCTCCTGGCACTGCTGAAGCAGCCCCAGCGCTTCCTCCGTCTGGTGCTTTGCGATGCATCCTGCAAGCTCTCCATGGGCTTCCTCCAGCAGGGCGATCATATCCAGACACTGCTTTTTATGATATTTCCGCATAATATCTCTTACCCCCTAAAGCGCGTCTGCATGAAATCCATCAGAACTTTATGAACAGCGGCCACCAGCGTGCTCTTATTGTAAGCCCCGTGTCCTAACTAAGGTTTCATGAGACCTCACGTTTTTTACCGGAACTCCATGATCCACTCACTCCCCCAAATATAATAAAAATCTAGCCGCATTGCAAACCGCTCAAATTTGCGCCTTCCGTACATCTCATAATTAGAATCAAGCCATGCGATCAGATCTGCGTACCCGGTACTCATGATCTGGCGGTAATAATCGTAACCAATATCACTCGCCCCATACAGGACGATCCTGCTGCCAATATTTACTTGTGTAAAAGGGAATATATACTTCATATTAATCCTTCAGGCATCCTATGGGAATCACATATACACCATCATCTCTTTTATATCCGTATTGTGTACCGGTAAGTACGATTTTTAAATCCGGGAGTCTTAGGGGTGCCTGCTTTTCTTTAGCATTATACTCCCTGACAAGTCCTTCGATTTCGTTAAGATGTTCGGCTCCATCATCTATTTCGTTACTTCCAAGCTTGATCTCTATCAAAGCATATCTTCCGTCCCGCTGATGAATAACCGCATCCGCCTCAAGTCCATATCTGTCTCTGTAATATGACACTCTTCCGTCCTGAGCGGCACAATACACCCTCAGATCCCGCAAACAAAGATTCTCAAAAATAAAACCAAATGACTTCAGTTCAGTATAAAAACCTTTCGGGTTGATGCCCATGGCTGCAACTGCAATGGATGGGTCTGAAAAAGCTCTCTTTTTCCCCGATCGTATAACCGTTGCAGACCGGATATTAGGACACCATGCATCCACATCTTTGATCACAAACAGGCGCTCAAGTGCATTGTGATATGCATCAAAAGTATTCATTGACAAGTTTTTCGCATTAGCTGTCATATCTCTGTATATATTGCTCTTTTTGGCAGGTGTCGAGATATTACGCGCATATGATTGCAACAAAAGCCTTGTCCATGACGGGTTCCTTTCAACACCATCCACTGTAGTAATATCTGTCTCGCATATCTCCCGGACATAGTCAAACGCCACCTCCAATTTAGCCCTGTCGCTTTTTTTTCGCACAGAGGATGGCCATCCGCCCCTGCAAGCGGCAAAAATCAGTTCTTCTACCGTAAGGTCGGATGTGACTCCGTCTATATCCATTCCGGGATCATCAAAAAGGCTTTTTAATGATACTTTGCCATTTGATTCGCCTGTTTCATACAGGCTCATGGTACTCATCTCCATGCGTGAGATACGTCCGATCCCGGTGTGCATTATCTTGCTGTTGTCGACTGAATTGGAGCCGGTCAGAATATATAATCCCTCCTCCTGTCTCCTGTCAACGGACAGGCGAACAGCATCCCACAACACGGGAGCGACCTGCCATTCATCTATCAGCCTGGGATTATCTCCATCAAGAAGAAACGACGGCTTTAATGCTGCACTGGCCAAATATTCATCTCTTTTGTCAGGATCCTGCATGTAAATAACGCTTTTGGCCTGCTGTAAAGCGGTAGTCGTTTTCCCGCACCATTTTGGTCCCACTATAAGCACGGCTCCAAAAGCTTCGAGTCTGAAAGCCAGTTCTTCATCTATGATCCTGGAAAGATAATCCATAATAGCCCTTTCTCGCAACGACTGCTCACAATTCAAATTATGACATATTCATAGCAAAGCGTCAATTGCATTGTGTGTTTTTGAGGAATATGGTTATGGATTTTTGAGGCTTCTTGTTGTGTGTTTTTGAGGCTTTCAATTGTGAATTTGGGGGTTAATGTGAACTACCTTGACAATTATGGGGAGTAAGAAGTATCGTCAGTGTGGCCATCATAAATCTCAACCATGCCACACTTATGCCGGGAACAGCCTGCACTCTTCCCGAAGGTATGCCGGGAACTGTCCTGCAATCCTGCCGCATTCTTCCCGGAGAAC
>JAILLN010000042.1 GCA_024693135.1 Lachnospiraceae bacterium | reverse complement strand
GTTTTTTATCTATCTGTCGCCTCCTTATCCCAGCGCCACGTCCAAGGCCATCATGAGGCTGAAGCCCACCGCGAAGAACAGGACGCCGATATTGGAATGCTCCCCCGCCGACATCTCGGGGATCAGCTCCTCCACCACCACATAGAGCATGGCTCCCGCGGCAAATGAGAGGAGGTAGGGCATGGCCGGCACCAAAAGGCTTGCGGCCACCACGGTCAGGCCGCCAAAAACCGGCTCCACGGCTCCGGACAGGACACCCAGCCAGAAGGATTTCTGCTTATTCTTTCCCTCTGCATAAAGCGGCATGGATATGATCGCCCCCTCCGGGAAATTCTGGATCGCGATCCCAAGGGCAAGGGCAAGGGCCGCTCCCGCCGTGATATTTCCCGAGCCCGCGGCAAAGCCTGCATAGACTACTCCCACTGCCATTCCTTCCGGGATATTATGGAGCGTCACCGCCAGGACCAGCATGACCGTCCGGGTGAGCCGGCTCTTCGGCCCTTCTGTCTGGCCGATGCCCACATGCAGGTGCGGTATGACATGGTCCAGCAGGAGCAGGAAAAGGATCCCGATCCAAAAGCCGATGAAGGCGGGAAGGAATGCAAGCCTTCCCTTATCCGAAGACTGTTCGATGGCAGGGACGATCAGGCTCCATATGGAGGCCGCCACCATCACTCCAGCCGCAAATCCCGTCAGGCCGCGCCGGATCCCGGTCTTCAGCTCCTTTCGCAGGAAAAACACGCAGGCCGAGCCCGCCGCCGTGCCGATAAAGGGAATCCCCAGGCCGATCATCACTGTAGATATGCTGTCTCCCAACGACAAGTCCCCCTTTCTTCAAGAAACCCATCAGATTATCACAAACTACATCCCTTCCCGGTATTTGTCAAGTTTTTTCATTTCCACGCAAAAAAGCACTCTCTCTTCTCACCGTTGAAATGTTCTCTCTGTTCTCCACAAAAAAAGGGGGACTGTTTTCACAATCCCCCTCTTCCTTCATGTCATGCTAAAAAACATGGTTTCCGTCAGACGTTTCAGCCCTTCTTCTTATACAGGAACTTCACGGTCTTCTTTCCGGCATACGGTTTCCCATTCTCTGCGATGCAGGTGATGGTGCCGATCTTGCCATTGTTCGTCTTTTTAACGGTTACCTTATAGACTCCGTCCTCCAGCTGGATTCCGTAAGCCTTCAGGCAGGCGCCGTCTGTGATGACCGCATCCTTCTCCAGGGCATCCTCGGTTCCCTCAATGACAAAGGCATACTTCTTCTTGTCCTTATTCTTCTCTTCCTTCGAAGCGCTCCGGATATAGCCGATCACCTTTGACTTATCCGCAGAGCGGATCACATTGCTGGAGACCTGGGAGCTCTTTTCCGAGAAGGTGACCGCTGAAGAATTCAGCTTGGTCTTTACGATGGAGAAGGTCTTCGCCGGTGCCTTCTTGCTGTCCGACACGCCCTCTGCCCATTCTACCTTCGGGATCAGCGAGCTCTTGGTCTTTGCCTTCTGGGCATCTGTCATGGTGATGAGCTTCACCACCACCTGTGGCTTCGCAGCGCCCTTTTCGGTAACCTTCGTATAATCGCCCGCACCGCTTTCGACGGTATAATCCGTGCCCTTCACCAGGGTGATCCCGCCCGCCTTTACGACGATAGGCAGGTCATTCACGCTCACGGCCTTGCCTGTGTAGGGCTGGTTCTTCACGCCCGTGATGCTTAAGGACTTGACCTTCTTGGGCTCGATCGTAAAGGTGGCGGAAATGGAGCCGGTATAGCCCTTCCTGCCAAGGATCGTCACCCTTCCGGTTCCGATGGAAACGTTATTGGCATAGATCACCTTGTAGTATTTGGAGCTCAGCTTCTTCGTGGTGCCGTTGACGCTTATGGTGACGGACTTCACGGCCGGCTTGATGGGCTTTCCGGTATACTGGAAGCTGGTTTTCTTCAGGGTCACGGCCTTATTGTCCGAAAGCCGGACCACTTCCTTCTTGCTGGAAAGGACGTCAAACTTCACCTTCTTCTTGCACTGTCCGGTATAGTTCCCCTTGCCGAAGTATCCCACCGTCACGGTGACCGAATCGGAAGGATCGCTTGCAACCACTGCTTCCAGGCTCTTTTCTGTCTTTCCGCCCGCCGTATACTTCACATAGAAGTCCTTATCATTGATCAGGACATTTCCTGCGGCATCCGACATGGAAAGATAAGGCCGGACCGCGTTATTCAGGCTCACCCCGTAGGAGAAGTCCGGCAGGCTGTCCGGGGTTGCGTTCAGGGTCTTCTTCTTGATCTCGAATTCCTGGGTATTCTTGCCCGCATAGAGGCCGATCCCCTGGACGATGACGGAAGCATAGCCCGTCTTCACATTATTCTCATAGGTGACCGTATAGTCTACATCCTTTTTCAGGGAGATGTATTTGCCCGTCTCCGGATTCATGGCCTTGACTGTGGTAGCCGGAGTAATGGGGCTTCCCGTATACTCTACGGAGTAGGTTGTCTCATTGCCTACCTTTTTCTTCTTGAAGCCCTTGCCGGAAAGGGCGATGGTGGAGTTGCAGAGGGTGATCTCATTTTCATCCGAATAGATATCCACTGCATTCACGCCGTTCGTCACCTTGATCCACACATAGGCGTTCCGGGTCCAGCTGGCCTTTCCGGTGGAATTAAAGCTTGCGGTATTGAAGGAGATGCTTCCCTCCGTCCAGTCCTTGTCGTCGCTGCAGCCTACATAATAGGCCTCCCCGTCGTCGCCCTCGGGGCAATAATAAACCTCGGTATAAAGCTTCTTGTCCTTATTGTCATAAGGCTCCTCACTATCCTCGGGATAGTACAGCTCCCATTCCACGGTAGCTTCTTTGCTGTTGACATCTGCATAGTTCAGGTAGCCATCGACCTTCTTGTCAAACTCTCCCTTGAAGGAAGGATCCTTCGAAGCCTGCCATACGATGGTCCCAAGGGCGCCGCTATCGGGCAGGAGCCCCTTCATGATGGCAAAATCTGCGGTTCCTTCCGGATACTCCGCATCAAAGCCGAAATGCACCTCATTCGATGACATCGTCTTATTTGTCAGGGTGTTCACAAAGCTGGCACTGAAGGGCACTGCGGAGAATTGTTCGTCCACCGGGGACTTGATGACCTTCCCGTCCTTATCCAGAGCCACAAAGGTATAGAGATTGGCGCTGTTTCCGCTGACCTTATGAGCCTCATCCAGGACCTCGATGGTCTCCAAGTCTCCGTCATAGGAGAACATGGGAGAAAGATTGGCGGAAACGCCGGTATCGTTTTTGATGAGCCAGCCGTTTACCTCCACCATCCGGGATTCGCCAAAGCGGCAGTCGTCATCGAAATAGAAATCGTCCTCATCCGTAAAGATGGAGTTTTCATCGATCTTCACTCCGGACCGGATGGCATTTTCAAAGACCTGGGCATTGGTGGTCTCTTCGGTATTCTCTTCCTTCTTTTCCTTTACCGCCAGCTGCTTTAAGAGATGATCCCAGATCACCGAGGTGGTCCAGTAGCAGTCCTGGCTTCCCGAGTATCCGGAGCCCATCCAGCTGATGGTAGGTTGCACCGTGTCTGCAAAAGAAACTCCCTGTCCGCTAATCGTCGCTCCCTTCCACTGGATGAATTCCTGCCTGCCAAGGCTGTAAGGCCGAAGGCCCAGGGAAACCATGGTTCCCTTCCCGCTTTCGTCTATTTTTTCCTTTTTATCCTCAGAAGCATTCTTCTTATACTCAGCCGGATCCTTCCAGTAATCTGCGGCACCTTCGGATTTTTTGTCCCCATATTCATTCCCGGTGACAAAATCTCTTCCGCCATATCCGTTCGGAGGATAGTTAACGTTGATATTGAAGCTTCCGCCATCATACTCATCCCCCACCTGATAGCAGTGGGCGATCTCATGCGCCACGGTGGGAAGCATGTCTTTGTCACTATAGGTAATGATATTGGTGGGCTTGCCGAAGGTATAGCCCTGGCCGCCTCCCTTGTCCTGACGGTACTGGACAAAGGCCAGGATCAGGTCATACCGGTCCTTACCGTCCTTTGTCTTGCTCTGGAGCTTGCAGGCTTCCTCCCAGAGCTTCTTCTGGCCGTTGGCATCCGCCTCGTTGCACATGTCATAGGATGCGTCATTTGCCTGGATCTCCTGTCCTTCCTCAAAGGTGATATCGGCAATGGGATATACATCCAGCATATACTCCTTCAGCACCGTGCAGAGGTCGCTCCAGTCTCTTTCATTTCCGGCATCATCATAAAATTTGCCTGACTTGCAGGTATACGCTCCGGCTTCAGGTGCCCCGCCCTCATACTTAGCACTCCAATAGGCATTTACCGGCACCACCAGGACATTGAGCTTCTGGGTCTCATAGAAGGTAACCCCGTTATGGACTCCGATCTCATTATCCCCGTCCTTCAAGTGGAAATTATAGGTTCCCTTGTCCGGTCCTGTGGGGAAATTGGCCACGGCATACCAGCCGGCAACCAGGTCGCAGTCCTTATCCAGGACCCGCTTTACGGAAAAGGCGTCGCCGTCTGCCGTCAGCTCGCAGTTGTCTGCCTCCTGGCCGTTGGTCACTGCCTTTGCTTCCAGCTTGTAATTCTTTACGGCTTCCTTTGCCGCCGCTTCATCCATTGAAATTGAAGCCGAGCCCGGGATCTTCATCATGACCGCGGTCTTCTTCCGGGCTACGAAGGTCTCCAGGTAGGTCTCATTCCCATCGTTCAGTCCGGTATGATAGCTGAAGCCCTGGTTGATCTCGATGGTGCCCTTCTCTTCTCCTTCGCCCGCAGCCTCCAGGTCATCGGCCTTCGCCGCCTGGGCTGGGATATCCTGGGATGCATCGGCCGCTTCTACAGCCCCAAGGGCATCCTCTGCCTGGATCCCGAAAGACCCTTCCGCTACGATATCCAATCCGGCAGCCTCTGCCCCGATCGCTGCAGAAGCCTCTTCCACGGCATAGGCCTCGCCGGCAAAAGCCGTGACCGGCATTCCGGTTACGGTAAGCGCCAGACCGAGGGTCATGCCCATCAGCCGTTTCATTGACAGTTTCATACGTAACACTTTTTACACCTCCTAATTCTTTCTATCCGGATCCCGATCCTGTGGGATCACTTCTGCTACATTCGGGCATAAATTATACACCATCTCCACCCCCAATACAACAATTTTTGAAACACGCGGGCTCTCCCCTCTCATTCCGAGGATCTGCTGACTCCCACGACAAGCTGCGCCCCGTCCTGCTCTCGGACAAGCCCTGCACGGCAGGTGATCTTTGTGGGGATCCCGCCGATCATCAGGGAATAACGGATCTTGAAGACTCTTCCTCCGGCCGTGGTTTTGCTGATGTTTTCCTTGGTGAAGGCCGACATGAAGCGTTCTTCATCCTCCGGAAGGATCCACTGCTTCACCTCCCTTCTCGAATCCGCAAAAAAGTCCAGTCCGGCTCTCTGGGTCCCGATCTTTGAAAAATCGTTTGAACAGCTGTACTGCATATAATTCCCCGAATCCGGGTCAACCGTATAGATGGCAAGGAAATCCCCCATGAGGGCGGCTATCCTTGAATAGGTGACGGTCTCTTCTTTGAGCCTTTCGATGGTCTCATGCTGGCGCATCTGCAGGTCCGCATCCGGGGCGGTGATGTCAAGGACTGCGACCGCATAGGCGCTGATGTCATTTGTGGGATTGTCCGCGACCTTTCTGACCAGGATATGGACGTTTTCTCCCTTATCCGACATCTCATCCAGGAAGGTGCGAAGGAAGATCTCCCTGCATTCAAGCATCCCCCGCCGGATCGGCCCGACCAGCTCGGGATAATCCGCCCTGAATTTTCGGAAGGACCGGTTGCTGCGCTTCATGTTGAAGTTCTTCCCATCGGATTCCACCACGGCCATGGGAGTCGTATCAAAATAATGCCTGGAGGATTCCGATTCCTCATTTGATACGGCTCCGAGATCATAGAGATTGATCGAACCGATAAACTTGTGGTACTGGGTCTCCGCGGGATTTTCAAAGCCGATCTGCTTTCCGTTTTTGTATCTTTCAAATATCTCTTCTTCGGAAATGGGCTTGCAGAAATGATAACCCTGCATCTTATTACATCCGATCTCGCTCAAGAAACCCACCTGCTCAGCCGTCTCGACGCCCTCGGTCACGGTCTCGATATTGAGGCTTGCCGCCATCCTCATAAGCTCCGTGAGGATGACCCTGGACTTCGGCGAGTTTTCAAACTGCCGCATGAACCTCATGTCAAACTTAATGAGGTCAAACTGAAGCTCCTGTAAAAGATCCAGGGAGGAATACCCGCTCCCAAAATCGTCCATCCAGACCTCAAAGCCCAGCTTCTGGAAACGGCCTATCTGTACCTTCATGAAATCAAAGTTGCTCCCCACCACGCTCTCGGTGATCTCTATGGTGATAAGATTTCTCTCCACCCCCGCGGCGTCCACCCGGCGGCAGATCTCCTCCACGATGTCGCACATCTCAAAGTCCGTCCTTGAAAGGTTTACGGATATGGGGACCACATCCATCCCGGCCGAACGCTGTCTCTTGATCCGCTCCAGTATGATATCCACCATATGAAGATCCACCTTGTAGATCAGCTTGGTATCCTCAAGGATCGGAATGAAATCGGCAGGGGACATTATTCCCTTCACCGGATCGATCCACCTTGCCAGGGCTTCCTCGTCACAGACCTTTCTGCTGGTGGTCCTGACGATGGGCTGGTAGAAGGCGGTGATCCAGTTTTCCTCCAGTGCCCTGTCGATATTTTCGACCACATACTGCCTGTTGATCTCCTCCTGGAGCATCTTTTGGTCATAATAATTGATATAGGAATGGAAATCATCCCGGCTGCGGTCACAGGCATACTTTGCCCTGTCGCAGGCGATGGCCGTCTCCACAAAGCCCACGGAATCCGGATAGATGCCCACCCTGACCGGCAGTGTCTTTCCGTCATTTGCGGTCCGCATCTTTTTGAAGACCTTTTTTATCTTTTTTTCCAGATCGGTTTCCTCGGCAAATACCGCAAAATCATCCTGGCCGAAACGGCTGCAGGACTCCTCCGAAAACTGCCCGGAAAGGATCGCTGCCAGTTCTTTTAATAATACATCTCCTTCCGCATAACCATATTTTTTATTATAGGAACGAAGTCCGTTCAGGTTTACCCGCACCAGCGCCGACGGTATGCCCTCGTCCTGCATCCTACGCCTGCCTGCCTCGGCGAGCTTAAAGAAATTGGTCATGCTGGGAAGCCCCGTGAGATGATCATAGTTCATGTCACGGATGATATTGCTCTCCCGGATCTGGCCGTCAGAACGCCTCAGCCGCAAGCGGTCGCGCCTGTCCTTATCCTCCCTTTCGGGGAATTCCTCGTAATACTTCTTTTTGTCCTCATACATCCTCTCATCGGCACACCGCAGAGCTATACGGACATTGCTTCCCCTTTCCTCCGCCGCTCCGCCCAGGGCAAAATGAAGGTCTTCGTACTTTTCCGATTCCGTCCTGATCCGGTCAATCTTTTGTGCCAGCTGCTTCTCGTCGGTATCCGTGATGATGATGGCAAACTCGTCTCCCCCGGCACGGAAGATCTCGTTATCCCGGAAAATCTTTCTCAGCACTGCCGCTGCATTTTTCAAAAGAACATCCCCGGCATTGTGGCCGTTTACGTCATTGACCGTCTTGAGGCCGTTCAGATCCGCAAAGATGACACCCACCGAAGCGTCACTCTCCCCCCGGGCCAGGCCATCGACCACATTGTTCATTTCATTTCTGTTCAGGACGCCTGTAAGCATGTCCTTGGAACTCATGACGCTCAGCCTGTCCAGCAGCAGATGATTCCCCAGCTCTGACCCCAGGATGAAGGTAGTCAGCTCCAGGGTCTCCTTGATCTTGACGGATCTCTCCTGGTCAAAATTCACGGCCCACATGTAGCCCAAAAGCTGGTTTCTGGATTTCAAAGGGAAAAGGATGATATTATACACCCCGGCCGATGCGAGGGATTCGTACCAGACCGGATTGCGCTCTTTGACGACCTCCATGTCCTGTTCATTCTTTGCGATCAGGCAGTTGCTGCCTGCTATGGTATCGACCCAGGTTTCCGCCATATCATAGAAATCATCGTCCAGATAGGAATTCATGGGGAGAAGCTCTGATCCGCCCTTTATGGCATCGGCCAGGACGAAGCAGGACCTTTCGTATTCATCCACCACCAGGACGCAGCACAGCTCGGCATCGCAGAGTTCGCGTGTCCCCTCGACCACATACTTCATCGTGGCATTAAAATCATTGGTGCCGCGAAGCCGGATACAGGTATCCAGGACAGAAGAAGCGATGTCGCCGGAAACGGCGGAGAGGCGCTCGGAGCTGGCCTCAAAATTGATCTCCATGGTGTAGAGGCAGTAGCAAAGATCCCCGTCCTCCACGCCCAGCGGAAGGAAGGACATATTGAACCATACATCCATTCTGTCAGGATGTGCGTAGGAATTCAGGCATTTCTTCTTTACCGCCGCCCGGTAGCAGTAGTCCTCGAAATTGAGGTCTCTCGTCAAATAGTCTGTGTATTCGGTATTCGGAACAAATTTGTCCGTGAGCATCTCGGTCCCGGGAGCCGGATGTTCGATCGAATGGACATAGGCTTCATTTCCCGCGACAATGCGGATCTTGCCGTACCTGTCATCCGAAAGCCTTTCCACAGAGACAACGCAGGACATGGCATGCATGCTGTCAACGATCTTCTGAAAATCCATACCTTACCTCCCTTTTGCGAAACCGGTTTACGGCACCTCCCCGGGAATCTGACGATCTCTACTCTGAATACAGAGTCTTACCTTATATTTTACCACGATACGTCAATCAGGGAACCGTCCGGGAGCACAAAAAAAAGGACCGGGTTTTAGCTCCGATCCCTTCTTCTCATATAATTGCGCTTCCCTGTTCCGGTATGCCGGAAAAAAGATATCACTCCACATCCTGCAGAGCCTCATAGTTTTCCTCTCCGGTCCGGATCTTCACCACCTTCGTCACGTTGTATACGAAGATCTTGCCATCTCCGATATGGCCGGTATAAAGAGCCTTTTTCGACGCTTCGATGACCGCATCCACGGGGATCCCGCTTACCACCACCTCAACCTTGATCTTCGGAAGCAGGGTCGCATCCAGCTCCACTCCCCTGTAGTATTCGCCGGCTCCCTTCTGGATCCCGCAGCCCATGACCTGGGTCACGGTCATGCCCGTCACCCCAAGCTCGTTCAGGGCTTTTTTCAGCACATCGAACCGGGCCAGCTTCGCGATGATGGATACCTTATGCATTCCCGTATCATAGTATACGCTGCCCTCCGAAGGAATGGATACCTCCTTGATCACCTTCACGGAAGCATTTTTCTGCGCCTCGCTTGCCCGGTCATATTCACTCTCTCCAAGATTTGTGTTCTCGTTGACATCCATGACGGTTCCCGTCATATCCTGGATGGCAAAGCCCGAATACGCACTGGGAAGCCCATGCTCGGTAATGTCGAGGCCTTCGATCTCTTCTTCTGCGGAAGCCCTCAGCCCCAGAAGCTTTTTGATGACCGTAAATGTGATCCAGATCGTGACTGCAGTCCAGGCCACGGTGCAGGCCATCCCGATAAGCTGTATCCCAAGCAGCTTTACCCCGCCCCCGTAGAAAAGACCGAGGAGCTTATTCCCTTCGCTGTCGGCCAGAGAATAGGTCGGCGTGGTATCGGTGGCAAAAAGCCCCACCGCAAGGGTGCCCCAGATGCCGTTGATCAGATGCACCGCACAGGCGCCGACCGGATCGTCCACTCCTGCCACATAATCAAAGAACCATACGCCGAATACCACCAGCAGCCCGGCAACCGCGCCGATCACCATGGAGCCCGGCACATCCACCACGTCGCAGGGCGCGGTAATGGCCACAAGCCCGGCAAGGGACGCATTCAGGCACATGGACACGTCCGGCTTCCCGTATTTTACCCAGGTAAGGATCATGCATACCACAGTAGCCACAGAAGGCGCTATGGTGGTCGTCACAAAGATCGATCCCAGCTGCCCCACCGTCGTGGCCGCGGCACCGTTGAAGCCATACCAGCCAAGCCACAGGATAAACACGCCCAGGGCCGCGATCGGGATATTATGCCCGGGAAAAGCATTGACCTTCGTGATCTTTCCCTTTTCATCCCTTTCATATTTTCCGATCCTGGGGCCCAGCATCGCGGCTCCGATCAGGGCACAGATCCCGCCCACCATATGGATGCAGTTGGATCCGGCAAAATCATGAAATCCCATTGCCGCAAGGAATCCCCCGCCCCAGGTCCAGTGTGCCTCAATGGGATAGATAACGGCAGATATGACAGCCGAATAGACGCAGTAGGAGATGAATCTCGTCCGCTCGGCCATGGCTCCGGATACGATGGTTGCCGTGGTGGCGCAGAACACCAGGTTGAACACAAAGTTCGACCAGTCAAATCCCGCATAGTCCGTAAATATCTTCATATTCGGCAGGCCTAAGAAGCCTCCCAGGGCATCCTCTCCCAAAAACAGGCCGAAGCCCAGAAAAATGAACATCACGGTCCCAATGCAGAAATCCATCAGATTCTTCATGAGGATGTTGCCGGCATTCTTTGCCCGGGAAAACCCGGTTTCGCACATGGCAAAGCCGGCCTGCATCCAGAAGACCAGCGCGGCGCCGATCAGAAACCATACCCCATATACCTCTCCGCTCACATATTCCATTACCTCAGTACTCATACTCTCCCTCCTTTCGCATGCCCCGGCCTTTTCCTTCCCAAAGGCCCTTCAAGTAAAAATGCATCGGATCTCTTCATGCGCAAAATATAAATGAAATTGGAGAATATGTGAAATACATAGATTGAAGAACGGCCATACCCTGTAAGTATAGCAAAGCCTTCACCGCCCCCGCCGGGCGTCAGACATACGCCTGTGACATCCGCTCTCTTTAAGAAGCCATTCCTGTGTGGAATATGCTGCCGGCTGTCCCTTTGCTATATGGACATGAATGGATTCATTTCCCTCGTTCGGTCTTAAAAAACTGTATATCCGCCGGTTGATCCGCCGGTTGATAGAAAATATATATTGCAGTCCTGATGGATCTATGCTATTCTTTGTCCGTCTGATTTCTTCGGACAGCCTGACGGACGTCTCCCGTCGGCATCATTCCCTATTTTTGTTGATTTTTGAAAAGCAGGCCCTGGACGGACATCCATTTACTGCTGTCTGCACTGCGCCTGCGGAAAGGAGCTTTGATGACAGACAATGAAAACAGAAGGATGGAAAACCGTGAAGCGGCAGATAGCGGAGCGAAAAGTAGATAAAACGGCGTTCCCCAATCCGCCATTATGCGTGCAGGAGACTTCTATCGAAATCCCTGTACGGATTGACCGGCCGTGAAGGCTTCAGGAAATGATCTCCCTTACCGGATGCAGCTCCGTATTGCTGTCAAGGATGTAATTGTCCGTTTGGAGAAATTCCGTCTTGCGGCCCTCATATTGCATTTCTATTCTCCCGTTCCTGCAGGCGGCCGAGAGGTTTTTGAAGTCGCATTTCATATTCTTTGGCGCAAAATGCTTTCTCTGCCAGAACTCCTGATGGGAGATCCCGCCCAGTATCTGGGCCTCGATGCTCCGGGTACCTTTTGCGGACAAAAGCTCTGCCGCCGATCCGTAATTCAGGTCATCCCATCTGATGTCGGGATCCACGGTCACACGGACAAGCACATAGGCATCGATCCTGACCGGCTCCCCGTTACTGTTCCGGTAGGCATAATGGCCGTCTGCGTCATACCGCAGCGTTTCGATCATCAAAAATCTCGATCTTTGCTTTATGGATTTTACATTGATGTATTTGTTATTAATGATCAGGTCCACGATATCCCACTGTCCGCGCGGGGTCACTTCAAAATCGATCTCACTTGAGACAGCGGCCGGGAAATTCTCCCTGACATATTTCCGAAGAGCCATCTCGCCCAATTTACCCCGGAAATCATCCCGGAAGATCTCCCAGTCCCTCCTTTCCATGATCATAGTCGGGTTATGATTGCCGATCATTTTGCGGGAAAAATCATAACATTTCCAAATTTCCTCTTGGGTGAATTCCATATCTGCCTCCCTTACATCCTGTTTATCTTCACAATACAACCAAGCTTAGGATTAAAGCCACGGACAGCAGCCCTCTGCCGGAAGGAAGCTCCCCGGGACAGCCCAGCTTCACTTGTAATCAAAATTCGGTATCTTCTCCCAGCGCTCCCTCAAAAAATGAGCAGAAAGCTTGGGCCGCCGCTCCCGGGTAAATACCCCCTTTTTGTTCCCGTCCGGCCGCATCACCCCCTGGAGGGTTCCGAAGTCCGCAAAGGCCCAGCAGTGCTCTCCCATGAGGAAGTCCCGCTTGTCAAACTCGGCATCTAAGATCCTGTAGTATTCTGCCTGAAATTCCTCGGTAAACATCTCACCATTTGTCCCATGGAGGCCCTGGATGGCATCGCAGCCATACTCCGTGACCATCACGGGCTTTCCCTGCTTTTCCCAGAAGTCGAGCTCGATATTCCAGGCCAGGGCCGCCGCCTTCATGTCGCCGCTCAGATTGTACCAGCCGTAATACCGGTTGATGCAGACCACGTCCATGGTCCTCGTTACCTTATCCCTCGTATAATCATTCTGGCAGCATACCAGAGTCACCGGCCTGTCCTGGGGATCCAGCTCATGAGCCAGGCCATAAAGCTCCCTCCAGTATTCATAGGCACTTTCCGGGAAATTTTCCGTATCCGGCTCATTGCCGAGGCTCCACATGACGATACAGGGATGGTTCTTATCCCTTTCGATCATCTCCTTCAGTACCTGCTTATGATAATCCTTGAGGGGATAGGTCTCGTAAGGATTCACGGAGGGTCCCCCATTGATCCCTACGGCGGGAGCCTCGTCGATCACCACGATCCCCTCCCTGTCGCAGAGCCGGATCATTTCCTCCGCATAGGGGTAGTGGCTGGTACGGAAGGAATTGGCATGGATCCAATGAAGGAGGTTTATGTCCTTCGTATTCAGGAGCTCATTGACCCCCCTTCCCCCGATATAGAAATCCTCATGCTTCCCAAAGCCCTTGAAATAAAAGGGCCTGTCATTGATCAAAAGCCTCGTCCCCTCTGTCCTTACCGAACGCAGGCCCGTCTGCTCCGTATATTCATCCTCCCCATAGGTGACGGTCACGCTGTAGAGGTAAGGATCTCCCGGATAGGGCTCCCAGAGCCTGGGACGGTCTATCCTAAGCCTTCCCTCAAACCCCGTCCCCCGGGCCACGATGTTTCCTTCTCTGTCTGAAAGCGCCACCTCCGGAAGGCCCCGGTCCGCTTTCCCGTCTACCTGGATGCGGTATTGGATCTCCGCGCTTTTAAGGCCGTCCTGCAAAACCGGGACGAGGGTGAGGCCGGAGATAAACTCGACCGGCTTCGATATGATCCGGACATGCCGGTTGATGCCGCAGTAATTAAAGAAATCGAAATTCGGCAGGTTCACGTTCCCACGGAGCTTTTTGGCTTCCGCCACTGCAGGCACCTGGGCGTTGTCGGAGCCGAAGAAGGCCGTACCCTCTTCGTTTCCCACGGGAAGAGTGGAGTGATCGATGGTATTGTCGCAGACCACCACCACCGAAAAAGGCGTCCCGGTCCGGATCCTCTCCGTGATCTCTGCTTCAAACGGAAGGAAGCCTCCCCTATGGGCAATGAGAAGTTCACCGTTGATATAAATCCAGGCATCATGCGCCACTGCATCAAACCGGAGAAACAGCCGCTGCCCCTCATAGATCGAGGGCACGGTCACGCTCCGGTGATAGTAGGCTCTTCCCCGGTAAGACCGGTACCTCCCGTCCTCCCTCTGATCATTATAGGAGGCCGGGACATACAGGCTCTCACCGTCCTTCGGGAAATCCCTGATCCAGGCATCCTCCCTTCCCTCAGAGCCCTCCGGCAGCTTAAAATCCCACATCCCGTCCAAGGATAATATGCTTCGTGCTTTATTTTCAATCGGATACATCCATCCTCCCCTATGAACACTTGGTTTTTTCTGACTCACGCCCTTCGGATGCTGATAACGCAGCTTAAGCAAAAAACGCCTCGAACGGGTTCATGCTCCCCTCTTTGGCGGCTTTTCTTTCCAGGCATCCGACGCCGTCCATAGTTCATTCTCTGTCCTTTTCCGGAAGGTGTCAAGTTTAATTACCTCCAGGGAAGGAGCCGGTTGTGGGTAAAGCGGCTTACAGGGGAAGAAACGGCTGCGGATTATCCGAGATGCTGGATGTGACAGGGCAGGAATGGTATGATGTAACTACAGATGCGGGAACATTTTTGAAAAAAGGGGATGTGGACAGCCCCGGAAGACGGAAGGGAGCGGCAGGATATGACGCGCTGTGAGGACTGCATGTATTATTATTATGACGAGGACTATGAGGAGTATGTCTGCTCCGCTGACATGGATGAAGACGACTATGCCAGGCTGCTGCAGGGCAGAAAGAGCCAGGACTGCCCCTGCTTTAAAAACGGGGACGAATACCAGGTAGTCCGCCATCAGATGTAAGCTTCAGCCGGCAGATCGACGAATTCCAAATGTATGCACGCCCGGTAGATCGACGAATTCAAGGTGCAGATACAGGCACAGTCAGGTAAATCGATGAATTCATGATGTGTGCACTGTCCAGTATATGAACGAATGCAAGCACGGAGTACTACGCAAGAACATGCTCTTTTAGGCGCCCGTCCTCGTCATAGACCAGCTTCAGCGAAAAGAAGGGCGCTCCTTCCGAAAGAAGCCGCAGGAATATCCTGTCTCCTTCCCATATGGGCAGATCCAGGACCT
Organism: Lachnospiraceae bacterium; assembly: GCA_024693135.1. Lineage (GTDB taxonomy): Bacteria > Bacillota > Clostridia > Lachnospirales > Lachnospiraceae > NK4A144. The sequence goes on along the minus strand of JAILLN010000042.1, from coordinate 77,681 downwards.
CCTCCCGCTTCACCCATACAAGCTCCCCCTCGTCACAGCTTTTCTGCTCCCCCGTAAAGCTGTCCGAGACGTACAGATACATATATTCCGTGATCTCTCCGTAGACAAAGGTGACGATCCCGCGGAAGCTATGGCCTGAAAGCGCATAGCCCGTCTCCTCCAGGACCTCCCTGTAGAGGCAGTCCTCGGGGCTTTCGCCAAACTCCAGCTTTCCCCCTACCCCGATCCACTTGTCATGGTTGACGTCATCCTTCTTCGCATTCCGGTGGAGCATCAATAGCTTTCCATCCCTTTCCAGATAGCAAAGAGTCGAATTGATGATCTTCATCCTCTGCTCCTAATCCTTTATCCCCAATATTTCCTTCATCTCACCCGTATCCAGCCTTGATTTTTCCAGCAGGGCATTTGCCAGCTTCTCCACCTTCTTCCGGTTCTTTTCGATGACCCGGATCGTTTCCTCCAGCTCCCTTGTAAGGATCTCATTCAGCTTCTCATAATACCGGGAAGCAAGAGCCGACTGCATGATGATCTGGGCCGGCATGGAGACCAGGAATCCCTCCTCCATGCCGAACCGGCTTACCATGCCCTCTGCGATGTAAGTGGCATTTTCCAGGTCATTGGAGGCTCCCGTCGTAAGCCCGTCCTCATTCTCTCCGGAAAAGACCAGCTCCGCCGCCCTGCCCGCCAGAGAGATCCGCATCAGCTTCAGAAGCTCCGGCTTGGAATAGCCGCTGAGAGTCTCATCATCCTTCTGCCGCACAAGTCCCAGATAACCGCCCCTTGCGATGATCGTGGCATACTCCGGCATGAACCTGCTGTTTGCCCCCTCGTCGCATACAAATCCCACAAAGGCATGCCCCGCCTCATGGATGGCCGTCATGCGGATATGCTCCTCAGAGTATTTGTGCTCCTCCCCATAGGCCATTTCCTCAAAGCAGGTCGTCAGAAGCCCAAGGGATACGTTCACCCCGTTTTCCGCCGCCCTTCCGATGGCCATGGCAAGCACATTTTCCATCACCGCCAGGGACCGCCCCGCCATCAGGTCCGCAAATTTCTCAATGTCCTTTTTCGTCAGCTTCTCATAATTATAGGTCATCCCCTCCTGCTGCTTTTTCTTTTGAAGCATGAAGGCGATCCGGTCCTCCCTGGAGGGAAGCTTCATGTAGACGCTCTTCGTGAATCTCCGAAGCAGTGCCGGATCCAGATAGATATTCTGTCTCCCGAGATGGGGTGCATCCCCGGCATTGGTGGCGGCTATGACAAAGACCGGCCTTTCTGTGCCGCTGAAGCCCTCCATCTCTGTCAGCAGGGCTTTCAAGACGGGATTGCTCCCGGACTGGGCGATGGCTTCGATCTCATCGATAAAGACTACGCTGGGCGCATATTTCCTTGCCTGGAAGAAGATGTCCTTCACCCTTCGGCTGTCCGTCATCAGCTCGCTTCCGGTAACCGAGATAAAGGGACAGTCGGCCTCGCAGGCAAGGGCTCTTGCCAGCTTTGTTTTCCCTGTTCCGGGAGGCCCGTAAAGAAGAAGGCCTCGTGAGACCTGCCGGCCGGATTTCCTGTACTTTTCCGGCTCCCGGATGAAATCCAGGAAATGCCTCAGCTCCTCCTTGGCGCCTTCCGCTCCGATCACAGAATCAAAGCCCCCGGCCTTCCGCATCTCCTCCGGGATGAAGATCTCAGAGGATTCCGGATCCATGGCATCCACCAGCCTCAGCTGATGCACCACGAGCTCGATGGTCAGTTCCTTCTGCGCGTCTTCTCCCTTCTCTTCCCCTCTCTCCGAAGGGGCATCGTCACAGATCTTTAATCCCGTCTCAAAATCCAGTATCTTGCCCTTCCGGATCAGGCTGTCCAGCTTGGTTTTCAGGAAAAGCTCATATGCCAGTTCATTGATAAGATTGGTGCGCTCCTTTTTATTGCCCGCTTCCGAGAGCCGGATGATATCCTTGATCCCCCGGTTCAGCAGATCCATCTGGTCCGCAGACTTGATCGGAAGCCCCTTTCTCATCTCCAAGCAATATACCGGAGGAAGCCCCTTTTGGGACAGAAGCCAGCTGATCACCTCCATTCCCTTGGAGTCCTTATTGGACAGGCCTTCCATGCCTCCGTTTCCGCCAGCTTTATTTTCTCTCATGAAGGGGTCTACCAGGATGGCGCTGATCTCATGATCCTTCAGCTGGCCCTTGATATATTTCCGGTAATCACTTTTGTCCGTCTCCGCATGGGCATGGTAAAGCTTGTATCTCTCCGTTTTCCGCTCCACCAGATTATTATAATCCGCCTGGTTGCAGACAATGATGATGCACGCCTGGCCTGCCGGCTCGGTAAGCTCTTTAGCCAGGGGGCTGTCCTTTACGGTAAGGAGGAATCGAAGCTTTTTGTCTTTTTTCTTCAGGAGCCGCATATCGCTCTTATTATCTGCCACCCGCTCCGCCACCTTGAAAATGGAGTCTTTGATGAAGCTCTTGCTCCTGGCCGAAGCGATGCGGGCATCCAGCTTTGCTCCCATATGGTACAGGAATAGATACGGCAGAAGGGATTCATCGAATTCACACTTCACGTCCATGATATCCATTACCTCACGGGAGCCCTCCGCCAGTCCCTTCTTTACCACAGGCACCAGCTTCACCGGATCCATGTGGTCGAAGGCGATGATATTGCCCTTTGCCATCCGGGAGAGGATCTCGGAGGGGATCCGTGAATCCTCTTCGTTATATTTATCGTCCTTCAGGGCGTCTAGGAGGGTAATCTCCGCCACGGAAGACAGGGGGATGTCCCTCTGCTCCTCATAAAATTTCCTTCCCGCATTCGTTGTAAAAATAACGACCGTGTGTGTAAAATCAATATCCTCCTGGTAATACACATCCTGCAATGTGCCTCCCTCCAGGATGGACAGGAAAAGGCGGATGGTATTGATATGGGCTTTTTCTACCTCATCAAATACCAGGACCGCATTCTTGTTCTGCTTCACAAAGGTGGTCAAAAGCCCTGGCTGGGAATTCTTCCACATCCTCTCGATCCCGATGAGTCCTTGATGGGAGCTCTTTTCGGCATATTCATTCATCTGGAAGATCTTCACCGGGCGGCCAAGGTATTTTGCGGCGGTTTTTGCCAGAAAGGTTTTTCCTACTCCCGGCGGCCCTACAAAAAGGAAGGATGCTTCCGGACCTTCTATGGACTCCCTGTCGCAGATCACCGAATTAAACATGCCCTGCACAAACTTCCGGATGGCGGAATCCTGGCAGATGACCTCCTCCGACAGGCTTTTGCGGAGCCCGGCAACCCTCTCTGCCATGGTAACGAAGCTCAGATCCTCCTTCGACCACCTGCTCCTGCTTTCCTCCACCCTGCAGATATGTTCATAGCTGAATATAAGGACATGAACCAGATCAATGGATTCGCAGGTCCCCCCCTCATCCAGCCGGTGATCCGCATTCTTCCTGTGCTTTTTCTCCCAGGAAAGCGGATCGGAAAAATATTCCTTCAGTTTGGTGACAAATTCGAAGTCACACCCCTTAGACGCAAGTCTTCTCCCCAGATATGCGGCGTATTCCCTGCCATAATCGCGCAGCTTCTCGTCTGAATCAATAACAGGGATCCTGGCCAAAGGATACCGCTTCGGCAGCTGGTCGATCATAATGGAAATAAAATCGGGCGGCAGAGTATCATATATCTCTGCCGCGATCCCGGCCCATTCATCATACGGAGGAGACAGGAGGAACTCATCTCCATAATCCAGATCCTCTTCTACCAGGTCATTATCATCGAAAAGCTCCTGGATCTCTTCCTCCGCATCCTCAAATTCTTCATCCGATAGGCTTGTGGCTTCCTCTTGAGATGCCTGAGCCTTTCCGTCTTTCTCTTCCTTTTGGGAAGAACTGCAGATCACATTTTTTTTGCCATGGGCCTCTGCCCCGATGAGGACATCAAGAAAAGCGCAGAAAAACAGCTCCGGACACAGGATCCCATCGATCTCGAATTCCCGGAATCTGGTTCTTACATCCGAAAATTTCCGGATGTTGCGCTCATAATTCATCAGCCTCAGGGTAAGTGCTTCCCATACCTGATTATCGACCGTAGCCGCATACCGGTCCATCATATCCATTAATGAAGACATAAATCCCTATCCCTCCTATATCCCAGCCTTTGCTGTTTTATCCTTATGATTCTGATTTTCCCGGCTGCTTTGATCCGCCATAGCCAATATCCCTGTGCATAACTCCATCCATCCCTTCCTCCAGGGAAAGCCGGCTATTTTTTTCCTGTTTTGTAATCCTTAAAGAACTGCTCATCGGTGGCGATCCGGAATCCCTTTCCCGCCTGTGCTCCATATAGATAGAAGGCTTCCGCAAAATCTACGGTGATGCCGTTTTTTTCAGAGGAGGCGGTATAATCCACGAACACCACATAGGAATCCTTCACGGGTCCGGTAAGCACTCTGCACCGCACATTCTCAAACCGGTCGATGCAGGCCGCTATGGCCCGGAGAAGCTTCCCGTCCTCCTCGGAGATGGAATCGTAAAGCGCTTCGCAGTAAGCCGCATCCCCATCGGCCAGAGCCTGGTAATATGCCTCAAAGAAAGCGCCGATCCGCTCCTCCGGCCTGCCTGTGCTCTTTTCCGCTGAAGCATCTCCGCTCTTATCTGCGCTACTGCCCCCGTTCTTTTCCGTCGAAGTGCCCCCGCTCTTTTCTGCAGTCGTTCCCACGTTCTTTTCCGGAGTCGTGCCTCCGCTCTTATCTGCAGTCGTGGCCACGTTCTTTTCCGAAGTCGTGCCTCCGCTCTTATCTGCAGTCGTGACCCCGCTCTTTTCCGAAGTCGTGCCTCCGCTCTTATCTGCAGTCGTGACCCCGCTCTTTTCCGCTGAATCACTCCCGTTCTTCCCGGCCTCGATCACCGGGAGCTGAAATACCATCCCCGGAAAGATCAGATCCGCATTCTCCCCGATCACACCCTTGTTTTGCTCATAAATAAATTGATAGAGGATCCCCCTGCCATATTTTTCCCCGGACAGCTTCCACAGATTATCCCCCTTCTTCACGGTATAGGATTCCGTCTGCCCGGCCTGGTCCGGGGCGTTCTTATTATCCTTCGCGTAAACCGGCATGGGCAGGCAGGCACGGACAGCCACAGCCAGCGCCAATATAAGAACAGCCGTTTTTCTTCGTTTCCTCATCATGGATCCTCCCAAAAACAATGCCCTCTTCTGCTAATCCCGCACCGCAAGATCCAGCCCCCTCTGACGCCAATCCCGCACCGCAAGATCCAGCCCCCTCTTCTGCTAATCCCGCACCCCGGAATGCAGCCCTCTCTGAAGCTAATCCCGCACCCTGGAATAAACCCGCCTCATCCTACGGCTGATGAAATATATCCTGCCGCCTCACGGAGGGAAGAAAAGACCTTTTCTGCCATCCCCAGGATCTCCTCATCCGGCTGCAGAAGGTCCGGCACCATCAGAGGCATCATCCCCGCCGCATGAGCCGCCCTTATCCCATTAAAGGAATCCTCGATCACGCAGCAGTCTGCCGGAGCCGCCCCCAGGCTTTCTGCCGCCATGAGAAAGATATCCGGTGCCGGCTTGCTCCTTTTGGCCCGGTTTCCTCCGATGATGCGGTCAAAATAAACATCCAGGCCTGCGGCCGTAAGCTCCTGCCTTACGATCTCCTCCCTGGTGGAGGATGCGAGCGCCATGGGAAGCTTCAGCAACCGGATCTCATCCAGCGCCTCCCGGACCCCCTCCTTCAGGGGAGGAAATGCCCCACAGCTTTCCTGGAAGATCTGCACCATCTCCTTCTTCCGCTCCTCATAGGGGAAATCCTTCCCATAGGCTTTAAGAAAGATCTCTCTCGTCACATTTTCCGTAATGCCGATACACTGAAGGCAGACCTCCCTTACCCCCGAAAGGCCGTATTTCTCTGCCAGCCTCTCCCAGCATTCGATGCAGAGCCTCTCCGTATCAAAGATGACTCCGTCCATATCAAAAATCACTGCCTTGATCATCCTCATCCTCCTTCGGCTATTGTAACAGTGTTATCCTCAAATTACAAAACTTTTACGCTAAGATCCCCTCCCTTATGACACTTCACAATTTTAAGAGAATGTGCTATACTGTCCGCGAATGTGTAAATCTTCCCGTGTAAGAAGATCGGGTTTTTTTAAAGGGGGATAGTATGAGGTTAGTTACTCGAAGTGATTTTGATGGTCTGGTATGCGCAATGATCCTCAAGGAGATCAATCTGGTGGATGAGATCAAGTTCGTCCATCCCAAGGATGTCCAGGACGGAAAGATCGATCTCAATGAGAATGACATCACGACCAACCTTCCTTTCGACCCTCGCGTAGGACTGTGCTTCGACCACCATGAGTCAGAGCTGTCCAGGAATTCAGACGCGGTGGGCAGCGGCAAATGGATCATCGAAGGCGAGGCCAAATCGGCCGCCCGCGTGGTTCATAATTATTATAAAGACAAATACAACCTGGGCCGCATCTCCGATGAGATCATGGAAGCCGTGGATAAGGGCGACAGCGCGGATTTCACCATGGAGGAAGTAAAGAATCCGAAGGACTGGGTTTTGATGAATTTCCTGATGGATGCCCGGACAGGACTGGGACGGTTCCATGATTTCCGGATCTCCAATTATGACCTTATGATGGAGCTCATCGATTACTGCCTGGATCATCCCATCGCGGACGTCCTCCAGCTCCCGGACGTGAAGGAGCGCGTGGACATGTATTTCCATCAGCAGGAGCAGTTCAAGGCCCAGCTGGAGAAGGTCAGCCGCCAGATCGGACGCTGTGTTGTGGTAGACCTCCGGAATGAGGATCCGATCTATACCGGCAACCGCTTCTTGATCTATACCATGTTCCCGGATGCCTACTTCTCCATCCATGTAGCCTGGGGCTTCAAGAAGCAGAATACCGCCGTCATGATCGGCAAGTCCATCTTCAAGGATTCTCCCGATGTAGACAAGAATATCGGCGAGATCACCTTGAAATACGGCGGAGGCGGGCATAAGAATGCAGGCACCTGCCAGCTCGACAATGACAAGGTAGATTCCCAGCTTCCGGATATCCTGGATTTCTTTAATTCATAACGATTAAGTACCTTGGAAATAAATGATGTGGCACATTCGCTTGTCTGATTGTGCATATGCTTCTTCAACCTCAATCGGAAATGCCTGCATTGCCTCATTCGGTTTCATTGCATATGCGAAATCATCCTGCGTGAATGTATCCGTAATTTATTATTCGATGTATTAGCCCGTAAGCAGGAAGGACGGAGACCAGATCTTCGTCCTTCTTTTTATCGGAACAGCCTAAGCGCTTTTCTCTGGAGGAATATAAGCATGGAACAGAAATCACCGCTTACCCCGCGCAAATACCAGCAGCCCACCATGGACTTCATCGGCAGGACCATGGATGGAGAGCTGGAAGCCGTGGACTATGTGCCCCACTCCCACCTGCGCATCTGGTACAACAATCAGATCGAAGGCTATGAGCAGCACCACCACCATGCCCTGGAGATCATCCTCTGCATCGAAAACCCCTATACCGTCACCACAGGCGGCAGGGACTACTGTCTCAATGCCGGAGACATCCTCTTCATCCCCCCTGACATGCTCCACAGCATCTCCGGCGGGGAGGGCTCCCGCTTCGTCTTCCAGATCGACCTGTCTCCCTTAAGCGTATTCATGGACTTCAACGCCATCGAGCCCATCCTGATGAACCCGCTTTTCCTGGACCGCAGCTCCCATCTGTATGATTCCATCACAGCCCATTTGAAGGAGATCACGGACATTTATTTCCAGAACCCGAATATGTGGGAGCTTTCCATCTTCTCCATCCTGCTGAAGCTCTTTACGGAGCTTGGCCAGGACAACTTCGAGCAGAAGGACAGCTTCCGGCCGGATTCCGGGGGATATATGGTAAATTACGAGAAATTCGCAAGCCTCCTAAAGCATATCGACACCCACTATTCTGAGGACCTGACCCTGGACTGGGCCGCAAATTACGCCGGTTTCTCCAAGTATCATTTCCTCCGTCTCTTCAAGGAATATACCGGGACCACCTATCATGACCATCTGTCCCATAAGCGAATCCAGGCGGCCCAGCAGCTGCTCTCCACGGATGAGACCGTAAGCAATATCGCATCCTATACCGGCTTCAACAACCTGACCTCCTTCTGCCGCTGCTTCAAGAAGTATACCGGCATGTCCCCCAGCGAATACCGGGGAAGAAAAGAACAGCTGGTGTGATCCAGCTGTTCTTCTTATGATCCGTATCTGATCTACTGCTCTCTCTTATCCCTTCACACTTCCCAATGCCACGCCTGCGATGATGTACTTCGACAGGAAGAGGTATGCCACGATCAAGGGCAGGGCCGTCATCGTCAGTCCCAGGTAAATGGAGCCGAATTCCGTCTTATAGATATCCCCCCGCAAAAGCGATACCATGATGGGCAGGGTATACTTCTTCTGGTCTGTCAGAAGGATCAGGGGGGTGAAGAGGTTATTCCAGCTGGTCACAAAGCTGAAGATGGCCTGGGTCGCGATAGCCGGTTTCATGATGGGCAGCGCGATCCGGTTAAAGATATAGAATTCCTTCGCCCCGTCGATCCGGGCTGACTGCACGATCTCCAGCGACAAGGCCGGCACCATGTACTGCCTCATGAAGAAGACCATGGAAGGCGAGGCAATGGCCGGAATGATCAGCATGGACAGATGGTTCGTCATGTGGATCTTGTATACCATCTGATAGAAACCGATCATCGTGATCTGTGCCGGAATCATCATGATGGCCATGATGAAGCTGAAGAACGCATCCCTCATCTTCCACTCATATACCACCAGCGCATAGGCTGTCAGCGTGGAGAAATACGTGGCCAGGGCCGTGACGCCAACCGATACCAGCAGGGAGTTGCCGAAGCCTACGGAAGGCTTGAAGCTCTTTCCCAGCAGGATCTTCAGGTTATTGGCAAAATAGCTTGACGGGATGAAAGATACCGCATGCTGCTGGATCTCCGTCGTAGACCTGGTGGAGTTTACGATCATGATGATGAAGGGCATTACGCTCAGGATCGCAAGGAACACGCAGATTATGAAAATGATCGTCTTTTTTAAGGTATGGCTCTTTTTCATCTCTTTGCCGCCTCCTTCATCTTCTGTTTCATTGCCTTCTCCTGCTGCTTGCGGATCTTCTTTAATGCCACCTCGTCCTTATCCCTGAGCAGATAGAACATCGTCAGGGAGATGATCACGATGATGGCGAACATGATCATGCTGGTGGCCGCAGCCCTGTTGTAGAGATAGCCTCCGCTGAAGGCCTGGTTGTAAATGAAAACGCCGGTAGTCAGCGTCGCATTGTCCGGGCCGCCCATCAGGAAAAGCCTGGGGATATCAAACATATTCAATCCGCCGATCAGGCTGGTCACCAGAGTGAAGAGCAGGATCGTGCGTATATTCGGCAGGGTGATCATCCAGAAGGTCTGCCAGCCGTTGGCGCCGTCCACCTCTGCCGCCTCAAAGATCTCCGGGCTGATGCCCAGCACGCCGGAGATCAGAATGATCATGGTATAGCCGTACCACATCCAGGTCTGGATAAAGATCACGATATATTGTGCGATGTTTTTCTTTACCAGGAAATTGTACGGTTCGCTTAAGAATCCGAACCGGACCAGCAGGTCGTTCACCGGACCCATGGGGTACCCGAACAGCGCGTTGAAGAGGATAGCAATCGTAGCGGCTGTGATGATGTTCGGCATGTAGAATAGAACCTTGAATACTCCCTCTCCGGGAATCTTGAATCTCCTGTCCGTAAACCAGGCCGCGAGCAGCAGCGCAAGAGCCAGCTGCGGGATGAAATTACAGACCCAGAGATAAACCGTGTTTCCAAGCGCCGTCTGGAAGGTGGCGCTGGACAGGATCGCCTTGAAATTCGCGAAAGGATCGTCTATCAGGAATTTGAAATCAACCTTTCCGATTCCCTTCAGATCCGTGAAACCGATCACTGCGGTATACAGCGTCGGATACAATGAAAAGATCAGGAATGCAAGAACAAAAGGGATGCTGAAAAGATATCCGTATCTTGCATAGCTGAATGTTTTTTTCTTATTCATAACCGGCTTCCCCCAAACATGTTGAAGTGTAGTATCTTGCACTGAAAAAGGCGGAGCGGACTAAGCCGCCCCGCCTTCCTTACTCACATTCTTATAAGGATTGACTGATGCCTTATATTACGGAGCATCGATTCCCAGCGTATCGGAAACAGTGGTCTTGAAATCTTTGATTGCAGACTCCCTGTCCTTCTCGCCTGCTGCATATGCGCGAACCTGATCTCTCCAGATCTGGTTGATGGACTCGTCATACTGAGTCTGGCACTTGCCGCTTGCATAGCTGTTTGCCGGTACGAAGTACTCGAACATGTTCTCGCCGCCAAGGAAGTCAAGAGCGCCGTCAGACTTATCCATAACTGTGCCGGAAGCGACGGAATCCTTTGTGCCGCCTTCGCCGTTCAGCGTGCCGTTTGCCCACTTGTACTGCAGGCCGTCCTCGGAATCATCCAGGGTGATCCACTTGATGATCTCAGCAACCGCATCCTTCTTTGCAGGATCCATGTTCTTGTTTGCCAGAAGCCATGTGCCGCCCCAGAAGAAGCCGATCGGGGAGTCGCAGACTGCCCAGTCGCCGTATGTGCCTTCGCCAACCTTCTCGCCGCCGCAGTTCGGAGCCAGAGTATAGTTGATCAGCCATGCAGGTCCGAAGAAACCGAATACCGGCTTTGCACCTTCGCCCTTCATATCGGCGAACCATGCATCCTGCCAGTCCTGAGTCTGGTTGGACCAGCCATTGTCGGTCAGATCCTTGGAGATGTCAAGGAATGCTTCCCTCTTCGGGTCGATCTGCAGAGCGCCGTTCTCATCCAGCCAGCCCTTGTCTGCGCTGTTCTCAACTGCATGCCAGATGTCGCCGTCGCCAGATACGATAGCCACGCCCTTGTCTGCCAGGGTCTTTGCTGCTTCCCAGAACTTATCCCAGCTGCCGGAGCCGCCGCCAACGATTGCGGAGATTTCCTTCGGATCATCTGTGCCGAATACATCCTTTGCGATGGAACGACGATAGATGAAGCAGCCGCCGGTTGTCTGATAGCCAAGTCCGTCTACTTCGCCGCTGGTATTGCTTCCGATCTCAACGGTATAAGGAGCGATGTTTGCGCTCTTGATCAGGCCGTCGACATCGATTCCCAGATCCTTGTAAGGCATTGCATAATCCTGCATGTCGCCCTTGGAATACTTCAGGATGAAAGCTGCCTCTGCACAGTACAGATCCGGCTGCTCGTCGCCGCCTGCCTGAAGTGCAGCATCAAGTGCGGGCTGATATGCGCCCTCGGTGGTAGCAATAATTGTGGAATTCACCGTGTAAGGGAAATCCGGATGTTCTGCGATGTACTTGTCGACCATGCCGGGAACCTCGTCCGTGAATGTCCAAAGATTGATGGTGCCTGCGCCGCCGCCATTAGCCGGAGCAGCAGCTTCCTCAGCCGGTGCCTCTTCTGCCGGAGCAGCAGCTTCCTCAGCCGGTGCCTCCTCTGCAGGAGCTGCAGGTGCCTCTGCCGGAGCCGCAGCCTCGCCGCAGCCTGCCAGCAGTGAAACTGCCATAGCGCATGAAAGAACTGATGCAAGTAATTTCTTCTTCATTTCTTCCTCCTTCGATAATATAATATTTTTTGCCGGATGATATATCCAGTAATGACATTATTGCATTCTTTTGGTATAATCGCATTACAAAAATTGCTTTAACGTTTTCGATTCTTGCGAAACTGTACAAAAGGAATGCGAAATAACGCCTTTAGATTGTACAATTTCCCCAAGCCGGGGCCTGAGGCCGCCCTTTACGGCCGGTTCCGGAAATGCCATTTTATAAGGAGCATACAAATATGAATAAGCTTTTTCACCCGGAAAACCCGGTCATGATCTTCCTATCCCATATCTGGGACCTGATCGTGCTGAACTTTTTCTTTCTCCTGACCTCCCTCCCTCTCTTTACCCTCGGAGCCTCCCTTACGGCCTTAAGCCGGGTGGCCCTTAATATGGCAGAGGGAGACTTTGACGGCATTCCCAGGGAATACTTCTCTTCCTTCCGGAAAAATTTTAAGCAGGCGACGCCGATCTGGCTCCTCCTGCTCTTCATCTCCCTTTTTCTGGGCTTTGACCTTTATGTGGTCTTCTTCCGGATCGACGAGGCTTACCGGATCCTGCAGTACCCGGTCTGGCTCCTGCTCTTTGCCGATGTGTCGGTGATGCTCTATGCCTTCCCCCTTCTGGCCAGATATGAGCAGGATACCGTCTCCGTCCTGAAGAATTCCATCCTCTTAAGCCTCGGCAATATCCCTACGACCATCTTCATGCTGGTGGTCCTCTTCGTCATCGCCGACCTTTCCCTGCATAATGGAAGCCTGCTGGTGCTTTTCTTCAGCCTTTCGCTTTTTAACGGCTGCGCCCTTCTGTCCCGCATCTTTATGATCTTCCTGAACCGCATCTTCCATAAGGTCAGCGATCCCGGCTGATCCCGGCTCTTTCCAAGCTTCTCGGCTTCTAACGCCGCTGCGTCGTCAGCAAGGCTGGATCCCGGCTCTTTCCAAGCTTCTCGGCCTCTATCGCCGCTGCAGGTCGTCAGCAAGGCTGGATCCCGGCTCCTTCAGAGCTTCGGCCAGCTCCCGCTCTCGGCAAATCTCTCTGCCGTCCCCTGGGCCGAGTGGATGATGCCCTCCTCGTAGCCCATCATGGACAGGAGCTTTATGGCATTGCGGGAACCCGCCCTTCCCGGCTCCAGTTTATAGGAAAACCGGATATCATTCTCCAGCACGTCCTCCGAGAAATGGCAGTTGTCAAAATAATCCTCCAGCATATAGGTAAGCTCGATGTCATGGGTCGCGGCAAAAAGCACGATCTCCGGCCTGGAAAGGCTCTTCAGGATCTGGGATGAGGCAGCGATCCGCTCGATGGTATTCGTGCCCCTTAAGACCTCATCGATGAAGCAGATCAGCGGTTCCCTGCTTTTTTCCGCCTCGTCCAGGATCCTCTTCAGGGAGCGGATCTCCGCCATATAGTAGCTCTCCCCGGTCAGGATGTCATCCCGGATGGACATGGAGGAATATATGCGGAAATAAGGCGCCCTGAGCTTTTTTGCCGGGGCGGTGGCGATGGTCTGGGAAAAGAGGACAGACAGGGCCGCGGCCTTTAAGAAGGTAGACTTTCCGGAGGCATTGGAGCCCGTGACCAGGATCCCCCGCCCGGTGGATACGTCCGAGGGGACCGGATCCTTTAATAACGGATGATACAGCTGCTCTGCCCGGTATCCTTCTTCCTTCCCGCCCTCTTCCGGCAGGCACCAATACGGAAGGCTTGCCCGGTAAGCCCCGATGGAGATGGCCGCATCCAGAAAGCCGATGCACCCGAACATCTCATCGATGGCCGCTTCATGGCTCCTCACGGCCGAAAGCATATTATTGAATTTAATGAGATCCAGATGAAAGAATATCCTTAAATAATCCAGGGGAAGCTCCAGCAGGCTCCCGGTCATCTGCCGTCCGGTGGTAAGCAGGAAGAAATTCCGCTCCAGGACCTTCAGCTCATTCAGGTCTGCCTTCAGCTTTTCCCGGTATTCAGCCATCTCCTTTGAGGAAACCTTAAGCAGCTCCCGCCCGGAATGGATTGCCCGGATAAGATAAGAAAAGGTTGCGATATAAGGGTTGATCTGTCCTTTTCTGCGGAAATAGGTGGCCACATTAAAGATCAGGGTCAGGAAGAATACCCCGAAGCCGGCCGCCGGATGCAGGAATACCATCCCGATACTGATCACGGCCAGCACGATGCAGGCAAAGTGGAGGATATTGCTGTCCTCAGCCACCTGGTCCAGATTCTTCAGATAATCCGAGACAGCCACATTCTTCATCCGTCCCATTCTGGCAAAGCAGGTCTGGAAGGCAAGCCTTTCCTCCTGATTTTCCATGAAATAGGAGATGACGCGGTCCCGCTCCCGGAGACGCTCCGCATCCTTAAGGGGCTTCCGGAGCATGTCGTAGAGATATTCCTCTCCGGTCTGGGAATTAGCGAAATCCATGGACAGATAGATCCGGTCCATATCCAGGTCATTCCAGGTAATATCGTCGATCACCTGCCCGTCATAGCCCTTTTCTATCCCATTTAGATGATAATGGGAAATGGTATCCAGCGCCTCGGGACCCATCTTCCGCTCCGAGGGCTTCCCATATCCATCCACCAGGCTTTTCAGGAATTTCTTCTTCAGCCTATGATCCTCCGCGATGCCCCTGATGAGAAAAAATACCAGGAGCATCCCGGCCATAGCCCAGATCACGTAATACATGGAAGCCTACCCGATCCTTTCGATCACGTCCTTGACCTTGGCATAGATCTTCTCCGGATCCTCCCCGATCATAAACTCTCCGTCCTCGTAAAGGATCTTCCCGTCGATCATGGTCATTTTGACATTGGATTTGCATCCGGAATATACCAGGTTTCTCGTAATGTCATTGAGAGGCTGCATATTGGGCTGGTCCAGGTCGATCTCGATCAGGTCCGCCTTCTTCCCCGGAGCCAAAACATCACAGTCCGTAAGCCCCATGGCCTTTGCTCCCCCCAATGTCGCCATGGAAAGCACCTTATTCCCGTCCACGGCCGAGGCATTCTTTTCCAGGATCTTCGCCAATCCGGCAGTAAGGAACATCTCCCGGAACATGTCCAGGCTGTTGTTGCTCGCAGGTCCGTCGGTGCCCAGCGCCACATTGATCCCTTCCTTCAGGAAATCCGCGACCGGGGCGATGCCGCTGGCAAGCTTCACATTCGAGCCGGAATTCGTGATCACGGAAAGCCCCCTCTGCTGGAAGATCTCGATGTCATGCTTCGAAAGCCAGACACAGTGATATCCCCCGCCTCCATACTCAAAAAGCCCCAGGGAATCAAAATATTCCGTAGGAGTGAGGCCGTCATGGCGCTTCTTGCAGTCCCTCACTTCCTTCTGTGTCTCTGAATTATGGGCGAATATGGGAGACTTGTATTTTTTGGCAAGCTCCGAAAGCCCCTGCAAAAGCTCATCCGAATTCGTATATTCCGCATGGAAGCCAAAAAAAGCAGAATTCAGGCCGTCAAGATGGTTGAGCTTCTGGTAGAGCTCCTCCTGGTGCTTGAGGATCTGGTCGTTATGCTTGGGTCCGCTCATCATCGGGCTTACCTGTACGAAGCGGAAGCCGCATTCGGAAGCCGCATTGGCCGCGGCGATGGGATCCAGATACATGTCAAATACCGCCGTGATCCCGGAAGTCAGGTATTCCAGGATGGCAAGCTTCGTGCAATGATAGATGTCGTCCGCGGTAAGCTTGGCTTCCCTGGGAAATACCGCCTCCTCCAGCCACCGCTCCAGAGGCAGGTCCTCCGCGATCGAGCGCAGGAAGGTCATGGCCGAATGGGTATGAGCATTCTTGAAGCCGGGCATCAGAAGATTTCCCTTCAGGTCGCTTTCCCTGTCCCAGGCAGGCACCTCTGAAGGATGCTCCTTTTCATACGCCTCCAAGGCGCCCTTTGGCCCCACAAAAAGGATCCTGCCCTCCGAGATCCCGATCTCCCCGTTTTCGATGATACGAAATCCATCCGCCATGGTCAGGATCCTGGCATTGTAAAACCGAATGTTCATCTCTTTTCCCCTCCTTCTATATTTGTTGTCTCCCTCCGGAAAATGGTTCCCCCGTTATTCCCTATTGATTCCCTATGGCAGGTTATCATCGCCCTATTTTGAAAAGGGATATTAAAAAATGGACCGGATGGATTCCTCAAAAGGCTCCCTCAGGATGCCGCGGTCTGTGATGATGGCCGTGACCAGGGAATGGTCCGTCACATCGAAGGCCGGATTAAAGAACTTCGCCCCCTCCGGCGCCATGGGCTTCTCATACCAGAGGCTTCGGATCTCTTCCCCATCCCGCTCCTCGATGACGATCTCCTCTCCGGAAGTACAGCTTAAATCTATGGTGGAAACCGGTCCCAGCACATAGAAGGGGATCCCGTAGTATTTTGCAAGGACAGCCACGCCGCTGGTGCCGATCTTATTGGCAAAATCCCCGTTACGGGCGATCCGGTCGCACCCCACCAGCACCGCGTCGATCTTTCCCTGCTTCATCACAAGGCTTGCCATATTGTCGCAGATCACGGTCTCATCCACTCCTGCTTCCACCATCTCATAAGCGGTAAGCCTCGCTCCTTGAAGCAGCGGCCTTGTCTCATCCGAATAGACATGGAAGTGCATCCCTCTCTCCTGTCCCAGGATGATGGGGCCAAGCCCCGTGCCGTAACGGCTGGTGGCTAAAGGCCCTGCATTGCAGTGGGTCAGGATGCCGTCCCCGTCTTTTAGCAGGGAGAGCCCATATTCGGAAATGGAAAGGCACATGGCGATATCCTCCTCATGGATCCGCCGTGCTTCCTCATAAAGCCGCTTGACCGCCTCCGAAACCGACGCCTCCTGCCTGCACCCTTCGATCACGGTCTCCTGCCGCTTTAGGGCCCAGCTCAGATTCACCGCAGTGGGCCGGCTGCTGTTAAGATAGGCCGATGCCTCCGCCAGGGCAGAAGCAAAGCCCTCAAAGTCTTTCTGCTTCTTGGCCTCCTGCCCGGCAAGCACGGCCATGCAGTATCCGGCAAAGATCCCGATGCAGGGAGCCCCCCTGACCGCAAGGGACTTGATGGCATCGCACATTTCTTCACGCTTTTCGATCTCCCGGCAGAGGATCTCCCCCGGAAGCTTCGTCTGGTCTATGATGATGATCCGGTCGCCGGCTTCATTAAGCCTCACCGGGTCGCTTGGCCTGTATTCCATTCCTTCCTCCTCCAGCAGACGGATGTCCCTGACACTCCCCGTGCCTGACCCCGCTCGCAAGCTCTATGGATAACGCCTGTTTCAAAACGATGCGATGGACGCGGTCACCAGTTTTTCAAATAAAGGCGCCGCTTCCCTGCCTGCCTCCAGGACCTCCTCCAAGGTAAGGGGATGCTCCGCGATGCCCGCTGCCAGATTGCTGATGCAGGAGATCGCGGCGATGCGGTATCCGCAATGATTCCCGGCTATGGCCTCCGGCACCGTGCTCATGCCCACGGCATCCGCCCCCAGAAGCTTAAACATCCTTATCTCTGCAGGCGACTCATAGGAAGGGCCAGTAGCCTGCACATAGACTCCCTCCTTGAGCTCGATCCCCAGCTGCCCTGCCGCCTTTCGGATCTTTTCCCGAAGCCCCCGGTCATAGATCTCCGACATATCCGGGAACCTGGAGCCAAGCTCCTCCATATTCTCCCCGATGAGGGGATTTACCCCGAAGGAAGAGATATGGTCAGTGAGCATCATGAAATCACCAGGCTTAAGGCCGTCCCGGATCCCGCCGGAGGCATTGGTCAGAAGAAGGATCTCCGCTCCCAGAAGCCTCATGACCCGGATGGGAAGCACCACGTCCGTGATGGAATAGCCCTCATAATAATGCACCCTGCCCTTCATGCAGGCCACCTTCCGCCCGGCGATCTCGCCGAAGATGAACCTTCCGTCATGGCCGGGTGCCGTGGATACCGGGAAGCCCTCGATCTCCTGATAAGGGATCTCGTACTCCACCTTCATGTTCCGTGCATAATCCCCAAGGCCGGAGCCAAGCACCAGCGCCACCTCTGGCACAAAATCCGTCCGCTTCCTCACTGCCTCCACGCAGGCAAGAAGCTTCCTATATGCCTCACTCATCCTCGGCCTTCCTTTCTCTCCTGCGCTTTGCGGCAGATGCCCTCCTCCGGTTTTCGGCGGCCTTTTCCGCATTATATTCCCTCAGGATATCCAGGGCCTTTTCCTTCTGATTTCCATTCACATAGATCACGCAGAGCTCCTTGGCTCCGCCGTAATCCCTGCGCTTAAAAATGGAGATCTTCTCCCATTTTTCCAGATAGGAAATGCCCCCCTTCACCAGAAGGCTTACCAGCTCGTCCTTCGTCTTTTGCTCTGTCGTACAGAACAGCTCAATGTCGTTATTATCCATGTCAACCTCTTTAAATCCAAATATGTCCTACTATCATACCATTTTCCCCTTTGAAACTCAAATCAAGCCGCTCTGTCCGGATCACATTCAAGAAACGCCTGCCAGGCCAAAGCCTTTTCCGTTCATGCCTCTCCACTTGAATCATCCTGCATCTTTCTGTATTCTATAACGGTCAGAGAGGAACCCTTACCGCCGGCTTCGGCATGAAAAAGGAGGAGCATCAAAGATGAACGAAACCCATGAAAACAGCTTCGTCCTTCACGGATCGGTAATATACAGCAAAAATGCAAAGGAGCTTTGTGCCTTTGAGGATGCCTATGCCGTCTGCATAAACGGCATATCCGCAGGGGTATTTGAAAAGCTTCCGGAAGCATATCGGCCCCTGCCTGTGGTGGAAACCAAGGGAAAGCTGATCATGCCCGGACTGGTCGATCTGCATATTCATGCTCCCCAGTATTCTTTCCGGGGCACCGGCATGGATATGGAGCTCCTGCCCTGGCTCAATACCTATGTCTTCCCGGAAGAGGCAAAATACAGCGATCTTTCCTATGCGGAAAAGGCTTACCGGCTCTTCACGGATGACCTTCGCCAAGGCGCTACGGCAAGAGCCTGCATTTTTGCGACCTCCCATAAGGAGGCCACCCTGCGCCTCATGGAAATGCTGGAAGAAAGCGGCCTGGAAACCTTTGCGGGCAAGGTAAACATGGACAGAAATGTTCCGGATGATTATGTGGAGGATACCGGGGAATCATTGAAGCAGACAAAGGAATGGCTTGATGCCGTAAATCAGGCGGCCTTCCGGAGGACGCGCCCGATCCTGACGCCCCGCTTTACGCCCTCCTGCACAAGAGCCCTGATGACGGGGCTTGCAGAGCTTGCGAAGGAATACGGGGTGCCCGTGCAGTCCCATCTTTCCGAAAATCCTTCCGAGATCGAATGGGTGAAGAAGCTGGAGCCGGACATATCCTGCTACGCGGACAGCTATAAGCAAAGCGGCTTGATGGAAAAAGACATTCCCTGCATCATGGCCCATTGTGTCTGGAGCGATGATACGGAAACGGCAATGCTTAAGGAAAACAATGTGTTGATCGCCCATAGTCCGGAATCGAATATCAATCTCTGCTCCGGCGCGGCTCCCATGACAAAATATCTGGAGCTCGGGCTCAAGGCTGGGCTTGCCTCGGATGTAGCCGGCGGATCCACCTCTTCCATGTTCTCAGCCATCCGGGCAGCGATCCATGCTTCAAAGCTCCGCTTCCGCCTCTATGAGGAGACGGTAAGGCCCTTAACCTTTGCGGGAGCATTCTACCTTGCCACTAAGGGCGGGGGCGCTTTTTGGGGCAGGGCGGGAAGCCTGGAGGAGGGGTACCTGTTTGATGCCCTGATCATCGATGATATGGCCATCCCGACCGCAAGAGAAGACTTGACGGTTTCGGAACGGGCAGAACGGATGGTCTACCTCGGGGATGAAAGACAGATCAAAGGGAAATATGTATCCGGCAGAAGGCTTTTTTAATGCTCCTTATTCCCTGCCCGTATCGATCACCAGATCGCAGCGCTCCCCGATCTTAAAGTGCGTGAAATAGGCTTCCTCCATGGGGATCCACTTCGCAAAAAAGGCCTCTGCCCTCTCCCCCTCCCTCTCCAGGATCCGCTTCGCCTGCACCTTTTCCGGCACCGTAAGGAAAATGCGGACATCATAATGATCCCAAAGAGCCGGATGGCAGGAATACGAGCCCTCCAGGATATTATAATCCCCGGCCTCGTCCGTTACCGGCTCCTTCACGGCCTGGAGACGGCAGTCATAGGCTCTGTGCCGGATCAACCCGGCTCCCTCCTTCAAGGGCTTCAATATCTCCTCCGCCGCCCTTTCATGATCCACATTCCCGCCCGGAGCTGCCAGGCGTTCCGGGGTCCTCTGCTCGGGCCTCGGGAAATAATCATCCATATGAAAGACCTTAAAGCCCTCATCCCCGGCCAGGATCCTGGCCACGGAGGTCTTCCCCGAAGCGCATCTGCCGTCAATGGCCACCACCAGGCGCCTGCCTTCCCGGCGCAGGGGGTGCTTCAGGAGGAAATCCCGTATCTGTTCTGCTTCTTCTCTGATGCGGTCCATATTATGTCAACTAATCCCCGTTTCTTCACAATCTGTCCAACAGGAGAATCATAACATGGAATGCCGGCATATGCCAGATGTCTCAGCTTCCCTTTTTATTCCTGCGCCGGATCCGGAAGGTCACGGTTTTTGTACATCCATAATCCCCCAGGCCGTGAAGCACGACGCTTGCCCGTCCGGCCCTTTTATTATTCCTGTAGCTTCCCGGCACCACCTCTGTCTTTATGCCGGAAGGCGTACTCACGATCTTCCCTATATCGTCCTCCGTAAGCTCTGCCGCACCGCCGGGCACATAGACCTGCTCCGGGATCACGAACCTTGCCTTTCCAATGCTCTTTGAAACCACGCGGTAGGCCTTGCTCACCTGTCCGGTATAATTGCTTCCCTTTGCGGTAAGCACTACAATGAGCCATGTGCCCGCCTCGAGTATTTCCTGGTCTCCCGGCTCTGTGCCCTCGTTCCCGGAGGCCGTAGACTTCCGATAGGAGACGGTTTTCTCATAATCCGTGCCTGCGGCAAGCCTCTTTCCATTCAGGTCATAAAGCACGGGCTTCGTTTTATAATTCCCGTTCCGGTTCCGGTAGACCACATCCGGTGCCGTGAGATTCAGGCAGGAAAGGGTCTGCTTCCTTATGGTGAATTCCCTTTGGATGCTTCCCGTGAAGTTTTTCTTCCCACGAATCGTAACCTTCCCGGTAAGCCCGGCCTCCTTATTGTTCTCATATTTCAAGGTATAATCCCTTCCCTCTTCCAGCTCGTTTCCGCTCAGGCAAAGCTTCACCGCGCTCTTCGCCCCGCCCTTAGCATAGGGCGCATCCCCCACGGATACGGTAAGGGAGGGCAGCGTATCGGAAAAGGCCAGCTTTCCGATAACAAAGGTCTTTTTCAGGGTTCCCGCATAGCCGCCCTTTCCCTTAAAGAGCACGGAAGCCCTCCCCGCGTTTATGTTTTTGCGGTAAGACACCGTATAGTCCGTGCCCTCTTTCAGCATCGTCCCGTTGTAGACAAGCTCTGCCGCAGGCATCTGGGCCCTGCCGTTATAGACGGCATTTGCGGGGAGGCCTGTGACCTTGACTTTTTTCATGGGCCTGCCCTTGATCTTAAAGCTTACGGCCTTGGTTCCGGCAAGCTTCGTTCCTCTTCCGTCCCCACAATCCTCGCCGGTGCCCTTCAGAAGAAGCCTTGCTGTCCCGGCATCCGTATTGTTCCGGAAGCTTACCGTAAAGCCCTTTGTGATGACCTTTCCCTTGTATCTGACCACAAATTCTCCCGCCGAAACCGTGCCGGTCCCTCCTGCCTTCAGCTCAATGGGATTGCCGGTCCATTCCTGGGCCTTCAGGGCAGAGATCTTCACGCCGCTTATCGGGACATTTTCGGTAATGATGTATTCCAGGGGATATTCCCCCGTGAAATTATTCACCCCCTTTAGCAGGATGGCATAGGTCCCGGCCTTGCCGTAATCCACCTTGCTGTCATCCATGATATAGTCCCTATTCGCACCGATCTTCAATGCCTTATCATTCCATTTCAGCACGACCTTCGGCCTTTTCGCATTCCCGCTCTTTGGCTTTCTGACACAGAGATCCGGAGCTTCAAAGCTGTTTGCGCTGATATTTACCGGCAGGATCTCAAAAGGATATTCCAGGGTCATGTCATAATTTCCCATCCCCTTGAAGATCATCCTGGCCATACCGGCCTTAAGGTTATCCGCATAAGAAACCCTGTAATCCCTGCCGGCTTTGAGACAGACATCCCCATAATGCAGCACAATGTCAGGCTGGGTCTGCTTTTTTCCGGTAAAGAAAAGCTTCTTATGGAAGCCCGTAAGCCAGAAATCATCTGCCTTCGGCTCCTCATCATCCCCTTCGTCTTTTCCTCCCTCATCCGTCTTGAGCGTATAGGAGGCCGTCACAATGCCGCTGTCAAAATAGCCGATCCTTCTTGCCACGGCCTTGATGGTGGTATCCTTCGTGATCACCACCGGCTGATCATACCGGGCAGCCGTATCACTTACAAGCATGCCGTTTAACGGCTCGGTGCCGTCCAGGGTATAGTAGATCACCGCACCTTCCGTGGCACAGGTAATGGTGATCTCCTTCTCGTCTTCTTTGTCAAATATGGTGCCGGAGGGAGGGCTGAAAACCGGCTCCTCCGTATGGATAACCGGCAGGGTCGTCTTCGTTCCGGTATAGTCCCGGGACATTGCCGTGCCGGCATAACTCTTGAAATTTTCCGTTCCGGAAATGAGCCTTACGCTGACCTCCTCGCCTGCCCTGTCCTCCCGGATCTCATTAAAGCTCAGCTTAATCCTTGAAGTATACCAGGGAGCCTCCCCCCCATAGGTCCGGTTTGCGGGAGCGCGTTCGCTGTCAAGGAGCACCAGAGTGCAGGGAATCTCCTCCCCACTTGCATCATAGACCTCATAATGGGTATCCGGCATAGCACTCCGGACCGTCCTCCGATCCGCCTCCCCGCCCGGAATGACCACTTTATCTTCAGAAACCCCAAGGCTCCTTTCATCCATATATTTGCTGAAGGTGATGATTATCCCATCCACCTGTGCCCGGACATTGTCGATATTGTCCCTATCCTCCGGATCATCGATGATGAAGGGGGCGGTCCGGTCCACCATGGGCAGGTTCACGTCCAGCTGGGCCGGAAGCACGGGCATCCATTTGATCTCATTTTCGGTCACCGTGGATGCAATGTCCCCCTGGCTGTCGGAAGGCTTGGCCTTTCCTTCTCCATCCAGGTTATATCCCGGTTTTTCCGCCTCGACGTACCAGAGGCCCTCCGCTACATCCCAGCGGAAGCGGCCGTCCGGTCCGGTGATCATCGCCGGAGACTCCGGCAGGATCAGGTTTGGATCCGGCACATTCTTCGATACCGTGTTGTTGATGGAGGCAGTGTTGTTTGGCGTGACAGGCCGTCCGTCCTGATAGTAGACAGCCATCTTTGACGACGCATCGATGCTGTATTCCGGCTTCCAGGGCCTGCCATCCGCCGTTTCTGCATTTCCGGAATAAAGCCGCACCGCGGCACCCTCTAAGGGATTGGAGAGCACTGCCTCATAGACTACTCCGGAGGGATCCTGTACGGGGATGCTTTCCACCTGTGGCTGCTCTTCTCCCGCATTATAGGGCGTAAATCCGGGGATGGGACCCGGCGGAGGAGGGATGGGAAGCGGATCCTCGGGATCATCTGGGCCGACTTCGCCGCCCCCTCCCCCTTCCTTCTTTTCCTCATCCTTTTTCGGAGGATAGCCGTAGGCGGCTAAGATCATCATGAAAGCATCATGCTTCTGCCCGTAATCAATGACTGCTTTTAAGGAATTTTTCGTGGCATTGTCATTAGCGGCATCGAGAAGGAAGCTCAAGGTCCCGGTGGTGAGGCTTATGCCCTCGCAGACCGGGAAAGGGAATATCCCGGTGACAAAACTGATCCCATCCAGGGCCTTCTTGAAATCCCCACTGGAAAATTCTGCCTGATGATCTGCGCATTCTGCGTTTTTTTCCACCTCGGTAAGCTGCGTCATTCGGTCTACGATGCATTCCATCAGGGTCTGGCGGGCCTCCGTGCCGATCTCCTTTTCCAGATCCTTATTCTGGCTCACCCACCGCATGGCATCGGTCAGCTGCTGGCGGGTATCGTTCATTAGCATCTTTGTCGTGGGGGGATTATCCGCTGTATAGGACTTAAACATCCCGATGGCGGTAAAGCCCAGGGAGGCATCCCCGATCAGCTCCGATACATTGGCCCGCATCAAGGTAGTATATACCTCTTTGATATCCTGCTTGGCCACCACCTTATAGGTTTCATTGCCAAACCACTTCGGCTCATGCATGGTCCACTTCCCGCCGAATTTTTCGATCTTCCCGATGCGGAGGGTATCGTCCGCCATGCTGTAGCTGCCCTTGCCGTCCATAAAGGTGATCTGCTCATAAAGCTTTGCATCCTTGGCATTTTTTCCCAGGCCCGGAACAGAATACTTTTTCTGGACCCTGTTGAGGGCAGCGCTCCGGAACATATTGAAATAGCCCAGGGCGAGCCCGGCACCGCTGATCCAGGTGCTTTCCGAATAGTTTTTGGGATTGATGTCAAATTTAAAGCCTGTGCCAAAGAAGCCCACCTTGGTATTTTCCACGGGCTTAAATTTCGTGGCTCCCACCGGCTCGATGCCGTTTGAAGCAATGGACGCCTGCCTCTCCCCTGTATCCTCGATGATCCCCAATGGGTTGGAGGCATCATATTTACCGGGTGTCCAGGTGGGAAGCGGTGCCACAAAGCCATGGACATAAATGGGGCTGTTGGCTCCCGGCACCATGGAGGCGATCTGGATCCTTGTCCACTTAAACGGATGAAGATCAGCCGTAATGACAGGATCCTTCTCTGCCTTTTCCACCTCCGGATTGTAGAAGATATAGGTATCCAGGGCGGCATCCGCCGAGTCGTAATTCTGCTTTGACGGATCTGCGATGATCTCTCCGTTTTTCTTATAGAAGGTGGTGGCGGTATAGATCCTCATCTTGAGGGTCTCCTTCCCGCCCTTTTCATCCTCTGTCTCATAATCATAGGTGGATTGGCGGTATCCCATTTTGTCCATCATCTTTTCATCCAAAGCGCTGGCATAGTCCACATAGGCCACCAGGGAATAGTCCTTATTGCTGGTCTTCCTGGCATTTTCTGCCTCGATCCGCCCGAATTTTGTCACATCCTCCCTCAATGCGCTGTCTTCTGAGATGGCGGCCTTCATAAGGAACATATTCCGCAAAAGCTGCCTGTTCCGCTCCTCGATGATGCCCTGAAGCGTAGCGGGCTTTGTCTCCGGTTCTCCCGCCAATACAAAGTCCTCCCCGGGATCCCAGTCCATGAATTCCTCATAGCTGATCTTTTGGGTAAGGTCCATCCCGGTGTCGCCATCTCCCACAGCCTCAATACTGTCTCCTGCGGCATAAGCTCCCCCCGGCTCGAGACGGTTTATGGATACGCTTCCGTCAAGGAGCCCGGCATTGTTCAGCGCCTTAAGCTTTTCCATGGCAGCTTCATTGGCCGAAACGCCGATGATGGCACCGCCCTCCTTTTCCAGGATCAGCCCGTTTTGAACCGTATCCCCGTATCTCAACTCTTGGAAATCCCCGATCTCATCCGAGCTGATGATATAAGGTGAGGTATTCTTCATCACAAGATGATCGTATTTCGTGGTCTGCTCCGGGTCATAGGAGTATCCGTCCTCATCCCATACCAGCTTTCCGTTTTCATCCCGCTCAAACATCGTGGGATTGAAGTAGGTTCCGCCATCATATCCCTCCTCGGCGCCCGGCTCATAGACCAGGGATACGCCGGTGGTATAATCCGGCCCCTGGTCGATCCGGCCGGAGATAAGGGTGACCGTATCCTCCCCGTCGATCCGGTAAGAAACTGCCGGCACGATCCTGATCCCGTTTACGGTATTGATCCGGAAGAAGGCGTAGCCCTCGGTCCCGGCCTTGATCTCATGGGTCTTAAGGTCATAGCTGTCTACCGGATATTTATATACGATATCGCCGTCTGCGATCTGCCGAATCTTTTTCAATCCGGAAAGAAAGACATTCTCCAGATTTCCTTGACCCGCCTTCTTTTTTATGGCCTGATCGTCCTTGATGTCATAGACAGAGACATTTTTCAAGCAAGCCTCATAGACCGCCTTCATATTGCCCACCGGCATGTATTTTTTCGGGGTCTCCCCCGGGATCATGTGCACAAGGCCATTCAGGCTGAAGTAGTTGTTTCTGGATTCAAAATTCATCACGATGTCAGACAGGATCGCCTGGCCCGCCTCACAGAAGATATGGCGCTCCACCGCTTCCGGATCGAAGAAATCCTCATTGTTTTCCACAAAGATCCGGCTCGCCCGAATGGTATGGAAGAGGCCGCCGGACATCAAAGACAATGTGCCGCTGTAATTCCCGCTATAATCTGCCGCCGCAAACCCGGCCGGTATACCGTTATCATAAATATATACCGTGGAGTCGGGCTTTGCTTTTCCATGAAAGGCAATCTCAGCCTTTCCTGTATCCACATCCATGTCTGCCCGGGCAGGAAGGACCAGAGTGATGGAGCCCTTCCGTTTTGTCTTAAGCTCCGACAAAAGCCGGTAGGAATCCCCGCCATATTCCATTGCGGAAAAGAGGACGGTATTCCCGTCTTCGTTCATCTCCGAATCCGCCGGCATCCTGATCCGCATCCGCACGGAGGCTTCCTTTCGAAGGTTCAGCCCGCGATAGATCATGGAATACTCATCATGGGGATTGGTCTCTCCCTTAAGGGTCTTTCCGTCCACGATCACCTGCTGCAGCCCGTTCGCCCTCAGATACAGCTCCTGGACACCTTCCTTCGATGGATGCAGTGTTCCACGGATCTCATAGACCTCCCCCGCTCCGGCGCATTCCGGGGCTTTGAGGTATGCATAAGTTCCGGATTCCGGCGCGGGCACCTTCCCCTCCACCGGGCAGACCTTTCCCGATTCGATCTGGATATCCCGTACCAATGCCTGATCCGCGCTAATCTCTTCCACGTTATCCGGGAGAAAACAGGTATCGGGATACAGGATCAGCTTGTAGGCGCCCTCCGGCAGCAGAGCCTGCTTTCCTGTCTGGGTAAAGGGACGGACCTTGACACCGGCCGGCGTATAAATCCCCGTCAGCATTCTTCCGGCAGATTCCACTTTGGACAGATCCAAAAACCCATAGCCCGAGATCCTTCGGATAGCATATTTACCGGCTCCATTGGGGCTTACGACCTTGACCTCCTGATCGCCGGGCAGTCCTTTTATTATCAGGGCATCGTCTTCCCTGACCTCTCCCGGCAAAGACAGCTCATAGGCTTCATATTTCTTCCCCCCATAAGAGGACTGCTCCTCCTTGGAAAGAAGGAAGAGGGCATTGATCTTATCCTCTGACACGTTGACGCTGACACTTCCGAGACGGCGGATGTTCAGAGCCCTTTTTCCGGCATAATAAACGTCCGGCTCCAGGAAATCCGCTATGCTATAGCTGTAACCATCCATTGCGGCAGACCTGTCTCCCGTGCCGATGACATCCCCGCTTACCGACAGCACCTCAGATGCGCCCTCCAGCAGCAGCGTCACAATGCTTTTTCCGACATATTCGCCGATATCGATGCCTGCGCTGCTCTGCGATACGGCAGGGAAGTCAAACGACCGCTGTGCTCCTTCTTCGTCAATACTGGAAAAATTTCCGTCCGTCTTCCGATAGAGGGATTTCTTCCCATAATCTCCCCCATAGACCACAAGGGTCGTCGGAAGCCCTTCGAGCAGCCCCTCTGCCCGGTATACCGCATCGCTTCCTCCGGCTTCATTCCCGCTGGTACGGCTCACCGCCGCCCGTGTCAGGGAATCCCCGTTTGGAAGGGTCTGGACTATCGTGACTACAGCCCCGGGCACAGGGATCTCCTCCCCTTCTTTCCGGGCATATACCCTCCCGCTAAGAGCCAGGTTCTGCTTTCTTGGTTTTATCTGAATGGTGATCGTCTGGCTGGCCGCATCGATCTCAGGAGTAAAAATGCCGTCATCCGCTTCCAGCTGATAGCCCTCCCAGATCGAGGTGCTCGTGCAGGTGACGAAAGCCTTTAGTCCTTCTGTATCCGTATTCTCAGCCAGCCGGATCCTGTTTCCTGGATCCTGGAAGAAATACTGCCTCTGCCCGTCTCCCTTCGAAACAAATAAAGCAGGGTTCACGCTCCCGGAAAGATCCGTGCCCTCCGTAGAACGGACAGAAACGGAATAAGCCTGGATCTTCGATGCCTCCTTCATGGTGACGGTCTTCTTATCCTCATGGATCTCCGTTTCCGCATCCTCTATGGCACCCGATGCCAGGGCCCGGCATAGGTAGAAGGTCTTATCCTTTGTCGTAAAACCGCCCTGGCTGATATCGCAATAATTGCCGCCGTTTTGTACGCTCCCGATATAGACTGCATTTCCCCCGTTTTGATCTTTGTAATAAAGGGACGCTTCTTCCCCTTCATCCAGGCCGGAAACAATGAAACGTACCTCGCTGCTGTACCAGAAGATGAATTCCCTCCGGGTTTCCTTCCCCCCAGCCTCGCTGGCTTTCAGGGTAAAGCGGTAGCTCTGCGCAGGATCTGCCTCAGGAAGGATGCCGGAAAGGGTAAGGATGCCTGTCTTGCTGTCATCCTTTGCCACACCGGGAGGAAGCTGGCTTTCCGTACCATCCTTATTTTGAATGATATCCCATGTGACCTCCGCCCCTTTATTCACGGGCTCCGCTTCTATCCTGGCGGTATAGGCTTCTCCTTTGTGCCCTTTGGGAAGCACAGTTGTCTTGATCCGGATCCCATCTGCCTGATCCACAAATTGGTAGGTCTTATTGTCAAGATAAACCTGATTGGATTGATCATAGGAATTCAGGATCACTGCCAGCCGGTAGCTGTGCCCATCCTGCAGGAATCCCCCGCCCTTTGAGCCCTGCCCGGCTGTCTTCAGCTGGATTTCCTCCAGGGCAATGCGGTTATGCTCCAGATCCTCCTTCTGATGTGGATATTTATACGCATCATCCGCCCGGAGATTGTTTAACGGCCAGATCCCCATGGACGTTCCCCAGATTGCGTGTCCCCCTCCGGCCTGGCTTCCGTCGATGAGGCTGACCCGGTCATTATTCCCAAGCTTTCTGCCGATCTGTTTTTCAAAGCCGCTAAGATCCAGGTAAAACAACTTCGAACGTGAGGAGAGGTAGGTCAGGCTGTCCCTTCCGCCTTTGAGGGAGGCATCCCTCACCCCATAGGAGCCGTCCGGGTTTTTCACGTCATAGAGCTTCGCATCCACGGTGCCCAGGACGGAGGACACGCCCTCCGGATCGATAACCTCATAGATCCCGCTGTAATAGATCTTATCATCGTTATAGATCAGGAAACGGTATTGCCCGGGCAGGAGAAAAACCTCCGATCGAAGTTCTCCCTTTCCGTCATAGTAGGTATTTCCATGCATGTAGGCCAGGCTGAAGCCGTCTTCTCCGGCATTCGCCCGGTTGCTGTAATACAGGATCTTGGCATTATCTTCCCATCCGGAGGATCCCAGATAAAGATGCACCAGTCCATCCGGATAAGGGGTGCCCGGCTTCCCGTATTCATCGGACTCAACGACAGGCACCATGTCGGAGCCGGGAATGTCGGATTCGGATGAAACCGGCATGGCACCGATGCAGATCATCCCATTCTGCTTATTATAGGGATAGCTGCCTATGGCGATATACTTTTTGGAAAGATCCAGGACATTTCCTGAAACGGGATTATTCTGCCAGTTATCCGGGGTATCAAATTCGTAAAAGATAAGATCGCCGTCATTCATCGCAGATACGGGATAATTTACCCCCATATCCGGAAGCTCCGGTTCTTCCTTGCCTTCCCCAAAAGCATCCCCGGCTGACGCTTCCACAGGTCCTTCCGGATCCCGGGGCTCCGGTTCTTCCACCATGAGCTCTTCCACAGCTTCCGGCACAAGCTCTGTCCCCCCGTCTGAAGCAAGGCTAAACTCTTCTCCGGAGAACTCTGCCGATTTCATGCCCGCCATGACCGGTTCCGTCATTTCAAGCATCATCACCGCCATCAGCAGCACCGCCAGAACCTTTTTTCCGTACCTGCGCCTCTTCATATCCCTCTTCCTCCTTTTGCTTTCTTACTGCCGGCTCCTTCCGGCAAGCCCGCTCATTGCATCTAATACAAGATCCCCTGATCATGCCCTTTCATGAGAGTATGATTTATGTCAACTTGTCCGGCAAACAAAATCAGACGACTTATGTCAACTTGTCCGGCAAACTGTCAACTTGCCTTGCAAACAAAGTCAAACGATTTATGTCAACTCATCTGGCAAATAAAGCCGAACGATTTATGTCAACTTATCTGGCAAATAAAAAAACCGCAGGATTATTGTCCGACCGACTATATCCTACGGTGCAAGTCTGGAGCCGGCAAGATTCAACATTTTGCCATTTCCTTCCCCCGGGGGTTCAATTTTTTGCCAATCCCTGTTTTACAGCAACGGTAACGCCCGTGCTGATAAACCGGCTCACTTCCCTTTTCTGGATAATGCCTGTATCATAGTGAATTATGTCAACCTATATCCGGCCCGCCTTCATAAAACCGGCTCACTTCCCTTTCTAGATAACATCTGTTTTGCTATGTGTTATGTCAACCTATATCCGGCCCGCCTTCATAAAACCGGCTCGCGGTCCTTCCATGGATGATGCCTGTATCATGGTGTATTATGTAAACCTATATCCAGCTCGTGCTCATAATAAGCCCTCAGCAGAGCATGCCTGGAATCCGTGCCGGTCTTTTCGTAGACATTATTCAGATGCCGGTAAGCCGCCCTCTGGGAGATCTGCATGGCATCTGCCACATCCTGGATATTGCCGTCATTTTGCAAAAGCTCCATCAAAAGATCCCTCTCCCTGGGTGTGAGGCCGTATCTCTGGACAAAATCTGCCATCCTGTCTTTCTTTTCTGCACCCTCCTCCCGGCTTTCCGGATAGTAGCCGCCAAGGGAAATGCACAGGATCACGGCCACCGTGATCACGGTCTCCACCATGATGGAGGCCATGACCGAGAACCCGGAGATCAGGGGAATGAAGATCATGACCAGGCAGCTGAGGATCCGGCTCAAGGATGCCCAGAGCTCCGGATGCTTCTGCATGGGAGCCAGGTCCCAGAAAAACAGGTTCATATATACGATCTGCCCCAGCACCACCACATAGTACAGAAAGGCTGCCCCGGCAGTATGGCCTTCGCTCAGCATGAAGGGCACCGGAAGGGCGATCACGGTCATGCAGAAGGCGCTGATCTCAAGCCATTTCCTCCGCCCCAGGTCAGCCAGGATGCCTCCCAGCACATAGCCCAGTGCGCCGCCAAGCCTTGGCCAGGCATAGATCGTCATGTCCCCGGCAAAATTCCCGCTCACCAGGATCTGGTCTGTCACGCCCAGAAAAAAATAGAGCAGGCACATTGCCAGGATCCCGAAAAGGATCTTTGTCCGGCCAGGGGTTTCTCCCTTCTCCCTGCCAGAGGAATATTCCAGCGGATCCTCAAACATCCATTCATAAGCGATCCTGGTGGAGGCAAAGATCACCAAGCCGAAGCCCAGCACCATCACAATGAGAAATACGAGCCTGGCAGAAATGAGCTGCTGTGCCGCGATCTGCATGAGAAAAGCCGCCGCCCCGCCTGCTCCCGTAAGCCTTCCCAGATAGGGATGGTTCACGAAGCCCATGGCGACGAAATAATAGACCGCCCCGC
Source organism: Lachnospiraceae bacterium (assembly GCA_024693135.1). Classification (GTDB taxonomy): domain Bacteria; phylum Bacillota; class Clostridia; order Lachnospirales; family Lachnospiraceae; genus NK4A144. The sequence goes on along the minus strand of JAILLN010000042.1, from coordinate 46,187 downwards.
CCAGCGCCCCCAGGGCAAGGAGCCCGGTAAGGCTGAATACCGCAGAAGCATAGGGGTTTCCGGCATACAAGACCCCCAGCATGCTGAAGGCATAGGCCAGATTCATCAAAAGATATCCTGCCCTTCTTGAGCGGATGCCGCCCTTAAGCCTGCTGAAGGGAAAGAGCAGGAAGCCGGCCGCAAGGATCGGCGACCTGAGATAATGGATCAGGGTTCCTCCCTGCTTCAGGGCATATACGCTCTGGTCCATAAAGATCAGAGTCATCATGTATTCAAACATATAGACCGAGAATAAAACCGTCAGCAGAATATGCTTCCTGTGGATCCCGGCCTGTGCCATCCGGCTCATTCCTCCGGGCACCTTCTTGTCTTCATTACACGTCTCCCCTATCTGCGCCTGCTCCCATCCGGCTACTCCTCCGGACACCTTCTTGCCTTCATTACACGTCTCCCCTATCTGCGCCTGCTCCCATCCGGCTACTCTAAAATGGAGCCGCAATGATCACATTCAAACCCGCCCTGGTTAAAATGAAGCCTTCCTGCCTCACATACCGGGCAGAGATCCCCCTCCCGGAATTCCCCAGTCTTTGGCGGGGGATTCTCTCCTGCTCCCTGCTTCTTCCCGAACTGGGGCACCTCCTCCAGGATGGAGCCGCATTCGTCGCATTCAAAGCCTCCCTCGAAGGGATGCAGATGTCCCTTTTCACAGATCGGACATAGGCCTCCCTCAGGCCTTTTCCCCCTGCCGGAGGCATCCTCCAGGATGGAGCCGCATTCATCGCATTCAAAGCCCCCGTCAAAGAGATGAAGCCTGCCTGTCTCGCAGATCGGGCACAAGCCGCCCTCCTGCATTCCCTCATCAAAAGGGATCTTTTTTTCGGGCAGAGCCTGTATCCCGTCCAGCACCTCTGCCGGGATCCATGCCGCATCCCCGGCATCTTCCCTTTCCTTACCAGGCAGATCCTCTTTCTTCAGGCCCGTTATCTCCTTCATCAGCTCCTCCCGGTCTGCCGCATTAAGTTTTGCCAGTCTGTGCGTCTGCCTCAGATTGATATATTCATTGATGGAGGGATTGACCGACAAGATCTCACAACCGCATCTTGCCTTCCTGGTGTTGATCCTGGATACATACAGGCACTTCGCCACCACCTGGAAATCAATCCCCAGCACATCGTCAATAAAATGGGTATGCACCGTGCGCCGAACCGGATTCTTGTCCGCAAGCTCCGCATCGATGATGAGTCCGATCCCCGTCACGGAAATATCCGCCACCCTGCAGGGATACTTTCCCTCCAGCAGGCTCATGGTGCATTCGCTCTTAAAATCCACTCCGATCCGAACCGCCCTCCTCCGGTTTTCCTGGACACTGTCCGCCCCGCAGGATATGACATAATACTCTCCGGGGTCGGAGCGGCAGCTGATCTGGATCCCCTTCCAGATATGCGTCCTGCCGGACAGCCTGTTCAGGAAGCGAAGCTCCAGCTTTTCGCAGCGTTCGTCCAGGTGGAGGAAGCTGCCTTGGATCAGAATGGGTTCGGCAAAAACCGTCCCGGCCGGATCCTCCCGGCTGATATCCGGAAGAAGGCCGGTAGTAAAGTCAAAATGCCTGCCGCCAATGTCAAATCCAAGAACGACATTCTCATTTTTGGGTATTTCTCCCAAATACATCGATCACCTTATCCCGATTCCCAATCGCCCGTTATATATAAGCCGGACAGGAACGTTACTCGCTGACCTCCACTTTGACCGTATAATTCCTGCCCCCGATCCTCGCCGTAAGCTTCGCCTTCTTCACCCGGCCGTTCTGCCCGGCCTGTCTCCCATAGACCACGCCCGACTCATCCGCAAAGACCACATCATTTCTGCTGCTCTTAAAAAGCAGAGGCTCCGAGATTCCCTTCCCCTCGAGCCGGCAGGGCTTTCCCTTCTTTACCTTAAGCAGGTATACCGTCCCTTGGCGGTTGACCTTTGTAAGCTCTCCTTCTCCGGTAAGCTTGAAGGAAGGATCCTGTACATAAGCCTTGAGGGTAAAGTCAAATCCATGCTTGCTTCCATAGGGATTGTAGTTCCCGGAAATCGTAGCGGTTCCGGCTTCACTTCCCGCGACGATCTTGCCCTTTTTCATGCTTGCGATGCTTTCCGCCGATGAAGTCCATTTCATAGAGGCAGGCTTGGTGCCGAAAATAGAGACGGCCTTTTTCTTGTCCGTAAACAGATAATAGGAGCGTTCCGCCGGAGGAAGCACCTTTACCTTGAGCTTCTTCTCTTCCCCGCTGGCATTCGCAGCCACAAGGACAGCCATCCCGGGTCCTACCGCCGTGATCCGGTTGTCCCTGCCCACTTTGACGACCTGGTTCTGGTAGGCTGTCACCTGCTTTGCCTTATTCCTTACCTCCTCCAGCTCAGGCAGGCCGGTCCATTTCACTCCCTTCAGCTTATAGCCGTCCGCAAATTTAGGGCTTATGGTCTGCATGGGCCGCAGGATAAGGGTATCCTTCCCAATGGCCTTTATCGTCTCCTTTTCGACCACCTTTACCGTGGCTTTCAGCTGTTTCCCGTTGACAAAGGCCGTCACCTTGGTGCTTCCCTTGCCATTGGCTGCCACCATGCCTTCTCCCACGGAAACGACCGCCGGATTGTCGGAATACCATGCTACGTTGTAATGCTTCTCATTTCCGTTTAAGTTAAGCTCCAGCTTCCCGGTTTCTCCTACCGGCAGAGTCAGGGACTTCGTCAGCTTCGGGTCTGCCACGGTCACCCTGCAGGTGATCTTATCTGCGGATACGGAAAGAGGCTCTCCCGAGATCTCGATCCCCTCTGCCTCCTTCTTTCCCTTCACTAGTGATCCTTTGCTGATCCCTACGATAGACGGATCCGAAGAAGTCCACCGGTATGCCGGGTCCAGGAAATAATTCTGTCCCTTTACAAGATACAGAACATCCCCCTTCTTTGCCGTGATCCTGGTATCCAGGGGTGAGCCGGTATTGGAGGAGATGGCATCCTCCATAAACCGTGCCTCGAGCACCAGATTCTCCAGCACCGGAAATGCCGGATCCCAAAGGGTTTTATTATTGATATACCATCCAAGGAACAGGCTTCCCCCCTCCGGATCCTCCGGGATGTTCTTTACCGCACCTCCCTTTTCCACCAGCTCCTCATAAACCGTAATGTCCTTATTCCGAAAGGTGACCGTGAAGTACTGCTTATCCTCTACCGTCACCATGCAGCTGGCGCTCTTTCCCCCGGCCATCGGGACGGCAGTAATCAGGGCATCTCCCTCCGCTTCCCCCCTCACATTCCCATCCTGGTCTACCGTGGCCACGGATTCATCGGTACTGGAAAAGAACACGCGCTTATCCTCCGTATCCTCCGGCAGTACGTTGGCCGAAAGCTTTGCCGTCTCATTTTTACTCAGGGTCAGCTGGTCCCGGTCAAGCACCACACGGATCTTGGTGCTGTCATAAGCGCTTAGATCTACGGTTCCCTCTCCCTTCTTCCCGCTGGAATATGAGGTATAAAGCTGGTACTTCAGTATCCCGTTTTCCACCATGCCCCCGTAGATATAACCTTTGGATTGTTCGCTGTCATTTAAGGTATAGACCGTTTTCTTCTCCCCCGTCTGGGCATTGATCAATAACACCTGGTTTTGGGTCGTGGCAGTGAAATAATTGCCCACGGAGCTTAGGCAGCTGTAATTGGCATTCCACCAGGAGCTTTTACCCCATACATACCATTTGGCGTTGTAATCCGTAAGCTTTTTCTGCGCACCGGTCTTAAAATCATAGGTATTGAGCGTGATCTCCTGCAAGCCCGTATGATATGCTCCCAGATTTCCCACCATGGGCATGGGGGAATCCATCTCGATCCAGGGTGCCGACTCATAATCCGTGGATCCCGGCACGGAATGATAGATATCATTTCCCGCTTTATCCTTCCAGTCTGTGGAATTATGCTTCGTTCCCGCCATGCCCTGCCTGCTGAGAAGGAAATTCGCATGCCGGCAGTTGCTTTCCGGCCAGTGGGTCGCATTTCCAGCATCGTCTGCGGCAATGGGGTCGTCCCAGGTACAGTCCACGTAATACTGCTTGTTATTGACCGTAAGGTAATTCCAGGCATGATTCAGGGCGTTGCTTCCCACATAATCGCACTTGAACTGGTTTCCCAGCTTATTGATCAGGTATTTGAAGGCCAGGCTGTAGCCCTCGCATACCGCACTTCCACCCACAATGGCGGATTCCGCGTCATATTTGCTGTAGGTCAGGTCATACTGTACATGGGTCACAAGATAATCATGGATATACATGACCTTCTGCAGGTCAGTCCAGCCGGAATCCACCGCCGAGAGGATGGCATCCACCTTTTCATCGAATGCCTTGGTATACTCGATGGTTATGCCGTCCTTCACCTTGACGGCAAGCTTTTCGGCAAAGCCCTCCGGATCTACTTCACTGAGATAGGCTCCATCCGCATAGAAAAATTCCGGATGGTCATTGATGACATCGCGTAAAAGCCCCGGGATCTCCTCTGCGGGCACTCCATATTCCCCTAAGGACGCGCTGGCGTATTCTCCTCCGTCCCAATCCCGGATAGCTTCTTCGATGGCCCTTACGGCTCCCTTCCTGTCCCAGGCCGGCTCTGCGGCGATCTGCCCGTCTTCTCCCGGCTTTTGCTCTGCTTCCGGAAAAGCGCCTTCCTGGATCAGCTCCCCGGAGATATCCCCAAAGACCGTCCTCCCGGACTCCCCTTCCCGGACTGCATCCGCCGGATCTTCCGGGGTCTCATTCAGCGTGCCTTCCGAATCAATAACGGGCGCCGCACTATCCGGCATCCTTTCCTCTGCCCTTACCGTACTCCCGTTTCCCCAAAGCCCAAAGACCATGGAAAGCATAAGAACTATAGACAGCAATAAAGCATTCCTTCTTCGCTTTTTCATCTCGACCCTCCTGTCCAAATAAAACCGCACAGCCTGTTGCATTTACTATAACAGACTCCTATCCCCCATGCAAACGGCGCATTACAATTGATGGCGGTGCAACACAGATCAAAGTGTTGCCACGCCAATCCTGCCGGCAGCGCTGCTTCGCCACAGCAAGACAAAAGAACCGTCCCCTGTCTTACGGGAGATTCCGGAGCACGCCGAAGAGCATCAGCAGGCAGAGATAGCCATAGATCAGGATCTGGTTTATCCTGCCATTTTGTGCATGCTTCCTCCGCCTGTGCCACTCTATCCCGCATTCCAGGATCAGAAAGGGCAGGGTCACAAAAAGAAAGGGGTTCGCCTGAAACGCCCCCCGGAAATCAAAAAAAACCAGGGCCGCAAGCATCGTCGTGATGCCGCAGCCCGGGCATTTTAATCCGGTCACCAGGCGGAATACACAGGGGATCCCGATCCCCGTCCGCCGGAACCAATAAAGATAAGCGGCAAGAAGAAGAAACGCCGCAAGAACGCAGGCTTTACGCCGCCACATGGTTGAGGGTATCCTGGATCAGCGCAAAGCTTACGATAGCCAGGCCCACAATGCCGAGGATCAGGAAAAGCACAGCGGAATTCGACGTATTCATGCCCTGGTTCTGCTTGATCACATCGCATTTCTCTCCCATCTTGTAAAGCCAGTACCACCAGAAGATCCCGCCGGTGACCACCCCCAGTATAATGACCAGCGCCCCGTTCATATAGTCTGTTTCCCCTGCCACGCTGTTTGCCTCCTCATTCAGGCAGTAGATCCAGTAAAAGGTATAGATCCCGCAGGTAATGATGCTGAATATGATGCACAATGCGATGTTCCTGTTTTTGATGTTCATGTCTTTCTCCTCCAAATCATAAAAGTTTGCATTTGATTTACACTTATGTTCCCAGGTTGTCTTCTCTTACAAATACTCCCTTTCGATCTCCTTTACCCTGCGATACAGGAATTCATTGGCCGGGACGGCGATCCCATGCTTTTTTGCAATGGAGATCACGGTGCCTGCAAAGGCCTCCACCTCCGATGGCTTCTTATTGATCCTGTCCTGTCCCATGGAGGGCGTTGCCTCAGGATCCAAGGTCTCCATCAGGGAGACATACTCCATCACATCATTTTCATTCAAGCCAATGCCTTCCTTATTCGCGATCAGCACCACCTCCCTCATGGCAGATACATAGCAGGCCATCTCCTCGGTTCCCGGCGTGCCTGCCACACCATAGCCGCAGCCATAGACCATGCAGGTCTGGTTGCAGCCTACGTTCAGCATAAATTTCGCCCATATCCTGTGCAGGATATCCGCTTCCCGCACATAAGGCATCCCGATCTCGCGGAAGAACTCCGCCACCTGGTCCACCCTCTCCTTCTGTACGGCCGTGGCATCATCCCCCACGCCGATGTAGAGGAAGCCCATCCTCGTATACACTACCTCATTGCCGAAATGCATGGCATCCATCCCCTGGGCTACCGTAAGGATCAGATGATCCTTCCCGAAGCGCTCCCCCAGAATCTCCTCGCTGGAAATGCCGTTCATGACCGAAAGGATCGTGGTATCCTCCCCCACGAGCGGCTCCATGACGGACATGGCTCCTTCCAAAGACGGATACTTCACCGCCACGATCAAAAGATCCACCGGCGAGGCTTCCTTCGTTTCCCTGACCGGAAACTCCACCTCCTCCTTGTTGCAAAGACTCTTCTTTCCCCGGTTTCTTTCCGCCCGTTCATGATCCATCACAAAGCAGAAATGCTCAGGGCCGATCCCCTTCAGGATGATATTGCCATACATCAATCCCAGTGCGCCCATTCCCACTATAGCTGCCGTTTCAATCTTTTTCATGATTCCCCCTGTAGCATGATCATTCTTTCCCTTCGGCCTTGTCCGAAAAGGTCAAGTTCCCGCCCTTTCCGGCATGATATGTCATTCATGCGGATCCCGTCCTTCACCCGTTCCATTCCGATAAGCCGAGCTCTGCCTTCATCTGTTCCATTCCGATAAGCCGAGCCTCTGCCTTCTCTTCAGCTCCTCCATGCTTATTTTCGGCAGATCCTCCTTCAGGTATTCCAGGAGCTCCGATGCTCCCTCCCGGGTGAGATTATTCACCTCGAATATCCGCTCACAGCCGGCATTTATCATCCACTGCCGGATCATCGGCACATTGGCATAGGGCGAATCCGTTTTGGTGATGATCCCGATCAGCGGCCTTAGGATACAGGACTGCAGGCTTGGGCCGAAAAGACTGTAGGGCTCATCCGCCGCCTGCACGATGGCCACCACGTCCGCCTCGAAGGAAAAGCAGGCAAGCCCCACGCTGAACTGCTTTGATTCCGCATACTCTCCCGGAGTATCGATGAAGTGCTCCCCGGCGCTGGTGACCTGGGTCTTCTCATAATGGATCTCTTCCCCCTGAAGCACCTGGGACAGGGTCGTCTTGCCGGCCTCGCTCCTTCCCATCAAAAAAAGCTTCTTCATATCACAACCTATCTGCTTTCTTATGATCTGTGGATCTCACATACCGGAAAGCCCAGCTCATCCCGGAAGAAGCCCACCACAGACTCCATGGCGCTTGTCACATCCGCAAGCCTTCCCGTCACGATCAATGTGCCGCAAAACCGGTCCATGAAGCCGATCTCCACATTCCCGGCCTTGAGCGCTGCATCTGCCGCCGCCACCACGGCCTCCCAGGGCGTGAAGCGCATAAGCCCCACGGACTCGCCCCTGTGGTCCTCCCCATCATGCACGCCGATATGCAGTCCCAGATTCTGGTATACACTCTCATCCGTAGGCGTGATGATATGCGCAAGACATACCTCCCGGCCCGGGATCCTAACCCTCGTAAACCGGAGCGTCCTGCCCGCAAGGTCCTCATAATCCTGCTGGAAGATCTTTTCCAGGTATTCCTTTTCCAGAAGGGTCGCCATTTCTTCCCTCAGCGCTTTGTGATCCTGCAGACCACATAGCCCATCTCATCCCGGAAATAATTGACGATCTCGGTCATGGCAGAGGTCACATCCGCCACCTCCCCTGTGATGATCAGGGTTCCCGTAAAGCGGTCCGCAAAGCCGAGGGCCACGTCCCCGCTCTTTACCGCGATATCCGATGCGATCACCGCTGACTCCGGGGGCGTCAGGTTCATGACCCCGATGGCGCTGCTCCCGTAATCCACCTGGGGATTCAGCCCCAGCTTCTGATAGATGACCGGGGACGGCCCGCCGATGATATGCGCAAAGGTGATCTCCTTGCCCGCCACGGTCTCCTGCACGACACGGATCTGGTCGCTATGCTCTCTGCCCATTGCCAAAAGCCCCTCCTTTAAGCAGGGCTCCCTTAAGGAACCCGTGATTTATTACCATAGTATTTCAAAATACGCTGAAAATCAATAAAAATCGCATTTGCCGATCCGGCATTTCCCGGCATAAAGCTCCCGGAAGATCCCGATCCGATCGGACTCCATCCACAAATAGCAAGAGGATTGCCCCGCAAAACTCCTGCGGCCGCAATCCTCCGAAAATCCTTATCTTACAAAACGATCACTACTTCGCCTTATTCCCGGCCGTAGGACGCACCAGCACGAAGCAGATCACCAATGCCGCCACATAAAGGGCACCGGTGGCATAGAGCACATTCTGGTAGCCTACCGGATTGACCAGCGTGCCGTCATGGTCGATCCATTCCCCGCTGTGATTGACGATATAGGTCGCCAGCTGGTTTCCGGAAAGCCCTGCAAAGGCCCAGGCTGAAAGAGTCAGTCCATGGATGGCGCTGATGGATCCCATGCCATAATGGTCAGACAGAAGCGTCGGCACATTGGAGAAGCCGCCGCCATATCCGGCATTTACCACAAAGATCAGGCACAGCACCAAAGCGATCAGAAGCACGTTTCCCTCTCCGTTCTTGATACCGCCTGTTATCATTACCAGGCCGGTAAAGGCAATGGAGAGAATGAAGATCAGCTTATAGATGGTATTTCTGTCCTTCAGAAGATCAGCCCAGGCGGAGAAGCCCAGACGGCCTCCTGCATTGAAGATCGCAGAAATGGAAGAGATCACGCCCACGAATGCCGCCAGGCCGATGCACTTCACGATGGCCTTCTCCTGGGAGATCAAGGCCAGGCCGCAGGTAATATTGATATAGAACATGACCCAGATGCCGATGTAATTGGAAACCGGCTTGGAACGGATGACCTCCATGATGCCGGGCTTCTTCTCTCCGGCTGCCGGCTCATGCCATCCTTCCGGCTTCTTTAAGAGCAGATGGCCCACAAACATCATCACCAGATATACGAGGCCGAGGATCCAGAACATTTTATAGATTCCGCTGCCGTCCTCCCATGTCTTCAGCAGGGAAGTCATGATCGGGCTTGCGATGGCCTTTGCCGCACCGAAGCCGGCCACGGCGAGACCGGTAGCCAGACCCTTCCTATCCTGGAACCAGAGCATCAGCGTCTTTACCGGGGAAAGGTATCCTGTTCCCAATCCGACGCCCATGATGAAGCCGTAGCTTAAGTAGATCCCGATCAGCACGGCCACGCTTCCCTGATGGCTGCCGCCGTAATAGATGAAGAAGCCGGTCAGAAGCATTCCTGCGGTAAAGCATACCGTGGCGATCAGCGAAGATTTATGGATGTCCCGTTCCACCACATTTCCCAGAAAGGCCGCCGACATTCCCAGGAAGAAGATCGCAAAGCTGAATGCCCATTCCACGCTGGCCTTGCTGAAGCCGATATAATCGGCGATCTCCTGGCTGAAAACCGACCAGCAGTACACCGTGCCGATGCTGCAGTGAAGCAGCAGCGCCGGGATCGCCGCCCGGAACCACTTATTCTCTCTCCATCCGCCTGTCTTTGCCTGTTCGCTCATCTACCATATCCCCCTTTATGATTCGTTCAAAAACGTCTAAAAGTATACAGAATTCAATTCAAAATATCAATACCGGCGAATAATAAGCCTTGGCACGCACGAAACGGCCAAGGCTGCAATTATATACCGGATATGATCCGATCAGCTCCCCATAGAGGCGATCAGCGCATCGATCTCTGCCTGGGACAGCACGCGGTTGCTGTTGCCGCTGTCTGCCGCAGGAGCTGCAGGAGCAGCCACTCCTCCGAAGGAGAAGGTCTGCGTCGGTGCCGGCTGGGGAATCTTCGGCGAAAGCGCCTGTGACTGGGATGAATTTCCCATAATGCTGGCAAATAAAGCCTGCTGTTCCGGTGTTAATCCGTCCATAAAACCTCTTTCCAACAATCCTGCCGGGCTGCCCCTAAAGGCACCCTGCTTCTGCCGTCAGTTCTTTGTCGCATAATCCGAGCTGATATAGGCAGTCTGTCCCTTATAGTCGATCTCATACCATCCATCCGACTCGCCCTTCAGCGTAAAGGTCTCCCCGGAGGAAGCTTTGCCGATGACATTGTCCGTATTCTCCGTACTCATGGAAGAACGCACCCGGATGCTGTCATTCACGGTAACCGTACCTGCCTGTCCGCCTGCCTGTCCGCCTGCCGGGGCATCTGCCGTCGTCAGGTAATCAGACCGGATATAGGCCGTCGTGTCCTTATATTTGATCTTGCTCCAGTTTCCTTCTTCCCCGATCCGGGTATAGGTATCCCCCTTGGCCGCCTTGGCAATGACATTGGCCGTGCCGGAATCATCCGCGGAAGAACGGATCCGGACCGCGTCCGTGGTCATCACGAGCACTTCCGTGGCCGCAGGCTCAGAAGCAGCGCCGGAATCCACCGGGGCTCCGCTGGCCAGCTGCTGTGCTACAGCCTCATCCAGCCGTGCCGGCAGCGCATCCATAAACGCCTTGAGCGCCTTATCCTGCTCCGCCGCTGCACTATATTCGCTGTCCACCTGGCTTAGGAGGGCGACCACATCATCCTGTGCCGCCACGCCCTTGATATAGGCTGACTCATTCTCCGGCAGATCCCCATTGTATACGTAAAGCGATCCATCATCGTTGGTACGCACATAAAGGGAAGACATGCCGGGTGCCTTCGTGTCGATATTCAGGAACTTGATCTGATAGTAAATAAAGACGATGTAGGAATTCGGCACCGGTCCAGGCTTTGTATAACACTTGATATCATCATAGCTTTCCGTATATTTTGCCCGTTCAATGATCCGGATTTTGGCCGCGTCATCTAGAGAGCTGCAGATGCTCTCCAAGGTCGCCACATCTCCCGCCGCCATGGCATTAAAGTATGTATTGACCAGGGCATTCACCTCCGGGATGGCATCCTCCTGAAGTCCCTCCGTGGTCAGGGGGATCTCTGCATTCGCATCGGCATGCACCTCCTGCGGCACATCCGTCGTCTCGCTGCTTTCCTCGTCGGCTTTCTTTGGCTTTTCATCCTTATGCCGGCTGGAAAATACGGCCAGAACTACTACCAGGATGATAAACAGGATCCCTACGATGAAGTACTGATAATGCCCTAAAATAAAATCTCTGAAGTCAAAACTCCGTCTTCTTCTCATTTTCTCTCCTTATTTCCTTCAAGGGAAATGCGTTCGACGGGATTCGAACCCACGACACCAGGCGTCGGAGGCCTGTGCTCTATCCAGCTGAGCTACGAACGCTTAATATGCTCCCAGAGGGCGCAGAAAAGCACCCTCTCTTCGCATACCAAAATATCATAACATGATTCTACCCGTAAATCAACCAAAAACTATTGTAAGACACTCTTTGTCCCTGTTCACAGGCAGACTGCGTATGAAATCCTTTCCACCGAAGACCTCTCCGGCTCCTTACTTAAACTGATCTCCCACTAAAGCGCCCTGATACGTCACCTTTTTCCGGACGATCTTAAAGGTAAGGGTCTTTGTCCCGGCATAGCCGCCGATGCCCTTCAGGGCCACCTTCGCCTTGCCCTTCTTTACGTTGCCGCTGTAGCCATCTACCTTAAAGTCCGTGCCCGGCACCAGGGTATTTCCGTTAAGGTTCAGCACCCCGGAAAGCTCTTCATTGGAAACCCTTACGGGATTTCCGGTATAGGACTGCTCTGGAAGCGGCTTTCCCGCCTTTGCTTTTCCAATATTGGAGGAGACCGTCTGCATGTAGCGGAAGACCGCCGCCGCCCCTCCGCTGTAGCCCGCTGCTCCAGTCAATTCCACCGTAACGGTGCCGCTGTTCTCATCCCCGGTTATGATCCTTTCTCCCAGGGTATAATCCTTCCCGGCCTTCAGCTTCTTCCCGTCCAGATCGGTGATGGTAATGGAGGGCGCCTTCAGCTTCGTTTTCGTCGTAAATTGATCCTTGGCGATGATGTTGGCCGACAGGACAGAAAGGCTCTGTTTTGCTATGGCAAAATTAAGGATCACGGTTCCCTTATAATTTCCCTTGCCCTTTATCTTCACCTCGGCAGACTTTACACCGTTGGTAACGGCCTTATTCTTTGTGTAGGAAAGCGTATAATCCCTGCCCTCCTTAAGGGTGATATCCCTATCTTCATCCCTTACGGTGACAGAGGGCCTAGCGCCTCCCTTGGCGTAGGGAACGCCATTTTCTCCGCCCTCCACCGTATAGGTAAAGGGCGAGCCGCTGCCGGCTTCCTTCAGTTCCTTCTTTCCGCTGATCTTAAAGCTGGCCGTCTTGCTTCCCACAAGCCCTGCGCTGTTGCCGCTCACCGCCTCGAATAGCATGACAGCTGTTCCCGGATCGGTATTGTTCACAAGACCCACCACCTTGTAATCCGTATCTTCTACAAGAGGCCTGCCCCCAAGGGTCAGCTCATATTCCGGCACCACCGCGTTTCCTGTATAGGGGTACGATTTCTTTTTGAACTCCACCTTCGCATTATTCAAGATCTTGTTCTTATCCCCTTCGGCTTTAATGGTGACCGCAGCTGAGCCGGCATAATTATTTTGTCCGCTCTTTGGCGTTATCGTCGCCGCAAAGCTTCCCTCACCCTCAACCGAGGAGGGAGAGATATCGAAGTATTTACTGTTCACCTTCTTTCCGGTATCGGCCCAGGTCAGGATGGGAGATACCTTCACGGAGCCTTTCTTCTTTGCCAGGATCCCGATCTCATGGGCGATGATGTCCCTTCCCAGGAGTGCGCTCTTTATTTCAAAGTGAACCTTCTCAGCCTTCGTGTCACTGTAATTCCCCTTAAACCGGACCGTGATCTCCGCTGTTCCGGCTTCCTTATTCTTCGAATACGAAACCGTATAGTCTGTCTTTTCGGAAAGCTTGACCGTGCCGTCATAGACATTGATCGAAGGCTTGATGGCAGACCCCGTATAGGTATAGGATTCCTTGAGGCCGCCGATCCAGACCTTTGTCGTCACGGTTTCCTTCCCGCTTACCGGGTCAGTTACGGTCTTTGCGATCTCCTCTCCGGCTATGCTGATGGTTTCCGTGACGGCTCCCGTACCGGGATCCACGGTACGGTTCTGGCTTATCCCGTTTCCGCTCAGGCCCTTTGTATCCTCGGCAAAATCACTGTAATCCCTGTCATCCTTTGGAGGAAGGGGCTCAATATCCGCTCTTGTGGTCGTGTGAGATTTATCCCTTGTGCAGTAATAGGTGTGCTCGCCGTAATACAGATATGTGGCCTCTCTCGTAACCACTCCATTTTCGTAATCAAAGTCATGGTTGTTGGGATCGATGGGGGTTTCCTCTCCCTTTTTGATCAGGGCGTTACAATCCCTGCAGCAAAGGTCGCCTGAGTAGCCCTTTTCCGTACAGGTGGCGGCCTTCGCATTTTTAAGCACCGTGGCCGGATGGCTGCAGTCTTTCACCGTAAGGTTAACGGTCAGGCTGTAATCCTTATAGTTTTTGCAGGATGTGACCGGTATCGTCAATACAACCGTCCTGCCCACGTACTCCCTGTTGTCCTTTAATGTATAGCTTAAAACATCCCCCGTAATCACGGCATTGCCGGATAGCACCTCCGTATCGCCTCCGGCCGTGACCTGACCGCAAGCCCCGCCTTCGGGAATATTATCCTTAAGCGCGATCATTCCCGTGGTGCCATATCTTGCATTGGCAGAAAGGCTGGTCTTCGTATATTCTGCTTTTGCCACATCAACGGTCACATCCTCTGTGGCCGTTCTGTAATTATCCGTATCATTGGGCGCAAACACCGCTTTGAAGGTTTTCTCTCCCGCATCACCCACAGAGGCTTTCTCATCATCCCAGGTCCAGACGCCGTTATCACTTACCGGAAGCTTAACGTCCTCTAAGGTCTGTCCGTAAACGGCAGTTAAGCCGGTTGGAATTATGTAAACCGGAACAGCCTTTTCGATCGCATATTCCACAAAAGCTGTGGCGCTGCCCGCTCCCTCTCCCAAGGTGATCTCAGCCCGGTATCTGCCGGCGCTAAGGGGAGCACTGTCCAGCTTCGTTCCGTCGGCTGCATAGTAATCCACCTTTGCATCTCCCTGAATCCCGTATTCATCGGTGATCCGTGCTTCGGGGGATTTATTGTCGCGATAAACTTCATGCTCCGGCGCGGCTATGGTAAGGGTCGCCTTATGATCCGGGAAACCACAGTTTTTATCGCCGCTGCAAACTGCCGTGACAGTGTTGCCTTCTGCACTGTAGGTCAGGTTGTGGACGTGATCCACAAGGGCCGCTTCACCATCCTGCATAACAACTGAATACTTCTCATTATCGCTTGAAAAGAATTCCGTGGGGGATTCGCCTTGCATATAATAACCCCAGTTCTCCGTAAATATGATCTGTTCCCCGCCTTTCGGAGCAGGAACAGTGGTCACCCCCACAGGGGTTGTATTCGTCATAACTCCGTTGATGGAGATTGTTTTTCCGGAATAGATATTGACGTTATTTGTCTTTCCACCTGCTATCTTCCCATCTATGATCGGACCATATCTTACGTTTCCGGATATCTTCAGATCACCGCCAAGTTCGAACCTGCCGCCTTCAAAGCCCACGCCGCCTCCGGCATTTCCGGTGTTTTGGGTGATCTCACCGCCCGTCATACTGAACACGCCGTTTCCTGAAACCTGAACTCCGCCGATGCCCACTGCCGAATTCAGGGCGATCCTTCCTCCCTTCATACTGAACACGCCGTCTCCCGAAACCTGAACTCCGCCGGCCTTTCCGGTGCTGTTTCCCCCGGTGAGGATGCCGGTACTCCTGCTGTCCTTAAGAGTCAGATTGCCACTGACCGTGATGATATTGCCATCTGCCTTTGCTCTATTGCCTGACAGTCCTCTGTCGATCCTAAAGCCGTTTAAGTCCAGCTCCACATATTTCCCGGAAGGAACGGTCAGTGCAGAATTGCTCCCTTCTGCCACCGCATCCTGGTTCATCCAGATCTTAGTGGGAGATCCTGAAGTTTCACTTGCTTCATTAAACTGCGTCTGCAGCCCTGCCCAGGTCGTCTTCTTTTTAAGCGATACCTTGCCCCCGTCGGTCAAAGTCCCGATGAGGCTATCGTCGCCGTCCCTTAAGAAGAAGGCCGCATCAGAGGGGGTAAGAGCATAAGAAGAACCCTCCTTTACCTGCGCCAGATCCTCTGTCCTTCCATAGATCCCGATCTTAGCTCCATCTTTCAGCTCCGACCCGATGGAAATCACTGCGTCATTACTAAGATAAACATTATTGGGAGCTGCCCCCTTACTGTTGCCGTATATGACCGGCGCAGAAGAAACAACGATTGCAGAGTTATCACGAACAAACACTCCGCCTCCATTGGAATTATCGCCAATCACATTGTTGCCGCTGATCGAGCCGCCTTCCATCGTGAAGCTGCCGTCTTTATCGACATACACTCCGCCTCCGCCACTGGAAGAATTGCTGCCGGTATTGGTCTCATTGCCATTTATCGCACCGCCGGACATTTTGAATGACCCTTCATGAACATACACCCCGCCTCCGCCACTTTGAGCAAGATAAACATTTGCAGAGTTGCTGCTGATGGCGCCGCCGGACATTTTGAATGTACCTTTACCGATATACACCCCGCCTCCGCCGACGGATCCGTGGTTAAGATCGGGGTTGATATCGGTAATGATATTGTTGTTTATCGCACCGCCGGACATTTTGAATGCACCTTCAAGAACATACACCCCGCCTCCGCCGTAATCGCTGCCGCCTCCTTGAATTTTATTGCAGCTGATCGAGCCACCCTCCATCATGAAGCCGCCATTATTCCTGACATACACTCCGCCTCCGCCGCTTTGAGAAGAATCCGATCTATAGAATCGATTGCCGCTGATGGAGCCGCTCTTCATCGTGAAGCTGCCGCCATCAACACACACTCCGCCTCCGAAGGTCTTGTTGTAGCCGCCGGTGATGGCACCGTTGCCATCATATTCCGGTGTGTCCGGATCATCGCTGCTGTCCTTAAGGGTCAGGCTGCCACTTACCGTGATGACATTACCGTTGTCCTTCGCAACAGCAAGTCCCCGGTCAATGTTATGGCCTGCAAGGTCAAGGGTGACGGATTTCCCGCCTGCAATATCCAGCGCCGGCTCTCCGGAACAGGCCCTGTAATCCCTGTCCAGGGTGATCAGCGTCGGATTGTCCGTAGTACCCGTAGCAGCGTCAAACTGTGCCTGCAATGCCTTCCAGAGCGAGATGAGTTTGATAGCCGCTTCACTTGCATCATATATGAAAACCTTTCTATCATCGTCGGAATGGAAGTATGAACCATTGCTTTCCTGTCCGGAGACAATATCCTCCGACTCACTGTCCGCCCAGATCTCTGCGCCATCATTAAGGGTATCTGTTACACCGATTTCTGCTTTATAACCCTCAGCAGAGTCAAGCCATACGTTGCTTTTTGTTCCTCCCGTGTACACCTCACCGCTTAATTCTCCACCCTTAACGTTATCCCGGATAACCGGCCTGCCGGAGATATTGAATGTTGTATACTTAGGATAAACATATACCCCTCCGCCTCTTGAATTATCGCCGGATATGTTATTGCCGGTGATGGAGCCGCCGGTCATCTTGAAGGTACTTTTAGCACCTTCTTTAGTGGACTCACAATTGACATATACCCCGCCCCCGCCACTGCAAGCGCCGTTTTCGGCATTGACTGTGTTTCCGTTTATGGATCCCCCGGTCATATTGAAGTTACTGCTGATATTTCCACTGAAAATTTTGAGCTTACAATTGACATATACTCCGCCCCCGCCACTGCAAGTGCCGTTTTCGGCATTGACTGTGTTTCCGTTTATGGAGCCGCCGGTCATATTGAAGGTACTGCTGTCACTTGACGCACCATCGCAATAGACATATACTCCGCCCCCGCCATTGTTATCGCCGTCCCCGGTGATGACTGTGTTTCCGCTTATGGAACCGCCGGTCATATTAAAAGTACGGATTTTGTCATCGCTTCGAAAAAACACTCCGCCTCCGCCAAAATTTTCGCACCCCCAGCTTATTGAAGCGGTATTTCCGTTTATCCTGCCTCCATTTAAATTAAAGTTTCCATTCAGGACATAAACTCCGCCGCCACCATCTTCACTCGGATTCCTGCAGATGTTTTCTTCTATCACGCCTCCGTTCATGGTTAATGTACCGTATTCGACACGCACTCCGCCACCCGCAAAACTTGAATGGTTTCCTTTTATTATGCCGTCATTCATCGTAAAGGAAACACCACCATAAGAATCACCACCATAAACCCAGACGCCGCCGATACCATATAAATCCTCAATATCATCGACATCATAAAAATCCTCAATATTGTTATTGTCGGCAATACTGCTGTTACCGCTCATGGTGAAGCTTCCTTTAACAAGCACTCCTCCGACACAGGCTACAGATTCTTTTTCTGATATATTATTATCGATCGAGCCCCCTTCCATCATGAATTCCGCTTTTGTATCTACAAAAACACCACCGGCATGATATTTATCACCCGATTTACTTCTGTTACCGGTAATACTCCCGCCTTTCATAAAAAAGTGCGCTTTGGATGTAACCCATACCCCGCCAGCTATATGCCCATAACCGCCGGTGATGGTACCGGTGCCGTCATATTCCGGTGTGTCCGGCTTATCGCTGCTGTCCTTAAGGGTCAGGTTGCCGCTTACCGTGATGGCATTACCGTTGTCCTTCATCGTATCAAGCTTCCGGTCTATGGCATGTCCCTTCAAATCCAGGATGACGTACCTGCCTTTCGGAACCGTAAGGCTATTACTGTCTTCTTGCGCAGCAATATTCCCTGTCAGGGTGATGTTCGTGGGGCTGTCTTTCTCCGCACTGGCACTGTCAAACGCCTCCTGCAGGCCGTCCCATGTGTTTACCTGGATAGTGCTGTCAGGTGATCCTGCGCCATCTTCAAACTCCGGCTCGCGGACTTCCTCCGGCTCCTGAGCTCCCCCTGCCACAGGCTCTTCCTCCGGCTCCCGGATTTCCTCCAAACGTACCTCCTGCGAAGGCTCCGTTGAAGCCGCCTCCACCGATGCTTCGGGTTGCTCCGTCCCTGTTTCCGGCAACGAGATCTCTCCTGCTCCGGCAGCCTGATCAGAAGCCTCCCGTGAAATATCCACCGCATAGACCGGCATCGGAGCCTGTACTGCGGCCAACGATGCTGTCAGAACCAGCGCCATGAACTGTTTCATAAATCCGTTTTGCTTTTTCATATATAGAACCCCCATCCCTGATACTTTATGTGAAAAAATGACGAAAACTTCATAAAAACGTTTTCCATTATACCAAATATTTTTTTTCAATCCAATCGTGGCGACGGGTTTATGTGGTTGCTTTGGGTCGCCGGAAAAATGATATCTGCCGGCGCTCGGTCGTTTCTAAGCTCGACCATCGTCTCATGACAAAATTTCGCTCGACGCTGTTCCGGTCTTGCGCCAGGCCGGTTTCCCACAGGGCTATAGCCTTTGTGGCGCAAGCCCGGCCTTCGCACTCGCGAAATATATGAGACTCAGTCTCGCATAGAAATACCGGCATTAGGGCCTTGCAGATATCATTTTCCCCGGCTCCCCCTCCACACTGTGCACACTTGGTCCAGCCTGCGAAACGAATAAAAGAAGCATAGAACGTGAGAGCATATTATATGTTTGAAACAGCCTTCGCTTGCTGTCATATATTCTGCGAAGGGTGAGCCGCCTGCGGGCCTTGGCGTTTCCTAAGGAGCCTCTTACCGCGAACACGCGGAGATTGCCGCCTGCGAAGACTTGCAAGATCAGCCGTCATGCGAGACAACACGCTTTTAAGTTGGCTCGCATGGCTGAGATTGCATAGTCGAAGCCGGCGGGAAGCTCCGCATTAAGTGAGCGGTGAGGCGACGTGGAAATGCAAGGCCCGCTGGCGGCGCAGACTAACCACTGTGCAAGGCCCGTCCCCCTGTCTTATACGGCGATGGACATCTCCTCATTCTCGTAGGAGTAATAATACAGGCTGTCCGACAGAATCTCCTGCTCGCCCACCTGGGTCTCGTTCACCTCCCTCACCATGGCGCGGAGGCTCTTCGGATCATATCCGGACTCCTCGGCAAGCAGGATCACCTCATGGATGGAGGAAGGCAGGATGAAGAAGTTCTTCTTGATTTTCTTGGCGAAATCCCCCACAACCTTCTCATAGAGCAGGCAGGCTGCCCCATTGACCCTCCTCTTATTGGTGAGGACATACATGGGAGGCCCGGCCTCTTTCAGATCCAGCACTTCCTCATCATCCACCCCGATCATATCCTTCAGCAGCTCTCCCATGCTCACGATCTGCGCTTCCGAGATCCTGGGTGTATTCATCCTGGCGGCCTCCCACAGCTCTTCCTCCGTCACGCCCCATCTGGCCAGATACTGCTGGTATACCGTTACGGAAGCGCAAAGCCCCGGGATCTCCCCCAGGGAAATGCTGTAGATCACGGCCAGGTCCAAAAACCTCCTGTGCGGCGCCTTTTCCAAAAGCTCCTGGTTCTTCTCAAAATTCACGATCCGGTACACGATTCTGTCCTTCACTTTTTCGAAATCCTCAAACATCTCCAGATCCAGGTTTTGCGGACACCGGTTAGTATCGTATATCCTGACGATCTGCCTGACGATCTCTTCCATGTCCATGCCATCGCAGTAGTCCGTGTAGAAATCCTCCAGGTAGATGGTGGGCGTGATCTTCGATCCCTTCTTCAGGATCGCGATCCCGGTAAGCTTCACGGAATTGTTCTTCAACGCCTGGGTCAGGGTCACCTTATACTCCGGACCGCAATACTCCGCCACCCTGTCCTTTACTTCATCCGCAAATGTTTTATAATCCATAAATCAATCTCCTTCTTTTTTAGAATTGCGCAAAAAGGACTCGCCAGAGCATCTCTCAGCCCTGTCATGCCCCTGTGCCATCAAAAAACTAACGGGTTTGTTTCCCTGATCCGGGAAAAAGAAACCGGCGGATCCTCTGACCCGCCGGAGTAAAGATCTGAATATTGGAAACTGGAAAGACGATCAGCCGTTGACCCGGGAAAGGTACTCTCCTGTCCGGGTGTCGATCTTGATCTTGTCTCCCTGGTTCACAAAAAGCGGCACGTTCACCACAGCACCCGTCTCCACCGTAGCCGGCTTGGATGCTCCGGTCGCTGTATCTCCCTTAAATCCAGGCTCGGTCTCCGTGATCTCCAGCTCCACAAAGAGCGGGGGCTCCACAGAAAACACATTGCCATTGTAGGAGCATATCTTACAGCTGTCATTCTCCTTCACAAATTTCATGGCATCTCCCACCAATTCCTTGGCTATGCCGATCTGCTCATAAGAATCGGGATCCATGAAATTGTAGATATCGCCATCATTGTAAAGGAACTGCATATCCTTCCGGTCTATCCTCGCCTGAGGGAATTTCTCCGTAGGACGGAACGTCTTTTCCACTACGCCGGTGTTGATCACGTCCTTCAGCTTTGTCCGGACAAAGGCCGCGCCCTTCCCCGGCTTCACATGCTGGAACTCAATGATCTGATATACCGTGCCGTCTATCTCAACCGTTACTCCGTTTCTGAAATCGCCTGCCGAAATCATGCTTCCCTCCTGATTTTATGTATAGTTAAACTGCCAAGCGGTAATCACCCGTAAGGCAGTCACATCACAATTCAAAGAAAAGTTTACACTATCTGAAGCATAAACGCAAGAAAAATATTTATATTGTTTCACTTTGGGGGTTTAAAATAATGATATAGAAAACGAACGATTGTTCGAAAAAGGGGGTGCAGAAAATGGAAAATCGTGAATTGGTGGAACAAATGACACTGTATAAGAAAGCACTAAAAACATCTCTTGCCGGAAGGTTCGTAGCAAGGGCTGAAGATCTTGGCAGGGAGCTGACGGATGTGGAGACGAAGGTAGAGGCAAGATACCAGTTAGAAGATTTGCCGTACAAGCCGGATTTTGAAGGGGCGGAACTAAAAAAGGCAATAAAGGAAATGAAGTCATTATTAAAATAAGGAGGATTGATAAGATTTTAAAGGGGGGTGCGGAAATGGAAAAAAATAGTAAAAGTGTTGTTTTGACGAATGATGAAATTACAGCTTTATTGGTTGCTTTGAGAGATAGAAAGGCAAATAAAAAAAAGAATGGGGATTGTTCTTTTGAAAATGAATTTATGTCTGTGGAAGAAAAATTGTTGAAGCTATATAAAAGCAGGTTTTTTTGAAAAAGGGGGGTGCAGGATGGCTGTTATTGACAGGAACGATTTAAAGAGAATCAGCAAAATATTATCTGCATTCATTGAGGATGGCGGAAATTATGAATGCCGGATGTATGACAGAAGCATATTGGGATCATTAGATATGCTTGGAGAAGCGTTAGGAAATGACGGTCAAGTGATAACTGATGGAATTGATGCGGAAATTGCTTTTGCCCCATATCCTGCTGATCGTGATTATTACGATTGTGTGGAAGATTGGGCGGATGATTTTATTTAATGGTCGGAACCGGGCAACCTTCCCGGAAAAAATAAGAAAAGGAGTTTAGAAAATGAAACTTAAAGGGAAATTTCAATGTGACTTTTTGGGAGTGGAAAGGATCATCTATGAGATCGATGGCCAGAAGGTGGAAGGCCGGGAGATTGCCATAAGGTCAGAACAGAAGTATGGGAACGTAAAGGCAAGCCGTGAGGCGGTGGAAAAGATCGAAGCCTCCGGGGTACGCCCGTTTTCTCCTGTTGTGTTTGAGATCACCATAGATACGGATACGCCATCTTCGCGGAACTATCGGATAACTGGAGTTGAGATCGCAAGCGGAAGATCTGAATCGGCATTGCCCGGATCCGGGAAGAAGCCGGAGAAACAGCCTTGACATAAGGCAAAGCCCCCGGGGCTTGTCAAGTGCTTGTGACGGGCTTGCATGACGGACTGCACACTTGACAAGCCGAAAGAAGGGCATAATGGAGAAATCCCCCAACGGGGGGCTTTATCCCGTTGGGGGGTTGGCTGAAAGTGTTATAAATCTTTTTGCACCCTCAAAAAGTTTTATAAATTGTCCGGCCGGATCGCAGCTTTTCCGGCCGGGCGCGAAAGGAAAAAACATGGAAGAAAAATATGCATTTGAAATAAGCCGTGTACTATATGAAATGTTTCTTGTAATATCGGATGATACCGGCCTTGCTCCTGATGAAATCCTGCGGTGTTTTCTCCTCTGCTCCGTGTTGGATTACTTTAAAGAACGAAATCATTCCAAAACCTAGGCCGGGGGTTTTAGGGGGTGTCCCCCTAGGAGAAGGGGGTGTCCCCGAAACAAAAGGCCTTGAAGCCTCCCTACATGAAATAACTTTCAAGGCCTTTTGATTCGGGGCAGGGGGAAGGCTTTCCCCCTCCAAAAAAACAACGTGGAAGGAAATCAGCAATAATAATATATTGATAGGCTTTACGCGTTAAGCAGAATATAAAAAGTAACAAGAAGAAGCCGAATGGCGCACAAAGAAAGGAAAGAAAAAATGGAAGCTGTTACAACTGGAGTTGAAAATGTACTTACGATTGCAGGTACCTGCCTCACTACTATTACGGCGAATCCCCTGTTGATGATTGGAATTGCATTTCCGATTGTGGGAGCCGGAATCGCGGTCGTGAGGCGTCTGATTCACTAATTTAAAACGGTGATCATTAGGGCGTGGATTTCTTCCGGGATTTCCACGCCCATAATTTTACAAAAAAAGAAAAGGGGGTTAAAATCGGTATATATAATTTTAGGGGGCTATATTATGAAAATGGAAAAACATAAAAGAGATAGGATTATAGGATATGTTATTTTAATCCCTTTAATTCTAGTATGGGCTTGGATTATGTTCATGCTGTTTTCACCTATGTTTATAAGCTTATTTCATGATTTAGGCTTCTAAAATTATATATACCGCTAAAATATGTATGTTTAAGCGGATTTCATCATTATTCTTATGTTCTTTTCTTGTTATAAATCTTGCTTTATCTTCGCTCTTCTCTGTTTCGGTTTACGCAGAAAATAAGCCCAAAACTCTTTGGGATTGTTTGCAATTTTATCCTACTTATATTATAGATAGTGCTGCATGGCTTCGTGGTTGGGTCGAAGGAAACGGCACACATTTAATGGATGTGTTCAAATATAATGCTCAAACACTTAATGAATGGCATGAAGCGGAAAGTTGGGAAGACTTTTGTAAGGGTATTGAAATAAACGAAACTGAAGATGAAAATGGAAACACAATATATAATTTTCCTGCTAACTATGTATCTATAATCAACGCTACTATAAGTCAGTTAAAAGATGAATATGATGAAGACCGCCCCTACAGATATTTCCGCACCTTCGCCCCTTCTGATATACAGGGGCAGGGATTTGCTAAAATGGCGCAATTTGAGAAATACAGAAGCCTTATTGAAAAATATACATCCGGGGAGTATGAGTCTTGTATAGTCTATTCATGGACTCCCACAAATAAAGTAAAAAATGAAAAGTTCTTTTGTGTTCTGATTGTCCCTTTCAAGACAGGACAAGTGTCTTGGCTTATGGGGTCTAACACTTCTAATTATACTGTAATTCCATATGTTAATTGGCAAAGTGTTTATCTTTCAAGTGGTCTGGTGACGGAATATATTTATTTCTATATATATGATGATCCGATGATAGAAATTACCGAAAATTTGATGAAGGCCGGGGAGTATGAGTTGGCTAATGGTGCATTGATTGATCATCCTACAAAAGTCCTTCCGTATAATTTATCTTATTCAAATACTTATGAGTATGAAGCATATAACAATAATGAACATAATTGGATAAAGTATAATGCACAATGGAACAATGTCTATAATATAAACTATCCGAATATGATGGTGTATTCTTCAAGCCATCTGTCTTATAAGGCTTTTCGCTCTATAGATGACCTGCGAAACATAGACACGAATACATATAAACCGCCCTACTATATTATAGATAATGATAAATTTAACAATCCGCCTTCTGGGGATGTGAATATATCGCAGGATCAGATAGACAATTCCATTCATTACGGGGATATAGACAATTCTTTAACCCAATATATCAATGAAAATCATTATCATTATTCCGGCATATCGGAAGAAGCCTTGCAGGCTATCATAGAAATGATATTGAGGCAGTTCAATAATAATCCCTCTCCAAGCCCTTCGCCTTCACCTTCTCCCGGATCCAGTTCTGGAACTGGAGGCAATCTTCAAAATCAAATTGTTATACACAACAATAATAATAATTATTGGAATATCGGTGGCTCTTCTTCTGAAAATTCTGTATCGGGGAATGATTGGAATTTAGGCGGATTTTTTGGCGGTGCAGGATCTTTTCTGCATGCCCTTGTAGAAGGAATTGTAAATCTCATTGGGGCTTTATTAGATCAGCTAACGGCATTAGTTGAATTGATAGCTGACTTTTTCCCGAGGATCATAGAATCAATACCTACAGCTATGACAGATCTGCTTACAGCTGTTTTCCCGTTCCTTCCGCCGGAAGTAGGACTAGCTATTAGTTT
This sequence comes from Lachnospiraceae bacterium, assembly GCA_024693135.1. Classification (GTDB taxonomy): domain Bacteria; phylum Bacillota; class Clostridia; order Lachnospirales; family Lachnospiraceae; genus NK4A144. Next base: position 21,344 of record JAILLN010000042.1, on the reverse strand, counting down.
ATCTGTCGTTCTCCTGCTAATAGCCGTATTCATTAAGATGTTTAAGTCATAGGGGGGCAAAATGTCTGTTGCTGAATTTATGGGGATATTTACGGAAATCTTTGAATTTATGCGTTCTAATGGGATTACTATCGGGGATATATATATTTCCATTATGGATTTTTTGGTATGGTGTATGTTTGCAGGAATAATTGTTGATGGCATTTTGTATATTTTGAAGGGGGAATAATGAAATGGAAAATATGCCGGAAAATGAAACGGTTTTGCCGGAAATTGGTTTACCTATCTATCCGTCTGTTGGTGGATCTGGTGGAGATACTGGCGAAAATATAATTTCGGATCCGGCGGAGAATATGCCCGTTGATAATCCGCCGCTCCCGGATCCTATGCCAGTTGAGGAAATCATAGTTGATCCGGTTGGGGAAATAATAGAATTTCCTGGTGAAGAATTGGTTTCTGAAAATAAGCCTGTGCCTGTAGAGGATGATGGGGAAGAAAAAAGCGGTGAAGAAAAGGAACCATATAATATTGTGGTGGAATCCCCGGAATATCAGCTATCAAGTAATGTTACTGTGTCCGTAAATACGGAAGAAATCCCAATTGATGAACTTATTGCTGCAGTATCCAGGAACCGGGTTTCTATGAATTTAAGCAATAACTTTTCTTCCGTCAGCTCCGTGCAGATTTTATCAATGGATGCCGTACCATGGTTTGATAAGCCTTTTTCAGAGTATACGGCAACAGAAGGAATACTGTTAACAATGATGTTGTGTATGGTACTAGGGTATGTGTTTAATCGGCTTGCAAGGGGGTTTAATCTGAATGATTTATAAGTTTATCGGTGTGACATTTATTTGTATTTATATTTTGTGCTTGCTTGTGTCATTCGTGTTTATGGCACTGGATTATATTAACAAAAAATTTGAAGAAGGGGGACCAGAGGATGGCGCTTTATGAAATGGTATCAGAATTTTTTGGCCTGGATGAAGTCGGAGAGATTATGAATTTTGCTGATTTTTTGCCGTGGTTTGTCAAGGTCTTTGCAGGAATAATAATATTTGGTGTAGTAGTCCGTTCATTTATGGGGCTTCTTATTTCTTTCACAAGGGGGATTAAATGAGGCTGATAACTGTTCTTGCCGTGATTGCCTTGTTCATGATCGGGTTTACGCGGTGCATTATACTTAACCTTCCCTTTGTTGGCTTCTATTCCGTGTATGATGTATGGGACTATGTCCGTAAGTGTAAATGGCGCAATTTCAACTTTTATGGGATAGATATGTTTATAGGAATGTTCGGGCATGGTAAGACGCTTTCAGCAACGCACAAGGCGCGGATGATTTATAAAAAGTTCGGTAACCGTGTTCGGTTCTTAAGCAATTATCAGCTAAAGGGGATTCCATATATTCCGTTGACGAATTTTCAGCAGATTGTGGAACTGGCAGATACTGCCGGGGCTTATTCAGGAACTGTTGTTTTGATAGATGAAATTGAAGATGTTTTGTCCCATCGGAATTACAAGGATTTCCCTCTGGCAATGCTTAATGTTATCACGCAACAAAGAAAATTGCACGTTTACATCATGTGTACTGCGCAGCGGTTTTTCATGGTGGATAAGCTGTTCCGGGGTATCACTACGCACGTTATAGACTGTAACAAATATTGGCGTCTGCAGCATATGAATTACTATGACGCATGGGATTATGAAAACGCTATGAATACCCAGCTTCTGAAGCCCGTTGGGTCGCGGTGGTGGTTTGTGCGTAACCGCGACTATGAATGCTACGATACTGCTGCAATGATCGAGAATAACAGCGCGGAGAAATTCATAAGCAATGAAGAAGCCTTAGCGCGTATTGGGTTTGATACGGTGGTTAATGCCGATGCTGTGGCTAGGCCATCAAAGATTCTGCGGAAGGCTCGGAAGGTGGCGCGGAGCCGGCCGCGGTGAGGGCGTCCCCCGTGTGAGCGCGTGCGCCACCGGGGGCGCACTCCCGGGCCGCTCCGGGTGCCGCCTTATATATTTATATATATTACTTGACTATAGTAACACATAACGGATTTTGAAAATTTGGGGGTGCTTAATGTATAAAAAATATTTAACTTCGGGAACTTATATAAATATTCCATCTGGAATTGATAAGGATAAAATTGCTCCCTGCAGGATACGTTATAATCAAAAGATTTATGAATATTATGGTGGTGCAAAACAAGTGAGGCTTTACTCAAAGCCGTTAGAAAAAACACTTTTGGAAAGAAAGAAAAAGAAAAAGAAAAGAAAAAGAGATTTTGAAGAAGAAGCTAATATAAGGGATTGTCCATTTATGACAGAAGAAGAAAAAGAAGAAGAAATTGAAAAATTATATAAAAATACTATTGATAAAGAGGGGTCTATAAAAAGATCAAAAAGCAGAACTATAAATAGCATATATTCTATAGCACGTAGTAACAAGTGGGATTATTTTTTTACGCTCACTTTGGATCCCCAAAAAATAGATAGGACGAATTATGATGAAATTACTAAAGAACTAAAAAAGTGGCTAAATAATCTAAAACATAACTATTCTAGGGATCTAAAATATCTTATTATCCCGGAACTTCATAAAGATGGTAAGTCATTTCATTTTCATGGTTTAATGTCTGAAATTGGAGATCTTACTCTGCAGGATTCGGGAAAATCTTATAAAAACAAAGTTGGGGATGTTGTTAAAATATACAACTTGAAAGAATATAAGCTGGGATTTTCTAATTTCCAAAAAGTAAGCAAGCAGGAAAGGGTTACAAAATATATTACAAAATATATCAGTAAAGAACTTTGTGCTGTGACGGAAGGGAAAAAAAGGTATTGGGCTTCAAAAAATGTTAATAGGCCTAAAGTATCGGTGGATATGGTAAATATAGATGATGAATATATGAAAATGATTATAGATTGTGCGTCTTATATCAAGTCTGTTGACTTGGAAGGTACAAAGCAGATTGTTACATATGTGGAAATCCCAGGCGATGATTAAACAAGGCGAATAAAAGAAGATTACGCGGTGCCGGGTGTGCGGTCTGCCCCCCTGGAGCCGATCCAATATGTTTTATCGTTGGATCGGCTCCAGGGGGGGCAGACCGCACACCCGGCACCGCGCAAAAAAAGGGGGGGGTGCAAAGAAAATGGGAAAAAGTTTAACTTTTGTTGAAAGAGTAAAGATAGAAACATTACTGGGTCAAGGATTAAAGCCATATAAAATAGCAGAGATTTTAGGAAGGTCAAAACAGACTATATACAATGAAATTAAAAGAGGATCAGTAAAGCAGAGGAATACATATTTCATTGAATATGAAAAATATTTAGCCGATGCCGGGGAGCGTGTGAAGCATGAAAATTATTCACGTTGCGGTGTTGATTTGAAAATAGGGAACAATGTTGAATTATTAGAGTTTATTGGGAATGTGGTTAAAAAGAACCACTTTTCTTTTTATTCTGCCCTTCAATGGATTGCAAAAAATACTGATAGAAAAGTAGAGCTTACAGAACAGACTTTATACAATTATTTGGAAAAGGGTCTTTTTCTTAATTTGACCTATAAGGATCTGCCGGAAGGCAGAAGGAAGAAGAACAAAAAGAAAAATGAAAAAAGACCTGCATGGAAAAATATAGAATCAAGAAAGATAGAAGAAAGGCCAGAAGAAGCTGAAGGCCGTATGGAATTTGGTCATTGGGAAGGAGATACTGTTTACAGTGGATCCGGGACAGGTTCAAAAACTTGCCTTTTAGTCCTAACGGAAAGAAAAACAAGGTTTGAGATTATACAAAAGATTAAAGATAGATCTGCTGATTCAGTAATAAATGCTTTTAAGAAAATATCAAAAACATATAAGGTTGATATAAAAACAATCACATTTGATAATGGGTCGGAATTTTCAGATTGGCGGAAGATAGAAAAGCTGATTAACTGCAAAATATATTTCTGTCACCCATACAGATCCGGGGAGCGTGGAAGTAATGAGTTCAATAATCGAATAATTCGGCGTTGGATCCCAAAAGGATCCGATATAGGCAATTATACAAAAAGTCAAATACAGAAAATTATGGAATGGATGAATAACATGCCCAGAAGGATCCTATTAGGAAATACGCCAAAAAAATGTTACGAAAATATTAAATGTCTAAAACTATTGACAAATTAACAATATTGTTTCACTTTTCAGTCAGCGCAATGAAGAAAGCGGAAGGGATCATCCTCCGGCATGCTCAGATAAAGCATGAGCAGATAAGCTGCCCTCATGGTGATCCTTTCCTCCCTGAGGATCCTCCGGCATTCCTCCCGGTCCGCCACAAAAGCCCTGATGTCTTCAGAAGCCTCCAGATGCGTATTGTCCGGCTCTCCAAAGGCATAGCCGTATATGGTGGAGATCATTTCATCCGTAAGGCCGACGGAGGAATACGTGCCCTTCTGCATGCACTCATCCACGTCCTTCACCGGCTCAAAATCCATCCCTGTTTCTTCCTTGAATTCCCTCACTGCCCCGGAAAGCGGATCCTCCCCGGGCTCCACCAGCCCCGCCGGCACATCCAGGATGTACGCATCGATGGGAAAGCGGTACTCCCGGATCAGCACCACGCCCTTCTTCTGCTTATGTACGGCAAACAGCGATATGCCGTCCGGGTCTGTGCTATGGTCAAGGACTCTATCCGAGCCCTCCTTCCTGCGGGTTGCAAAATAGTATTTGAACGGGCTCCCGTCCCTCCTTAAGGCATCCATCTCCACCAGGTTCAGGAAGGGATTGTCCGTAAGCCTCCTCATTCCGGTATAACGCTTCATGGCTTCATGCTCCTTATATAATCCATTGCCTCCAGGTATCCCTCCGTGCCATGGCCTACGATCTGCCTGTCGCAGGCAGGGGCCGTGACCGAGTTTCTCCGGAATTCGTCCCGCTTCCTTATATCCGAGATATGCACCTCCACCTTCGGGATCGTATGGTAGGAATCCAGGGCGTCATATAATGCATAGGAATAATGGGCATAGGCGCCGGGATTGATCACGATCCCGTCCGTCCCGTCAGAATACGCCTCCTGGATCCGGTCGATCAGGGCTCCCTCGTGGTTGGACTGGAAGCACTCCGCCTCGAAGCCCTCCTCATGGGCCTTTTTTTGAATCATTGCCACAAGGTCATCATAGCTCCCGCTCCCATATACCGTCCGGTCGCGTATCCCCAAAAAATTCAGGTTCGGGCCATTGATCACCAATATCTTCATCGTCTGAGTTCCTTTCTGATCCTTTCCGCCACATCCTCCCCTTCTTCCAAAAGGATGACCACATCGGCAGCCTCCCTGTAGGCTTCCTCTCTTTCCCCCAGAAGGCTATGCACTCTTTCTGCCAGATCCTTCCCGGAAAGCATCGGACGGCTGCCGGTTTCTTTTTCCAGCCTCCTGATCAGAAGCTCCGGCTCCGCCTTTAGATAGATCACTGTGCCGATCTCCTTAAGCAGCGCCCGGTTTTCTTCCCTCACCGGCATCCCGCCGCCCAATGAGATCACCCTGTCGCCGGGCTCCTTTTCCTGAAGCCTCCTGATCTGCTTCAGGCATTCTGTTTCCATATCCCGGAAGGCTTCTTCCCCTTCCTCCGCAAAGATGGCCGATATGGTTTTTCCCGCCCTTCTTTCGATCTCCGCATCCGTATCGATCAGAGGCAGCCCCAGCTTTTCCGAAAGCCTTGCGGCCACGGTGCTTTTCCCGGAGCCCATGAAGCCCTCAAGGATCAAGCTGCTCATACAGCTCCTCCAGCACCTCCTCCGGCACTTCCCGGTCTGCAAAAAGCTCATAGGCCGACACGGCCTGGTACATCAGCATCCTGAGGCCGTTATATGCCTGTCCGCCGTGTTCCCTCACTTTTTTCATAAAGACCGTCTCCCGGGGATCATAGATCAGGTCTACTCCTGTCTGGATCAGCTCAAAGAAGCCCTCGTCCCGGATCACGCACTCTTTTTCCCTCGGAGCAAGCCCCACGCTGGTGCACTGGATGCAGATATATTTCGCCTTCGGGATCTTCTCCCAGTCCTCGAAGTCCAGGATCCGGATATTCTTCCGCTTCCCGAAGTCTTTTTCCGCCTTGTCCCTGGAGCGGTTCAGCAGGTATATCTCGGAAGCCCCGATCTTTTCCAGGGCATAGATCACGGCATGAGCGGCTCCCCCGGCTCCGAGCACGATCACCGGCTTGTCATATACGATCACCGAATCATGATCCAGCTGCCGCATAAAGCCGGAATAGTCCGTGTTATAACCCTTATATCCGCCCCGGATCCGCACCAGGGTATTCACCGCACCGATGGTCAGGGCGGCATCATCCAGCTCCGTCACTTCCTCCAGCACGGTCTGCTTATGCGGCACCGTCACGTTCATCCCGCGGATCCCCAGCCGGTAAGCCCCCTGGATCGCCGCGCTTAAGCCCTGCGGCTTTACGGGAAACGGCACATAGACCAGGTTGTCCCCAAGCTTTTCTGCCAGGAAATTGTGCAGTGACGGGCTTCCGCTGTGGGCCACCGGATCTCCGATGATCCCAAGTACCCCTGTATTTCCGTCAATTTTCATATAAAGCCTCCTCCAGCTTGCGATCTCTCCTTCGCGGCAGGATCCGGTACAGCAAGAGCAGAAGCGCCTCCGGTATCCTCTTCAGGTGGATCCAGAATCTCTCATGAAAAGCGATCCGGCTGACCAAGACGCTTCGGATCCCGGCATTGTAGGCACACCAGACGTCGGTAAAAAGCTGGTCTCCGATCAGGAGCGTGCTCTCCTCATCCGTATGCATGATCTCCATGGCTTCCCTGCAGCCCTTAGGCGATGGCTTTCCTGCCTTAAATACGTACTCCGACCCCACAGCCTCCGCAAACGGCTTCACCCTTTTTTCCTGATTATTTGACAGCAGGCAGGTCCCGATCCCTGCCCCGCGGATCGTCTCAAAAAGTCTCACTGTCCCTTCATCGGCCGGCGCATCATGCTCCACCAGCGTATTGTCGATGTCAAAGATCAGGCCGCGGATGCCGATCCCATACAGCCTCTTGAAATTGATCTGGTATACCGACGATATGTCGGCTGTCGGAAAGAATCTCATAATCCCTTTCAAAAAGAAAGCCCTGCGCGGTACGCAGAGCCTGCTTTTTTTATTTATCCAGCACTTTTCTCAGCTCATCCATGAAGGTATTGATGTCCTTAAACTCCCGGTAGACCGAAGCGAACCGGACATATGCCACCGGATCCACGTCCTTGAGCTTGTCCATGATCAGCTCCCCGATCATGGAGCTCGGCACCTCCTTATCCTCCTTGGCGTAAACCTCTGTTTCGATGGAGTTTACCAGATGCTCGATCTGCTCCGCGGAAACCGGTCTCTTCCGGCAGGCGATCATGACGCCCTTTTCGATCTTTTCCCGGTTGTATACTTCCCTGCTCTTGTCTTTCTTGATCACGATCAGCGGGATCGTTTCAATTTTCTCATAAGTGGTAAACCGCTTGCCGCACTCATCGCAGACCCTTCTCCGGCGGATGGAATTATTCTCCTCTGCCGGGCGGGAATCAATGACCCTGGTATTCTCATGACTGCAAAAAGGACATCTCATATTGTTATCACCATTCTTTCTTTATTTCGGAAGGGGATTTTGCCGGCCGCTCCGAGGGCGGTCTGCTTCCTCCCACGTCCCGGATCACTGCTTCTTTAAGAAATCCGGGATCTTGATTGACCTGGGCTCCACGCGGGTCAGATTGACCTGTCCTCTGTCATTCCCCTGCCCCGGATCGATCTGGGATCCTCCCTGGATGATCTGTACCTCTCTGGAGGAATTGGGCGCCACGGGCTTCATGGGCTTATAGCCCGGATTGACGTAATTCACGCCATATCCCATGTTATTCGTAACCGGAGGCACCTTCATGGTGGTTCCGTAATTCTTCTTCCTGACTCCGGCGGCCGCCTCCTGCTGTGCCCTTATGGCAGCCTGCTCTGCGGCCATGGGATCCTCCAGGCCGGTGGCGATCACGGTGATGGTCACCTGATCTGCCATGTTCTTATCCTCTTTTGCGCCAAAGATCACGTTTGTGTCATCCCCGGCAAGGCTCTCCACATAGTCCGAAGCAGAGCCCACATCGTCCAAGGTGATATCTCCGGATATATTGATGATGACATTCTGGGCGCCATTGATCGTCGTCTCCAGAAGAGGGCTTTCCACGGCCTGCTTCACTGCCTCGATGGCCTTGTCCTCTCCCTTGCCCGCGCCGATCCCGATATGGGCGATGCCCTTATCCTTCATGATGGTCCTTACGTCGGCAAAATCCAGGTTGATGAGGGCCGGCACATTGATGAGGTCCGTAATGCCCTGCACCGCCTGCTGCAGCACTTCATCCGCCTTCTTGAGGGCATCTGAGAAGGAGGTATTTTTGTCTACGATCTTCCTCAGCTTCTCATTGGGGATGACGATCAGCGTATCCACTGCTTCGCTTAAGCGCGTGATCCCCGCCTCTGCATTCTTCATCCTGGTCTTGGCTTCAAACTGGAAGGGCTTCGTCACGACGCCCACCGTCAAAATGCCCATATCCTTTGCCGACTTTGCGATCACGGGAGCGGCTCCGGTACCGGTGCCTCCGCCCATGCCGCAGGTAATGAAGACCATGTCGTATCCGCGCATGGCATTCGTTATGTCATCTATACTCTCCTCTGCCGCCTTGGCTCCCACCTCGGGCTGTGCTCCTGCACCCAGGCCCTTTGTCAGCTTCTCCCCGATCTGGATCAGATTGGGCGCCTTGCAGAGCTGCAGAGCCTGCTTATCGGTATTCATCCCGATAAAGTCGACTCCGCCGATTGCTTCATCTACCATTCTGTTGACCGCGTTGTTGCCCGCGCCTCCAACCCCGATCACCAGGATCTTGCAGGCATACTCCGTACCGTCTGTCTTGATCTCGAACACGGTTGTTCCTCCTTACCCTTTCTTCGAAGAATTCATTCCACGCTAATCTCTTCTTTCGAATCTCCTTTATACTACAATCAAAATTTCTTTTTTTCAATAAAAAATTTACATAATTTGTTACTCCCCCTGTCCTCCAAAGCCGTAAAATAAGGCAAAAAATACAAGATGTAGATCAATAATCCATTTATGCAAACTACATCTTGTAAGAAAAAAAAATAATAAGGCCGCAAAACTTTTTTTTATTTCAATCCTTTTCGAAGGTGATCATGGATGCATTGCTGTCCGCCTTAAAATCCTCCATATGGAGCACCCCGGAAAGCCCCGCAAGCTTCGGCACGATCTCCTTCAGCCCCATCATCTTCTCATCGATATAATCCAGGGAGCCGATCATGACCCTGGCATTTCCAAAATAGAGGGTTATATCGCTGTTTTCGTCAAAATAGATCCGGTCTGCCTCGATCTCATATTTTTCCAGCAGCTGCGTGATGGAGAGGATCTTGGCAAAAACATCGCTGCTCCCCACCGGAAGCGGCTCATACATCACGCACTCGTCAAACTTCAGCCCCGTCACATAGGGGATCTGCGGCAGAGGCTCCGTCGCGCTTTCCACGATGATCCCGTCCCGGTCAAAATACATATACCTTCCCAGATACTTCACATATCCGGCGATGGCCTTTTCATACACCTGCACCGCCACCTCGCTGGGAGATACGATCCTGACGTCCATCTTTTCGATAAAGGGGATGTCTGTGATGGACCTATTGTGATAATAAATATATAACAAGATCGAATTATCCGCCGGAACCCGGGAAAGCACCATTTCCCGGATCTCATCGTCCGTATACTGCGTATTGCCGGATACGTCCACGGTATCCACCTTGAAATACACCAGAAGAACCGTAAATGCGATGATGAAAACGGCGGCTCCCACAGAGGCCGCCATCACCCGGATCCGTATTCTTTTTTCCTGGTAGCTATTCAAGCTTGATGCTCCGTGACACGCTTAAGACGATGCCGATCTCCACCAGAAGAAAGAGCGTCGACGACCCCCCGTAGGAAATAAAGGGCAGGGTGATCCCCGTATTTGGAAGGAGATTGGTCACCACGGCGATATTCAGCACCACCTGCAGCGCGAAATGGGTCAGGACCCCGGTCACCAGCAGGGAGCCGAAAAGATCCGGGGCATTGTTTGCGATATGAAGGAAATGCCAGATCAGGAGCGCAAAGAGAAGCATCACCGCCAAAGCCCCGAAAATCCCAAGCTCCTCACAGACGATGGCAAAGATCATGTCATTCTGCGCCTCGGGCAGATGCCGGTACTTCTGGGTGCTCTGCCCCAGCCCCTTTCCCAGGAATCCCCCGGAGCCTATGGAATACAGTGCCTGGAGGGTCTGGAAGCCCTTATTTCCAGCATCGCTTTCCGGATTCCTCCAGATCTTGATCCGCGCCAGGCGGTAGGAGAGCTCGGAAGGAAGGATATTATGCTCCACCGCATAGACCACAGATACAGCCAAAAGCACGATGACGATCGCGGCCACCACATAAGGCCAGCTTCTGGGGGAGGCGATGAACATCATGACATATACGATCCCGAAGATAATGATGGCCGTGCTCAGGTTGTCCGTGATGAAATAAACAAAGGCACAGGGAGGCAGAGCCCAAAGAAAGGTCTGGATCATTCCCTTCATCTTGCCGATCCTCGTCATGTTCGCGCAGATATAGGCCGCAAAGAAAATGATCATCCCCACCTTGGCCACCTCGGCAGGCTGCAGGGAAAGACCCAGGTTCAGCCACCTCCTGGCCCCGTTCTTCGTCATTCCCAGAGGGGTCAGCACCAAAAGGATCAGGATCAGGGATCCCACATAAGCCGGCCAGGCCGCTTTTCTCAGCAGATGGTAATTGACCCGGGACATGATGATCATGCCCACAAGTCCCAGGATCGTGGCCCGGATCTGGCTTTTCAGGAAGTACGCAGAGTCATTTTCCTGCCTCATGGCGGCATAGGAGCTTGCGGAATAGATCATGATCAGTCCGAAGCAGAGCAGGAAGAGCACGATGAAGATCAGGGAACGGTCCACAAAGGTCTTCTGCCCGGGCTTTGCAGTGCTTGCCGCTTCCTGCTTTGCCGAGGGGCGCTCCGGGCGGCTTCCTGCTTCACGGCCGTCTTTGTGGGAGCTCCTGCCCTCCCCGAGCCGGTATCTGTCGGCGTATCCTTGTCCTGTATATGTCCCCGTCTGACTCATGACAGCTTCCTTACCTCTTCCTTAAATATCCTGCCCCGCTCTTCATAATTGCGGAACATCCCCCAGCTGGCGCAGGCAGGGGACAGCAGCACCGCCTCTCCGGGCTCCGCTTCCCTGTAGGCAGTCTGCACCGCCTCCTCCATGCTGTCCGCCATCCGGATATTCTCAAATCCATGGGACCTGGCGCAGCTTTCGATGTCCTCTGCCGTCTGGCCCATAAGCACCAGCAGGCGGATCTTCCCGGGGAAATGCTCGATCCATTCATCGTACTTAGAATGCTTGTCAAACCCCCCGGCAATAAGAACCGTCTGCTTTGACATGGCATCTACTGCCCGGATGGCGGCGTCCGGATTGGTTCCCTTCGAATCATTATAGTAATCCACTCCATTCACCGTCTCCACAAACTCGATCCTGTGTTCCACCGGATGGAAATCCCGGATCGTCTCGGAGATCAGGTCCATGGGGATCCCAAAGCTCAGGGCCATTCCCGCGGCCGCCATCACGTTCTCATAATTATGGGTGCCGAGCAGCTTCATCCTGCCGGTTTCAATGACCTTTTCCCCATTGTAATAAATGACCCCGTCCTTCAGATACAGGCAGTCCAGGCTTACCGGCTTCTCCTCCTTCGAGGAAAAATACACCACCTTGGCCTTGGTCTCTTCCCCGAAGGCACGGGTATAGGGATCGTCATAATTCAGGACGATGGTATCCGTCTCCTTCTGGTTCAGCGCGATCTTCTTTTTGATCGACACGTAGTTTTCCATGGAACCATGCCGGTTCAGGTGATCCGGCGTGATATTGAGGATCGCCGACACATCCGGGTGGAACTTTTCGATGGTTTCCAGCTGGAAGGAGCTGATCTCCGCCACCGTGATGGAGTCCTCCGTCATTTCCTGCACCTCTGCCGTATAGGGGTTTCCGATATTTCCCACCACAAAAGCCTTGCCGGAGCCTCTCTGCTCAACATAATTCTTCACGATCTCCCCCAGAAGGGTGACCGTGGTGGTTTTTCCGTTGGTGCCCGTGACGGCCATGAGCCTGCCCTTCGCAAATTCATAAGCCAGCTCGATCTCTCCCCATATCTTGATATGGCGTCCGCGGAACATGGCAACCGTAGGATTGTCCAGCGGCACGCCGGGGCTTACGACCACCATGTCGATGCTTTTCGCCACCTTATCCGGCAGGCTTCCCATATAAAACGGGATATTCTCCAGAGGAGATTTCTCTCCCCCGTCCTCCACCAGAACCTTGTCATTGGAATCAAAGAGCACCGGCAGCGCCCCCTCCAGCACGAGAAGCTTCACCGCCGCGATCCCGCTGACCCCTGCCCCGATTACCAAAACCTTCAATCCTTGTATATTCATGCTCCCCTCTCCCTACAGTGCCGCGAATCCCAGCAGGCACAGTATAAACGTAACCATCGTAAACACCGCTACCACCCTGACCTCGGTCCAGCCGCGAAGTTCAAAATGATGATGGATGGGCGCCATTAGGAAAAACCGCTTTCCCTTCGTCGCCTGGAAATAGGAAACCTGGATGATGACGGAACAGACCTCAGCCAGGTAGATGAAAGCAACGATCACAATATATATGGGCATATTCATCATGATGGCCGAGGCCGCCACATATCCCCCCAGGGAAAGGGAGCCCGTATCCCCCATGAATATCTTGGCCGGATGATGGTTGTAGACCAGGAATCCAAGAAGGGCTCCGATCATGGCGCCGGCCGAAGGAGTGATCCCGGCCATTACCCGGACGGAGGCCGCCGCCAGGAATCCCGCGATGCAGATCGTCACGCAGGACAAAAGCCCGTCCAGGCCGTCCGTGAAGTTGGATCCGTTGGCCGTTCCGCAAAGAACCAAAAGCTCTACCGGAATGGCAAAGATCCCTGCCGTGACCATGACCGGCGTGCCGCCGTTGGTCACCAGCGAGCTGAAAGGGATCCTCATGTCGAAGGATACATTGGTGAAGCGGCGGATATAAAAGATCACCGCCAGGGATACCACCACCTGCAGAAGAAGCTTCTGCCAGGCACGCAGGCCTTCATTCTGCATGCGCTTCACCTTGATGAAGTCATCCAGGAAGCCGATGGCCGCAAACCCAAGGGTTGCGATCAGGATCGGCGCCTCATTGCGGTGCAGCGGCAGGGTCCAGGCCGTCACCAGGATCCAGGGAAGGAGAAACATGATCCCCCCCATGACCGGGGTTCCGGATTTTTCCTTATGGGATGCCGGTCCCTCCATCCGCTCCGTCTGGCTCACATGGGTCTTCCGGAAAAAAGGCACCAGGAAAAATCCCAGCAGGACCGTCAGCGCAAACGATATGATCATCGGTAATATCAACTCAGTCAGCATAGCACACCCATCACACTTTCAGCTTCAGATCAATACTCCAGATCCGATGGCACGCTGCTGTCGATCGGAAGCAGCGTATCGGGGTCAAGGAGCTCCCCGGTATTCGGATCGATCGGATATCCCGTCTCAGGATCATATTGTATCACATTTTGCGTGATTGGTCTCATCGCATCGTCAAGTTCCACCGGAACCATGGCATCGCCTTGATTTTCCCCCGATCCATCGGGCTTTTCCTGCCCCTCCGCCTCCGGTGCGGCATTCTCGGAGACGGCCTCCTCCTGCCCCTTCGAGAAGCTGATCTGGGCCTCGCTCAGTTCTTCCTTCTCCTTTTCCGTAAGCTCCAGGGTCGGGAAGATGTTCAGGTAGGGCAGCACCTCCGTCATGATGTCCTTGCACATCACCGTGGCCAGCCTGGTGGAATTAGACTGGTCCGCCACGTTCGGATGATCGATGACCACATAGCAGATGACCTGCGGATGGTCTGCAGGCACATATCCCATGAAGGAGATCACATAGTTCTTTGCTGCACGGGGAAGCTTTTCCGCCGTTCCTGTCTTGCCTCCCATGGTATATCCCGCGGGCCGGGCCGACCAGCCGGTACAATCCTCCGGTTCGCTCATGACCACGGCATTGCAGTCATCCCGGATCATATCGGAAACCTCTCCTGAGATCACCTGCTTTACGATCCTGGAATCATGCTCCTCCAGGGTGGCCCCCTCCGCATTCAGCACCTTGCTCACCAGATGGGGCTGGTAATAATTCCCGCCGTTCACCAGCGCAGAAAACCCTGCGATCATCTGCATCATGGTCACGTTGAAGCCCTGCCCGAAGGAGGCCACCGCAAGGTCCGTCTGCCCCATCCTCTCGTCAAAGGTATTGCTCGCCGCATTGACTTCCCCGGCCAGGTCCACATTTGTCCGGAGGCCGAAGTTGAAATTCCGGTTGTAGCGCAGCCATTCCGTCCGGCCCATGGCCAGGGCCACGTCCATCAGCACCACGTTGCAGGACTTGGCGATCCCCTCCTTCACCGAAAGAAGGCCGTCGCCAAAGCGGTTATGGCAATGGATCACATGCTCCCCGATCTCCAGGGCGCCGTTGCAGTTATAGGATTCATTCCCGGTGATCTTTCCTGCGTCGATGGCTCCTGCCACCGTGAAGGGCTTCATGGTAGAGCCCGGCTCATAGGTATCGGAAATGCAGAAGTTCTTCCATACCGCATTCTTGATGATCTCATTATCCGAAAGGCTTTCGTACAAAGCCGGCGACTCTGCCGAATCCGAAGAAACAGAGTCTTCCGACAATGTACTTGTACTCAATTCACTTTCAGGAAGGAGAGAAACATAAGGCGAAAGGTCTATGCCTTCCATGTTTCTTGGGTCATTCAGGTCAAAGGCAGGAGCGCTTGCCATTGCATAGATCTCACCGTTGTTCGGATTCATGATGATACAGCCGATGTTATCTGCTGCAGGCCCCTGCCTGTAGTGATTGTCATATTCCTCGCAATATTCCCGGATATGCTTCTCCGCGATGGTCTGGATGTTCACGTCAAGGGTGGTGATCAGATTCCTGCCGTCCACCGCCGGCTTTATGGTCCGCTCCAGGGTGCCCTCGCTGTTGAGGAAGGCATACTCCCTGCCGTTGACCCCGTTGAGCTTGTCGTTGTAATACTCCTCCAGCCCATACTGCCCCACATTGTTGCCCTGCACGAAGCCGATCACATCGCAGGCTAGGGAATTGTAGGGATATTTGCGGATGTACTCCTCCTCGAACCAGATCCCGTCCTCCGTCAGCTTTTCCTCATCCGGAAGCTCCGGGTCCGAAGCCTTTTCTTCCCTCAGCCGCTTGTATTCCTCCACCTTTGCGTTGTCCATGCGCTTCAGGATCTTCTTGTACTGGGAGGTGGGATTGTCGTTCAGGAAGACCCTCACCTCATCCACATTCACATCCGGGAAGCACTGCTTCAGCGCGGACAGCGTCGCCTCGATATGGATCCCGTCATCTTCCGAATGCATGATCTTGGAATCCACGATGACATTATAGACCTTTTCGGAATATGCCAGCACCGTCCCGTTCCGGTCGGTCAGGGAGCCCCGCTTATAGGGCAGGGATTTGGAATCATAGGACTGCTGGGAAAGCACCTGCCTCTTGTACTGGTCCCCGTTGTCCCGGTTGATCTGGACGATCCGGATGATGAATCCGGCAAAAGCCAGGAGCACCAGCGCGAAGAGGAAGGAAAGCTTCCGCTTCATGGACAGGGTGATCTTCCTCACCCTGTGTTTTCTTCTATTTTTTTCTTTCATCCTTCGGTATTTCCTTGTATTGGCGCACGTAATCCCCGCCGGTCCCGCTGATGCCCACTACCTGCTCAGCTCCGGGATAGGTCATGCCAAGATCCTCCATGGCTGTCTTTTTCACCATCTCCATGTCTACGGCGCCGATGATCCGGTCGTATTCCTCATCATTCTTCAGCCTGAGGGTATTGAGCGTGCTCTCAAGCTCCGTGATCTCCTTCTGGCGCCTCGTCAGGTCATTCCGAAGCTCCAGGTAATAAATGCACCCGCCCATGAGCACCAGGATCATGCAGATCAGAAAAAGGATATAGCCCAGGCTGAAGGTCTGTACCCTCACCTGGGTCTTCTTCTCATGTCTTTCCTGTCCCCTGTGCCTGTCCGTCCTGGTGCGCCTGGTTTCCCTGGGCACGTATTCCCTCTTCCGGACCGTATTTCCGTCGATATAATAGCTTTCATTCGCATAGGCCGTCCTATAGCCGCCTGTGCGGGTACGGTATGTGCTCATGCTCTCCCCCGTAAATCTATTCTCCCCTGATCCTTTCAAATACCCTCAGCTTTGCGCTGTGTGCCCTGCTGTTTTCCCGGATCTCCTTCTCTCCGGGCAGGATGGGCCTGCGGTTCACCGATCTCCCCTTCGGCTTCTTCCCGCATATGCAAACCGGAAAATCCGGCGGGCAGGTGCAGGGATGCTCCGCCCTGCGGAATATGTTTTTTACGATCCTGTCTTCTAAAGAGTGGAAGGAAATGACCGCGATCCTTCCTCCCTCGGAAAGCCTTTCGATCAGATCTTCCAGCGCCCTTTCCAATACGGAAAGCTCCTGGTTGGCCTCGATCCGCAGCGCCTGGAAGGTCCGCATGGCTGGATGCCCTCCGCTCCTCCTGTAATCCGCCGGCACAGCTCTTTCGATCAGCTCCGACAGCTCCAGTGTCCTTTCGATCCTTTTTTCCTGCCTTGCAGAGACGATCTGGCCGGCGATCCGCTTCGCATAGCGCTCCTCTCCGTATTCCCGGAGGATCCTTGCCAGCTCTTCTTCACTGTATTCATTGACGATGCGCTTTGCGCTGAGCAGGCTCCTCTGGTCCATCCTCATGTCGAGCTCGGCATCTGCCATGTAGGAAAAACCCCGCTCCGGCGTATCCAGCTGGTGGGAGGATACCCCCAGATCCAGAAGCACCCCGTCCAGAAGCCCTGCCCCTTCCTCGTCCAGGATGGACGCCGCATCGGCGAAATTGCCACGGATGACCTTCACCCTGTCTCCGTATGGCTTCAACCGCTCCCCAGCGGCTTTTACCGCATCCTCATCCTGATCCAGGCAGTAGAGCCTTCCTTCCCCGGAAAGCTGCTTGGCGATAAGCTCCGAATGCCCTCCTCCTCCGGCCGTGCCGTCCAGATAAGTCCCCTCCGGCCGGATCCTGAGCGATGCTATGACCTCCTCAGGCATCACCGGGATATGGCGGAATCCGCTCATAATGAGATGCCCCGTTCTGCAAGCTTCACGCCCAGCTCATTCATATCCAGCTGCTGCCTGCTGTTTTCAAAGTATTCCCTGTCCCAGATCTCGATCCGCTTTCCGATGCCCATCAGCACTACTTCCTTATCCAGGGAAGCATGTGCACGCAGGTCCTCGGTGATCAGGATCCTGCCCTGCTTGTCGAAGGAATCCTGCATCGCATAACCCAGGAATTCCCTCATGATCAGCCGGCTTTCCGGATTCTCCATGGGCAGGCTCTGGATCTTCTCCTTGAATTCTGTCCAGCCCTCAAGCTCATAGGCGTACAGGCAGTGGTCAAAGCCCTTGGTAATGGTGACCGTGCCGCTCTCCCCGAACTGTTCCCGGAATTTATTGGGAAAGATCAGGCGGTGCTTCGGATCCAGCGTATGATTAAATTTTCCGATGAATTCGATATTCTCTCCCACGGACACCACTTTATACCACTTCGATGTATAATCCCCCCACTTGCCACCACTCCGTCATTCTATCTCATATTTCCTTAATTTTCAATAGACTTTGTAAAAAAAGACAAAAAAAATACGCCCTGACGGCGTATTTTCGTTTAAATATACTATATCTTGTATCTGTCTCCGATTCGGGGCACTACTTCTCTTCCTCCGGCTTTTCTTCCGGCTCCGTTCCCCCTTCCTCCGGACCAGATTTTTCTTCCACTTCGGCCCCCACTTCGGCTTCTGCTTTTGTCTCCCCCTCCACTCCGGCTTCTTCTTTTGTCTCCGGCCTCGCTTCGGCCTTTATTTCGGTCCCCGTATTGGCCTCCACCAGCCACATCTTCGCAGCCTCCCCCTTCTTTTTCTGCCGCATGGCGATCACGACGGCCGCAAGGATCATAAGCACCGACACGGCCATGGATACCGGGATTCCCGTATTTCCGATATAAAGCCGGTCTGTCCGGATATACTCGATCCAGAGCCTTCCCAGGCTGTACCCGGAAATGTAGAAGCAGAGGATCTCCCCAGAAAAGCTCTTGCGCTTACGCATCAGGAAAAGAAATGCCAGCAGGCACAGGTTCCAAAGGGATTCATACAGAAAGGTGGGATGCACCTGGATATAATTCGTGCCCTCAATGATCGTTTCCGCCAGAGCCGGAGTGATATCCCTGGCCCTCACCGCCTCGATGGGAAGCCGCATGGCCAGGAGGTTGTCCGTATATCCCCCAAAGACCTCCCGGTTGAAGAAATTCCCCCACCGCCCGATGAGCTGCCCCAAGGGAAAAGCCAGGGCGATGGAATCAAAGAGCTCCAGGAAGGATACCTTTTTGATCCTGGCATAGATATAGACCGAAAGAAGCGCTCCAAGAACCCCTCCGAAAATGGCAAGCCCGCCCTGCCTCAAGTTGAATACAGACAGGACATTGTCCCGGTAGCCCTCCCAGTTAAAGACCACATAATAAATCCTGGCTCCGATGATCCCGCTGGGGATCCCGTAAAGGGCGCAGTCCCATACATGCTCTTCCGGCATTCCCCTGGTCTTTCTGTCATAGGAAGCAAGCATCACGGAAAGCATCATCCCGAAGGCAATGATCACGCCATACAGCGCGATGGTAAAGCCGAAGACGGAAAAGCCCCTCGGCACATTTTCCAAATAAATCCCTAAATGCGGGAATGCGATATCTCCCGCAGACATCAGATCCGGCATAGCTCCTCCTGCCATTCAAAAAATTTCGGGACGTCCAAAACTGCGCAAATCCCGGTAAGCCCGCAGCTGTCTCATACGTTGAAACGGAACAGGGTCACGTCCCCGTCCTTCATCACATAATCCTTACCCTCGATCCCGATCAGCCCTTTCTCCTTCGCCGCAGTCATCGAACCGCACTCGATCAGCTTATCGTAAGGGATCACCTCCGCCTTGATGAAGCCCCTCTCGAAATCCGTATGGATCTTGCCCGCCGCCTGGGGAGCCTTCGTGCCCTCGGTGATGGTCCACGCCCTGGACTCATCCTCCCCGCAGGTCAGGAATGAGATCAGCCCCAGCAGGCTGTAGCTTGCCCGGATCAGCTTATCCAGGCCGGATTCCTTGAGGCCCAGATCCTCCAGGAAGACGGCCCGGTCCTCATCCGCAAGCTCTGAGATCTCCTGCTCCACCTTCGCCGAGATCACAAAGACCCCGGAGCCCTCTGCCTCAGCATATTCCCGCACCTTCTTCACATATTCATTCCCTGCCCCGTCGTCGGCCAGGTCATCCTCTCCCACATTCGCGGCATAGATCACCGGCTTCCCCGTAAGCAGGGACAGCCCCTTCAGGATCGCTTTTTCCTCTTCATCCGCCGGCTCATAGCACCTTGCCCTGCTTCCTTCCTCCAGCAGCGCCTTGAGCTTCTCCAAAAGAGCCGCCTCCTTTTGGAGGGACTTGTCATTGCGGGCAGACTTCCCCACCTTGCCGAGCCTTCGGTCCACTACCTCCAGATCCGCAAAGACCAGCTCCAGATTGATGGTCTCGATATCCCTTACCGGATCCACGGATCCATCCACATGCACCACATTGGGATCCTCGAAGCAGCGCACCACGTGCACGATGGCATCCGTCTCCCGGATATTGGCCAGAAACTGGTTGCCCAGCCCCTCTCCCTTGCTTGCCCCTTTCACCAGGCCCGCGATATCCACAAACTCGATGGTTGCATGGGTCACCTTCTTCGAGGAGTACATCCTCCCCAGGGTATCCACCCTCTCATCCGGCACGGCCACCACCCCCACATTGGGGTCGATGGTACAGAACGGAAAATTCTCCGCGGCCGCTCCGGCCTTCGTCAGCGAATTAAACAGCGTGCTCTTCCCCACATTTGGGAGCCCCACAATGCCTAGTTTCATTTTTCCCCATCATCTCCTTATTTTTCAACGTTTTCCGGGGGTGTCCCCCTTCAGCGCACCATTTCCGCACCATTTTGGTATGGAAATATATTAACTTATAACAACTTACATTCAGACTTATGTCTTTCGGTCTCATCAGATTCAAATAATTCCATTCCTTTTGCCAGCGATTCCTCCGTAACATGTACATATCGATCCATTGTTGTACTCAGATTCGCATGACCAAGAAGTCTTTGAAACACTTTAGGCCGCACGCCACGCTCAATAGATCTGGTTGCAAATGTGTGGCGCAGGGCATGCATGCAAAACGGCTTTAATCCGGCTCTGTCACAAACTTTATACAAAGCTGTATCATAGGTCGAATTCTTTACGGGCTCACCGGTACACTCTTCGTCATCCTCAAAGCGGGCTTTTGCCAGCCATTTTCTTGCATCCTGATAGTCCTTAAAGTGCTTTTCTCTTCGTTTTCCGCTCAGCGAAATAAATCGGGTGGAATAAATACCATCCTTTCTTTGGGTTATCCCCTTTTCAAGGTTTTTACCCGATAAATTTTTCCCCATTTCTGAACTCCTTCCTCTGACAGAAAAGAGTCCAATACAACTACGCAATCATACCACAAAAATACTGATGATTCAACAAATCAGCAGGCTGGGATGGCGTAAAAGGAATCGTCAGTTGACAGGAATGAGACCGATCAGGTCAGACACCTAAACTGCTACATAACATCCGTGTACGCTATACGTGATGTTGGTGGTGGTTTTTCTTTTTCACAGATCAAAATCTCCATCTGTTCCACGAAATAAACCAACTTGAACGTTTGGCCGATGGCAGGCATCGGGGACTTCTCCGGGACACAATCATACCAAGCAATGGATTTGTATATACAAATCCAACATTTTTGTTAATCCTGCTGACCGCAGAATTACCAAAAATGTGCTCACAGGGGGTATACCCCCTGACCCCCGTTTTGCCGACAGGCCAAAAAATCCGCACCAGGTGACAGCGGAAAAAATATAAATATGGAAGGATCAAAAATGACGAACAGGACAAGAAAAAACAGATTTCTGCTCTATCTGAGCGATGATGAAAGATACATTCTGGACGAAAAATGGAAGCTCTCCGGTTTAAGGAGCCGGGCTGCTTTTTTACGAAATCTTATCATCTATGGATATGTCTATGATGTGGATTATTCCCATTTGCAT
>JAILLN010000004.1 GCA_024693135.1 Lachnospiraceae bacterium | reverse complement strand
TTAGATGAGATGAGGAAGCATGGAGCCAAGAATTTCGTATTTTCTTCCTCTGCCACGGTCTATGGCGATCCGGCCATGATCCCCATCACGGAGGATTGCCCCAAAGGCACCTGCACCAATCCCTACGGCTGGACCAAGTGGATGCTGGAGCAGATCCTCATAGACATGCAGAAGGCGGATCCGGAGTGGAATATGGTCATCCTCCGGTATTTCAACCCCATCGGAGCCCATCCCTCCGGCAGGATCGGAGAGAATCCAAACGGCAGGCCCAATAACTTGATGCCCTTCATATCCCAGGTGGCAGTGGGGAAGCTGCCGGAGCTGGGGGTATTCGGTAATGATTACGACACGCCGGACGGTACGGGAGTAAGGGATTATATCCATGTGGTAGACCTGGCCAGGGCTCATGTGAAGGCCGTGGATAAGCTCCGGGAAAACCCGGGCTGCTTCATCTGCAATCTGGGCACAGGCACGGGATACTCTGTGCTGGAGCTGGTGCGGGCCTTTGAGCGGGTCAATGGCATCAAGGTGCCTTATTCCATCAAGCCCAGGCGGGCAGGGGACATCGCCCGGTGCTATGCTTCCCCGGAAAAGGCAAAGAAGGAGCTTCATTGGGAAGCACAATACGGCGTGGATGAAATGTGCCGTGATACCTGGAATTGGCAGAAGGACCATCCAAACGGATTTGAGTAAGAGCTGAATAGAGTCAGATATAAATCGGCACGATCAGAGGTGCAAATGAACGAGAACACTCCAGACAACCAGAATAACAGAAACCCAAATGACCCCGGCGGAGGAAACGGAGGGGGAGGCTTTAATCCCAGGAACAGGCAGACCATCATGATCCTGCTTGTGGCTACTTTCGTGACGCTTATCGGCATGAGCCTCATGTCCCGCTTCCTGGCCAATACCACTACCCAGGAGATCGCCTACAGCGATTTTCTGAGCATGATCTCCGCCAACCAGGTGGAGGAAGTAGTGATCCGCGACGATCAGATCGAGATCACCCCCAGGGGAGCGTCTAATAATCTGACCCGCATGACCTTCTATACCGGAGTCGTTTATGACCCTTATCTGCCGGAGAGGCTGCTGTCTTCCGGGGTGAGGTTTTCCCATTCCATCCCGGACAGGACCGGAGTGTTTCTTTCCGCCATCCTGAATTTCGGCCTTCCCCTCCTTATCGTATGGGGCTTCCTGTATTTCCTCATGCGCCGGATGGGCGGCGGCAGGGGCGGCATCATGGGCGTGGGCCGCAACAATGCCAAGGTCTATGTACAGAAGGAGACGGGAGTTACCTTCCGGGATGTGGCAGGGCAGGATGAGGCAAAGGAATCCCTGCAGGAGGTGGTAGATTTCCTGCATAATCCGCAGAAATACGTGACGATCGGGGCGAGGCTGCCCAAGGGGGCACTTCTCGTGGGGCCTCCCGGCACCGGCAAGACGCTGCTTGCCAGGGCTGTAGCGGGAGAAGCCCATGTGCCCTTCTTTTCCCTGGCAGGCTCAGACTTCGTGGAAATGTTTGTGGGCGTCGGAGCCAGCCGGGTGAGGGATCTGTTTAACGACGCGGAAAAGAACGCGCCCTGCATCATCTTCATTGATGAGATCGACGCCATCGGCAAGAGCCGGGATTCCCGGTATGGCGGAGGCAATGACGAGCGGGAGCAGACCTTAAACCAGCTGCTTTCGGAGATGGACGGCTTTGATTCCTCTAAGGGGATACTGGTTCTGGGCGCCACAAACAGGCCGGAGATCCTGGATAAGGCTCTTTTAAGGCCCGGGCGCTTCGACCGGCGGATCATCGTGGAGAAGCCGGACTTGAAAGGCCGGGTGGAGACGCTGAAGGTCCATGCCCGGGACGTGAAGATGGACGAGACGGTGGACTTCGACGCCATCGCCCTGGCTACCTCCGGCGCGGTGGGCTCGGATCTTGCCAACATGGTCAATGAGGCGGCCATCAATGCCGTCAAGGCCGGGCGGGAGTTCGTAAATCAGAAGGATCTGTTTGATGCGGTGGAAGTGGTGCTTGTAGGCAAGGAAAAGAAAGACCGCATCATGAGCAAGGAGGAGAGAAGGATCGTCTCCTATCATGAGACCGGCCATGCCCTGGTCTCTGCCCTGCAGAAAAATACAGAGCCGGTACAGAAGATCACCATCGTGCCCAGGACGATGGGAGCGCTGGGCTATGTGATGAATGTGCCGGAGGAGGAGAAGTACCTGGATACCGAGGCGGAGCTCCGTGCCAGGCTGGTGTCGATCCTGGGGGGCAGGGCCGCGGAGGAGATCGTCTTTGATACCGTGACCACTGGAGCCTCCAATGACATCGAAAAGGCTACGGCCATAGCGAGAGCCATGATCACGCAGTACGGCATGAGCAAGAAATTCGGGCTTATCGGGCTGGAGACCGTGGAGGACCGGTACCTGGAGGGCAGGACGGTCATGAACTGCTCCGACGAGACCGCGGCCGCCGTGGATGAAGAGGTCATGAAGCTTCTGAAGGAGAGCTACAAAGAAGCCAAGCGCCTGCTGAAGGAAAACCGCAAGCTCTTAGATAAGCTGGCCGGCTTCCTGATCGAGAAGGAGACCATCACCGGCAAGGAATTCATGGAGATCTTCCGGAAGGAAAAGGGCATTCCGGAAGAAGACAAGGAGAAGGAGCCTCCGAAGGCCCAGCCGGAAAAAAGACCGGGCTTTACGGCAGAGGCCAACGACGACAGCCTTCCGGTGGCAGAGAAGCCTTATGATTCCTATGGATCCACAGGTGCCGTGGTGAGGGGCAACAGCAATGCCGGAAACCCCCGCGGCCGCTTCGATGTCAGGATAGACGACAAGAGCTGATCCCATTCCCCCGCAGAATAAAAATGCGGGGGATTTTTTTGTGGAGAGATCGGGCAGATCAGCCGATATAAAAAAAGAGAAAGGATTCACAGCGCATTTTTGCGCCCATGATCAAGGAGGATGGACCATCTTCCGGAAGGAGGAGCATATGAGTTTCGGCATCAGCGGATTCGGCGGCCTGAGCGGCAATGACATGGTAAAGAGCCTTACGGGGCAGGGAGGGCCGAAGAAACCGGAAAAAGCAAAGGAAAAGGAGGCGGACGCCGGCCTTCTGGCAAAGAAAAACGACCCGGCTTTGAGGGCATCATCTGCAGACAGCAAGGTGAAGCTCAGCGACAGGGCACAGAAGGTCCTGGACGAGCTGAAGGAGAAGTACGGCAATACCGACTTCTATGTGGCGGATTTTAAGAGCGAGGAAGAAGCGGGGCAGATTCTGGCCAACAGCACAAAGGATTACGGCGTGGTGATCAAGCCGGAGGAGCTGGAAAAGATGGCGGAGGATGCGGAATATAAGGATAAGATCTTCCAGACCATTTCCGATGCCCAGTCGACCCTGGATGAATTCCGTGAGAATCTCTCCGAGGAGGAGAAGGGAAGCGTGAAGCGCGTCGGCTTCTCCATAGGAGACGACGGCAAAGTGAGCTACTTCGCAGAGCTGGAAAAGGCCGGCAAGGCCCAATCGGAGCGGATCAAGAAGCAGCGCGAGGAAAAAGCCGAGGAGGCGAAGGCCGAGGAGAAAAAGGCGGAGAAGGCCAAGGAAAAAGAACCTCCCACGGTCAGGTCCTATGTGAAGGCAGAGAGCATGGATGAATTGGGGGCGAAGCTTAGGGAATTCCTGGAAAAGGACGAAAGCGCCATCGCGGCCGAAGCACCCCGGATCGATTTCAGCGCTTGAGGCTTTCCATATAGGAGTCCCAATAGCTTTGTCCGGACTCCACCATATCAAGGTAGGACTGCTTCATGATCTCATGGAGCTTCCGGCATTCTGCTCCCAGATGAAAGGCCTCCGGCTCCCTGCGGGTCACGAGGTCGATCTCTCCCGCGATCTTCAGCGCCACGGTCTCGTCGCTTAAGGTGATGGCGCCAAAGAGGGTGGAGCGGTAGGAGGGGCTGTAGACACAGCTTTTCAGGTACTGCCGGGAGAAATCCCTCCATTCTTCATAGAGCAGGTCATCCCGGTCAAAATCAAGGACGGCGAGCTGACGGAGATTATCCGTAAGCTCCCGTTCTTTTGCGTTGATATTCAGGGAATGGAAATCATTCGTGGCAGCGATGAGGATCATCATGAAGGCACGGATGAAGCCGTCCCCGCGGTTCTTGTGGGCCCGCTTCCCGTACCGCTTCTGCAGGATCTCGAGCCTCCGCAGGTCCTCTGCCGAATCCGGGTGCTCCTTCAGGACCTGCTTCAGGCAGGCCTCGCGCACATTCGCGTCCTCTATTTTATAATAATGCTGCGGCCAGTCTTTCATGGCTTTCTCGTCCGGCATGGTTTTAAAAAGCATATCTGCTCCTCCATTCTGCTCTACGCATTATACCCAAACGCCATTTTTATTGCAATCATCCCTGCCTTGTGATAGAATCGAAATGCACTGATAAAAAAATAACAAAGTGCGGTCTTCATTGTATACAATCTTTTATTTCATCCCAAAGTATAGGGAAAAGGGAAAACAAAGAGTAGCACGCCGATAAAAAAGGAGGTAAATGCATGTCAAAGAAAATCGTGCTGGCCGGTGCCTGTCGTACCGCCATCGGAACTATGGGAGGATCGCTTTCGACCACGCCTGCGGCAAAGCTTGGCGAGATCGTGATCCGGGAGGCCCTGAACAGGTCGGGCGTGAAGCCGGAGCAGGTTGAGCATGTATATATGGGCTGCGTCATCCAGGCAGGCCTGGGGCAGAACGTGGCAAGGCAGGCTTCCGTAAACGCCGGGATCCCGGTGGAGACCCCTGCCGTTACCGTAAATGTGGTCTGCGGATCCGGCCTTAACTGCGTCAATATGGCGGCACAGATGATCCTTGCGGGCGATGCAGACATCGTCGTGGCCGGCGGCATGGAAAATATGTCCATGGCACCCTATGCGATCCCTCAGGGCAGGTACGGCTACCGCATGACCTGGCCCAGCCAGAGCCAGGGAGCCCTTGTGGATACCATGGTAAATGACGCTCTTTGGGATGCATTCAACAATTATCATATGATCAAGACGGCGGACAATATTGCCGAGCAGTGGAAGCTCACCCGGGAGGAGCTGGACGAGTTTGCCCTGGCCAGCCAGCAGAAGGCCTGCAAGGCTCAGGAGGAAGGCTGGTTTGACAAGGAGATCGTCCCGGTGGAGATCAAGAAAAAGAAGGAAGTGATCTCCTTTGCAAAGGATGAAGGCCCTCGTCCGGATTCCGCCATAGAGAAGCTGGCCAAGCTGAAGCCCATCAATCCCGACGGATTCGTCACCGCAGGCAATGCTTCCGGCATCAATGACGGAGCCGCCGCAGTGGTGGTGATGTCTGAGGAGAAGGCAAAGGAACTGGGAGTGAAGCCCATGGCAGAATGGGTGACCGGAGCCCTGGCCGGCGTGGATCCTTCCATCATGGGCATCGGCCCCGTGGCAGCCACAAAGAAGGCTATGGCCAAAGCCGGCATGACCATCGGCGACTTCGACATCTACGAGGCAAACGAAGCCTTTGCGGCGCAGTCCGTAGCAGTGGGGAAGGATCTGGGCTTTGATCTTTCCAAGCTCAATCTCTGCGGCGGCGCGATCGCCCTGGGGCATCCGGTGGGAGCCTCCGGAGCCCGTATCCTGGTGACCCTGCTTCACAATATGGAGCGTACCGGGGCAAAGACCGGCCTGGCGACCCTCTGCATCGGAGGAGGCATGGGCTGTGCGACTATCGTAAAAGCAGTCTGAAACGGAGGGATATAGACCATGGGTTTTGTGGATATTGAGAAAAAAGGAAAATATGCGGTGATCACCATCAACCGTCCGGATGCCCTGAATGCGCTGAATTCCCAGGTACTGGATGATCTGGGAGCGGTGCTTGACGGGATCGATCCGGATGAGATCCGTGCCGTGGTGCTTACGGGCGCAGGGGAGAAATCCTTCGTAGCCGGCGCGGACATCGGCGAGATGAGCACCTTAAGCAAGGCAGAGGGAGAAGCCTTCGGCAAGAAGGGGAATGACCTCTTCCGCCGGATCGAGACTTTCCCCGTGCCCTTCATCGCTGCGGTGAACGGCTTCGCCCTGGGCGGCGGCTGTGAGATCGCCATGAGCTGCGATATCCGGATCTGTGCGGATTCTGCCGTATTCGGCCAGCCTGAGGTAGGGCTCGGCATCACTCCCGGCTTTGGCGGCACCCAGAGGCTGGCAAGGCTCGTAAGTCCGGGCATGGCGAAGCAGATGATCTATACTGCCCGCAATATTAAGGCAGATGAGGCTTACCGCATCGGCCTGGTGAATGCGGTCTATCCTTTGGAGGAGCTCCTTCCCGCAGCGGAAAAAATGGCGGAGACCATCGCAAAGAATGCGCCCATCGCCGTCCGTAATTGCAAAAAGGCCATCAACGACGGGCTGCAGGCAGATATAGACAAGGCCATCGTCATCGAAGAGAAGCTTTTCGGGGACTGCTTTGAATCCGAGGATCAGAGGGAGGGCATGGCCAATTTCCTCCGCAAGAAGGATGACCCCAAGAAGGTCAAGGTCGTGGACTTCCAGAATAGGTAAACATGCTCTTTAGCATGTTTACCCCCGCCGGCAGCGTAGTGTGGAGCACGGCAGTGTAGATTTTTCTTAGACAACCATGAAAGGAGAATGAACAATATGAAAGCAGCAGTAATCGGCGCCGGAACCATGGGACAGGGCATCGCAAAGGCATTTGCCCAGTGCGGCGAATTTGACAAGGTTTATCTTTGCGACATCAAGACCGAGTTCGCAGAAGGCGGCTTTGCCAAGATCAAGGCAGGCTATGAGAAGCTGGTGAGCAAGGGCAAGCTGGAGCAGTCTGCAGTGGATTCCTATCTTGCAAAGTTTGAGACCGGCCTTAATGCCATCGCCACGGATCCGGACATCGTCGTGGAGGCGGCCCTTGAGGTCATGCAGGTAAAGCAGGAGTGCTTTAAGGATCTGATGGAGAATGTGGTGAAGAATGACAGCTGCATCTTCGCATCCAATACCTCCTCCCTTTCCATCACCGAGATCGGCTCCGGCCTTCCGAAGCCCGTGGTGGGGATGCATTTCTTCAATCCTGCAGACCGGATGAAGCTGATCGAGGTCATCGCAGGAGCCAATACTCCGGCAGACCTGGTGGAAAAGGTCAGGGATATTTCCGTGAAGCTGGGCAAGACCCCGGTGCAGGTCAACGAAGCTCCCGGCTTCGTGGTCAACCGGATCCTGATCCCGCTGATCAATGAGGGAATTTTCGTATACAGTGAGGGCGTATCGGACATCGAGGGCATCGATAACGCCATGAAGCTTGGCGCGAACCATCCCATGGGCCCGCTGGAGCTTGGGGATTATGTAGGTCTTGACATCGTGCTTGCCATCATGGAGACCCTTTACAAGGAAACTGGGGATCCCAAATATCGTCCGGCTCCCCTGCTGAAGAAGATGGTCCGGGCAAAGAAGCTTGGCGTGAAGACCGGCATCGGCTTCTACGACTACAGCAACGGCAAGGTTCCTACAGATAAGTAAAACATGCCCTTTGGCATGTTTTACCCCGCCGGCAGTGTAGTGTGGGGGCACAACGTGCATACAGAAGCTGCCCAGCATGTTTTACCCCGCCGGCAACGTAGTGTGGGGGCACAACGTGCATACAGAAGCTGCCCAGCATGTTTTACCCCGCCGGCAGCGTAGTGTGGGGGCTCAACGTATAGCATTGAAGTTGCCCAGCATGTTTTACCCCGCCGGCAGCGTAGTGTGGGGGCAACGTAGTGTGGGGGCAACGTAGTGTGGGGGCACCCCGCCGGCAACACCCAATTTATTATTTATGGTAACAAATGGTTTATATTAACGGAGGAAAGGCAGATATGGACTTTCAGTTAAGCAAGGAACATGCAATGGCGAGATCCCTCTTCAAGGATTTTGCTGAGAAGGAAGCGAAGCCCCGTGCGATCGAGGTGGACGAGACCGAGGAATTCCCCAGGGAGACCGTAGCAAAGATGCAGAAATTCGGCTTCATGGGCATCCCGATCCCCAAAGAGTACGGCGGACAGGGAGCAGACATCCTGACCTACGCCATGTGCGTGGAGGAGCTCTCCAAGGTTTGCGGCACTACCGGGGTTATCGTATCGGCGCACACATCTCTGTGCTGCGACCCGATCCTGACCTTTGGTACAGAGGAGCAGAAGCAGAAGTACCTGGTACCCCTGGCAAAGGGCGAGAAGCTGGGTGCCTTCGGCCTCACGGAGCCGGGAGCCGGCACCGATGCCCAGGGCCAGCAGACCAAGGCAGTCCTGGACGGGGACGAGTGGGTCTTGAACGGATCCAAGTGCTTCATCACCAACGGCAAGGAGGCTGACGTATATGTCATCTTCGCCGTGACCGGAAAGGTAGAAAAGCGCGGGAAGCTGATGAAGGAGATTTCCGCATTTATCGTAGAGAAGGGAACCCCCGGGTTCACCTTCGGCACAAAGGAAAACAAGATGGGCATCCGCGGGTCATCTACCTACGAGCTGATCTTCCAGGACTGCAGGATCCCCAAGGACAACCTTCTGGGCCAGCAGGGCAAGGGCTTCAATATCGCCATGCATACCCTGGATGGAGGCCGTATCGGGATCGCCGCCCAGGCACTCGGCATCGCAGAGGGAGCACTGGAGCGTACCATCGCCTATACCAAGGAGAGGAAGCAGTTCGGCAGGGCCATCGCCCAGTTCCAGAATACCCAGTTTGAGCTGGCCAATATGGCGACGAAGGTCAAGGCGGCACAGCTTCTGGTATACCAGGCAGCCATGAAGAAGGCTGAATATCAGAAGGATCCGAAGGTTTCTTATTCGGTGGAAGCCGCTATGGCAAAGCTCTATGCCGCAGAAGTGGCCATGGAAGTCACCACAAAGGCAGTCCAGCTTCACGGCGGATACGGCTATATCAAGGAATATGAGATCGAGCGCATGATGAGGGATGCCAAGATCACCGAGATTTATGAGGGCACATCGGAAGTACAGCGCATGGTCATTTCGGCAGCACTGTTAAAGTAGTAAACATGCCCTTTGGCATGTTTACTCCCACCGGCAGTGTAGATTAAGATAGGTAAACATGCCCTTTGGCATGTTTACTCCCACCGGCAGTGTAGATCAAGATAGGTAAACATGCCCTTTGGCATGTTTACTCCCACCGGCAGTGTAGTGTGGAGCACGTAAATGTCTTTTGGCATACCGGCTCCCGCCTGCAGAAGTGACAAAGAAACAGATTTGGCTGGTAACAACATAACGTAAGGAGATAGCAATGAAAATTGTAGTTTGTGTGAAACAAGTGCCCGATACAAAGGGCGGTGTAAGGTTTAAGCCGGATGGAACGCTGGACAGGGCTGCGATGCTTGCCATCATGAATCCGGACGACAAGGCGGGCCTTGAGGCCGCGCTCAAGATCAAAAATGAGAATCCCGGGACCACCGTAACGGTGATCACTATGGGACTTCCCAAGGCAGATGAGGTGCTGAGAGAGGCACTGGCCATGGGAGCTGACGATGCCATCCTGGTCACGGACCGTGTACTGGGCGGCGCAGATACCTGGGCCACCTCCTCTACCCTGGCAGGAGCCATCCGCAACCTGGATTACGACCTGATCATCACGGGACGCCAGGCCATCGACGGAGATACGGCACAGGTTGGACCCCAGATTTCCGAGCATCTGGACATCCCGGTGATCTCCTATGCAGAGAATATCAAGATCGACGGCGACTATGTCATCGTCAAGCGGCAGTTTGAGGACCGTTATCACATGCTTAAGGTGAAGATGCCCTGCCTGATCACGGCACTGGCTGAGCTGGGAGAGGATATGTACATGACTCCCGGCGGCATCTTTGATGCTTATCAGACCGAGGTGACCGTTTGGGGCAGGAAAGACCTGAAGGATGTGCCGGATACCGACCTGGGCCTTGCAGGATCACCTACAAAGATCGCCAAGGCATCAGACAGGGTGGCCAAGGGAGCCGGCGAGAAGGTGACCCCGGATACCCCGAAGGATGCGGTAGCATATATTGTCGGCAAGCTTTCGGAAAAGCATGTGATTTAAGGAGGGTTGAAAGAGATGAGTTTAAAAGTGGAAGAGTGCAAGGATGTATTCGTCTTTGCCCAGCAGGTAGATAATAAGCTGAACAGCATCGCTTTCGAGCTTCTGGGCAAGGCAAAGGATCTGGCAAAGGATCTGGACCAGCAGGTCGTGGCCGTGCTGATCGGGTCAGGGGTCAAGGGCCTGGCAGATGAGCTGGCCTGGTATGGCGCCGACAGGATCATCGTGGTGGATGATCCGGAGCTGAAGGAATACAGGACGGAGCCCTATGCCCATGCCCTGTCTTCCGTGATCGAGAAATATAAGCCGGAGATCATGCTGGTGGGAGCCACTGCCATTGGCCGTGACTTAGGCCCCAGGGTTTCCGCAAGGATCCATACCGGACTGACTGCAGACTGTACACAGCTGGATATCGGGGATTTCCCCCTTCAGGCAGTGGAAGGACAGGAGCAGAAGCATAAGCAGCTGCTCATGACCCGTCCGGCTTTCGGAGGCAATACCATCGCCACCATCGCCTGTCCGGAATTCCGTCCCCAGATGGCTACGGTCCGTCCCGGCGTTATGCAGAAGCAGACCCCGGACAAGAGCGCCAAGGCCAACGTGGAAGAGTTCAATCCCGGCTTCACTCCGGACAACAAATATGCGGAGATCCAGGAGATCGTCAAGTCCGTATCCAACGTGGCAGACATCGCAGAAGCAAAGATCCTGGTATCCGGAGGCCGCGGCGTCGGCTCACCCGAAAACTTCAAGCTTCTGGACGATCTGGCTGCCGCCATCGGCGGTACCGTCAGCTGCTCCAGAGCAGTGGTAGACGCAGGCTGGAAGCCCAAGGAGCTGCAGGTAGGGCAGACCGGCAAGACCGTCCGTCCCCATGTGTATTTCGCCATCGGCATTTCCGGTGCGATCCAGCATGCGGCCGGAATGGAGGAGTCCGACATCATCATCGCCATCAATAAGGATGAGAACGCCCCGATCTTTGACATCGCCGATTACGGCGTGGTAGGCGACCTCAACCTGATCCTGCCCGAGCTGACAAAACAGGTGCAGGAGGCCATGGCCGAGAAGGCATAATATCAGCGTGTAAAACGTGACCATGGATAGAGGCCATCGAAGCATTCGGTGGCCTCTACTTATAGCTACGACAGTCATCCCCGGGATCTTGAAGGGATGAAGACGTATGGCATGAAAGAAATATACGGAGTGGAGGCTGCCCTTCGAGAATGAATACAGAAAAACTGCTGGAATGCGTCCAGCTCACAAAACAATACGGGATCAAGCATGCCGTAGATCATATGGATTTTGTCCTCGAGCCGGGGCATATCACGGGACTTCTGGGTCCGAACGGATCCGGCAAGACCACCCTGATCAAAATGGCGGCAGGACTTTTGAAGCCCACCGGCGGAGAGATCCGGATCCTGGGAGAAGCACCCGGAGTGCGCTCCTGTTCCCTGATCTCCTATCTGCCGGACAGGGTATATCTGCCAAAGACAGCCACGGCCGCGTCCCTGATCGAGTACTATCTGGATTTTTATGAGGACTTCGATGCCGCCAGGGCAGACCGGATGATCCGGGACCTGGGGATCGACCCGGACCAGCAGATCCGGGCATTAAGCAAGGGCACAGTGGAAAAAGTCCAGCTGATCCTGTGCATGAGCCGCAGAGCCAGCCTGTACCTGCTGGATGAGCCCATCGCCGGAGTGGATCCTGCGGCAAGGGACTATATCATCCGCACCATCATCGGGAATTATAACCCGGGCTCCTCCGTACTGATATCCACCCATCTGATCCAGGATGTGGAAAACATCCTGACGGATATCGTCTTTATCCGGAACGGACAGGTGATCCTGCACGATACCAAAGAGGGAGTCAGAGAGCATACCGGAAAAACCGTGGACCAGTATTTCAGGGAGGTGTTTGCATGCTGGGGAGGCTGATCAAGCATGAATATAAGGCCACATGGAAGATCATGTGCGCTGTCTATGCGGCGGTAGCGGCCGTGACCATAATCGGGGGACTGTTTTACAAATTCCGGCTGGGGGTATTTGAGAAGCTCCAGGAAAGCGGCGTGCTTTCGGAGGCCGGCTTTTCTGAGGGGCTGATGAATTCCCTTATGGCAATGATCACCTCGGCCTATGTGCTGATCTTGATCGCGGCGGCCGTAGGCACGGTCTGGTTCCTGGCATACCGTTTTTTCAAGAGCTGCTACGGGGACGAGGGGTACCTGACCCAGATGCTTCCGGCTCAGAAGCATGACATCATCCTGTCCAAGACGATCACAGCCTGGACCTGGATCTTCGGCGAAACCCTCCTGACCGTCGTATCCATCCTCAACTTTGTCTTCGTGGCCGTCGGTGAGAATGCGGACATACTCGACGTGGCCGAGGTGGTGGAGGAAATGAACGACATATTTGATATAGGCGTCCTGCCGATCATCCTGACCATACTGGTATGGCTTGTGGACTCCGTGGCAGAGATCCTCAAAGTCTATGCCGCCATATCCCTGGGGCAGACCTCGGGAAAGCATAAAGTGCTGATGTCCATCCTTTGGTATGTGGCCTTCTATATCATGATCCAGATCGCGGGATCCATGATATTTGCCGCAGGAAGCATGTTCAGCCTGATGAGGGCAGATACCATGCCGTCCGAAGCAGTCTTCCGCAGCGTGTATAACGGGATCCTGTTCGGAACCCTGATCATCAACCTGGTCATCTGTGCCCTGGGCTACCTGGTCACCCGCTATGGCATGGAACGAAACCTGAATCTGGAGTAAGCCATGAGGATCGTCCGAAGAATCCTTTTGATCATATTTATGGTGCTCGCATGGATCCTGGCCGGGATATTCGGTCTGATCACTGTGCTGTGCTACGGTCCAAGCGAAGCCGTCAGAGACCGGTTCGTGAATACCGTGATGGAGACCAGTGCATTGAAATTCATCCCGGACATTTACTTCTCGAAGAGCCAGACAGCGGAGATCCTGGCCAGGGGGCAGGTCCGGGTTCCCACTGCAGTCACCGATGTAACGGGGATCGAGATCGCCGCAAATAAGAAAAAAGCAGAGCCGGAGGCCGCAGAAGCAGAAAGCGAAGAAATACCGGAGGAAGAGCCGGAGGATGACGCCTTTGCCGTAGAGGACGGGATCCGCATCGAAGAAATCCGTACCGCCACCTACCGGGGTAAAATGGTCATCGTGGAGGATCCGTCCCGGGTCAGCATCCATATGATCCCGGGCTTTGCCGAGGGCGGAGTCGGGCAGAAGGTAGTGGATATGGCAGAAAGCACCGAGTCCATCATCGGCATGAATGCCGGAGGCTTCTACGATCCGGAGGGCCACGGCAAGGGAGGACTTCCCCTGGGGCCGGTGATCCGGGAGGGGCAGCTGGTCTCAAACCACCCCTCAAACTACCGGACCATCATCGGATTCGACCAGGAGCACCGCCTGATCGTGGGAGACATGAGCGCAGATGCGGCCATCAGTGCCGGAGTCTGGGAGGGGATCGCCTTCGGGCCAGCCCTGGTGATCAATGGAGACCGGGTGCCCACAGGCAGCAGCGGCGGGGTCAATCCCCGGTCCGCCATCGGACAGAGGGGAGACGGAGCAGTATTGATGCTGGTGATCGACGGCCGGCAGCCGGCATCCCTGGGGGCTACGGTATCCGACCTGGAGGACGTCATGCTGGAATACGGGGCGGTCAACGCGGCCAACCTGGATGGAGGCTCCTCCTCCGTACTTTATTACAAAGGAGAGCTGATCAATTCCCCATCCTCAGTAGTGGGGATCCGCCCGGTGCCGGATGCCATCCTGGTAAAGTGATCCGTCCGATGAAAGACAACGCCCGCCGGCAGAACCCCTGAAGGCATGCGCTTGCATCCCGCCAGCAGAGAAAAATGAAGATAAATATAAACACAGATCCGAAAGAATCAAAATTTTATATCGGCGCCTTGATCGGCTTTACGGCATCCTGCCTCATCCTGGCCCTGCTCCTATGCTGGTTCTGGTACTTCATCAAAGACTATGAAGAATGCCTGCCCTCCAACGTGATGAAGACCGTGATGGAAAGCTACCATGGAGGAGACCTGTATTACTTCGAAAACAGCGCTCCCGGGAGCGAAGAGAAGAGCTACAAGATCCAGGACGGGAACCGTATGCTGGCAGAGGTGATCCTGATTCCGGCAGGGAGGAAAACCCTTTTCGGCCGGCAGAAATACCAGGTGAAGGAAATCCGGGAAGCCGAGCGGCCGGAGCCCATGGTAGAGGCCGAGGGAGAGACCGTGTGGGCAAAAGTCCAGAGAGAAGCCGCGGAAAAAGCTGCCCAGGAAGAAAACGGGGAGGAAGAAAAAGAGCGGCTGCCCATCACAGAGGAAGAAGAACAGCAGGTGGCCGAGGCTGCGGAAGCCTTCATCCGGGCATACTCCCCCTTCGCCACGGTGAAAAACACGGGAGAATACCGCGCTCCGGTGCTGGCACTCCTGAAAGAAGACACCGAGCTCTACGATGCCCTGAAATCCTACGTCAACGACTGGGGCCAGAGCATCTCCTCCTACGACTTCAGCGATATGGAGATCATCGAGATCATCAAGACCTCAGAAAAAGACTACGAATGCGACGCCTCCTGCGTCTTTTCCATCCGGAATGCAGACTGGGGACTCTCCAGGCCTTACGACCTATCATACCACCTGAATATGACCCTGGAAGACGGAGCCCTCAAGATCAGCGCCATGCAGTAGCACCCGAAAACCGCACCAGCCGGGGCATCTCCAAATTGCAGCCCCATAGCACCCGAAAACCACCAGCACAAAGGAGGCAACCATGACCTGTCCAAGATGCGGAGCCGAAGTACCGAATGAAATAGCACCGGAGTACGAACCCATCACCATGTGGGGCTACTTCGGATACGAGATGCTCTTCTCCATCCCGTGCGTCGGCCTGATCATCCTCATCGTATTTTCCTTTACGGCCCAGAACGTAAACGTGCGCAACTTCGCCCGCTCCTACTTCTGCTTCATGATCATCCTGGGCGTCATCATCGCAGTGCTCGCCGTCACAGCGGCAGTGGTCGCCATCAATGCCGGGATCATGGATTACTTTGATTACTTCTCGTCTTAAGCAGGTGCTGGAGCGGATCACCGGAGACATCCGCACATACGGGCTGGGGATCCTCATCGCCATAGCCGCGATGGTGATGTTCCGGATCGTGCTGGGAGCAGTATGCCCGTTCCGTGCACTTCTTCATATCCCCTGTCCGGGCTGCGGCCTTACCCGCTCCTGCCTCTGCATCCTTTCCTTGCGCTTTGTGGATGCCTTCCGCTGGAATCCGGCAGGCTACCTGTGGCTTCCCTTCCTGGCGGGGCTGCTGTACTTCCGGTATGTGCGGGGAAAAACCCTTCCGCATCTTACCGCCGCCCTCATCATCGTCTGCCTTGGCAGCTTCCTGCAATGGATATTAAGGTTTTTTCCTGCTTTACGGCAGGCCTTCTATTTGATAAAATAAAGAAGTCAGTTCTAATACCCATTTCAAGTAAACGGAGGATTGAAAAATGCTGAATGTCCCAAAGGCAAAAGTCGGAATCGTAGCGGTATCCCGCGACTGTTTCCCGGAATCACTGGCGGTGAACCGCCGCAAGGCACTGGTCGAGGCCTATAAGAAGGCCTATAACGCAGAGGACATCTATGAGTGCCCGATCTGTATCGTGGAGAGCGAGATCCATATGATGCAGGCACTGGAAGATGTCAAAAAGAATGAATGCAACGGCATCGTAGTCTACCTGGGCAACTTCGGTCCGGAGATCTCCGAGACCCTGCTGGCAAAGCATTACGATGGCCCCGCCCTTTTCATCGCGGCGGCAGAAGAAAGCCAGAACGACCTGTCTGACGGCAGGGGCGATGCATACTGCGGCATGCTGAATGCCAGCTACAACCTGGCGCTCCGCAATATCAAGGCCGTGATCCCGGAGTATCCGGTGGGTACGGCAGAGGAATGCGCAGCCATGATCAACGAATTCCTTCCCGTGGTCCGGGCAGTGGACGGCCTGAAGAATCTCAAGGTCATCTCCTTCGGACCCAGGCCGCTGAACTTCCTTGCCTGCAACGCTCCGATCAAGCAGCTTTACAATATCGACGTGGAGATCGAAGAGAATTCCGAGCTGGATCTTTTCGAGTCCTTCAATAACCATGCAGACGACAAGAGGATCGCAGAGGTTGTGGACGACATGGCCAAAGAGCTGGGCGTCGGCAACAAGATTCCGGAGATCCTTCCGAAGCTTGCCCAGTATGAGCTGACCCTCCTTGACTGGATCGAGCAGCATAAGGGCTACCGCAAGTACGTGACCATCGCAGGGAAGTGCTGGCCTGCATTCCAGACCCAGTTCAAATTCGTGCCCTGCTATGTGAATTCCAGACTCACAGGCAGGGGCATCCCGGTTTCCTGCGAGGTGGATATCTACGGCACCCTTTCCGAGTACATCGGTACCTGCATCTCCAACGACGCAGTCACCCTTCTGGACATCAACAATTCCGTGCCGAAGGATATGTACGACGAGTCCATCAAGGGCAAGTTCGATTACAAGCATACCGACACCTTCATGGGCTTCCACTGCGGCAATACCTGCTCCTCCAAGCTGGCGGCCTGCGAGATGCGTTATCAGAAGATCATGGCCCGCAACCTGCCCAGAGAGGTGACCAACGGCACCCTGGAAGGCGACATTGCACCCGGCAACATCACCTTCTACCGCTTGCAGTCTACGGCAGACAATAAGCTCCGCGCCTACATGGCACAGGGCGAGGTTCTGCCCGTGGCGACCAAGTCCTTCGGCGGCATCGGCGTATTCGCCATTCCCGAGATGGGCCGCTTCTACCGCCATGTGCTGATCGAAAAGAACTTCCCTCACCACGGAGCCGTGATGTTCGGCCACTATGGCAAGCCGCTGTATGAGACGCTGAAGTACATCGGCGTGGATCCTACCGAGATCGGCTTCAACCAGCCGGCAGGCATGCGCTATCCCGGAGAGAATCCCTTTGCCTGATTGATAGGCAGGGCCGGATAATGATATAATGATCCCGTGCATCATAAGGAAACCAAAGGATGCACGGGATTTTTTTGTATGGGAGGAGCCTTAATTGGTCAGCCAGCCGGAAAAAGATCATAACCGGAGCATCATCGTGGCGGCACTGGCCTGCCTGCTGCTCCTGACCTTCTGCACAGCACTGTCCGTTTTTTCCCATCAGGAGAGAGCATCTGTACATTCCCCGGAGGAAGCCGGGCCTTCCGGCATGGGTAGACACTATGCCTTCATTTCCGGCAGGAGCCAGCCCAGTCTCTACCGGGCAGTCTATGCATCAGCCAGGGAATGGGCAGAGCGGGAGGGGGACTACCTGGAGCTCATGGGAGAGAACCTTTCCGTGGATTATGATAAGAATGAGCTTATGGAGATCGCCATCGATGCAAAGGTAGACGGGATCATCGTGGAGGCGGATGACAGCGCGGAGATGACTGGCCTCATCAACAGGGCAGACAGCGAGGGGATCCCCGTGGTGACCGTGGGAAGCGACAGCACCTCGGCAGAGAGAAAGTCCTACGTGGGCTTCGGCTACTACGACCTGGGGCAGAATTACGGCAAGCGGATCCTGCAGCATGCCAAGGATGATCCCCAGAGCGTGCTGATCCTGATGAGCCCCGAAGCGGAGGATTCCAGCCAGAACATCATCTTCCAGGGCATCCGCGAGACCATCGAGCGTTCCGAGGCCTCCCGCTACTTCGACCTCAAGACCATGGCCGTGCCCGATGCTTCAGCCTTTGGGGCGGAGGAGAGCATCTCAGGCCTCATCATGCAGGACGAGAGCCTGCCGGACATGATCGTCTGCCTGAATGAGATCTATACCACCTGCGTCTGCCAGGCATTGGTGGATTATAACCGGGTGGGAGATACCATCGTCTACGGCTTCTACGAGAACGGCACCATCCTTTCTGCCATAAAGAAAAGCATCATCTCCGCCACCGTCACGGTCAATACCTCCCAGATGGGCGCCTACTGTATCGAAGCCTTGAGGGAATACGATACCTATGGCTATGTGAATGAATATATGCAGGCCGATATCGAGGTGATCGATTCGGACAACGTGGACGCATATCTTCCCGGGACAAAGGAGGGAGAGGATGCTTAAGAAGCTTTCCGTCCAGTCCAGGATGGTCATATTGGCGGCCATCACCTCCATGATCATCATCCTGGTGAATATCCTGCTCTTCCTTTATATCAACCGCTCCATTAATGAGATCAACCGGGTATATTCCACTAATGTCACCATCAACGAGCTCAGCGACTCCCTGGGAAGAGTGCAGGAAGCCATGACGGAATACCTGAATACCAAATCCACGGATTCCATGGAGCGGTATTTTGATGCGGAGCAGGAATACCGCGAGAAGCTGGATCAGATCTCGGCGGAGGGATACCGCGGGGACAATATGGCCGTGATCCAGAATATCAGCAATCTGTCGGATACCTACCTGAAGGTGACGGAGGAGACCATCCAGGCCAAGCGCGGCCGGGTGGTGGAAAAGTACAATATCTCCTTCGAGCGGGCCAGAGAGATCTACGGCTATATCAATGCCTATATCTACAGCCTGAATAATGAGCAGTTCCGCCTGAATTCCGAAAGCTATGAGGTGCTGAGGGCCTCCTTCCGCTCCCTGGAGCTGGTGACCATGCTGGCGATCCTCGTCGCTTCCGTCATCAATGTGTTCCTTACCGCCGTCATGACCAAAAACATCATGGATCCGGTCCGGCAGCGGGAGATCGTGATGGAGACCCACCTGAAGGATGCGGAGCTCAAATATCTGCAGGCCCAGGTCAATCCCCACTTCCTTTTCAATACCCTGAATGCGGGAGCCCAGCTTGCCATGATGGAGGAAGCGGACAGGACCTATGATTATATCCAGAATATGGCGGCCTTCTTCCGCTATAAGATCAACCGGGGAGACAAGGATACTACCTTAGCCCAGGAGATCGGCCTGGTGGACAATTACATCCATATCCTGAACGTGCGGTTTTCCGGAGAGATCCATTTTGAGAAGGAGATCGACGAGGAATGCGTGAATGTGTCCGTGCCCGGCATGATCCTGCAGCCGGTGGTGGAAAATGCGGTGAATTACGGCATCCGGGATATCGAGCGGGAAAAGCTCATACGGCTCAAGGTGGAGCGGCTGCCGGAGCTGATCCGGGTCCGGGTCATGGATAACGGGGCCGGCATGACAGAGGAGAGGATCCGGGAGGTGCTTTCCGGAAATGCGGGAGAGAACCCGGTAATGAAGGACAGCAACGGCGTGGGGATCCTGAACGTGATGTCCAGGCTCAGGCTGTTTTACGACCGGGAGGATGTGCTGCAGATGTTTAGTGAGGGCGAGGGCAGGGGCACCATCGTGGATATCCTGATCCCCCTGCCGGAGGAAATGAAGGAGAAGGAAAATGTATCGGATCATGCTGGCAGATGATGAAGGGATCGTGACGGATTCCCTTTCATTCATAATCAATAAGCATTTCGGGGAGACCTGCGAGGTAGAGGTGGCCAAGACAGGCCGTGCCGTGATCGAGCTGGCGGAGACCTTCCGCCCGGATATCGCCTTTATGGATATCCAGATGCCCGGGATCAATGGCATCGAAGCCATCCGTGAGATCCGAAAGACTAATAACCATACGGTCTTCATCATCATGAGCGCCTATGATAAGTTTGACTACGCCAGGGAAGCCATCAACCTGGGTGTCATGGATTACCTGAATAAGCCCTTCAATAAAGAGATGATCCTGAACGTGCTGGAGCGGGCCATGGAAAAGATCGATTCGGCCAAGGAGAGGCGCCGCCAGGAGCTTCAGATCCGGGAAAAGATCGAGACCATCACCCCGGTGATCGAAAGCGGCTTCATCTATTCCATCCTGTTTCAGGAAAACACCCCGGAGCTCATGAAATACAAGACCCTCTTAGGCATAGAGGAGGAGTATGGCTTCATGATGGTGATCGTGGCCGGTACCGAGGAGGGGTCGGAAAATCCCGTGGGGGCAGGCATAAAGATCCAGCCGGACTATGCCAAGATCCGGGAGATGATCAAGGGCAGCCTGAATTGCATCGTAGGACCCCTGCTTTCCAATAAGATCATCTGCTACTTCCCCACCCGGAAGGACAGCACGGAGTACAGCGCCAGAGTCTCCATCATCGAAAAAAGCGAGATCCTCCTGAGGGAGCTCATCGAAAAGACCGGCATGCCCAGCCGCATCGGCATCGGCACGGTGGAGCCCTTCCAGACTGCCGCAGATTCCTACAAGCTGGCTCTGGAAGCCCTGCGGTTTTCCAAGGCAGAGGTGGCTCATGCCAAGGATCTCCCGGTAGGCTGCGTCTATGAGCCGGATTATCCCGCCGCTCTGGAAAAGCAGATCTTTGCCGCGGCCCAGGCCGGGGACGTGCATGCCACGGTGGAATCCGCCGGGCAGTTTTTTAGCTGGATGCAGGAGGCCCATCCGGATGCCCTGATCGATGCCAGGCTCAAATGCCTGGAATTTGTGCTCTGGGCGGAGCATCTGGCCTTTGAATCCGGAGGGATGACCTACCGTTTCATGCACCGGTCGGACTATCTGCCGGATCTCATGGCACTGAAGGGCTTCCCGGAGCTGAGGTC
Organism: Lachnospiraceae bacterium; assembly: GCA_024693135.1. Taxonomy (GTDB): domain Bacteria; phylum Bacillota; class Clostridia; order Lachnospirales; family Lachnospiraceae; genus NK4A144. The sequence continues at coordinate 52,305 of JAILLN010000004.1, read as the reverse complement.
CTGGTTCATCCAGAAGATGGGGGATGCGGCCCGCAATATCACTTCAAAAAAAGAAGAAAAGCTGGACAGCGTGGTAGAGGAAGCCAAGAAATACATCCGGGAAAACTATGCGAAGGATATTTCCCTGGACGACGTATCGGGGCAGGTGGACGTGAGCCCGTATTACTTCTCCAGGCTCTTCCGGGAGGAGACGGGGGAGACCTTTTTGGAATACCTCACATCCCTCAGGATCGAGCGGGCCAAGGAGCTCATGAAGGACATCGGCATTTCCATCAAGGAGGTCTGCGCAGAGGTAGGGTATTCCGATCCCAATTACTTCTCCCGCCTCTTTAAGAAGGCCGTGGGGCTGACTCCGACAGAATACCGGGCCGAGGTCATGCGGTAGGGCGGTTTAGATAACCGGGGAAGCGTGAAGCAAAGCATGATTACTCCATGGAAGAAGGGAGATGCAGCGCATATGCAGAAAAAGAAGAAAAGAAACAAAGCAATGGCATTATCATGGGTGCTTATGATCCTGCTCATCCTATCCGGCTGCGGCAGGGGCGAGGAGACATCCGGCAGCACCGGAGGCGTGGAGGAGAGCGGCTCGGAGATCAATATCGGCATCGCCTTCGACAGCTTCATCATCGAGCGGTGGGAGCGCGACCGGGATATCTTCGTTTCCCGGGCCAAGGACCTGGGCGCCTCGGTGAACGTACAGAATGCCAACGGGGACGTGCAGAGGCAGAAGGACCAGATCCGCTACCTCATCGACAAAAAGATGGATGTCATCGTCATCATCGCCGTGGACAGCTCCGCCCTCTCCCAGGAGGTGGAGGAGGCGAAGGACGCGGGGATCCGGATCGTGGCCTACGACCGGCTTGTGACCAACGCAGACCTGGACCTCTATATCTCCTTTGACAACAGGATGGTGGGCAAATACATGGCGGATGCCATCATCGCAGGGCTTCCCGACGGGGGACGCATCATGAAGATCAACGGCCCCTCCAAGGACAATAATGTCGCACTGGTAAATCAGGGCTTTGACGAGGAGATCAAGGGCCATCAGATCCAGGTATTTGATACCTACTATGCCACGGAATGGAAAGGGGAGGAAGCCTTCAACTACCTGAGCGATAATCCGGACAAGGCAGACAGTGCCGATGCCGTCATGTGCGGGAATGATTCCCTGGCCGGGCAGGCGGTGCGGTATTATTCGGAAAAGAGGATGGCGGGCCGGATCCCCATCGTGGGACAGGATGCGGACCTGGATGCCTGCCAGCGCATCGTGGAGGGCACCCAGGCCATGACGGTCTACAAGCCCATCGAGCGGCTGGCAAAGGAGGCGGCGGATTATGCCGTCGCCCTGGCGAAGGGACACGAACCGGCTGTCCCGGACAGCATCGAGAATGGCAATAAGGTAGTGCCCTATGCCAGCATACAGCCGGTCATGGTGACGAAGGATAATATCGACAGCATCATCATCGACAGCGGCTTCCATCTGAGGGAGGATGTATATCTCAAAGAATAGAAGAAGACGGGCGAAACGTTTCATTAGCACAAAATTGTCAGGGCAGGACAATTTTGTGCTATTTTTATTTCCGCAGGCGGCGAAAATGGCAAATATTTCCTGTTTTTTGCCGGCCGGATGTATGATACGATTTTTTCAGCACAAGGCTCCATCCACGGGATCCGTGGGGAGCAGGTAATCTTATAAGGAGGAAAAGTAAAGATGAAGAAAAAGTTACTGAGTGCGATCCTTATGGCGACAATGACCGTGTCATTGCTGGCAGGCTGCGGCGAGGCTGCGGCACCGGCTCCGGCAGCAGAGCCGGCAGCTACGGAAGAGGCAGCTCCGGCTGAGGAAGCTCCTGCGGCAGAGGCAGAGGCTCCGGCAGCAGAAGCTCCGGCAGGCGGCGGCAAGATCGGCGTTTCGATGCCTACGAAGGATCTGCAGAGGTGGAATCAGGACGGCGCAAACATGGAAGAGCAGTTCAAGGCAGCTGGCTTCGAAGTTGACCTTCAGTATGCTTCCAATGATGTGCAGACACAGCTTTCTCAGGTTGAGAACATGATCTCCAGCGGATGCAGCGTGCTGGTTATCGCTGCGATCGAGGGATCTTCCCTTGGTGAAGCTCTTGACATGGCAAAAGAGTCCGGCATCCCGGTCATCGCTTATGACCGTCTGCTGATGGATTCGGATGCAGTTTCCTACTATGCTACATTCGATAACTACAAGGTCGGTACCGTTCAGGGCACATATGTAAAGGATACCCTGGATCTGGACAATGCTGCTGGCCCCTTCAACATCGAGTTCACCGCAGGGGATCCCGGCGACAACAACGCAGGCTTCTTCTTCAATGGTGCTTATGATGTCCTGAAGCCCTACATCGATGAGGGCAAGCTGGTTGTTCCTTCAGGCCAGACCAAGTTTGATGATGTTGCTACTCCTACATGGGGCACCGACGTTGCACAGTCAAGGGCAGAAAACATCCTGTCTTCCTACTATGCAGACGGCACAGAGCTGGATGCATGGCTCTGCTCCAATGACTCCACCGCTCTCGGTGTAGAGAACGCTCTGGCAGCCAACTATACTGGCAAGTATCCGATCATCACCGGCCAGGATTGCGACATTGAGAACACCAAGAACATGATCGCTGGCAAGCAGTCCATGTCCGTTTTCAAGGATACCCGTACTCTGGCAGCTCAGGTTGTCAAGATGGTTACCCAGATCCTGAATGGCGAGACCGTTGACGTGAACGATACCGAGACCTACAACAATGGCGTGATCACGGTTCCTTCATTCCTTTGCGAGCCGGTATTCGCAGATGCCAACAACTACAAAGAGCTGCTGCTTGATTCCGGATATTACACAGAGGATCAGCTGAAGTAATTGACTCAGTTCTGTTGAGGAATTTGACGGGGCGGGCATTGCCCGCTCCGTTTTTCCTTATAAGAGTGCTGTGCGGGTGAGAACACTTAAGGTGATCAAGAGGAGGGAACAGCTTTGGCAAAAGAATTGCTGAGAATGGATCATATTACAAAGACCTTCCCCGGCGTGAAAGCCTTGGATAATGTCAACCTGACGGTTGAAGAGGGTGAGATCCATGCCCTGGTCGGCGAAAACGGTGCGGGAAAATCCACGCTGATGAATGTCCTTAGCGGCATTTATCCGTATGGGACCTATGAGGGAGATATCATTTATAACGGCGAAGTCTGCAAGTTCCAGAAGATCAAGGACTCCGAGGAAAAAGGGATCGTCATCATCCATCAGGAGCTGGCTCTGGTGCCGCAGATGTCCATCGGCGAAAATATGTTCCTCGGGAATGAGAGAGGGAAAAAGAACGCCATAAACTGGAATGAAACCTATGGCGAAGCAGATAAATACCTGAAAATGGTGGGTCTGTCCGAATCCTCCAGAGTATTGATCAAGGATATCGGAACCGGCAAACAGCAGCTGGTGGAGATCGCTAAGGCACTGGCAAAGCATGCGAAGCTCCTCATCCTGGACGAGCCTACCTCATCCCTGAACGAGACAGATTCCAGGGCGCTGCTGGATCTGATGCTTGAATTCAAGAAGCAGGGAATGACCATGATCATCATCTCCCATAAGCTCAATGAGGTGGTATATGTGGCAGACAAGATCACCGTGATCCGGGATGGCTCCACGGTGGAGACCCTGGACTGCCATTCCATGGAGATCGATGAGAGCAGGATCATCCGGGGCATGGTGGGACGCGAGCTCACAAACCGTTTCCCCAAGAGGGAGGGCGTGAAGCTTGGCGACATCAATATGGAGGTGGCCAACTGGACGGTCTACCATCCGCTCTATGCCGAGCGCAAGGTGGTGGACAACGTAAGCCTCAATGTCCGCAAGGGCGAAGTCGTGGGTATCTACGGACTCATGGGCGCGGGGCGTACCGAGCTTGCCATGAGCATCTTCGGGAAGTCCTACGGGGCAGACATCACGGGTACCTTGAAGATCAACGGCAAGGAGATCGAGCTGAAGGATCCCAGGGAAGCCATCGATGCGAAGCTGGCCTATGTGACAGAGGACCGGAAGGGCAACGGGCTGGTGCTTTCCAATCCTATCCGGGTCAATACTTCCCTGGCCAATATGAAGGGCGTCAGCGAGAAGGGGATCATCGATAAGGATAAGGAATATGCGGTAGCCGTAGAGTACCAGGGCAAGCTCAAGACCAAGGCTCCCACGGTAGAGCAGAATGTGGGCAACCTTTCCGGAGGAAACCAGCAGAAGGTCCTTCTTGCAAAATGGATGTTTACGGATCCAGATATCCTGATCTTAGACGAGCCGACGAGAGGCATCGATGTCGGTGCCAAGTATGAGATCTACTGCATCATCAATGACCTGGCCAAGGCAGGCAAATCCGTCATCATGATATCCTCTGAGATGCCTGAGATCCTCGGCATGAGCGATCGGATCTATATCATGAACGAGGGAAAATTTGTGGGCGAGCTGAATGCCGAAGAGGCTTCGCAGGAAAAGATCATGGCCAATATCCTGCAGGCCGGAAAGGGGGAATGAGATGAGCATAAATATCAAGGATGTTTTGAAAAAATATACGATGGTATTAGCCCTGATCGCGGTTATTCTCTTCTTTCAGCTTACCACCGGCGGAAAGATGCTCCTTCCCCAGAATGTGAATAACCTGATCTCGCAGAATGCTTATGTGTTTGTGCTGGCGGCCGGCATGCTCCTATGCATCCTCACCGGCGGCAATATCGACCTGGCCTGTGGCTCCGTGGTCTGCTTCATCGGCGGCATCGGGGCGGTCATCATGGCGAAGAATATCAATTTCGTCGTCGCAGTGATCGTGATGCTGATCTGCGGCATCCTGGTAGGAGCATGGCAGGGTTATTGGATCGCCTATATCAAGGTGCCTCCCTTCATCGCTACCCTGGCCGGCATGTACGCCTTCCGCGGGCTGTCCAATGTTGTCCTTCAGGGATATGTGGTAGGTATCAGCAATACCGCCTTCCTGAATATCTTCGGCGGAGGCGCGGACTGTTATGTGCCCGACCTTTTCCATGGGGAAGGGATGAACCTCACCTGTGTCATCGCAGGCATTGCCCTGGTGGTGATCTACGTGCTTCTGGTAATGCGGAGCCGTGCGAGCGCCAAGGCCCAGGGCTACAGCGTAAGTCCATTTGTTTCTGAAGCAGTGAAGATGGCCGTCATCGGCGTGGCCGTCATCTGGTTCTTCTTCAAGCTGGCAAGCTATAAGGGCATTCCGGCGGCTCTGATCTGGATCGGGATCGTGCTTTTAGCTTATGCCTATATCACCTCCAATACTACCATGGGCCGTTATCTCTATGCAGTTGGCGGCAATGAAAAGGCGACCACCCTTTCCGGTATTGATTCAAGGAAGGTATATTTCTTTGCCTATGTGAATATGGGCCTGATGTCGGGTCTTGCCGGCATCCTTACCGTGGCCCGTGCCACCCAGGCACAGCCCACCTTCGGACAGGGCTATGAGATGGACGCCATCGCGGCCTGCTTCATCGGCGGAGCTTCTGCCTACGGCGGAGAAGGAAATGTATTCGGCATCGTCATCGGCGCTCTGCTCATGGGCGTCATCAACATGGGCATGAGTATCATGGGCGTGGAAGCGAATTACCAGAAGGTCGTCAAGGGAGTCGTGGTTCTGGTAGCCATCATCTTTGACGTTTTGTCCAATAAGAAGAAAAAGTAAGGGAGGAGGAGTCATGGCAAATAAGAATGTAGTAGCTGTCTTAAAAAAGAATGCAATGCTGATCGTCCTTGTCCTGGTATTTATCTTTTTCACCGTGACGACCGGCGGACAGATGTTTCAGCCGATGAATTTCAACGCGCTGATCACACAGAATGCTTATGTTTTCGTGCTGGCCAGCGGCATGCTGATGTGCATGCTCACCGGCGGCAATATCGACCTTTCCTGCGGCGCCTTCGTCTGCTTCCTTGGTGCAGTGGGAAGCATCCTGATGATGACAAAGGGGCTCAGTCCATTCCTGTCCATCATCCTGATGATGATCGTGGGGATCATCTACGGCTGTGCGCTGGGATATCTCATCGCTTATGTGAATATCCCCCCGTGGATCGCGACCCTGGCAGGCTTCCTGGCTTTCCGTGGCTGGGGTACGGCGCTTTTGAGTGCCAATAGCTCTACCGGCAGTATTTCCATCGCGGCGCAGAAGGGCTTTCTGGCGATCTTTTCCGGAAAGGTATTTTCCTCTCCGGTGGGCAAGCTCAATACGGTCTGCATGATCGCGGGAGTTATCGCCTCCGTGGCAGTGGTCTTCCTTTCCTTCCGGGCGAGGTCCATAAAGATAAAGAAGGGCTATGCGGCAGAATCCATGGCATCCCTTCTGATCAAGTGCGTGCTCTCTGTAGCGGCCATCATGCTCTTTGCCTACAAATTGGCTTTGGCCGGCGGCATCCCCACCGTATTGATCTGGGTGGTGGTGATCGTCCTGATCTACAATTTCATCACCGCCAGGACCACGATCGGCCGGTATTTCTATACCATCGGCGGCAATAAGGAAGCCACCAGGCTTTCCGGCGTGGATACGAAGAAGATCATGTTTTTAGCCTACCTGAATATGGCCATATTGACGGTCATTGCCACATATATCGTCACGGCCAGGTTCCAGGCGGCAAACTCCACGGCAGGCACCAACTATGAGATGGACGCCATCGCGGCCTGCGTGGTGGGCGGCGTGTCAGCCTACGGCGGAGCCGGCAATGTCTTCGGCATGGTTGTGGGAGCTACGCTGATCGGCGTGATCAATCTCGGCATGTCCCTCATGGGCGTGGATGCCAACTGGCAGAAGGTCGTCAAGGGCGTGGTTCTCCTTGCGGCTGTGGTCTTTGACATCCTTGCAGACAAAAAGAAGTCCTGATCCATGGGAAACGGAAAAGGCCTTCCGCCCCGGGCAGTAAGCACCATCCGCCTGCTCATCGGGTTCTATCTGTTTTATATTGATTACCAGATCTTCCCGGATGTGATGGCGAGGACCGGCACCTCAAAGATCGTGATGATGGCCTTCATGGCGCTTTTCGTGGTGGCCGGATCGGTTCTGATCTATACCAGTGCCAGGAATCTCTTAAGCCGCGTCCCTGTCTCAGAGGAGCAGGGAGACCAAAGCCGCTCCATCACGGAAGCCTCAGAGGAGCGCAGAGAGCAAAGCGGCTCCATCACGGAAGCCTCAGGAGAACGCAGAGAGCAAAGCCACTTCATCGCGGAAGCTTCAGGGGACATACCGGAGGAGAGTTGGGATGAAGCGGAAGAGCGCGGGGACGGAGAAAAATAAGGCATAATGACAGGCCATGGCCATTTTTGGCTGTGGCTTGTTTTTTAATTAAGAGGGAGTATAATAAATGAAGTTTTTGAGATGGGCTGTCCTAAACGACGGTGGCCTGCGGATCATTCCAGACGACAATAGGTTGTCAAAGGCTTTCCCGGTGCGGTAAGCCTGAGCAAAAAAGAGGCGAATTATGGGAAATCTAGCGGAACGTCTCCAGGAGGAGATGGAGATCAAGACGGCATTTACCATTCCGGTATTTGGCGGGCTTGAGGTCAAGGAGTCTGTGGTCACTACCTGGTTCATCATCCTGGGACTTTTTCTACTGTCCCTCTTCCTGACGAAGGACATGAAGACAAGGAATCCGGGCAAAAGGCAGATCGTGGCAGAGACCATCGTGACCTGGCTCAGGGGGCTTGTAGGCGGCATGGTGGGAGAAGAGGGCGAGAGGTATGTGACCTATCTCTGCTCGGTCCTGATCTACATCGGCGTAGCCAATATCCTCGGCATATTCAGCGTCAGCCCGCCGACGAAGGATCTGCGGGTGACCGTGGCTCTGGCCGTCATGAGCATCGTCCTCATCGAGGCGGCATCCTTCCTGGCCAAGGGAGGGAAGGGCTTCTTCAAGTCCTTTGCAGAGCCTGTGGCCCTGGTGGCGCCCATCAACGTACTGGAGCTCTTTATCAAGCCGCTGTCCCTTTGCATGCGGCTTTTTGGAAATGTTTTTGCGGCCTTTGTGATCATGGAGCTGGTCAAGATGGCAGTGCCGGTGGTGCTTCCGGCGGCGCTCTGCCTGTACTTTGACCTCTTTGACGGGCTGATCCAGGCCTATGTGTTTGTATTCCTGACTTCCCTGTATCTGAAGGAAGCCATAGAATAAGCAGCTGGGGAAACCGGGGCAGAATAATAGCCTGTAGATATAGATAGAAAAGAGAAAGGTTAAGGAGGAAATAAGCGATGAATCTTACAGCAATCGGAGCCGCCATTGCGGCATTCACGGGCATCGGAGCGGGCATCGGCATCGGACTGGCTACCAGCAAGGCGGCGGATGCTGTGGCGAGACAGCCGGAGGCAGACGGCAAGATCATGAAGATATTGCTGCTCGGCTGCGCACTGGCAGAGGCCACGGCGATCTACGGCCTTCTGATCGGCATCCTGATCATCTTCTTCCTGAAATAAGCAAATAAAGGAGTCGCTATGTTAAGCTTTGACTGGTTTAATTTTATCTGCATGATCATAAACCTGCTGATCCTTTATTTCCTGATGAAGAAATTCCTCTTCGGAAGGGTGGACGACATCCTGAAGAAGAGAAAAGAGGAGATCGAGGCGGATTACCGGAGCGCTTCCAAAAAGGCAGAGGAGGCGGAGGGCATCCGTGCGGAGTATGAGGAAAAGCTGAAGGGGATCTCTGAGGAAAGGGAAAAGATCATCCACGACGCGGATCAGAAGGCGAATGCGGAATACAGCCGTATCGTAGAGGATGCCGGCAAGAGGGCAGAGGACATCATCCGCAAGGCGAAGGCCCAGGCGGAGCATGACAATATGCTTGCCATGAAGGAGCAGGAGAAGCAGATCGAGCAGCTGGTGCTTTCTGCCGCAGGCAAGATCGCCGCATCAAGCAGCGAGGCAGACAATGCCAGGCTGTACGACCGCTTCCTTAAGGAAACGAAAAAGACAGCCTCGGGAGGCCAGGCATGACAGAGGAGATAAAGGCATCACTGATCTACACGGTGCCGCCCACAGAGGAGCAGATGGAGGGCATCCGCTCTTTTATTGCAAAGAAATACGGCCCCCGGGCGGGAAGCCTCGAGACGGCTCAGGACGAGTCCCTCATGGGCGGCTTCATCCTGCGCGTGGGTACGGATGAATATGACTGGAGCGTGAAGGGCCGGACCGGACAGCTGCAGGAGCTTTTGGAAAGCAATAACCATGAGCGGGGAGCAGGCAGCATCCGGGAAGTGGTCTCTGTCCTGAAGGAGCAGATCGAGGACTTCGACCTTGCCGCCTCCGGCCGGGAGATCGGCTATGTGACCTGGGTCGGCGACGGCATCGCCTATATCGACGGCATCGACCATGCGGCCTATGGCGAGGTGGTGCTCTTTGAGGCAGGCGCCAAGGGCATGGTCATGAATGTGGAAGCCGACCGCATCGGCTGCATCCTCTTCGGGGGAGAGGAGACCGTCAAGGAAGGAAGCCGCGTGGCCCGTACCCTGGCAGAGGCCGGGATCAATGTGGGCGAGGAGCTTCTGGGCCGGGTCATTAATTCCCTGGGAGCGCCCTTGGACGGAGAGGGAGAGATCCTTGCCTCGGTATGGAGGCCCATCGAGGAGCCGGCTCCCGGCATCATAGACCGGAAGTCCGTATCTGTTCCGCTGGAGACGGGGATCCTGGCTATCGACAGCATGTTCCCCATCGGCCGGGGACAGAGGGAGCTCATTATCGGCGACCGGCAGACGGGCAAGACCTCCATCGCCGTAGATACCATCATCAACCAGAAGAATAAGGACGTGATCTGCATCTATGTGGCCATCGGCCAGAAGGATTCCACCATTGCCAAGCTGGTGGAGACCCTGAAGCGCAACAATGCCATGAGCTATACCATCGTGGTGAATTCCACCGCCAGCGATGCGGCGCCCCTTCAGTATATCGCCCCCTATGCGGGCACTGCCATAGCGGAATATTTCATGCACCGGGGCAGGGATGTGCTGATCGTCTACGACGACCTCAGCAAGCATGCGGTAGCCTACCGGGAGATCTCCCTTCTCCTCGGCCGTCCGCCGGGCAGGGAGGCATATCCGGGGGATGTATTCTATCTGCATTCCAGGCTTTTGGAGCGCTCCAGCCGCTTAAGCGATGAGGCCGGGGGAGGATCCATTACGGCGCTTCCCATCATCGAGACCCAGGAGGGGGACGTATCCTCCTATATCCCCACGAATGTCATATCCATCACCGACGGGCAGATCTTTTTGGAGAGCGACCTCTTCTTTGAGGGGCAGCGTCCTGCGGTGAATGTGGGGCTTTCTGTCTCCCGTGTGGGCGGTGCGGCTCAGTGCAAGGCCATGAAGAAGGCCTCCGGCTCCATCCGGATCGACCTGGCCCAGTTCCGGGAAATGGAGGTATTTACCCAGTTTTCCTCCGACCTGGACAGCGCGACCAAGGATCTGCTGCAAAACGGCAAGGCCCTGATGCAGATCCTCCGGCAGCCCCTGTACCGTCCTCTTTCCATGGCGGAGCAGGTGGTGACCCTGGTGGTGGCAAGCGCCAAGCTCTTCAAGGATATTCCCTTAGAGGCAGTCAAGACCTTCCAGGTGGAGATGCTCTTATATATGCACGATAAGCAGTCAGCCCTGCTCTCCCGGCTTTCCTCCAGGAAGGAGCTGCCGGATGACTTAAGGGAAATGATCATTCAGGCAGTGGGAGAGTTCAAGGAAAGCTGGCTCGAAAAGAAGTAAGGACAGATGGCACATACGCAGGAAATCAAGGAAAGGATCACCAGCATCGAGAGCACGCAGAAGATCACAAACGCCATGTTTATGATCTCTTCTACGAAGCTGGCCAGGGCCAAGCGTGATCTTGAGGCGATCCGCCCATATTTTTACGGCATACAGAATCTGATCGAACGGATGCTCCGGCATATACCCCATGTAGAGCATCCCTTCCTCAGGGACGATTCCAAGCCGGAGGAGCAGAAGACCACGGGCTTTCTTGTGATCACCTCGGATAAGGGGCTTGCCGGCGCATATAATTACAATGTGCTCATGGAGACAGAGCGCCTCATGGAGGGAAAGGCCAATACGGTCCTCTTCGTCATCGGTGAGGTAGGGCGCCATCACTTCGCCAAGAGGCATGTCCCCATCGAGAAATATTTTCATGAAGATGCCGTAAGCCCCACCAGGGACATGGCGAGGCATATCGCATTCTGGATCTTAGAGCTTTACCGCAATGACCGGATCGACGAGATGTTTGTGGTATACAGCGCCATGAAGAATCCCATCCAGGAGGAGGTGCGGGTGACGAAGCTGCTTCCCTTGAGGGAGACGCTGCCCCATCTGGAGCCCCAGCTGATGGCCGAGGTGCCGCAGGAGGAATTCATTCTCCAGCCCACGCCGAAGGACGTGATCGATACCGTGGTGCCCAGCTATATCCGCGGGTTTGTCTTCAGTACGCTCATCGAATCCTTCTGCGCAGAGCAGAATAGCAGGATGCTTGCCATGCAGGTAGCCAATGACAGCGCCAATGACATGCTCCACGACCTGAGGATCCAATACAACCGCGAGAGGCAGGCTTCCATCACCCAGGAGATCACCGAGATCACGGCGGGAGCCAATGCCCGGATCAAATCCCGGGGACGAAGCTAAGCTGAAGGGCAATATAAACCGATACATGGAGCTGGATACGTTAGCGCCCGCATTTTGGGCGGTTACGCTATCCGCATCCGACCGGTATAAGTCTGATATAAACGTGTGTTTATAGAGGAGGAAACATGAAGGACGGCAGGATCATACAGGTCATGGGGCCTGTGATAGATGTAGAATACGAGGATAATCAGCTGCCCGCCATCACAGAGGCTCTGGAGGTGGACGAGGAAGGCAGCATCAAGGTCATGGAGGTCCGGCAGCATATCGGCCACAATGTGGTCCGCTGCATCATGCTTTCCCCCAGTGAGGGACTTCACCGGGACATGGCTGTCCGCTCCACAGGAGGCCCTATCCGCGTGCCGGTGGGGGAAGCAAACCTGGGCCGGCTTTTCAATGTCCTGGGCCAGACCATCGACGGGGAGAGCGATGAGGAGCTGATGAAGGAAGAAAAGTGGGTCATCCACCGCAGCGCTCCGGAATTCAAGGATCTCTCTCCCGTAGAGGAAATGCTGGAGACCGGCATCAAGGTCATCGACCTGCTGGCGCCCTATGCCAAGGGCGGCAAGGTGGGTCTCTTCGGCGGAGCCGGTGTGGGCAAGACCGTGCTGATCCAGGAGCTGATCCGGGGAGTGGCCACCGAGCACGGCGGGTATTCCATCTTCACCGGCGTGGGAGAGCGCTCCAGGGAGGGCAATGACCTCTGGACGGAGATGAAGGAATCCGGCGTCCTCCAGAAGACGGCCCTGGTCTTCGGCCAGATGAATGAATCCCCCGGAGCCAGGATGCGGGTGGCCGAGACGGGGCTTACCATGGCAGAGTACTTCCGGGACGAGATGAAGAAGGACGTGCTTCTTTTCATCGATAATATATTCCGCTTCGTACAGGCGGGCTCCGAGGTTTCGGCTCTCCTTGGCCGCATGCCCTCCGCGGTGGGTTATCAGCCTACCCTGGCTACGGACATGGGCTCCCTCCAGGAGAGGATCACATCCACCAGGAATGGCTCCATTACCTCGGTGCAGGCCGTATACGTGCCGGCTGACGACCTGACGGATCCGGCTCCGGCCACCACCTTTGCCCATCTGGACGCCACTACGGTGCTGTCCCGAAAGATCGTGGAGCAGGGCATCTATCCGGCGGTGGATCCCTTGGAATCCTCGTCCAGGATCCTTACGGCCGAGGTGGTAGGGGACGAGCATTATGCCGTATCTCAGAAGGTCATCCAGATCCTCCAGAAATACAAGGAGCTGCAGGATATCATCGCGATCCTGGGGATCGAGGAGCTGTCGGAGGAAGACAAGCGCACCGTATATAGGGCCAGGAAGATCCAGCGTTTCCTGTCCCAGCCCTTCTTTGTGGCAGAAAACTTTACCGGCGTCCCGGGCAAATACGTGCCGGTCAGCGAGACGGTCCGCGGCTTTGGCGAGATCGTAAGCGGCGGGGCGGATGACTATCCGGAGGCGGCATTCTTCAATGTAGGCACCATAGACGAGGTGGCCGAGAAGGCAAAGACCCTATGAGCGAAATGTCAAAAACCGCAGAGCTGAGGATCGTAAGCCCGGACGGCGTGTTTTTTGAAGGCAGGATGAAGGCCGTGATCGTGCCGGGAGTGGACGGGCTCATCGAATTTCTTCCCCATCACGAGGAGGTGATCCTCAAGATCAAGATCGGGAAGCTTACCTACAAGACCCCGGACGACGAGTGGCATACCGTGGTCATCGGGAGCGGGGCGGCACAGTTTGCCAATAACCGCTGCATGATCTATGCCGATACGGCAGAGCGTCCGGAGGATATCGACCGAAAGCGTGCCCTGCAAGCCCTGGAGCGTGCCAAGGAAAGGATCCGCCAGAAGAAATCCTTCGAGGAATACCGGCTGTCCCAGATGGCTCTTGCCCGGGCACTGAACCGGCTGAAGATCACAGACCAGGATTAAAACCGCCTCTTGGCTGGGTAAGCTTACCGGCAGCCCCAAAAGGAGACAAGCTTACCGGCAGCCCCAAAAATAAGTCGCGCTTTCCGGCATCGAAAAAAGGGAGCCATGTCCTCCCGCAGCATAAGACAGGATGGATATTTGGAAGATCAATACGTAAAACTGAAAGACATACCCAAGCATTTCGGCCTTTCCGAGGGAGATTCCGTCTGGATCTCCTCGGATGTGAAGACCCTGGTCTATTCCTGCATCGAGCATGGGGACGATACGGACATGAATGTACTGATCGATGCCGTGCAGCAGATCATCACCCCTTCCGGCACACTGTTGATCCCCACCTTCAACTGGGACTTTTGCAAGGGCATTCCCTTTGACATCAAGAAGACCCCCTGCCGCACCGGCAGCATCGGCAAATGCGCCCTGAAGCGGGAGGACTTCCTCAGGACAGCGCATCCCATCTATTCCTTTGCGGTATGGGGAGCGGGAGCAGAGGAGCTCTCCTCCATGGACAACCGCAGCTCCTTTGGAAGCTGCAGTCCTTTTTCCTTCTGCAGAGAGCATAATGCCAAAAATGTATTCATTGATGTGGAGTGCCAGCATTCCTTTACCTTCGTGCATTATGTGGAGGAAATGATCGGGGTCAGTTACCGTTATCTGAAAAACTTCACTGCAGACTACACCGATGCAGAGGGCCGCACCTCGAAGCGGACCTATTGCATGCATGTCCGCGCGCTGGATAAGGATCTGTTCGTCACGATCTATCCCTTCGAGGAGAAGTTCAGGGAGGCCGGAGCGGCCAGGCGCTATGAGGTCAACGGCATTCCCATGAAGACGATCGAAATGGGGAAGGTATATGACATCATAGCGGACGACATACGATACCACGACAGCAGCCGGGTCTGTACCTTCATCGGGCAGAAGGAGCGGATCCTCTGAAGGAAAGGGTTAAATCAGAATGGAAAACGAGATCTATGCAGCGGGGGAAAAGATGTATGACCTCTGCAGGCGCATCTTTCCCATAAACCGAAGCATCACCGGGGACGGGGTCAGGGAGACCTTCCGGCTTCTCCAGGAGGAGATCCCGGATATCCGGATCGAGATGCAGGAGGTGCCCAGCGGCACGCAGGTTTTAGACTGGACCGTGCCGGATGAATGGAATATAAGCGAAGGATATCTCACAGGGCCTGACGGGGAGACCATCGTAGACATGAAGGACAGCAACCTCCATGTTTTGGGCTATTCGGAGCCTGTGGATGCTTATCTCAGCCTGGATGAGCTGAAGGATCATCTCTATGCCTTAAAAGACCAGCCCGACGTCTTCCCCTACGTGACCAGCTATTACAGCAGGAGATGGGGCTTTTCCCTCACCTACAGGCAGCTTGAGTCCCTGAAGCCGGGCACGTACCATGCAGTCATCCGCTCCCGTCTTGAGCCCGGGAGCATGACTTACGGGGAGATCGTGATCCCGGGGAAAAGCGAGGAGGAGATCTTTTTTTCAAGCTATACCTGCCATCCCTCCATGGCCAATAACGAATGCTCCGGACCCGCCCTGATCACGGCTCTTGCCAGGTTCATCAAGGATCTTCCGGATAGGCGCTATACCTACCGGCTGGTGCTTGCTCCCGAGACCATCGGCGCCATCACCTATATCAGCCGCAACCTTGAGCATATGCAGAAGCATGTCCGGGCCGGCTTCAACCTGACCTGCGTGGGAGATGACAGGACGTATTCCCTGGTGCATTCCCGCTATGCCGATACCTATGCGGACCGGGTCCTTCTGGCGGCCTTGAAATCCGTTGCCGGGAGCTTTGACGAATACCCTTATACCAAGAGGGGCTCCGATGAGCGGCAGTACCAGGCACCCGGGGTGGATATCCCCCTGGTCTGCTTCTGCCGGTCCAAATACCATATCTATCCGGAATACCATACCAGCGCAGATGATCTGGACCTGATCTCACCGGAGGGGCTGGGGGGCTCCTATGGCGTGATGACCTTTGCCATACGCCTGATGGAAGCAAACCGGCATTACCGGGTCACCACCCTGGGAGAGCCTCAGCTGGGGAAGAGAGGCTTGGTGCCTACCATGTCCAGCAAGGAAACCTATCAGCAGACCCTGGCCTTAAAGGATCTGATCGCCTATGCGGACGGGAGGAACGACCTGATCGGCATCAGCGAGATCATCGGAGTGCCTGTGCAGACGCTGATCCCCCTTGCAGGCTCTCTTGTCAAATGCGGGCTTTTTACGGCGGAGGATTGACAGAATGAATGCATATACCTATGAAGAAATGGAGGTCGGAAGGAAGGAGTCCTTTACGGTTCAAGTCACGGAAGCAGACATGGATGCCTTCCGGGCTGTGACGGGGGACGGGAATCCCCTCCATGCAGACGACGGCTTTGCCCGGGACAAGGGCTATGAGGGCAAGGTAGCCTTCGGGATGCTGACCGCCTCCTATCTCTCTACCCTGGCCGGGGTATACCTGCCGGGAGAGCGGTCGCTGATCCAGTCCGTGGAGACAAAGTTCCTAAAGCCGGTATATCCGGGGGATACCCTTTCCGTATCCGGTGAGATCACGGAAAAAAACGATACCTACAGCCTGATCTTCGTAAAGGCGGAGATCCGAAATCAGAAGGGAGAAAAGGTTCTGCGGGGAAAGCTGCAGATCCAGGTGATCTAAAATGAGCAGGGAAGAAGTATTTGCAGAGGTGACAAAGATATTCCGGGATGTGTTTGATGATGATACGCTGGTGATCGTAGATGAGACCAATTCCGGCGACATCGAGGACTGGGATTCCCTGGAGCATATCAATCTTGTGGTCGCCATGGAAAAGAGATTCAACATGAAATTCAACCTGAAGGAAGTAGGAAAGCTGGCAAACGTAGGAGAGATGGTGGATCTCATCCTGAGCCGGATGTGATCCGCGCTTTTTTCGAGAGGAGGGTAAGCATGACAATCGAAGAAAAGATCCAGGAGCTGCAGAAGATCATCGATGGCACGGACAATATCGTATTCTTCGGGGGAGCCGGGGTGTCCACGGAAAGCGGGATCCCGGATTTTCGGAGTAAGGACGGGCTTTATCACCAGAAATATGACTATCCCCCCGAGACCATCTTAAGCCATTCCTTCTTCATGCATCATACGGCAGAATTTTACAAGTTCTACCGGGATAAGATCCTGGTGGACGGCATCAAGCCGAACCGTGCCCACCTGAAGCTTGCCGAGCTGGAAAAAGCCGGGAAGCTCAAGGCCGTGGTCACCCAGAATATCGACGGGCTGCACCAGGATGCAGGCAGCGAGATCGTCTATGAGCTCCATGGTTCCGTGCTCCGCAATCATTGCATGGAATGCGGCGATTTTTTTGATGTGGACTACATGAAGGATAAGGAAAACTGGGAGGACGGGGTGCCCAGATGCGGCAGATGCGGCGGAGCCATCAAACCGGACGTGGTGCTTTATGAGGAGGGGCTCGACAGTGTCACCATCCAGGGGGCGGTGGAGGCCATCTCCCAGGCAGATGTCCTGATCATCGGCGGCACCAGCCTGGTGGTCTATCCGGCAGCGGGCCTGGTGGATTACTTCCACGGCAGCAAGCTGGTTCTCTTAAATAAAGGCACTACGGCAAGGGATGGCAGCGCAGACCTGGTTATCGATGCCCCCATCGGGGAGGTCCTGGGAGCCATCGTGGTAAGATGATCCTGGATCACAATTTAAGCGGCCAGCTGGTCACAGCATAGACCGGCATCGGAGGCAGTGCGCTTATTCCATTATTTTTGTCTTGTTTTCCAAAGATAATTGTGATAATATGATGATTCGTGATGTATCCAATTAAACCTTGCTCGCCCTCTCGTACAGGGCGGGCCGGACAGACCATGAGGAGGTAAGAGATGAACAAGTACGAGTTGGCCGTTGCGATCAACGGCAAGCTTGACGAAAGCGAAAAGAATGAAGCTTTCGACAAGGTCAAGGCACTCATCGAACGCTTCGGCGGACAGATCACCGCAGTGGACGATTGGGGCAAGAGGCGCTATGCCTATGAGGTTCATAAGACGAAGGAGGGCTATTATTCCTTCATCAAGTTCCAGGCAGAGCCGGAGGTTCCGGTGGAGATCGAGCAGAGGATCCGGATCATGGATTTCGTGCACCGGTATCTGATCGTATCCGACGAGAAGGAGCTTACCGTAAAGCATGAGGAGGCAGAAGCACCCAAAGCCGAGGAAAAGAGCGCCGAGGATGCCGCGCCGGCCGCAGCAGAGGAAGCACCGAAGGCTCCGGAGCCGGAAGAAGCCCCCGCAGATGCAGAGGCAGGAGCGCCGGAGGAAGCTTAAAGTCAGTTAAGAAAGAAAGGTAGGGCAAAGTATGAATAAAGTTGTACTGATGGGGCGCCTTACAAGAGATCCGAACGTTCGGTATACCCAGGGAAACGAGCCGATGTGTGTCGCCAGGTTTACGCTGGCGGTAGACCGCCGCTTCAAGAGGAAGAATGAGGGCGGCGACGAGCAGACCGCAGATTTTATTTCCTGCGTCGCTTTCGGCAAGCAGGGTGAGTTCGTGGAAAATTATGCCCATAAGGGCACAAAGTTTGCGTTATCCGGCCGGATCCAGACCGGAAGCTACGTGAATAAGGAAGGACAGACGGTATATACTACCGATGTCGTGGTTGAGGAAATTGAGTTTGCGGAAAGCAAAAAAGCTCAGGCAGAGAATGGATATGGTAGTTCGGACGGAGATTCCGGCAGGGATGACGGAGCCGGCCAGCCGAAGGGCGGAGACGGCCCGGAGGATGGCTTTATGAACGTGGCGAATGAGATTGACGATGATCTGCCGTTTCATTAAGGGATAAAGGAGATAAGTCATGCCATACATGAATCGAAACAATTCTGACCGTGCAGATGGACCCATGAGGCGCAGGGGCGGCTTTCACCGCAGGAAAAAGGTCTGCGTGTTCTGCGGCAAGGACAATGAGATTGATTACAAGGATGTAGTGAAGCTGAAGAGGTACATTTCTGAGAGGGGCAAGATCCTTCCCAGGAGGATCACAGGCACCTGCGCAAAGCATCAGCGCCTTTTGACCACGGCCATCAAGAGAGCCCGTCATCTTGCGCTGCTCCCTTACACAGTAGAGTAAGGATAGACCATGCCGGATCTGTGCCATGCGCAGGTCCGGTTTTCTTTGGACTGTTTCCTTCCCCGGGATCGTCTTTTATTATGACGGGCTTCTCCGGGGAGACTGGCTTGAAAAAGGAGGCAGGGAATGAAAACAAAGATCATGATCGGCATACTGGCCTTGCTGCTTTGGATCACTCCGCTTTTTGCCATTTATCACTATGCGACAGTGGATGCCAATAAAAAGAATTATGAGCTGGTGGCATTAGACCGTGCTCCTTCTGACCAGGAGGGCGGGATCGGAAATTCCATCAACCCGTATATGGTCTATGCAGGATCCACGACGCTGATCATCATAGCCATATATGCGCTTTATCTCAGAAAGAGCCGCAGCAGGGAGGATGAGGAGAATGAGCGCAGGGCATCGGAGTATATGAAAGATTTGCTCTGATGCTTGACTTTTGGGAAACGGTCTCATAATATAATACTTGTGCAATCGGACGTTTTTAGATACAAGGAGGAAAAGGAAATGAAAACAGTACAGATTTCCCTGAATTCGATTGATAAGGTTAAATCCTTTGTGAATGACATTACAAAGTTCGATTATGACTTTGACCTGGTTTCAGGAAGGTATGTGATCGATGCGAAGTCGATCATGGGCATCTTCAGCTTGGATCTGTCTAAGCCCATCGACCTCAATATCCATGCCGAGGACAATATCGACAATGTCCTTGAGGTATTGAAGCCCTACATGATCTGATTCGTCAGGGAAGCAAAAAGGAGGCGCCTGCCGGGAAAAACGGCGGGCGTTTTTTATATCTCCGGAAGGCTTGGGATCACGCGATCAGAGCCCAGCACGATGCCTTCCATCCCAAATTCGTAGAAATGCAGCCCACTGTCCCTCCAGCCTTCTTCCGCCCCGTCCCGGAAGAAAAAGAGGCAGTCCTCCCGGGGAAGCTCCTTCATCTTGTATTCCCCCAGGGTATCCTCCACCAATCCGTTGATATCCCTTGCGAAGTAAAACCGGTTCAGAGTGAGGCCGTGCTGGTAGGCATAGTCTCCGGCATGCATCATCAGCGTATTGTCGCCGCTGACCAGCACCAGATGGCGGTAATCCCCGATGACCTCATTCAGGGCGATCTGGTCCAGGGGATTCATGAAGAATCTCTCTTCCGTGAAATAAGCATTCTTTTTTGCCGCAAAATAATAGATATCCGGCAGTTGCAGGAGGCAGGCGGCAAGCAGGACAAAGATCCCCGCCCTGGGCAGAAGCCTTTTTACGACGGCGGCAGAAGACAGGATGATCAGATAGTAGGCCGGCCAGATCAGGCGTCCATTGGAGCGGAATACCCCGGCCAGGACCTTGATCTTCAGGGGAGTGAAGTCCGGGATCAGGGTCAGGGTGCCCAGGTCCGCTTCCGGAAAGACGGAGATGATGATGTAGACCAGGATCATGACCACACAGGCGGAGGCATAGATGTGCTCCATGCAGATGTTACGGAAGGTCTTCCCTGCCATGCGCCTTAGGATCAGCCGGATGAAAAGAAGGATCATAGCGATCAGCGCCGCAAGGATCATGCCGGTTCCCAGATAGGCAAAGCCCTCATATTGGGTGCCGTATTTATTCTCGAAGGGAGGCAGGAGCCCGTCTCCCAGGGAATTCACAAAGGTTCCCAGATTTGCGTTGAAGCCTCCCACCGCATAGCCGGAGTGGTTCACCGGCACGGAAAAAGCCCCGAAAAGGAAGAGGGTAAGGAGCCCGGCCGCGGAAAATGCGGCGCAGGGGAAAAGGATCTGGCGCTTCGGCGTATGATTCAGGAGATGAAGCACCACCTCCCCCGTAAACATCGCGATGCCGGTCATGGGCAGGAAATAGGAATGGATCATGACGCAGAGGGCCCCCATCAGGCCCCAGACCACGCATCTTCGCTTCAGGTTCCATTCCCGCTCTTCAAAGAAGATGAGGAGGGCAAGCAGGATGACCCAGTGGGCCGCCAGGGAGGTATGGTAATAGAGCCTCTGCAGCACCGGGAAGGAAAGCACCATCACCGGCACATACAGAAGGGAAAGGAAGGTATCCTTCGTAAGCCGCCTTACCAGCAGGGCAGACAAGGCGCCGGAAAGGGCAAAGGAAAAAAGCCCGAACCAGCCGAAGAATTGGAAAAGCTTGGGCAGGAGGGAGCGCAGCAGCTTAAAGATAAGGCAGAGCCCCGGGATGGAATCCGTCCATACGATGGACATCTTATGGGGATAGGAAAGGGTGTCGAAAAGTCCCGGAGGAAACTGCCAGTCGGAATGGGCATAATGCAGGAAGCCCAGATAATGCTGCTTGATGTCCGGATCGGGCAGGGTAAAGATCCAGGAATCATAGGTTACCTGCAATAGATCCGTGCCATATACCAGCGGAAAAAGAAAGGCGCCGATCAGAAATCCGCTTAGGAAAAGGATCTGGGGCGGCATCTGCGGCTTTCCGGGAAATCCCTCCGGCATGGCGGGCCTCACTTTCCTGCCACCACCAGCTCGTCAGAGGCGATGGCCTCCTCCAGAAGCCGGTCGATCTGGCCTGCAAGCTTCATTTCGGAACGCTTGATGATATTGAGGTTCGGCTTGGTCACAGGATGCTTTGCCACAAAGATCGTGCAGCAGTCCTCAAAGGGCAGGATCGAGGTCTCATAGGTGCCGATGGCGAGGGACTTGTCGATGATCTCCTGCTTGTCAAAGCCGATCAGGGGGCGGTAGACCGGAAGGGTACTGGCATCATCCGTAGCCAGCAGGCTTTTCATGGTCTGGCTTGCCACCTGCCCGATGGATTCTCCCGTCACCAGTCCTAAGCAGTCGCTCTGCCTGGCCAGCCGCTCTGCGATGATCATCATATATCGGCGCATGATGATGGTGAGCTCGTCATGGGGACAGTTCTCATAGATAGCCAGCTGGATGTCCGTGAAATTGATGATATGCAGATAGATGGGCCCGGCATACCTGGCCACCTGCTCCGCCAGATCGATGACCTTCTGCTTCGCCCGGTCTGAGGTATAGGGCGGGGCATGGAAATAAACGGCATCCAGGATGACTCCCCTTTTGGCGATCATATATCCGGCCACGGGAGAGTCGATCCCTCCGGATAAAAGGAGCATCGCCTTGCCTCCCGTGCCCACGGGCATGCCGCCGGGCCCCT
The DNA here is from genome assembly GCA_024693135.1 of Lachnospiraceae bacterium. Taxonomy (GTDB): domain Bacteria; phylum Bacillota; class Clostridia; order Lachnospirales; family Lachnospiraceae; genus NK4A144. Next base: position 30,462 of record JAILLN010000004.1, on the reverse strand, counting down.
TTATGATCCGGGAATAAATATAGATCTGCTCCCGGATCTCCACATGGATCATCTCCTCCGGCTCGTGTACATCCACCCGGAGCCCGGGCAGGGCGTTCAGGATGGCTTCTCCCACCGCGGCCTCCACCTCCATGGAGGTCAGGGGATAGGATTTGTCGGCCCTTCTGGTCTCCACCTTAAAGGTAAAATCATGCTCCGGATAGTTCGAACGCACATACTCCACGGTGCTCTGGCAGATGGCCTCCAGGGAGCGGTCGGTTCCGCAGGATACGGGACAGAAGGCGCTGATGCCGAATACCCGCCCCAGCGCATCCGCCACGGCATCCATGTCGCAGCTTCCGGCGTCCTCGCAGTTTACGAAGATCCTACCGCTGGACTTAGACACGCCGTAGCTTCCGGGCAGTTTTTTTAAGGCATAACGGATCTGCCGCATCAGGGCATCCTCAAAAAGATGCCGGTTTTTTCCCTTGATGCCGATCTCTGCGTATTTTACAAGGAATAAATGATCCATGATGAAGAACTCCTTATTTACGGACAAATTTGCGGAGCCGGGGGATGATCTCCCTCATACAGCCGGCCGCATACCGGATCTCTTCTTCGGTATTGCCCGGGCAGAGGGAGATCCGGATGGTGGAAGAAAGAGCCTCCTCCGGCACGGAGATGGCCTTGAGCACCGCGGAGACCGAAGGCTTGTTGGAGGAGCAGGCGCTTCCTGCGGAGACATAAACCCCCCGGTCCTCCAGGGCGTGGAGCAGCACCTCCGAGCGCACTCCTTTGACGGAAAGGGAGATGATATAGGGCACATCCCCGCCGTTTCGGGTTATGCCCTCGAGATCCTGCAGCTCGCTTAAAAGCAGATCCTTGAGCGCCTCCATATGCTTATAGTTTTCTTCGAGACGGCCGTACATCTTTCCTGCGGCCAGGGCGAAGCCTGCGATCCCGGGCACATTTTCGGTACCGGAGCGCCGTCCCTTCTGCTGTCCTCCTCCGAAAAGGATGGGGGACAGCTTCGTCCTTGAGCTGATATAGAGAAGCCCTGCTCCCTTCGGCCCGTGCAGCTTGTGGGAGCTGGCGGAGAGCAGGTCGATGCAGGCGTTTTTCGGGATAAGGGAAAGCTTCCCGAAGCCCTGCACATCATCTACGTGGAAAAGGCAGGAGCTCTGCTTTTTCCGGATGAGCTTCCCGATCTCTTCGATGGGAAGGAGGCTTCCGATCTCATTATTCACATGCATGACGGATACCAGGATCACGTCGTCCGAAAGCAGGCGCTCAAGCTGGGAAAGATCGATGGAACCGCGGCTGTCGGCATCCAGGTAGGAGGCTTCGAAGCCCTGCTCCGTGAGGAAATGCACGGGAGAGGACACGGAAGCATGCTCCAGCTGCGTGGTGATGATCCGGTTTCCTCTTCTTTTATTGGCAAGAGCCGCACCGATGATGGCGGCGTTGTTGCTTTCCGTGCCGCCGGAGGTGAAGCAGATCTCGGAGGGGTCGCACCAGAGGATGCCGGCAAAGGTTTTCGCGGCGTCCCTTACGTAGCCTTCCGCCTCAAAGCCCTTCCGGTGGAGGCTGGATGGGTTGCCGTAATCCGAAAGCATCAGCTTCTGCATCAGAGCCGCGGCTTCCTCATCCATTCTTGTTGTAGCTGAATTATCCAGATAACATTCCATAATAGACCCATCATATCACAAAAAAGGCTTCGGACAAAATGAAGCCCTTACGGCACGCCAAGCAGCACATAGACGGCCGTGGTAAATGCGCTGAAAGCCGCGGTGATCCCCGCAGAGAGAAGCCCGTAGGGATTCAGCTCCCTCTTGCAGCCCTTTATCATCAGGGACTTCCCCAAAAACAGGGACTGTACCACGATCACATACTGGATGTACCGGAAATCCTGGGAGCTGAAATAAGGGATCGAGAAGCTTAAGCGGATCAGGAAGGCAAAGGGGATGACGAGTGCGATGACCCAGTACCAGAGGATGACCTTATCCTCTCTCCAGCGGAGGATGCAGTGGATCATGGCAAGGAGGAAAAGCATGGCAAGCATTATCCCCGCGGTGAGCAGGAGCCAGGCGAAGGGAGTGAGTAATGGCAGGTCTGCCCGGCGGAAATCCGTATCCCCGAAAAGGGAGGTCTTCAGCATGGAAAGGAAGATATTAAATTCATCATAGCTGTCCTGCCTGCGGGTCAGATGCACAAAGGGAGAGTCCGTCCTCAGGTCAAAGAGCCGGGAAAGCAGGGAATGGCCATAGACCGGCTCCCCCACGCCGGGGGTGTAGGTTAAGGGGACGCCGAAGGCAAGGTAATTTCTTAAGGGGAAGAAAAGCCCCAGAGGAAAGCTGATCAGGGCAAAGACCGTATACTGCTTCAGGTATTTCAGCAGATCCGGCTTCCCTTCCCGGATCAGTACCATAAGGAAGAGAAAGGCGATAGCCGGGGCAGAGAGTACCCCGGAAAGCTTTGCCATCATGGAAAGCCCCACGCAGAGTGCGGTCTTTGCGATGAGCTTCATGGTCCGGTTCTTATACCAGCACATGGCATAATAAAGGCTCATGATCGTCAGCATCTCGCAGAGGGCGTCGTTATTGATGGAGCCGGAAAGCAGGATGAATCCGGGATGGATGGCTGAGAGGGTAAAGGCTATGGCAAGGGGCCAGTCCGTAAGGCCGGCCTGGACAAAGATCCGGTAGGCATACCAGAGCAGGACAAGCACAAAGATGAGGGTCAGCACCTTCACGTTTTCACAGGCCTGCTTGTAGGCAATGCCGAAAAATACCTGCAGCCGGATCCAGAAGGCAGACAGGATGTGGTGCAGGGCCGGCTGGAAGAATCCCCACCGCTCCCTTGGGTCAAAATCCGGAAGGGAGAAATGGGACACAAACCATTCGATGAAGGGAGCCTGCCCTTCGAAATTCCCGAAGCCGATCACGTCATGCTGGCGGATCCAGTGGGGCGTATAGATAATGTAGGTCACACGCAGCACCACCGCCGTAAGGGCAGAGAATACGCAAAGCGCGTTTTTTCGGCCCTTTTTCCTCCATATCCAGGATACCGCCAGGGCATCGAGGAAGCACAGGCACAGGATCAGGAGGTAAACTCTCCGGCTCATTCCTTCGGCGCTCCTTTCCGCTTCTTATAGAAGCCAAGTCCCAGTACGCCGAGGAGGGTCAGGAGAGAGATCCAGGTAGAGGCCTTCTGCAGGGCCGTACCGCCGTAGGAGACATAGATCCCCTCTGCCCCATCGGGATATACCCTTACCCTGCCGTTTTCCCCGCTTCCGTCCAGCTTCAGGGGATTTCCGGCAAGGGATGCGGCGCGGTATCCCTTATAATAGAGGAAGGGCACATCCACATAGGAAAGGGAAGAATCCAGGCCGGTTAAGGAGAGGGAGTTCCGATCCCGGAGGACCTCCACCTTTTTTCCATCCGGCAGCAGGGCAAAGGGCGCATCCGTGGTAAGGGAGTCCCGGTCCGTGGCGCCCATGGGCAGCCATTCACCCCCGATCACATTCCCGGTATAGGGGGCGTAATCAAAATAATCATCGGAGTAGGAATAATATTCCTGATCATTCCTTCCCTGGGTCTGGATGGCAGAGACCGTCATGACGATCAGCACAGCCGTGGCGCACAGGAGGCAGGAGGCTTCCTTGGACCAGGGTGCAGAGGGGAGGAGCTCCTGGAAAGCATCGAGATAGATCGCCTCTGCAAAGGCAAGGAGCGGGCCCGTGACCGCAAAGAGCCGCCAGGGAAACTGGATGAAGGAGAGCTCGTCCTGAAGCCTTCCCCAGGGAAAGAGCCCGGTGGTGCATAGGATGAAGAGAAAGGCCGCGAGGAGGCAGAGATCGGCAAAGCGGATCAGGTCTGATCTTTTTTTCAGGAAAAGCCTGGGGGCAAGCAGCAGGAAAATGGCAAGCCCCATCCCCGGATGCCGGTTCTGGAATACATCCTTAAGGAGCATCCTCTCGTATTGCAGGTCGAAGATGCTGTTTGCGTATTGGAAGGAAGAGGAAGCCATCTGCTCCAGCATGGGAAGCCAGTAAAAAGACGTCGCGCAGAGCACGCAGAGGGCCGTGAGACAAAGCTTCAGGAGCTTTCCCGGGGACTTGAGGAGCCTTCTGCAGCAGATGAGTACGGCCGCAAGACAGAGCACCAGGGCAAGCAGAGTGGTCAGGGTATGGCAGAGGATGATCCCCGCCATGCCGAGCCCCAGCAGGTAAGGCTTCTTAAACTCCAGGAAGATCAGGTCATAGAGCCCGGCGAGCACCAGGGGAAGAAAGAGCATGGCCGTATATTCGCCCACGGCGCTCCGGGTAAAGATGTCGTCCAGGAAGTATTGGTAAAGCGTAAAGATCATGGCACAGCAAAGCGGCGCAAGCCTTCCCCGGGTAACGGTCTTCATGCTGAAATAGGCGGAAGTAAAGCCGGCAATGATACAGAAGGCGACGAAAATGTGGAAGGAAAGATCGATCCCTGCCCCCAGGGCTCTTAAGACGGCCGGGAGGTACAGCAGAAAATCCGGATAAAACATGGAGCTTGCATAGCCCATGCCGCCGAAGAAAAGGAGATTCACCCGCAGGAAGGGCAGCCCGTTTTGGATCCCGGACTTCAATGCGTCGATCCTCAGCAGATGGTACAGGATGTCATGGCCGCCGATGCAGTTTATGGTGAAAAGAGGAAGGCATGCCACGGCGATAGTGATCAATGCCATCACTCCCACGGTTTTTCGGTTCATCTCTTTACACTCCATTCTGATATAGGGTATATTATATCACAAAAGGGTTTTATTATTTACAGGGGAATCAAATAAAAGCATATGAAAAAAGTGATTGTGATCGGTGCGGGCCCTGCGGGGCTTACGGCGGCCTATGAGCTGCTTTCCAGGTCAAAGGATTTTGAGGTGGTGGTATTTGAGGAGAGCCGGGAATTCGGAGGCATCTCCAAGACGGTCACCTATAAGGGCAACCGCATGGATATGGGAGGACACCGCTTCTTTTCCCGGGTGGACGAGGTCAATGAATGGTGGGAGAAAATGCTGCCCCTCCAGGGAAGCCCCACAAAGGACGACATCATGCTGGGACGCAGCATGCCCCTGAAGCAGGGCGGCCCCGATCCGGAAAGGACAGACCGGGTCATGCTGAAGCGGCACAGGGTCTCCCGGATCCTTTTCGATAATAAATTCTATGATTACCCCATTTCATTGAGTCCGGAGACCTTCCGTAATTTCGGGTTCCTCACGACGATGAAGGTGGGCTTCTCATACCTCGGCTCGGTCTTCCACAAAAGGCCGGAGGACAATCTGGAAAACCTTTATATCAACAATTTCGGCAGGCGGCTTTATTCCATGTTTTTCGAGTACTATACCGAAAACCTCTGGGGCCGGCATCCCTCCGAGATCGACGCCTCCTGGGGCCGGCAGAGGACGAAGGGCTTATCCATCTTCGGCATCATCCGGGATTTCTTCGGCAGGACCTTCCATGTGAAAAACCGCAAGGTCAATACTTCCCTCATCGAGGAATTCAAATATCCCAAGCTCGGACCCGGGCAGCTCTGGGATGTCACGGCAGAGGAGGTAAGGAAGCTGGGGGGGACTATCCTGACCGAAAGCCGGGTCGTCCGGATCCATAAGGATGAAAACAACCGCCTCACAGGGGTCACCTATGAAAGCGGCGGGGAGGAGAAGGAGATGGAGGGCGACATCATCATCTCATCCATGCCCCTTAAGGATCTGGTGTGCGGGATGAATGACGTGCCGGAGGATATGCATGAGATCGCGGCCGGCCTTCCCTACAGGGATTACATGACCCTGGGAGTCCTGGTGCCGAAGCTCAATTTGAAGAATAAGACCGATATCCGGACGGTATCGGACATCGTGCCGGACTGCTGGGTCTATGTGCAGGACCGGAGGGTCAAGATGGGCCGCTTCCAGATCTATAATAACTGGTCGCCTTATATGATAAAGGATCTGGAGCATACCGTATGGATCGGCCTGGAATACTTCGTGAATGAGGGCGATGAATATTGGATCATGAAGGATGGGGATTTCTCGGATTTCGCCGTGGGAGAGATGGTGAAGATGGGGCTTATTGACTCGGCCTCGGAGGTCATCGATACCCATGTGGAGCGGGTCCGGAAGGCCTACCCTGCCTATTTCGATACCTATGACCGCATCGACGAGCTGGTGGCCTATCTTAAGGGGATCGACAATCTCTACTGCGTGGGAAGGAACGGCCAGCACCGCTATAATAATATCGACCACTCCATGTGCACCTCCTTCGAGACCGTGAAAAACATCCTGGGCGGGATCGCTTCCAAAGACAATATTTGGAGTGTCAATACCGAGCAGGAGTATCATGAGGAGAAAAAGGGCGGAGAGAACGAGATCGACTAGCCCTTAGGTCCGGAAGAAGGACTGCCTTGCCCCGTGCTTCTGTCCGGGATGGTCCAGGGCATCCTTTACGATGTCCATGCGGAGCCCCGCGTCAATGAAATCACAGAATTTGCAGAAGGGATAATTCTGCCGGCCCTCTGCCACGGATTCCCTCAGCTGCCGGTAGGCCGCGCTGTTCCAGCCTTCCTTCAGCGGGACCTTGTTCAGGTCAGCCAGGCAGGTAGTCTCATAATTATCGCAGCAGCAGATCGCCATCCTTCCATCCGGCACGATGAACATATCCGTATAAGGCATCAGGCAGGTTTCTTTGATGACCTTGGTGGTATTCTTTTTATTCGGGGCGCTTCCGGCCCGGTTGGTCAGCACTTCCTGCAGGTAGCGCATCTGGATCAGGATCTCTACATCCCGGAATTCCTCCGGATGGGACTTTACATAGAGATAGATCTCCTGGATGTTTTTATGGAGCTTCATGTCCATGCAATAGTTGTTGATGATCAGCTGGTTGAGATAAGGCACGATCTGCTTCACCTTATCCAAGGTAAGGAGCAGGCCGTTGGTAGACATGAAGATATAGCTGTCGGGGAGCTTCTCCCGGGCATATTGGTGGAATTCCACGATGCGCTTGTCCAGCCAGGGCTCGTTGTTGCCATAGAGCGTCAGGTGGCCCTTGTAGCCCCAGTCGGCCAGCTGGTCGATGATGGAGCGGTACAGGGCATCGTCGATCTTTCTCAAAGGACGCTTTTCCGCGTAGATATTGGCCGTACAGAAGGCGCAGGTGGAGTTGCAGCGGTTGATGGTCTCGATATTGACCACTAAGGGCATGGGAGGCTCTTCGTTTCCCATGAAATACTCGATATACCGCTTCTGCAGCTTCCGCCGGGAGGCAAACTGCAGCTTCAGGTACCAGTTGCTGGAGAGCCTGGGGAAGTATTTTCTTGCGTTCCATCCGAAACGCCCTATGAAGTTATGGATCCGGATTGACATGACCGCCACCTGCCTTATGCTTGATATACCAATGATTATACATAAAACACCTCTTTGAGGCAAATATGAGGAGGAGCCATGCAGTATACGAAATATTCCATCAGGACGAAGACGGAGGCAGAGGATCTGGTCTGCGCCGCACTTTCCGAGGCCGGGATCATGGGCTTTGAGATCGAAGATTCCGTCCCCTTTACGGAGCAGGAGCTGAAGGAGATCTTTGTGGATGAGGTCCCCGTAAAGCAGATCCCCCAGGGAGAGGCGGTCATCTCCTTTTATCTGGAGGAGGGGTCGGAGGACCTCATTCCTGCCGTGGAGGAGGCCTTAAACCGGCTTAAGGAAACGGCAGACATCGGGGAGGGAAGGCTCAGTTCCTCTAAAAGCGATGACGCAGACTGGCTGAACCGCTGGAAGGATTACTTCCATGCCTTTTCCATCAGCCTCTACGACGGAAGGAAGATCTGCGTGGTTCCCTCCTGGGAGGAGGAAGAGGCTCCGGAGGGGGACATGGTCTGGCATATCGACCCGGGCACGGCCTTTGGCACCGGAGCGCATGAAACGACCCAGCTCTGCATCCGGGAGATGGGATCCCTGGTCCTGCCGGGGATGAGGGTTTTGGATCTTGGCACAGGCAGCGGGATCCTTTCCATGGCGGCCTTTTATTTCGGGGCGGATACCGTGACGGCCGTAGACATCGATCCCAATGCCGAGGCGGCGGTCCTGGATAATTTTGAAAAGAACGGCCTTTCCGGCAGGGATTTCCGCCTGCTTATCGGGGATGTGCTGGAGGGAGGAGAGATCCTGAAGCAGATCGGGGGAGATTATGATGTTTTGGTGGCTAATATCCTGCCGCCGGTCCTGATCCCCCTGGTGCCCCTTATGGGAAGCTTCCTGAAGGAGGATTCCCGGGTGATCTTTTCCGGCATCCTCATAGAAAAGAAGGAGCAGGTGATCCAGGCCCTTAAGGAGGGGGGATACCGGGTCATGGCAGAAAAGGAGCAGGGAGAATGGTGCTCCCTTACGGCGGAGGCGGGAAATGCATCACTTCTTCGCTGAGCCCTCCGATATCCGGGACAGGGACATATTGATCCGGGGGCAGGATTTCCTCCATATCCGTGACGTGCTCCGCATGCGCCCAGGAGAGGTTATTTCCGTGTCGGACGGAGTGACCGACCGGGAGTATCGCTGCCATATCGAGCGCATCGGGGAGGATACGGTCTGCTGCCGGCTGGATTTCATCAAGGAGGCCGGGGTGGAGCTTCCGGTGCAGGTAAGCCTATACCAGTGCCTGCCCAAGGGCGATAAGATGGAATTGATCCTGCAGAAGGCCGTGGAGCTGGGAGTCCATGAGGTCATCCCCGTGAGGTCTGCGCGTTCGGTGGTGAAGCTCAGTGGAGATAAGGCAGAAGCAAAGGTCAGTCGCTGGGAACGGATCGCGGAGGCCGCGGCCAAGCAGAGCCGCAGGAGCCAGGTGCCCGCTGTGCGGGAGGTGACGGACTTTTCGGAGGCCGTACGGCAGGCGGCCTTGATGGACTGTGCCCTGATCCCCTATGAGCTTTCCGACGGCTTCTCCCAGACAAGGGAGGTGATCGGGGGATTGAAGGAAGGAGAGCGGATCGCTGTCTTCATCGGCCCGGAGGGGGGCTTTTCCGAGGCAGAGATACAGGAGGCCGCAGAGCATGGCATAAAGCCGGTATCCCTGGGAAAGAGGATCCTCCGCACCGAGACCGCCGCCCTGGTCTTTCTTTCCTGGCTGGTCTGGAGATTTGAATTTTCTTGACTGGTGTTGTAGAATAAAATATCTTATGTGAACGAAAACGGGGAGGTCAGATATGGATCTTGGGAATACACAATATTTTAAGGTACAGACAGAACCGGAGACCGGCGTAAGGGTGGTGCTTTCCACGGTATATGAGGCGCTCAGCGAAAAGGGCTACAATCCGGTAAATCAGATCGTGGGCTATATCATGTCCGGAGATCCCACCTATATCACGAGCCACAACAATGCCAGGAGCCTGATCATGAAGGTGGAGCGGGATGAGCTGGTGGAGGAGCTTCTGAACGAGTATATCAAAAACAACCACTGGAACGACTGATGGCCACGGAACAGATCCTGGCGCTGGATTTCGGAGCGAAGTCTGTGGGCGTGGCGGCGACGGACGGCCTCGGCCTTACGGTGGTCACCCTTCCTACCATCTTCCGTGAAAGAGAGACGAAGCTCAGGCGCACATTGTCTGCCATAGAGCGGATCATAGAGGAGCGGGGCATCCGGCGGATCGTTCTCGGCCTTCCCCTTCATATGGACGGCAGAGAGGGAGAACGCTCGGCAAAGACCAGGGAGTTTGCGGACATGCTCCGGCAGAGGACCGGGCTGCCGGTAGAGTTTCAGGATGAACGCCTTACCACAGAAGAGGCGCTGGACATCCTGAAGACCACCGGGCAGGACGGGGCAGGGAGGCTCGACAGCGTAGCGGCCGCCGTGATCCTTGAGGATTACCTTTCGGATACGAGGCCTCCGGAGGATTAGGGAGAGCAATGGAAAAATCAATTTTTATCACGGGCGAAGACGGACAGACGGAAAGCTGGTACATTATGGGAAGCACGACCCTGGGAGGCGTGACCTATCTTTTAGTGAGCGACTCCATGGACGAGGAGGAAGCTACCGAGGCGAAGATCCTGAGGGAGAGGTCAGCCGACGGGGGAGATGTGCTTTATGAGGATGTCACGGACGAGAAGGAAAGGGATGCCGTGGCAGATTTATTTGATGCCCTTCTTGGGGGATCAGAGGAATAAAGATAAGGAGGCATTGATTTTTTGTGAATAAACTGAATATGGACCCGGACTCAAAGCTGAGGATCATTCCGCTGGGCGGCCTGGAGCAGATCGGCCTGAATATCACCGCCTTTGAGTACGGGGACAGTATCATTGTGGTGGATTGCGGCCTGGCTTTTCCGGAGGACGACATGCTGGGGATCGATCTGTGCATCCCGGATGTGACCTATCTGAAGGAAAACCTGGACAAGGTCAAGGGTTTTGTCATTACCCACGGCCATGAGGATCACATCGGAGCCCTGCCTTATATCCTGAGGGAGGTCAACGCGCCGATCTATGCGACGAAGCTTACCATCGGCCTGATCAACCGCAAGCTGGAGGAGCACGGCCTTTTAAAAACCACAAAACGGAAGGTCATCCGCAATGGCCAGTCGATCAATCTGGGCCAGTTTCGGATCGAATTTATCAAGACAAACCATTCCATTGCGGATGCGTCCGCTTTGGCGATCTATTCCCCGGCGGGCATCGTGGTCCATACCGGGGATTTCAAGGTGGACTATACCCCGGTATACGGGGATGCCATCGATCTGCAGAGATTCGGGGAAATAGGAAAGAAGGGCGTCCTGGCTCTCATGTGCGACAGCACCAATGCGGAGCGGCAGGGCTTCACCAATTCGGAGAGGACCATCGGCCGGATATTTGATACGCTTTTTTCCGAGCATGCGGGCAAGAGGATCATCGTGGCGACCTTTGCCTCCAATGTAGACCGGGTACAGCAGATCATCAATACGGCCCATAAATACGAGCGGAAGGTAATGGTGGAGGGGCGCTCCATGGTCAATGTCATCGAGACCGCCCAGGAGCTGGGCTATATCCAGATCCCGGAGGATACCCTGATGGAGATCGACCAGATCCGCAATATCCCGGAGGAAAAGACGGTGATCATTACCACGGGGAGCCAGGGGGAATCCATGGCGGCCCTGTCCCGGATGGCCCAGAATATCCACAAGAAGGTGACCATTAAGCCGAATGATACCATCATTTTCAGCTCCAATCCCATCCCGGGCAATGAAAAGGCCGTGTCCAAGGTCATCAATGAGCTGGAGGCCAAGGGGGCGGAGGTCATATTCCAGGATGTGCATGTATCCGGCCATGCGTGCAGGGAGGAGATCAAGCTGATCTATTCCCTGGTAAAGCCCTACTATTCCATCCCCGTGCATGGGGAGTACCGCCAGCGCCATGCCCAGGCAGAGATCGCGGCCGAGCTCGGCATCCCCCATGAGAGGATCCTGATGCTGCATTCCGGGGACGTGCTGGAGCTGAGTGCCGGAGAGGCCCGGGTCACAGATCATGTCCAGACCGGCTCCGTCTATGTGGACGGGCTTGGAGTAGGGGACGTGGGGAGCGTGGTGCTCCGCGACCGCCAGAGGCTTGCGGACGACGGCGTCGTGGTCATCGTCATGACCCTGGAGAAGGGCACGGGGCAGATCCTGGCAGGACCGGAGATCGTATCCCGCGGCTTCGTCTATGTCCGGGAGGCGGACGAGCTGATGGAGGATGCTTATGACGTGCTGGAGGATACCCTGGAGGAGCTGCAGGATAAGGGCGTGACGGATTGGAGCAAGATCAAGGCCGCCCTTAAGGATAATTTAAGCGAATATATCTGGCGGAGCACGAAGCGCAGGCCCATGCTCCTGCCGATCATCATGGAGGTCTGAGCTTACGCATGACGGATGAAAAAGTACTGGCGGCGCATGTGGATGAATTTATCCGGCTCATCAAGGACACCAGGAAGTATCAGGATTATGTGCATATGTGCGAGGTTCTTGCCGCCGAGCCGGAGATTTCCGAGAAGGTGAGGGAATTCCGCAGGGAGAATTATTTCCTTCAGCATGCCCCGGAAAACGAAGATATCTACGACAGGGTGGCGGAACTGAGGCTTCGTAATGAGGAGCTTCTTTCCCGTCCCGAGGTTTACGATTACCTCATGGCAGAGTGGGAATTCTTCCGGCTGGTCCAGGAGCTGTTCGACCGGATCATGGAGAGGATGGATTTTTGAGCAGGATGGATTGGCTGAAAATAAGACGCATCCTTGTGTCTGTCATAAACCTGGCTGTCCGGCTTGCCATCCTGGTGGCCGTGTTCATCCTGGTAAAGCGGGTCTGCCTCACCGCCTATGACTACGGTTTCCGGGTCTTTTCCGAGACTCCGGTGACGGTAGGGGAGGGAATGGACCGCACCGTGGAGATCCCCATGGGCTCCTCGGCTCTCGATATCGGCGAGATCCTGCAGGAGAGCGGCCTTGTCCGGGACAGTAAGCTCTTTTTCATCCAGGAGACCCTGTCCTCCTACCGGGGAGACCTGAAGCCCGGCACCTATACCCTCAATACCTCCATGACGGCGGAAGAAATGATGGAGGTCATGTCCGGCAGGGAGGAGAAGGAAGATTCAGAGGAAGAGGGCGGATGAGAAAGAAGCCTGAGATCCTGTCTCCGGCCAAGGGGCTGGAGGAGCTGAAGACCGCTGTGCATTTTGGCGCGGATGCGGTTTATATCGGGGGAGAGGCCTTTTCCCTGCGGGCGAAGGCCAGGAATTTCAGCCTTGAGGAGATGGACGAGGGCATCCGCTTCGCCCATGCGAATGGAGTCCGGGTCTATGTAGCGGCCAATATCCTGGCCCATAATAAAGACCTTGAGGAGGCCGGGTCATATTTTAATGAGCTTTCGGAGCTTGAGCCGGACGCTCTGATCCTGGCCGATCCCGGGCTTTTTGAGCTGGCAGGGAGACTGTGCCCGAAGATCGAGAGGCATATCAGCACCCAGGCCAACAATACGAACTATGCCGCATTCCGCTTCTGGCATGAGCTGGGAGCGAAACGGTGCGTAGCCGCCAGGGAGCTGAGCCTTGAGGAGATCCGCCGGATCCGGGAGGAGATCCCGGAAGACATGGAGATCGAATGCTTCGTCCATGGAGCCATGTGCATCTCCTATTCCGGGCGGTGCCTGCTTTCGAGCTATCTTGCATTTCGGGATGCCAACCGGGGCGAATGCACCCATCCCTGCCGCTGGGGCTATTCCGTCATGGAGGAGAGCCGGCCCGGGGAATATATGCCGGTGGTGGAAAATGACCGCGGGACCTTTCTTTTCAGCTCCAGGGACCTGTGTATGGCAGAGCATATCCCGGAGCTGGTAGAAGCGGGGATCGACAGCTTCAAGATCGAGGGAAGGATGAAGCCCGCTCTTTATGTGGCCGCCGTGACCGGCACCTACCGCCAGGCCCTGGATGATTACTTTGTGGATCCGGCCCTGTACCGGGAGCGCCTGCCCCTCTACCGGAGGGAGATCGCACGGTGCACCTTAAGGGAGCACTTCACCGGGTTCTATTTCGGAAGACCCGATGAGACAGGCCAGATCTATGAGGGAGATGCTCTCCTTCAGGAGGCGGTATATCTGGGCATTGCGGAGGAGGTCCTCGAGGACGGGTCATTCTTTTTGAGGCAGAAGAATAAATTCAGCGTAGGCGAGGAGATCGAACTGCTTGGCCCCGGGCTTAGGGTTGAACGGGGGACCGTCCTGCAGATCATAAATGAAAAGGGGGAGAGCGTGGAATCCGCCCCCCATCCGAAAGAGCGGCTCCGGGTCAGGTGTACGGCAGTACCCCGGGTCATGGACGTAATCAGGAGATGACGGATGAGCCTTTTGAGCGTAGTGGTCCCCTGCTATAACGAGCAGGATGCGATCCCGTTTTTTTACAAAGAAATCATAGCGGCTTCGGAGGTGATCCGGGAGCGCTTTCCGGATGTGGAGATGGAGTTTCTTTTTGTAGACGACGGCTCCTCTGACGGGACCCTTTCCCTGGTCCGCTCCCTGAGGGAGAAGGACAGCCGGGTGCGCTATGTTTCCTTTTCCAGAAATTTCGGGAAGGAGGCGGCGCTTTTTGCGGGCATGGAGCATTCCCGCGGGGACTATGTGGTGACCATGGACGTGGATCTGCAGGATCCCCCCTCCCTTCTGCCGGATATGCTTAGCGCCATCCGGGAGGACGGCTATGATTCCGCCGCCACCAGGAGGGTCACGCGAAAGGGAGAGCCTCCCATCCGGTCTTTTTTTGCCCGGATGTTTTACCGCATGATCAACCGGATGTCCAATGCAGAGATCGTAGACGGAGCCAGGGATTACCGGATCATGTCCCGTACCATGGTGGACGGCATCCTGTCCATGCGGGAATACAACCGGTTCACAAAGGGCATCTACGGATGGATCGGCTTCCGCACGAAATGGTTCGAATTTGAGAATGTGGAGAGGATCGCCGGCGAGACAAAGTGGTCCTTCTGGAAGCTCTTCAAATATGCGGTGGAGGGGATCATCGCCTTTTCTACGGTGCCGCTTTCCATGGCTACCTGGTTCGGCATCTTCATGTCCTTCATCGCCTTCGTCATGATCCTCTTTATCATCATCCGCAAGCTCTTGTTTGGAGATCCCACCAGCGGCTGGCCCTCCATGGTCTGCATCATCCTGCTTGCATCCGGGATCCAGCTTTTCTGCATGGGGATCATCGGCCAGTACCTGGCAAAGGCATACCTGGAATCCAAGCACAGGCCGATCTATATCGCCGCATCGACATCAGAGACTGATAAAGGAGAAGATACCAGGCCATGAAGCTGATCATTCAGATACCCTGCTATAATGAGGCGGAAACGCTGACCATCGCCCTGGATGCCCTGCCGAAGTCCATCGAGGGCATAGATCAGATCGAATACCTGATCATCAATGACGGCAGCAAGGACCAGACCGTACAGGTGGCCAAGGACTGGGGAGTCAACTATATCGTGAGCTTTCCCCAGAACAAAGGCCTGGCAAAGGGCTTCATGGCCGGCATCGACGCCTGCATACGCAACGGGGCGGACATCATCGTCAATACCGATGCCGACAACCAGTATTGCGGAGATGACATCGAAAAGCTGGTGCGGCCGATCTTAGACGGGGAAGCCGAGATCGTCATCGGCGAGCGTCCCATCGATTCCATCGAGGATTTCTCCCCCCTGAAGAAGAAGCTGCAGCATCTGGGAAGCTTCGTGGTACGCAAGGCTTCCGCCACGGATATACCCGATGCCCCCAGCGGCTTTCGGGCATATTCAAGGGATGCCGCCCTGCATATCAATGTGATCAATTCCTATACCTATACCCTGGAGACCATCGTGCAGGCCGGACGGAACCGCATGGCCATTACCTCGGTGCCGGTCCGGACCAACCCGGAGCTGCGCAAGTCCAGGCTTTTCCACAGCATGGGGGGATATATTAAAAAGTCCGTCCTCACCATCATCCGTGCTTACATGATGTACAAGCCGCTGGTATTCTTCCTGATCTGCGGCTCCGTCCCGTTTCTGGTGGGGATCCTCTTCATCATCCGGTTCCTCATCTATTATGCCAGGGGAGCCGGCATGGGGCATATCCAGTCCCTGGTGGTGGCGTCCATGCTGGTCATGGTGGGCTTTATGACATTTATCATGGGAATGCAGGCGGATATCATCGCCGCGAACCGCAAGCTTCTGGAGGATGTACAGTTTAGGATCCGGAGGATGGAGATCGGGGAAAGTGAGCAGGATGGAAAGCAGGACTGACATCGTTCTGGTGGGTCCCGTTTATCCCTATAAAAGCGGGATAGCCCATTATACGGGCCTGCTCTGCGGGGAGCTGCGCAGGCATTACCGGGTCACCATGATCTCATACAGCATGCAGTACCCGAAGCTTCTGTTCCGCAAGGAGCAGAGGGATTATGAGAATGATACCTTCAAAGCAGAGGATACGGAATACCTGATCAATACGGCATCCCCGCCAAGCATCCTCCGTGCGGCGGACCGGATCAATTCCCTTTCCCCGTCTCTTGTGATCATACAGTGGTGGCATCCCTATTTCGCTCCCTGCTACAGCATCCTTACAGGCAGGCTGAAATCCAGGGTGCTCTTTACCTGCCACAATGTATTTCCCCATGAACGGTTCCCCTTCGACCGCCTGCTCACGAAGCATACCCTGAAGAAGGGGGACTACTTCATCCTTCATTCCCAAAAGGACGCTGGCGATCTCTTAAGCATCATTGGAGATGCGAAGTATGCCGTCACCGTGCATCCTACCTATAGCGCATTCCGGAAGGAAGCCAGGAAGGATCCGGACAGCCTGGCGGGGCAGGAGACAGAGGGCGATGCCCCGGGCCTGCTCTTTTTCGGCTTTGTCCGGCCATATAAGGGGCTCAGGGTCCTGATCGAGGCGCTGACCCAGCTGCCGGAGGCTGTGAGGCTTGGCATCGTGGGGGATTTCGGGGGCAAGAGGGAGGAATATGAGGCGCTGATCCGGGAGAAGGATCTTACGGGACGCATCCATATCCATGACGGATACGTGCCGGATAGCGAGGTGGGAGCCTATTTCGAGCGGTGCGATGCGGTGGTCCTTCCTTATCTGGAGGCTACCCAGAGCGGCATCGCCCAGATCGCCTTCGGCTTTGAAAAGCCGGTGATCGCCACCCGGGCGGGAGGACTGCCGGAGGTGGTAAAGGATGGGGAGACGGGGGTGCTCTGCGAGCCCGGAGATCCGGAGGCGCTGTCTGCCGCCATACGCCGGTTTTACGAGCTTCGGGATACCGTGGATTTTGCAGGAAATATCCGGGAGGATGCAAAGAGATTCAGCTGGGAGGCCATGGCGGAGGCCATTTCCGGACTCACCGGTCTGCCCTATACCAGATAGCCGCCCTTATTTTGATCAGGAAAAGCTGCCTTTGACGAGATGCCGCCCGCCGGGTCATTTTGGCCGGGAATTCATGATGAAGTCATAAGCCGCCCGCTCGAGCCATGCAAGGAAGCAGGCCGCCTCAAAGACCAGGTCCTCAAGGGGGCTGGTGCCCAGATAGTGCCGGTTATAGATCCGGAAGCTGCTGCGGATATGGTGGAAAGCCCGTGCCTTGGAAGACTGGTATTGCTTTTTGATGCTGGCAGAATGCAGATGGTCATAACGCTTGGAGGGAAGCACCCCGATGAGATAGCCCTTATCCCGAAGCCTCCGGGCCAGGATGATCTCTTCCCCATAAAGGAAGGTGCGCTCATCCAGCCCTCCCGCCGACTCATAGGCCTCGCGGCTGATGAGGAAGAAGGAGCCCTCTGCCACACCGACGGTTTCGATCAGATTCCGGGACCGTAAGAGCCTTTCACGGATGATCTTTTTATGCAGGTTAAAGGAGATCAGGAAAAGCTCCTCCAGGATCCCTGCAAAGCCGGGCAGATCCCATATATTCCGCCCTTTATTGACTAACGGGGCAAGGACGCCGTAGGAGGGGTTGTCCTCCATGGCCTGGAGCATGCCTGCTGCGGTTTCTTCTTCAAAGAAAACATCCGGATTGGCAAGGAAGATATGATCCGCGCCGTACTGCCGGATGGCATAGCGGATCCCCCGGTTATTTCCTTTCGCATAGCCGCCGTTTTTGCTCAGGGCAAGAAGGCAGGCCTTATCGGAGCGGGAGGCGGCGAAATCCTCAAGAAGCCCGGCAGAACCGTCGGTGGAATGATTGTCCACCAGCACGATCCGGTCCAGGCAGGCGTAGGAATACGCGGCCTCAGCCAGGGAGATGGTGCGTTCCGCATCATTATAGTTTAAGATGACCAATGCAGTGCTCATATGCCTATTATAAAGAGAAAGCTGGAGCCGTTCAATGGTTTTTGTCACGCTTTTTACACGTCTTGAAAATGTGCACCTTTTAAAGGATGTAGGGCTGATCCCCTATTTCCTCTGCCGGGACTACGGCTATGCGTGCACCATGGTAACGAAAAAGAATGAAAAGGAGTATCCCTACCTGAAGCGGGAGGTGAAGGGGCTTTCCATCCGCTTCATCCGGGGAAAGGGTGCCTGGTACCTCATCCGGAATGCGCGCAGGATCGACATCCTGAATGTATACCATCTGAACCTCCAGTCCTTCGTGAACCTCCTCATCTACCGGGTCATGAGGAAAAAGGGGGGCAGGAGCTACCTGAAGCTGGACATGGACGAGGCAGGGCTTGAAAGGCTCCTGAAGCCGGGTTCTGTGGGCTTCATCAAGCGCAGGACCATGGAGCTGGCAGATGTAGCCTCGGTGGAGACAAAGCGGATCTACCGGGTGCTCCGGAAGAAATACGGGAGCCGCATCCTCTATCTCCCCAATGGGTATTTTGGAGGGGGAGATGAGCCGCAGGGCGGATTTCATAAAGAAAACGTGATCCTCACGGTGGGAGAGCTGGGCACGGAGCCGAAGGCTACGGATGTGCTGATCAAGGCCTTCGTCAAGGCGGCAGGGGACAGGACGGACTGGATCCTGAAGCTGGTAGGGCCGGTGGCGGAAGGCTTCCGGAATCCTTATCCCGAAGATCCAAGGATCATCTTCACCGGCAGGATCCGGGACAAGGACAAGCTGAACGGGCTATACCGGCAGGCAAAGGTCTTTGCCTTTCCCTCCCGCCATGAAAGCTTCGGCATCGCCATGCTGGAAGCACAGGCGGCAGGAGATTATCTGGTATCCACGGAGGGAGTGCCCGCCGCGAAGGATATCATTGGCCTAACAAAGGCCGGCCGGATCGTGGGCGTGGACGATACCAATGCCCTGGCCGGGGCGCTTAAAAGCCTGATGGACTCCGGCCGGGACTGGGATGCCGAGGCGGTTCGGATCGCGGCCGCAGTGCACGAAAGCTTCCGCTGGGAGAAGCTCGTGCCGAAGCTCGAGGAAAGGCTGGAGGCTCTTACATGGTCACCATCGTAACCGTATGTTATAACGAAAAGGAAACCATAGCGGATACCGTGGAGTCGGTGTTCCGGCAGGATTATCCGGACTATGAGTATATCATCAAGGACGGGGGCTCCACGGACGGTACCCTGGAGATCATAAAGCGCTATATGCGCCAGTTTGAGGAAAAGGGAGTAAGGCTCCGGCTCCTTACCGGCAGGGACCGGGGGCTTTATGATGCCATGAATACCGCGGTTTCCGAGGCCTCGGGGGACTGGGTCAATTTCATGAATTCCGGCGACCTTTTTTTCGACGGCAGGGTGCTTTCCCATATCTTCTCCGGAAGGGATTATGCCGGGGCCGGGCTCATCTACGGCGATGCCCTGGAGGTAGAATACGGGGAGTATTATTATTTCCATAAATGCCCGGAACGGATCCGGGAGAGGATGCCCTTCAGCCACCAGTCTGTATTTGCCTCGCGCCGGCTTCTGGAGAGGTATCCCTTCGACCTGAGGTTTAGGATCGCGGCGGACTATGATTTTCTCCTGAAGGCAGAGGCCTCCGGTGCAGGCTTTGCGGACAGCGGGGTGCTCACGGCGGTGGTTTCCAAGGACGGGGTGTCTTCGGTGAGGCTTAAGGATACCTATCTGGAGAGCCTCCGGATCCGCAGGGAAAACGGGATCGTAGAGCCCCCGGAGAAGGAGCTTATGCGGGAGCTGCAGTTTGTGGGGCTGAAGCAGTTCGGCATGGATCATTTCCCGAAGGGGCTGAAATATGCCATAAGGAAGGTCCAGCGGATCAAAAGGAAACAGCCGAGGATAGACGTCACGCGGGATGCGGACGGCTGCTTCCGGCTGGGGAAAGGAGGGAGAGATGATTAAGCGTAAGCTTTTGGAGATCGCCGGGATCGGCTACAGGTCCTTTCTCTGGCCGTTTGGCCGCATCTTAGTGGAGCTTCGCACCAGAAGCATCCTCCTTCCGGGCTCTTATGTGCCGGGGACGGCTCTTGAGGGCAGGAATTATGTGGGAAGAAATACGGTGCTGAAGAACTGCAGGGTAGGCTTTGGCTCCTATGTCAATAATAACGGGGACCTGACGGATGCGGTCATAGGCAGGTATACCTCCATCGGGGCAGAAGTAAAGACGGTGATCGGACGGCATCCCATCGGCCGGCATGTGGCCATGCATCCGGCCTTTACCCGCCCGGAAAAGACCTTCGGCTTCAGCTATGTAAAGGAAAAGAAGTTTGAGGATACCCCGGGCAGGACCCGGATCGGCCACGACGTCTGGATCGGAAACGGCGTGAGGATCATGGGCGGCGTGGAGATCGGCGACGGTGCCGTGGTCGGGGCGGGAGCCCTGGTCACGAGGGATCTTCCCCCGTACAGCGTGAGCGTGGGCGTTCCGGCGAAGGTCATCCGCTACCGTTTTACGGAGGACCAGATCAGGAAGCTTAAGGAGCTTTCCTGGTGGAACCGTGGGGAGGACTGGATCCGGGCAAACATCGGGCTGTTTGAGGATGTGTCAAAGCTTACCGGGGAGGAGCTGCCATGAAGCCCGCCATCGTCGTCGCGGCCTATAACCGCCCGGATGCCCTGGAGAGGCTTTTGGGCTCCATTTCAAGGGCACATTATGAGGAGGAGGACATCCCCCTCATCATCAGCATAGACAACAGTGGCAGCCGTGCCTGCCTTGAGGCGGCGGAGAGATTTGCCTGGGAGCACGGCGCCAAGATCATATCCGCAAAGGAAAGCCGCATGGGCCTCAAGGCGCATCTCCTGTCCTGCGGGGATCTTTCCCTTACATACGGCTCGGCCATCATCCTGGAGGATGACCTGTATGTGGCGGAGGATTTTTACCGCTATGCCGCAAGGGCGCTGGAATTTTCCTCCCGGGATGAGCGGGTGGGGGGAGTGTCCCTTTACTGTCATCTTTTCCATGTATTTACCCGTCTTCCCTTCCGGGCCATTGACGACGGATATGACAATTATTACCTGCAGTTTGCATCGAGCTGGGGACAGGCCGTCACGGCGGGGCAGTGGCAGGGCTTTAAGGACTGGCTTGCGGGATGGGACGGCAGGGATCTGCATACAGAGAAAATGCCGGATGAGGTGGCTTCCTGGAGCAGCTCCTCCTGGCTGAAGTACCATATCCGCTATCTTACCGAAACCGGGAAATACTTCCTGTATCCCAGGGAATCCTATACCACGAATTTCTCGGATGAGGGAGAGCATGCAAGGAAAAAGGGCACAGAGCTGCAGGTGCCTCTGGCAGGACCCATGCGGCGTGAGCCGGTCTTTTCCGGCCTTTCGGAATCTGCCTCGGTATATGATGCTTTTTTTGAGAATGAAGCCTTAGGATCCGTTTCCGACCTGTACGGATTGAAGCGGAGGCAGGGGAAGCTTCCGGCAGAAGGATGCGTGTATTCCATGGAGGCCCTGCCCTATCAGGTCAAGGCATCCTTCGGGCTCAGCATGAGGCCCCAGGAAGCCAATATCCTGCAGGGCGTGCCGGGGGAGGAGATCCGGCTTTATGACCTTTCTGCGGCAGGGCAGGCGCCCTCCGGGAAAGGAGGCCATACGGCGTATTATTACAGGGGACTGAATCGAAGGAAGATCTGGGATTATGTGTGGAATACTTGGAATCTATCGTAAAAGGGTGGAAAGGAGCCGGGTGAAGAAATGCCTGGATACCATCCGCCACCGGGGTCCGGACGGCGAGGGCATCTGGCAGGAGGGGGACGTGTCCCTGGGGCACAGGAGGCTTGCCATCCTGGATCTGAGCGAGACGGCCTCCCAGCCCATGACGGATGCCTCCGGCAGGTATCAGATCGTCTTCAACGGGGAGATCTACAATTTCCTGGAGATCCGGAAAGAGCTGGAAGGGCTGGGGCATGTATTCCGGACGGACGGCGATACCGAGGTTCTTCTCGAATCCTACGTGGAATGGGGGGAGGAATGCCTGCTGAGGCTTAACGGCATGTGGTCCTTTGCCGTCTACGACAGGATGGAGCAGACCATGTTTCTGGCAAGGGACCGGTTCGGGGTGAAGCCCTTATTCTATACGGAATTCTCCGGAGGAGAGGGATATTCCTTTGCCTTCGCTTCGGAGATGAAGGCCCTGCTGCCCCTCATGGATGAGGTCCGTCCCAACCGCTCCGTGGTCTGCCGTCCGGAGCGTTATGTGCATTATGAAACCACGGAGGAATGCGCCTTTGAGGGGATCCGTAGGCTTCCTGCAGGCTCCTGTGCCAGAGCCGGGAAAAACGGGATGAAGGTCAGGAGATACTGGGATACCCTGGACCACCTGGTCAAGGTGCCGCAGACCTTTGAGGAGCAGGCGCAGATGCTCCGGGAGCTTTTCCTGGATGCCTGCCGCATCCGGATGCGCTCGGATGTGCCCCTGGGTACGGCGCTTTCCGGAGGTCTCGACTCCTCCTCCACCATCTGCTCCATGGCACGGATCGCACAATCCATGGGAGGAGACAGAGTCAGCCGGGACTGGCAGCATGCCTATGTGGCATCCTTCCCCGGCACCACCATGGATGAGACCGAGTATGCAAAATGCGTCACGGACAGCCTTAAGGTAGCTTCCACCTTCGTGGAGATCGATCCCACCTCCTGCATCGGAAAGCTGGACGAGATGTTTTATCTGTTTGAGGAGGTCTATATCACAAGCCCTGTCCCCATGATGCTCCTGTATGGCGCCCTGAGGGAGGGCGGGACCATTGTGACCTTAGACGGGCATGCGGCGGATGAGCTTTTCGGGGGATATCCCTTTGACTTCCTCCACGCCTTCGATGATGCCCGGACGGCAGAGGAGCGGGAGATGGTGGCTCTTGCCTATAACGGCAGCTTTCCTCATGACGGCAGCAACAATGCCCGCCGGGAAAAGAGCGCCAATGCCCTCATGTTTGAGTATAAGAGAAAAAAGATCACCCGTGCCCTTCGGGGAGATACGGTCCGGCCGAAAGCCTACGGCGATCCGCGCTTCATGGCTCTGGACCACTTAAACCGGGTGCTTTATGCTTCCTCCCATGAAAACATCCTTCCCACGCTGCTTCGCAATTATGATCATTACAGCATGGCAAACAGCGTGGAGATCCGCATGCCCTTCTTAGACCACCGCATCGTGGAGTTTGCATTCTCTATCGGATGGAAGTCGAAGCTCCATGGGGGCTATCCCAAGGCCGTCATCCGGGAAGCCATGAAGGGGATCATCCCGGAGAAGATCGAGAAGAGGCGGAGCAAGCTGGGCTTCAACACCCCGATCGTGGAATGGATGAAGGGGCCGCTAAAAGAATACTTTGAGGACACCGTCTCGTCGGCAGACTTCTGCAATACGGACCTTCTTGATGCGAAGTCCGTGGCAGAAAAGGTAAGGCAGGTCATCCGCGATCCGGAGGCCAGCTTTGTCCAGGGCGAGCAGGCATTCAGCGCCCTGTATCCCTACCTTTGGGACAGGGCCTTCAGGATGAGGGCAGATGGCTGACGTTATTAGGAAATTAGCATATATCTTTAACCGGCGGCAGAAGAGGAATATGGTGCTCCTTCTGGCGATGATCTTTTTGGGCGCCCTCCTTGAGCTGTGCGGGGTATCCCTCATCATGCCCCTGGTCACCATCCTGTCCTCTCCGGGAAGCATCCGGGAGAATGCGCTTTTGTCTGCGCTCTGTGATGCCTTTGGGATCGGGGATGCGGGCACGCTTTTCGTATTCCTTGCCTGCTTCATCATCGCCTTCTTCATCCTGAAGAATATCTACCTGACCGTGATGTACCGCATCCAGTACCGCTTCGTCTACCATAACCAGCTTAAGATCTCCGGCCGGCTCATCGACTGCTATCTGCGCAAGCCCTATACCTACCACTTAGAGCACAATCCGGCCGAGATGATCCGCAATGTCATGCTGGATTCGGAGCGGCTTTTCCAGCTGATCCTCCAGCTGCTCAACATGACCTCCGAGATCCTGCTCTCCGGATTGCTCGCGGCCTACCTTTTGGTCTCGGATCCGGCCATGACCCTTACCATTGCCTGTCTTCTCCTCCTCTGTATGGGAGGATACCAGAAGCTTACCAGAAAGAGGGTCAACCGCTACGGGCAGGTCAACCAGTTTTATGACGGCAAGATGCACCAGGCCGTAAATGAGGCCCTGGGTGCCGTAAAGGACATCAAGATCCTGCGCCGGGAGGAATATTTTGTGGATTCCTTCGTATCGGCCGGACAGAAAAAAATGGATGCCCTCATCAACATGAACTTCTTCGGCACCCTGCCCAGATACCTGATCGAGGCGGTCTGCGTCGGCGGGATCCTGGCGGTGATGATTGTAAAGGTACATACGGGCACGGATCTGAAAACGATCCTTCCCCAGCTTACGGCCTTTGCGGTGGCTGCGGTAAAGCTCCTGCCCTCCGTGGGCAAGATCAGCAATTATCTGAACGGCATCTCCTTCCTGAAGCCCTCCATCGACCTGATCTACCGGGATCTGAAGGAGACAGAGGACATGCTGGGGATCTCCGCGGAGGAGGAGCCGGAGGACGTATTTCCTGCCGGATCCCGTACGATCCGGATCGAGGACGTGAGCTTTGCCTATCCCAATTCCCAGAAGGATGTGCTCTCCCATGCCTCATTTACGATACCGCTGGGCACCTCCGTAGGCTTCGTGGGTCCCACGGGCTCGGGCAAGAGCACCATGGCGGACCTGATCCTGGGGATCCTGGCGCCGAAGGAGGGTCATGTATATTACGGCGATGTGGACGTGCACCGCTATCCGGCGGGCTGGGCCAGGAAGCTTGCCTATATTCCCCAGTCCATCTACCTGGCAGATAAATCCATCCGTGAAAATGTGGCTTTCGGCGTGGCCGGGGATGAGATCGACGATGCGGCGGTATGGGCGGCCCTGGAGGAAGCCCAGCTTACCTCCTTCATCCGCTCCCTTCCGGAAGGACTGGATACGGAGGTAGGGGAAAGGGGCGTACGGCTTTCCGGCGGACAGAAGCAGAGGATCGGCATCGCCAGGGCTCTCTACGGAGATCCGGAGATCCTGGTCTTAGACGAGGCCACAAGCGCCCTGGACGGGGATACGGAAAAGGCCGTCATGGAAGCCATCGAAAGGCTTCACGGCAGAAAGACATTGCTGATCATAGCCCACCGGCTCTCCACCATAGCCGGCTGCGACCAGATCTTTGAGGTCCGGGACGGGGGCATCACGGAGGCCGATAAGGAGAATGTGATCGAAGGAGATAAGGGCTGACATGAAGGAAACCGTATCCGTGATCATACCGGTATATAATGTGGAGCGGTACCTGCCGGACTGTATCCGCTCCATTACAGGCCAGACCTACAAAGAGCTTGAGATCATCCTTGTGGATGACGGCTCTACCGACGGCAGCGGGAGGCTCTGTGACGAGGCGGCCACAGGGGACGGAAGGGTCCGCGTGATCCACCAGCCAAACGCCGGACTTTCCGGAGCGAGGAATGCGGGATTGGACGCCATGACGGGCAGTTATGTATTTTTCCTGGATTCAGACGATACGGTACTGGAGCATGCAGTGGAATCCATGATGGGATACATCCGGGATACAGACATCGTATGTTGCGGGATCGAGGCTGTGGATCCGGAAAAAGGCGGCTGCCCCCTGACGGGGGAGGGAAGCGGGTACTTTTCCGGGAGGGGGGCCATCGGCTCCATGCTCTTTGACGGAAGGATCAACTCCGCGGCATGGGCGAAGCTCTACCGGAGCCGGCTTTTCCGTGAGCTGCGGTTTCCCCTGGGCAAGATCCACGAGGATGAATTCACCACCTATAAGCTCTTAGATATGTCGGAGCAGGTATATTATACGGACGAGAGGCTGTACCGGTACCTGAAAAGGCCGGGCAGCATAACCGGGGCGGGCTATACCGAAAGGCACCTGGACCGCTTCGAGGCCTATGCCGGGCGGGCACTTTATTTCAAGGAGAAGGGCTATATCCCGGAATATGAGTTCACCATCATCCGGATCATCGATGAGGCCTATCATGTGGTGCGCTCCCACAGGGAGTACCGGGAGAGGATCCGCCAGCTGGTAAAAGACCTGGATCTGCACTGCCTTTCCTTCCGGGTCTATCCCCGGCGGAGGCTCATCCGCTACGAGGTAAAGAGGATGCTGACATTATGATCCTGCAGGAATTCAATAGCGGCTTAGGAAACCAAATGTTCCAGTATGCCTTCCATGACTGGCTTAAGGAAAGATACCCCTCCCAAAAGATACTGGCAGACCTGTCCTGGTTCCGCTGGCATGAGGCGCACCAGGGCTTTGAGCTTCAGAGGATCTTTGGGGCAGGATTAAGGGAGGCAAAGACGGCAGAGGTCATCCGCATCAGCGGGCGGATACCCCAGACCTTTCCCGGAGCCTACCCCTTAGACCGGCTGCTGCGTCTTTTGACGGAAAAGCACTACCGGCAGCTTAAGCTGGATGAGATCGACAGGGACTATCCTCTGGATCCGGAAAAAAACTGGTATATCACGGGATATTACATTTCAGAGAAATACTACCGGGACAGGCTTCCCAGGCTGAAGGAACTCTTCCGGTTTCCGGAAAGCGAGAAGACCGTGATGAAGGACCGGATCGAGGGAACCCTCTCCGTCTCGGTCCACGTCCGCCATGGGGACTACATGGATCCGAAATATGGCGGAAAATTCAAAGTCCTGCCCATGGAGTATTATAAAAAAGCGGTGGAGCTGATCCGAAGCAGGGCCGGGAATGCGGAATTCTTCCTTTTCTCCGACGATAAGGAATATATCCGGGAGGCCTTCGGCTGGCTTGAGCCCAAGACCGTCGTCACGGGCAATGAAGGCCAGGACAGCTGGAAGGATATGTATCTGATGAGCCTATGCCGCCACAATATCGCGGCAAATTCCACTTTTTCCACATGGGGAGGGCTCCTGAACCGGCATGAGGATGCCTTAGTGGTCTATCCGGCCGAATACCTGTCTACGGAAGACAGCGAGGTCAAAACGATCCCCGGCTGGATCAGGGTATAAAGTGCCGGTTTTCCTTGACACGGTCAGGGTCTCGAACTATAATATAATGACTTTACGCCATGACAGGCATGAAGGATAATACTATCTGCAAGGGAGATAAGGGTACAAATGGCAAGAGAAGAAATCATCAAAAAAAATGTGCTGACCCATAAGGGCCTGAAAAACTTTGAGGATGAGCTGGAAATGCTCAAGACCGTCAAGCGCAAGGAGATCGCAAAAAAGCTTGCCGAAGCGAAGGAACAGGGCGACCTTTCAGAGAATGCCGAATACGATGCCGCAAGGCAGGAGCAGCAGGATAATGAGAGGCGCATCGAGGAGATCGAAGAGATCCTGAAAAATGCAGAGGTGGTGACAGAAGAGGATGTGGATCTGAAAAAGGTCGGCATCGGCTGCAAGGTAGTGATCAAGGACCTGACCTATGATGACGAGATGGAGTTCAATGTGGTAGGCACCAAGCAGGCCTGCAGCACCAGGGGCTCAATCTCCAATGAGTCGCCGGTGGGCAAGGCCATCGAGGGCCATAAGGTAGGGGACACGGTCAAGGTAGAGACGCCCTCCGGGATCATCAAATATAAGATATTAAAGATAGAAAGGTCGACAGACTAATGCCAGAGCAGGACTTATTAGCAGTAAAAAGAGAAAAGCTGGACCAGCTGGTGAAGGCCGGCAGGGATCCCTTCAAGATCACGAAATACGACGTGACCCACCATTCCAAGGAAATAAAGGATGGTTTTGAAAGCCTGGAGGGCAAGGACGTCCGGGTAGCAGGCCGCATGATGTTTAAGCGCAAGATGGGAAAGGCCTCCTTCTGCAATGTCCAGGACCGGGAAGGCCGGATCCAGGTCTATGTCGCCCGGGACAGCATCGGCGAGGAGCCCTATGAGGAGTTCAAGAAGATCCTGGAGGTGGGCGACCTCATCGGGGTAGAGGGCAAGGTCTTCCGCACACAGACGGGAGAGATCTCCATCCATGCAGAGGTCATAACCCTCCTTTCAAAGAGCCTGCAGAACCTGCCCGAGAAATTTCACGGACTGACCGATACGGATATCCGGTACAGGCAGAGATATGTAGATCTCATCATGAATGAAGAGGTGAAGGATACCTTCATCAAAAGATCGAAGATCATCTCATCCATCCGGAAGTATCTGGACGGAGAGGGCTTCATGGAGGTCGAGACCCCCATGCTCGTAGCCAATGCGGGCGGGGCGGCGGCGAGGCCCTTCAATACCCATTTCAATGCCCTCGATGAGGATCTGAAGCTCCGTATCTCTTTGGAGCTCTATCTGAAGAGGCTCATTGTCGGGGGACTGGAGAGAGTATATGAGATAGGCAGGGTGTTCAGAAATGAAGGACTAGATACCAGGCACAATCCGGAGTTCACGCTCATGGAGTTGTATCAGGCATATACGGATTACAACGGCATGATGGACCTGACGGAAAACATGTTCCGCCACGTGGCGCAGGAGGTACTCGGTACCACTACCTTTAAGTACGGTGACATAGAACTTGATTTCGGAAAACCCTTTGAGCGCATCACCATGATCGATGCCGTGAAGAAGTACTCAGGCGTTGATTTTGATGAGGTGGCGGATACGGAAGCGGCAAAGAAGCTTGCGGATGAAAGGGACATCCATTATGAGCCCTATCATCAGAAGGGGGATATCATCAATCTCTTCTTCGAGGAATACGTGGAAGAGCATCTTGTGCAGCCTACCTTTGTCATGGATCATCCGGTGGAGATATCGCCGCTTACCAAGAGAAAGCCCGACAGACCGGATCTGGTGGAAAGGTTCGAGCTTTTCATCAACACATGGGAGATGTGCAACGCATACTCCGAGCTGAATGATCCGATCGACCAGAGGGAGCGTTTTGCAGCCCAGGATGCGGCGGCGGCAGCGGGCGATGAAGAAGCCAACCACACCGACGAAGACTTCCTCAATGCCCTGGAGATCGGCATGCCCCCCACGGGCGGCATCGGCTATGGCATAGACAGGCTTACCATGCTGCTGACAAACAGTCCTGCGATCCGGGATGTACTGCTGTTCCCGACGTTAAAGAGCGTCCCTAATCAATAAAATCCTTATATGGGGCGAAGTTAGGCGACTGTCAACGCAGAAAATGAGAAATATTTATTTCTGTAATAAACCTCTTGCAGACGGTTGACGCTCACAGACAACATATGGACAAGTCCAATCCGGGTAACAAAACAAGGTTGGATTATTGAGAAAACCGAATAAGTATCTTTAAGGGACAGCCTTTAAAGAAAGTGATCTAAGGCACTTACGTTAACGTAGAAATACGAAGCGTAGGTGCCTTTTTTCATGCTCTACAAACCTGTGCAGCAACCAAATCGAAAGGAGAGGTCACACATGAAAGAAGACAAAAGAAACAGGGGATTTCCAAATCTTGACAAGTATTTGAAGGATCGGGGCAGGAAGCTGGTCAATTACGAGGAGGGAGCGGAGATCTACGGGATCCCATATTATTCCTTCGTTCGGCTGGCAAAAGAAGCAGAAGCAACTTTCACGCTTCGTAAGACTGCGGTGGCAGATATTGATGTGATCGAAGCTTATCTGGATGAGCATCCGGAAGTAGCCGGAAGAGTGGCAAGTGTCAGGAGGGTATGAAAATGCAGAGAAGAAAACAGGAGCTGGAAGAGCTCAAGGAGCAGGTAAGAAAACGCGGAAAGAAATTTGTAAGTTATCGGGAAGGTGCAGATCTTTATTCGCTGGGGCTTCATACATTTGAGAAGCTGGCCAAGGATGCCAACGCCATATACAGGGTGAAGGGGCGTGTGCTGATCAACATCGAGATCATAGATGAATACATGGAAACTTTCCATGAATTCGATGACTAAGGAGGCAGATGGAATGGGAAAAGTAATCGCAATAGCAAATCAGAAAGGTGGCTGCGGTAAGACCACTACGGCTGTGAACCTGGCGGCAGCTCTGGTTAAGATGGAAAAGAAGGTTGCCATCATCGATGCGGATCCGCAGGGCAGTTGTACGGCAAGCCTGGGATATGTGCAGCCGGATGATATCAAGGTAACGATCGCAAATATCATGATGGATATCATCAATGATGAACAGGTGGATCTGAATGAAGGGATGCTCCATCACGAGGAAGGGATCACCTTGATACCTGCCAACATTGAACTTGCAGGACTTGAGGTGACTCTGATCAATGTGATGAGCAGAGAAATGATCCTGAAGAATTATGTGGATGAGATCAGGGACTGGTTTGATTATATTCTGATCGACTGCATGCCTTCTCTCGGGATGCTTACTGTGAATGCTTTGGTGGCGGCTGATTCTGTGATCATACCCTGCCAGACTTCTTATCTGCCGGTGAAAGGGTTGCAGCAGTTGTTGGCTACGATTTCCAAAGTGAGACGGGCATTAAACCGTGATCTGCGTGTAGAGGGGATTCTGCTCACGATGGTAGATATGAGAAATGTTTTTACCAGAGACATGAT
Source organism: Lachnospiraceae bacterium (assembly GCA_024693135.1). Taxonomy (GTDB): domain Bacteria; phylum Bacillota; class Clostridia; order Lachnospirales; family Lachnospiraceae; genus NK4A144. The sequence goes on along the minus strand of JAILLN010000004.1, from coordinate 97 downwards.
TGTACGGATGCATGAAACCTATGGTACGGATCCGAATGTGGGTACTTTTGAAACATACATTCCACGTTCAGTCAGAGCTGAGGAAACCAGCGCAGAG
>JAILLN010000067.1 GCA_024693135.1 Lachnospiraceae bacterium | reverse complement strand
AGAAGAGCATCAGGTTTCGGTACTGTTCACCGGGAGGAGATACAGAAAGAGAAATTGAACCATATTATCTCATCTTCAAATGGACAAGCTGGTATGTCTATGGCTATTGCCTTTTGAAGAATGATTTCAGACTGTTTAAGCTAAACAGAATGGATGGTATCACTCATGTAGCGCCATTTAAGGAAAATCGGGAGGTCCCAATGCCGGATCTGTCAAACAAAAAGGTCTTTCCTCCAAAAGACAGAGTGAAGGCAGTGTTTGATCCTTCGATGAAGTGGCAGCTTGTTGAAGAGTACGGTGTTGATTCTTTTATAGAAATGGATGACGGGAACCTTTTGTTTGAACATGAATACGCTGATGACGAAGGACTGCTTGCCTGGATGCTTTCATGCAGAGACAAGGTGACTGTCATTGAACCCGCTAGGATCAGGGAAAAGCTCTATCATATTACTAATGAAATAGCAAAAAGATATGAAGGAGGTTTGATGTTATGAGGCTTGATGGTTTTGGGTTACTTGTAGAAGATATGGCAAAGATGATCCGATTTTACAGAGATGTGCTCGGATTTGAGATCAGGGAGGCAGAGGATGCTTCCAATGTCTATCTGGTGAAAGATGGAACATTGTTCCTTCTGTATGGCAGGAAAGACTTTGAGAAGATGACAAACCGCCGGTACGAGTATGTTAAAGGACTCAATGGTCATTCTGAAATTGCTCTTTATGTGGACACCTTTGAAGAAGTTGACGCAGCCTTCAAAAAAGCAATAAAGAATGGGGCAACACCGGTTTTGGAACCAGAGCTGGAGACATGGGGTCAGAGAACCTGTTACATTGCGGATCCTGAAGGAAATCTTATTGAGATTGGTTCCTGGAATAAACCTTATGAAGAGAAAGACTTGACGGAGGAATAAGAAACATGGCGTTTGATTATAAGAAGGAATACAAAGAATTCTATATGCCGAAAGGCACGCCGTCTATCGTCACTGTTCCGAAGATGAAATATATTGCTATCAGGGGCAGAGGAAATCCAAACGATGAAGATGGTGAATATAAGCAGGCTGTAGGTCTTCTGTATGGGATTGCTTTTACGATCAAGATGAGTAAGAAGGGTGATCATCAGATCGAGGGATACTTTGATTATGTGGTGCCGACCTAACCAAAAGCCGTGTCCATTCTCTGGGGTATAGTTTAAGGTTTGATGGGGATAATGATGTGAAAAGTAAGTTTGTGTTAGTATCTTTGATGATTGCGTCTTTTATGCTGGCCGGATGCAGTGCGAAAAGTATGGAATGCAGCAATATATCTGCAGAGACTGAAACAGTAACGGATCAGGATGAGCTGCCGATAGATATTTCTAAAATAGAGCAGATTTTTGTTGATGAATATAAAGACCGGGATGGAAATCTGCAATGTGTTCAGCATATAGTAGACCGGCTTGCAGACTATGGGTTTATTGCAATAGACAGCGATAATAAAGTTGATATGGTTAACGCTGAAAAAATGCGTCAGTTCATAACCGCATGGGAGTCCGGAGAGCATACTGAGGCTTTAGTTTTTCAGGTTTTTAATAACGGAGGTTTGAATCTTCTTGAGATCGTGGCAGATGAAGGAAATGTCCGTGTAGAGCGGACATATTTTACCTTTCAAGATGATCATTTGTCGAAAACCGTACATAGTGAATTTGAAGCAGATCATTGTGAATATACGAATGAGGGATATCTGATCATTGGGGGCTCCTGGCATTCTCCTGAATTGTATGTGCTTACCATGAGTGAAGAGGAAGAACATATTGCCCTCAGAGTGGAGCCGCTGGATGAGCAGTGCAGAGAGCTTAATGAAAAGTATATGGCTCCGGTTTCATACAAACTGAACAATATGTTTATTATTGATTGGGATGAAGACGATCTTACCAGCCTGGATTTCTATGATGTTTTTGAACGGTTTTATGAGGAAACGTATGGTAAGAACTGCCCATATACCATGAGTGACGATCTGTCTGAAGGTAACGAATATGAGATACCGGCTGATGAGTTTGAGAATGTGATCATGCAGCACATTAAAGTGAGCTCTGAAGAGCTGCACACGCTTCTACGATATGATACGGATAAAAATATCTATATATACAGGCCAAGAGGATTTGACGAATTTGATTATGCTGAAGTGCCATATCCGGAGGTTGCAGCTTATAAGACAAATGATGATGGCAGCCTGACACTTACGGTAAATGCTGTATTCCCTAATGATAATACTTCAAAACTCTTCTCGCATAAGGTCACTGTATCGGATGAAAACGGAAAAATCTATTATCTTTCAAATGAAATACCTGGATATGAAGAGCTTGATTTATGGTGGCATGCGGAAAGACTATCCGATGATGAATGGAATGATCATTATAAGGACAGTGTTTATGCAGAAGACGACTACAGTTGGATGATCCCGCAGGCAGATCATGAGATTTTTACGGAAGAAGAAAAAAAACAGATTGAAGCAGACACTTTGCGGAATGCAGCTGAGGCATGGGAATACACAAAGCAGCTAGGGATTTCTGTATGGGAAGCGTTAGGAGAGCTTGGAGTTATTGCGACGGCTGATGATGAAAATACTCAGAATGGTGAAAAGTTTATTCCCTTCTATGATGATTATCTAAATGGAAAGTCCGGAATGGTAACTATATATAAGGTTTATGATGATGGGCTGATCGGATCGAGTACCTTCCTGTATAGAGATGAAGAGATTCAAAGTTACTATGTGGGAGTTAAACCCGGAGCGGATGGACAGTCCTGTGTTTCAGGGAAAAGTGTGCAGGAGATCGCTTCTGTCAAATATACTCCCAAAGGTTATTTCATATATGAATATAAAAACCCAATGTTACATGCAAGTTCATATGGGTATTTTAGGCTTAGTCCGTTGTCGGATGAATGCAGAAGCCTTACTGAAAGATTCCTAAAATATCTTGATTTTCAAAAGTATAAGCTAATGGTGTGTGATTGGGATGAGGAAACAGTCCATGAGCTTCTCATGCCGGGGATGTTTGAAGATTTTTATTATATTAAGTACGGCGAAGCATATAGAGATTCTTTTGCTTCCATACCGGCAGACCTGTTTGAAGAGGTGATGACAACTTATTTGCCGGTTACAGTGCCTGATCTGAGAAAAGCATATGAGTATGACGAAATTGCAGGAACTTATAGTCAGGAAACGGTATATAACAGTCCATATCCTCCGTTTTTAGAAGTTACAGACTACAAATATAATGTTGATGGAACAATTACACTTTACGCCGATGGGGTATGGCCGGATTATAATTCTGATCATGCATTTACAAACGAAATTGTTATAAAGCCATTTAAGGATGGAACATTCAGAATACTTTCAAATGATGTTACCGAGCAGGAACTTAAACTCCCGCCGGTAGCTTATACCAAATAAGGCATGCTTTCAATATCTGGCTTTCTTTTTATATTTTCACAGCTTGAATACTTGTTCCATCCATCCTATTTCTTATAAAGGTTCATCGCCTCCGTGGCATTTCCAAATAGTGATTACGCCATTCAAGTATAGAGAACAAATATGGCCGGTGGAGATTGGCCTCTCTGCCGGCTGATGTTTTTTTGGATTTTATATTGACGCCGTGTCAGAAAATGAATATAATACTATTTGACACGGAGTCAGGATAGAAACAAGGGATACAGCCGCATAAAAACAAAAAGGAGAGAGACAGACCATGAAATATACAAAGCTTGGAAATTCAGATCTTTCAGTATCCCGCATCTGTATGGGCTGCATGGGGTTCGGAGATCCGGGAAGAGGACAGCACAGCTGGACACTGGATGAGGAGCATTCCAGAGAGATCATCAAACGCGGGCTGGATCTTGGCGTGAATTTTTATGATACAGCCATCGCTTATCAGAGCGGGACCAGTGAGCAATATGTCGGCAGGGCACTTCGCGACTTTGCAAAACGTGATGAAGTGGTTGTTGCGACAAAATTCCTGCCAAGGACTCCTGAGGAGATCGATGCCGGCATCACCGGCCAGCAGCATATTGAAAATATGATAAACACCAGTCTTGCAAACCTTGGCATGGATCATGTGGATCTCTATATATACCATATGTGGGATTGGAATACAGAGCTTTACGATATCATGGACGGGCTGAACCGGATCGTAAAGGCAGGCAAGGCAAGGTATATCGGTATCTCCAACTGCTTTGCCTGGCAGATCGCAAAGGCAAATGCCATCGCTGAGAAGGAAGGCTTCGCAAAGTTTGTTTCCATTCAGGGGCATTATAACCTGATCTTCCGTGAGGAAGAACGGGAGATGGTGCCGTACTGTGAGGAAGAAAATATAGCGCTTACTCCATATAGTGCGCTGGCAAGCGGCAGACTGTCCAGGCTTCCGGGCGAAGGCGGTACCAAGCGTGCCGAGGAAGATGCTTATGCAAAGTTCAAATATGATGCCACGGCCAAGCTGGATAATGTGATCATTTCTCGTGTTGCGGAGCTTTCGGAGAAGCACGGAGTAACCATGACGGAAGTTTCTCTGGCCTGGCTGCTGACGAAGGTGACTGCGCCGGTTGTCGGAGCTACAAAGATGCATCATATCGAAGGAGCAGCAAAGGCTGTAGATCTGGAGCTTTCAGAGGATGAGATAAAATATCTGGAAGAGCCTTATGTGCCACACCCTCTGGCCGGCGTGATGGCACAGAACAAGAGAATCAATGCGGCAAGGAAGCATGTCTGGTCAACGGGCGATCAGAAAATAAGATAGACACGAGTAACCTTGAAAAGGTGATGGCTTGACGTTGATTAAATCTTGAAAAGGTGTCGCCGGTATGGAAAAGGACGGTGCCGTCCGGCTGCTTGATAAAGGCAGCCGCGGTTGCTTCGGGCATGTTCAGATACCCGTCGGCAAAATGTCCCTGCAGGCAGATTTCGCCCTCTGCGCCCTCCGGGACTGCATTCCCATCTTCATCCAGCAGACGGATTACTACCCCCTCCAGGGGCTTTCCGATGGGGGTGTTGTCAACCTTTTTGTCGACAAGGAAGGCACATACGCCGCCCAGCGTCTCACTCAGTCCATAGGCATTGCAGATTTCAAAATCCTCGCTGTAAACACCGCTTAGCCTTTCGCTGCCGACCAGCGCGCGCTTCATGCCCCGGCTTCCCTTGTAAAGTCTGAACATCTGAGGCGTAATGAAAGCGGCGCTGATCTCGTGCTCATCAAAGTATTCCGTCAGGCGGCGGATATCCCGGCGTTTCGCGCAACCGCCTCTTCCAGAGCACCGCGTCCATGCAGGATGCCCTTGGGCTTACCCGTGGAGCCGGAGGTGTAGATCACCAGTGCCGGGGCAGGAGCAGGGACAGGCAGGGGCTCGATCGGCTCATATTGCTCTATGTCCGTCAAAAATTCTTCATCCAGCAGCGCCGCACCGCAGTCCTTCCGGATATATGCGATACGCTCAGGCGGATAGCTGCGGATGACGGGAACCGCGGCGCAGCCCGCTTTCAGCACACCGAGATAGGCCGCGACGTATTCCATAGAGCGGTCCAGCCCCAGGACAACAAAGCTCCCCTCCCCGAGACCGGTGGCTGCAAGCTTTGCGGCGATGCATCCGCTGAGAGCATTCAGCTCAGCGAAGGATGTGGTACGCTCACCGTCCCGGTCGACGATTGCTGTCTTCTGCGCATCTTCTTTTGCAAATAAGATGATTTGATCGAGAAAACCCATTTTTTATGCCTCCCTGTTCTGTGTAAAAGAAGGGTATGCTGATCATGAGCGCCAGCGTCTGAAATCATTATTCATTCTATTATAGGTTATGAGTTTTTACAAAAAATTTTAACTCAAAGTGCGGTTGAAATTGGTTATATGCAATGGCTTTTCGGTATCTTTTCCTCCGGTGCCTCCATATATGCCCTGTACCAGTATCGGTCGGCGGGACTACGAGGCTTTTTATAGACCGATGATTTGGGAAACCTATACTGCACCGGGAAAGCTATCCTGAAACATTTTGCAAATTATCTCAGGAGAGGATATTATCCTTCCTATAAGAAGACATATGCCGGATGTGAAGTCTTTTATCCAAATAAAGGAAGATCAAACTGGATGAAGACCGCTTAACGATACGACTGTATTGAGGGGAGTAATACAAAAAGACCGGATTATGAAAACAAGAGAAGAAGCATTAAGATATGGGCTTTCCTTTTCGGATACTTATCAGGATGCGCCATTTCATGATCAAAACTGGCAGCTGGTAAGGTATAGGGGAAATAAGAAGGCGTTCCTCTGGACTTATGAAAAAGATGGTCATATCCATCTGAATGTGAAAGCCGATCCCGAGAAAGCATTCTTTTGGCGGAAAATACATAATTCAGTGATCCCGGGATATCACCAGAACAAGGATCACTGGAATACGATCATTCTCGACGGCACCATCCCAGATAAAGATATCAGGCTTATGATCGCTGAGAGCTATGATCTGATCAGCGACTGTCCTTCAAAAAGGATCTATGAGGCAGTAAAAAAGATCCCGTATGGCCGTGTGGCTACGTATGCTCAGGTCGCAGAAATTGCCGGTGACAGGAAAATGGCCAGGGCAGTCGGGAATGCGCTTCACAAAAACCCGGATCCGGACAAGATCCCCTGCTTTCGCGTGGTGAATTCAAAGGGAGAACTGGCAGGAGAATTTGCGTTCGGCGGACCGGGAGCGCAGGCAGAACGATTGGAAGCAGAAGGGATTACCGTTTCGGACGGGAAGGTTGACCTTAGCCTGTTTCAGTGGAAATATTGATCCTTCCGTTTTATGACTGCTTGGAGTACCTGTGGATCAGGATAATATCCTTTTCAGGAGCTTTTTCCCCAGATACGCCAGCGGGATCGAAGGAATGATAATGGCCAATACATAAAGAAAGGGATCCTTGATGTAAAATACCGGTTTTGCACCCGGCTTAATAAAGAAATAGGCAAACAACTGCACAAAAAACGGATGGAGAAGATAGAGCTCGAGGGTAAATGTGCCGAGAGCCTTGATCAGCCTGTTTCCGATGTGGATCTTCATCCCAAGCAGGATCATGCTGAATACAAAGGTATAAGCGGATATCATCTGGGAGGGTGCTTCGAGCAGCCAGTGGATCCTTTCGTTGTATTGCCGGTGAAAGACCATGGTCAGCTTCGGATAGTAGCTTGCAGAGATAAAAAAGATGAGGGTCAGAAGGATGAAAAGCGCGGTCTTCAGAGGATAATGGCGGCGCAGCCCTTCGATCCTCTTTTCTTTTTTCCCGGCAAAGCCGGCGCCCACGGCAAAAAGGTGGACGGTATTGTACCACCATGTTCCGGGTGAAAACAAAAAGGCAAGTATGATATAAAGGATGACGCCTGTCCAGAGAAGGGGCATCCTGAGCTTTTCCTTCTTCAGGACATGGAAACTCAGGTAGAACCATACATACATATAGAGTATAGCCGGGATGAACCAGATATAATCATAAACGTTTATCCATAACGGCGGGTCGATCTTTATGCCCCTTATCTTTTCCGATACGAAAAAAACAGCCCACATAAAGGCGGCAGGAACGATGAGGGGGAGCAGTCTTTTTTTGAAATAACCCTGAAAGAAGTTTTTCTTCCCACAGGCAGACCGCATGCCGTAGCCCGAGCAGAAAAAGAAAGCCGCCACGCAGAGATACCCCACATAGACAAAGAGATCGAGCCCATGGCGGATATATCTTGGATCCATCCAGTCAGCACAGGTTTTTTGGGATGCGTGATGAAAGATGATCACGATGGAAGAAAATCCCAGAAAAGCCTTGGTATGATCAAAGGACAGGACCTCATCATTCCATTCTCCCTTATTCATGAACTTTGCACCGGCAAAAAGAAGGCAGAGCAGGGCGGGGTAAAAAATCAGCTGCAGCATGGGGGTTCTCCTTTCTCAACGATCCTGTCCGATATTATACCATAAGACGGTTTCCGGAGGGTCGTTTGCGTTGACAATCTCCGTGGCAAAAATCTATAATTTTGAAGAAAGACAAGGGATGCGGATATGAGACTGGGTGCTTGTGCATCATTCCGGAATATCAGGGAAACGGAATAGAACCCCTGAAATGCGGGAAGGTTGTATAATGCCGGGCAGAATGATATGATTCAGGAAAAGAGGATTTGGGGAGAGACGTCATGATCAGTTTCAATGTACCGCCTTCGACGGGAAATGAGATCAAATACATAGAGCAGGCTGTGGGGAACCATAAGATATGCGGGGACGGGGTTTTCACAAGAAGAGACAGCGAATGGATCGAGGAAAGGACCGGCACGGCAAAATGCCTGCTCACTACCAGCTGTACCCATGCGACAGAGCTGGTGGCTCTCCTTGCCGGGATCGGCCCGGGGGATGAGGTCATCATGCCTTCCTTCACCTTCTGCTCCACGGCGGATGCATTTGTGCTCCGCGGCGGGGTGCCGGTCTTTGTGGACATCCGCCCGGATACCATGAACCTGGATGAAACGAAGATCGAGGATGCCATTACGGAGAAGACAAAGGCCATTGTACCGGTGCATTATGCGGGGGTCTCCTGTGAGATGGACGCCATCCTGGATGTGGCGAAACGCCATGAACTGCTTGTGATCGAGGACGCCGCCCAGGGGATGCTCGCCACATATAAGGGAAAGATGCTGGGTACGATGGGAGATTTCGGCTGCTACAGCTTCCATGAAACGAAAAACTACAGCATGGGAGAGGGCGGGGCTCTTCTTATCAGGGACGGGAAATATATCGAGGAAGCAGAGATATATCGCGAGAAGGGGACGAACCGGAGTAAATTCTGGAGGGGACAGATCGACAAATATACCTGGATCGACTATGGGTCGTCTTATCTTCCCAGCGAGCTGAACGCCGCCTATCTGTATGCCCAGCTGGAACAGGCGGATGTGATCCTTGCAGACAGGCTTCACAGCTGGAACCGGTACTATGAGAATCTGACGCCGCTGAAGGAAGCCGGGAAGCTGGAGCTCCCTTCGGTGCCGTCACAATGCGTGCATAATGGCCATATGTTCTATATCAAGACGGCGGATCTGAAAGAACGGACGGAGCTTATCGCCTACCTGCTAAAGAATGAGATCTGTGCCGTATTCCACTATGTACCGCTCCATACCGCTCCGGCGGGGATGAAATACGGACGCTTCCATGGAGAAGACCGCTATACGACGAAGGAGAGTGACCGCCTGGTGCGCCTTCCCATGTATTATGGGCTGAAAGAGGAAGAGGTGGATTACATCTCAGAGAAGGTGAAGGAGTTTTACCGATAGCCATCGGTAAAGATAGGAAGAAGTTCTTTAAGCCGAGAGTCTCCCGGATCCGGGGATCCCGGCTTATTTCATGTCCTTGAGCGGGATCCGTTTTAGGCCGCACGGAAGCATGCCGCTGATCTGAGCCTTCCGATCCTGCTGCGGCTTAGGTAAAAGACAGGCACAAGAGGGGATATACCACAAAATATAGTTTTCATGGCATAGATTTTGTGATATTATGTAAATAACTATGCGATTAGATACGGAGATAGAAACAAGAACAGAACCCAGCAGGGAGAGCAGGAGAGGAAGGAGAAGGCGCCGTCGCAGACGCCGTCAGCAGCTGATCCCCATCGTGGTGGCTTTGCTGCTGATCGTCATCGTGGCCCTGATCGGCCTGGGAGGAAAGCTTTTCGGGGAAGGCTCGGGAGAGGGCCTGGGACTTCCGGTGGCGGAATCGAAAGAAAAGGCTGACCTGAATGCGTATTATGGCATTACCCCGGGGGATGGGGAGCTGATCATACTGAATCACCAGGCGCGGGAGGAAAGAGGCATCCTGCAGAATGGGATTTCTTTTGTGCCGCTTTCTATGGCTAATGAGTGGGAAGAGATCTTTTATTATGATGCAAACGAGAACCGCCTGCTTGCCACTACCGCAGAGGCCGTTCATGAGGCCGCCGGAACCGATTTTCTTCTTTCCGGAGACAGCGTCTATGTTTCCATGGAATGGCTTAAGCAATTCATCACCATGTCCTTTGCCGCATATGAAAGTCCCTCCCGTCTTGTCATAAGGACGGAATGGGAAGCCGAGGACAGGGCAGACCTTGCGGCAGATACCATGCTTCGGACGAAGGGAGACCGCAGGGCACAGGTAGTTGAAGAGCTGAAGGAGGGAGATACGGTCACGATCCTTTCGGCGAATGAGCTCTTTTCTTATGCGGAGACGGAGCATGGGCATCTAGGCTATCTGGATAATAAAAAGCTGGGGAGCCACAGGCAGGAAACATCGAAGCCCGCCTTTACCGTGTCCCTCCCCCCCTATAATGGCAATACAAGGCCGCACAACATCGTCCTGGGATGGCACAACATCGTCTCCCGCGATGGGAACGACAGCTTTGAGGAAGCTGTTTCCGTGGCACAGGGGATGAATGTGATCTCGCCCACATGGTTTGCGGTTTCCGATGACAAGGGGAACGTAGCGGATATCGCAAGCGCAGACTATGTAACAAAGGCTCATGCTGCCGGGCTTGAGGTATGGGGGCTTGTGGACAACATGTCCTATCCGGTGGACAGCAATGTTTTCCTGTCCCATACCGCTGCAAGACAGACGCTGGAAGCGAACCTTATAGCCCTGGCCGGCCAGTACGGGCTGGATGGCCTCAATATCGACTTCGAACAGCTGCCGGCAGAAGCAGGGGATGATTTCTCCCAGTTTTTGAGGGAGCTGTCCATACTCTGCAGGCAGAAGGGGCTGGTGCTTTCGGTGGATAATTATGTCCCGAAGGAATATACCAGCCATTACCGGCGCGATATCCAGGGGAGGGTCTGTGATTATGTGATCATCATGGGATATGATGAGCATACGAATGCAGGCGGGGAGGCAGGATCCGTGGCTTCCATCGATTTCGTGACGGAGGGGATCGAAAAGACCCTGGAGGATGTGCCTCCCGAGAAGGTCATCAACGGCATTCCGTTTTATACCCGCCGCTGGATCACGGAATCCGACAGCGTGGACAGCGTAGCTATCGGCATGGCGGAGGCCCAGGCCTTCCTGAAGGATAACGGCCAGACGGCGGTATGGGATGAAGCAGCCTGCCAGAATGTGGCGCATTTTGAGAAAAACGGAGCCGCCTACAGCATCTGGCTGGAGGATGCCCAGTCCATCAGCGCAAAATTGAGCGTCATGAAGAGTCATGATCTGGCCGGAGTGGCCTGCTGGAGGCTGATGCTGGAGACACCGGATATCTGGGAAGTGATCCGGGCATTTTACCCGGCAGAGTAGAGATGGAAACGAAGGTATATGCTCTTACGGGCAATCCCGAAGAGGACAGAGAGGCCATAAGCCTGGCCGGGCAGGTGATCCGCTCCGGCCAGCTGGCGGCGATCCCCACAGAGACGGTATATGGTCTGGCAGGGGATGCCTTAAACCCCGGGTCGGCTTCCCGGATCTATGAAGCAAAGGGAAGGCCCTCGGACAATCCCCTGATCGTTCATATAGCGGAAATCCAAGCCCTGGAAAAGATTGCGCGGGATATTTCCCCCAAGGCATTGGAGTTAGCCCGCAGATTTTGGCCGGGACCTTTAACCATGATATTTCCGAAGAAGGACGTCGTGCCTTTAGAGACCACCGGAGGCTTGGATACGGTGGCTGTACGGATGCCGGCCCATGAGGCGGCTCTTGGGGTGATCCGGGCAGCGGGGGGATATGTGGCGGCTCCGTCTGCCAACCGCTCCGGCCGGCCCAGCTGTACCACGGCAGAACACGTCCTGGAGGATCTTAACGGAAAGATCGGGCTGATCCTGGACGGAGGTCCCGTGGGGATCGGCTTGGAGTCTACCATCGTAGACCTGACAGGCAGGCTTCCCTGTCTTTTGAGGCCGGGCTTTATCAGCCTGAAGCAGCTGGAGGAGGTGCTGGGGGAGGTGGAGACAGATCCTGCCGTGAAGGGGCAGCTTGCCCCGGAGCAGAGGCCGAAGGCTCCCGGCATGAAATACCGCCATTATGCTCCCCGGGGAAGACTGACCGTGGTCTCCGGCACTCCGGAGGCAGTAGCAGGGCTGGTCAACCGTTTGACGGAGGAGGCTCTAAGCCGGGGGGAGAATCCGGCTGTGCTTGCTTCTTCAGAGACGGCCGGATTATACCGCTGCAAAAATGTGCTGGAAGTCGGATCCAGGGCAAGGGAATCAGAGATCGCCCACAGCCTTTTTGCCATGCTCCGCAGAGCGGACGAGCTGGAGGCAGATCCGATCTTTGCAGAGGAATTTGACACGCCCCAGCTCGGCGGGGCAGTCATGAACCGGCTGATGAAGGCCGCGGGATTTCATAGGATAAAAGCATCGGAATAGATGATTAAAGGAGGATAACGACAATATGCTGGCGATCGGATGTGACCATGGAGGCTTTGCCCTGAAGCAGATCCTGATGGAACACTTAAAGGAAAGGGGAATTGAATACAAGGACTACGGATGCTACGATGAGCAGTCCTGTGACTATCCGGAATACGGAAGGGCAGTAGGAAAGGCAGTAGCCGGCGGGGAATGCGACCGCGGAGTCGTCATCTGCACTACCGGCATCGGCATTTCCATCGCGGCAAACCGGATCCCGGGGGTCAGGGCGGCGTTGTGCACCAATGGGCTCATGGCAAAGATGACCCGGCTCCATAACGATGCCAATGTGCTTGCTCTGGGGGCGAATATCGTGGGCCCCGGGCTTGCCATAGAGATCCTGGATGTCTTTCTGGATACGGAATTTTCCGGCGGAGAAAGGCATGTGCGCCGGGTGAAAGGGATAGAGGGAGACTGACCATGTCGGATAAAAGACAGGACTATATATCGTGGGATGAATACTTCATGGGGATCGCGTTCCTTTCCGGCATGCGGTCCAAGGATCCGAATTCTCAGGTCGGAGCCTGCATCGTCAGTGAGGACAATAAGATCCTGTCCATGGGATACAACGGCTTCCCCAGGGGATGCTCGGATGATGATTTTCCCTGGGCCAGGGAAGGGAATCCTTTGGACAATAAATATTTTTATGTGACGCATTCAGAGCTGAACGCCATCCTGAATTACAGGGGCGGGAGCCTGGAGGGAGCCCGGCTTTACGTGACTCTTTTTCCCTGTAACGAATGTGCCAAGGCGATCATTCAGTGCGGGATCCGTTCCATCGTATACGACAGCGACAAATATGCAACATTGCCTTCTACGGTCGCATCCCGGAGAATGCTGGATGCGGCGGGGGTGTCCTACCGGAAATATGAGCGCACAGGACGGGAGATCAGTTTAAGGCTATGAGAAAGAGTTTGAGGAAAATCACATGCATCCTTCTGGTGATGCTTCTGGGCCTGCCCCTAAGCGCCGTAACGGGCTTTGCTTCCTCGGAAACATCTGAAAAGCTGAAGGATGCGGAGCAGGAGAAAAAGGCGGCTGAGGAAAAGCTGGACCAGGCCATGGGAACCCTGGATTCCCTGAAGGATTCCAAGGAGGCCTTGGAGGACAGCCTGGACAACCTGAATGACCAGCTCACCGAGGTGGCACAGAGGATCGCGGTGGTCGAAGACCGGATCAGGGAAAAGCAGCAGCAGATCGAACAGACCCGGCTGGAGCTTGAGGAAGCGGAAAAAGAGGCGGCGGATTATTATGCTTATATCAAATCCCGGCTCCGGGTGATCTATGAGCGCGGGAACGATACCTATATGGATCTGCTCTTTAATTCCGGAAGCTTCGCCCAGTTCATGAATAAAGCGGTCTACATTGAAAAGATGAATGAATACGACCGTCAGATGCTGCAGAACATGCAGGAGCTGAGGGATGAGACCAGGCGCAGGGAGGAACAGCTTCAGGCAGAGGAGCAGGAGCTGGAGGGCATGCGCTCGGAAGTGATGTCAGAGCAGGATAAGGTGAAGGATCTGGTAGACAGCACCTCCAGCAGCATCACCAGCTATGCCGGAGCCATCTCTGAAAAGGAGAGGGAAGCCCTGGCCTGGGAGCAGAGTATCATCGCCAAGCAGAATACCATCGAAGCCCTGAAGGATCAGCTGGCTAAGGAAGAAGAGCTGGCCCGCAGGGCACAGGCTATGGGCAAGAGAAACCTGTCTGAGGTGGATTTCAATGTCAGTGACCGGGATCTTCTGGCCGCCATCATCCAATGCGAGGCCGGCGGAGAGCCCTGGGAAGGAAAGATCGCAGTGGGTGCAGTCATCATGAACCGGGTCTGCAGCGAAGCTTTTCCTAATACCGTGGCGGGGGTGGTATACCAGTCCGGGCAGTTCCAGCCTGTAGCCAGCGGGCGTCTGGCCATCCGCCTGGCCGAGGGAGCCAATGATGAGTGCTACAGGGCGGCGGATGCCGTCATGAGCGGCTCCAATAATATCGGAAACTGCCTCTTCTTCCGGACGGTAGTGCCCGGGATCCATGGCACGATCATAGGCCATCACGTATTCTACCTGTACTGGACAGGCAGGGAATCCGGCTATGGTACCGTGGAGGAGTCTATCGAAGGCAATGCCAAAAAGCCGGAGGATGAGGAAGGCGCTGCCGAGGAGGAAGAGGATGACTCCGAGGAAGAGGAAGAAGATGCAGAGGAAGAGGAAGAAAATACAGAAGAAGAGGAAGGGGAGGAGTGAGGATCTATGGGCAAAGCTTCCCTGACCTATCACAGCCTGTCGGAGGAGATCCAGGAGAGGATAAAGGCAGACCTTGCCGTTCATAAGCCCAACCCGTATGCCTGCCCGGATGAAGCCGTGATCCGCAGAAATATGGACCACGACCGGGCGAATCTCTGGAGGCCGGCATTTGTGCGGGATACCGAAAAGATCATGAACGTGCCCTTTTACAACCGGTATTCCGACAAGACCCAGGTTTTTTCCTTATTCAAGAATGACGATATCACCAGGCGTGCTCTGCATGTGCAGCTGGTATCCCGTATTTCCAGGAATATCGGCAGGCTCCTGAACCTGAATACCGACCTGATCGAGGCCATCGCCCTGGGGCATGACATCGGCCATACTCCCTTCGGGCATGCCGGGGAGAGGAAGCTTTCAGAGCTTTATCATCAGCATACGGGGCGTTTTTTCAACCATAACGTGCACAGCGTCCGTGTGCTGGATGATATCTGTGCCTTGAACTTAAGCCTCCAGACCCTGGACGGCATCATCTGCCATAACGGGGAGATGGAAATGAAGGAGTACCGGCCCGTGGCGCTGAAGGGCTTCGAGGAGTTTGACGAAAGGAAGGAAGCCTGCTACAGGGACAAGGCTGCCATAGATACGCTGGTTCCCGGCACTTTGGAGGGATGTGTGGTCCGGGTTTCCGATATCATCGCCTATCTAGGCAAGGACAGGCAGGATGCGGAGCGGCTGGGATTTTTTGAGGAGAAGCCTGTCTTCAGCCAAAAGAATATCGGGACCACCAACGCCGAAATCATCAATAACATGACGGTCAATATCGTGGAACACAGCTATGGCAAGGACCATCTTTCCATGGATCCGGAGTATTTTGAAGAATTCCGCCGGGCGAAGGAGGAAAACGGGAAGCGGATCTACGGGAATGAGAGAACGGAAAAGGCCTTCCGGGAAAACATCGCACCGATGTTTGAGGAGCTCTTTGAATGCCTGCTGAAGGACGCCAGGTCATTGAATGAGGATACCTCCTTCTACCGGCATCACATAATGTATATAAAGGAAATCACAAAGTACAATAAGATCCTGAAGAGGGACTATCTGGAGAATGCCCCCGAGGACATGGTGGTGGACTTTATCGCCGGAATGACGGATGATTATTTCATCGACCTGTATGCCAAGCTCTTTCCCAATGGCCGCTACAGGGTGGAGTATATTGGATATTTTGATGGAAAATAAAAAAATTTTTAAAATTGCACTTAAGTAATATCGGATTCAGCCGATAAACAAAGTGAAATCAATTTTGCAAAGGAGGAATCTGATATGCGTATAGATGCTTATAATCAGATTCAGCAGATCTACGGAGCAAGCAAACCGAAGAAGGCCATTAGCAAAGCACCGGTCAGCCAGGGACGTGACGGGGTCACGATCTCCAGCATAGGCAAGGACATCCAGACGGCAAAGGCCGCAGTAAAGTCGGCATCCGATATCCGGGAGGATAAGGTAGCTTCTCTGAAGGCAAAGGTACAGTCCGGACAGTATAACGTATCCGGAGAGAGCTTCGCAGACAAGCTGATGAAGAAATTCGAAGAAGCGGCGGCATTCTGATCAAAAAGAGCGCTGCCGCGGCATTCGGGAAGTGAGGAAGGCGCGTGGCCAGTCTGATGCAGGTGTTGATCGAGACACTGGACAAAGAGGAAAAAGAATACGTTGCTTTATTGGAGCTTTCCAGGAAGAAGACTCCCATCATCATAGAGGGAGACGTAGAAAAACTTCAAGCCATCACGGATGAGGAGCAGATGGTCGTGGACAGGGTGGTATCCCTTGACAAAAAGAGGGAGGAAGCCATGAACGACATCGCAGAGGTGATTAACAAGGATGTTAAGACTTTGAAGCTTTCATACCTGATCGATATGTTAGACAAACGGCCGAAGGAGCGGGAGGAACTGGCCCGGGTCCACGACCGGATCAAAGCCACAGTCGGCGAGCTGAGGACCGTAAATGATCAGAACAGGGTACTCATCGAGCAGTCGCTGGATATCGTTAATTTCAATCTCAATCTGGTCAAATCCATGAGGCAGGCACCCGAGACCGGGAATTATACCCGGAATGCGGGAATGGCAGGAGATTTTTTAGGAGGCGGCACGGGCGGCTTTGATGCAAAACAATAGTTAAGGAGATTGCATTATGTCGCTGTTTAGTGGGCTGTATACCGGATCCTCCGGCCTCGTCACAAACCAGAATTCATTAAATACAACCGCACATAATCTTGCAAATATAGGCACCGCAGGCTACACCCGCCAGCAGGTGACACAGGCGAACCGTCATTACGATACCATCGGACAGGCCTATGTCGCACCGCAGCAGGTAGGTCTGGGTGTTTCTTACGCTGAAGTCCGGGCAATCCGCGATGTCTTTCTGGACAAACGGTACCGGCTGGAAAACGGCAGATCCCAATATTATCAAACAGGATACGAAGCGATCCGGGAGGTAGAGACCCTCTTTGGAGAGATGCAGGGCACAGAGTTCCAGACATCTCTTTCGGAGCTGGAGCGCACGGTGCAGGAGCTGCAGAAGAACCCTTCCGATGCGACGAACCAGGGCCTGCTGGTAAGCAAGGCCTATACCTTCCTGGAGCGTGCCCAGGCGGTCTATAACGGGCTGTCCGAGTATCAGGACAATGTGAATGAGAAGATCAAGGGCATGGTGGAGGACATCAATGATTACGGCAAGAGGATCTATGAGATCAATGAGGCCGTGATCAAGATCGAGGCGGCCGGCATCGAGCATGCCAATGACCTGAGAGACCAGAGGGACAAGCTTTTGGATGAGCTGGCCGGCTTTGCCCGGATCAGCTACAAGGAGGACGTCCACGGAGCCGTCACCGTACAGCTGGAGGGCGTGGATTTCATCACCAGCGACTTCGTATATGAGATCGATCTGCTGTCCGGCAAGGATTATAATACAAAATTCGAAGAAGAGATCAAAAACGGCGAGATGACCAGGATGGATGACAATTTTGTGATCCCTTCCTGGAAGCAGCTGAGAGACAAGCCGGTCATCAGCTCCAAGGAGGAGATCTCCAGCGACCTGGATACGGATATCGGTGCATTGAAAGCCCTGATCAACGCCAGGGGTGCCAGAAGGGCAACCTATAAGGATCTGGGGCTCAGCTGGGAGTCCGGCATAAATTATATCTCCGCATCCGGCACGCCGACGGACACCAGCATAACCACATATAATATTACCGCAGATAATGCGGGTATCTCCATCAACGGGACGAATTATGCCTACAATGCCATTCAGAGCACAGACGGTACCGCCACCATGGACACTCTTCAGCCGGGTAATTACAGCATTACCCATAATGGCATGACCTTCATGCTGACCCTGGGAGAGGAGTCTACGGTAGAGGACATTGCTTCATCCCTTAAGGAAGTAAAGGGTACCACTTATAATAATACCGGCATGCCTCCGATCGATTTCAAGGGACTGGATCCGGTGAGGAAGCCCGAGGATGGCGGCTCTTATCTCCAGGATGTCTACCAGGTCACGGAGCGCTCCAGCCTGATGACCGTCATGGCGGAATTTGATAATCTGGTGCATGGGATCATTACCGGCATGAACCGGATCTTAGAGGGAGGAAAGGATCTGGAGGGCAATCCGGTAAATCTTTTCAAGAAGATCACCGTGCCGAGGGATGAGAACGGCACACTGGTTCCCATGCCGGACGGGACAGACGGATGGTCTCTTGCAAACGTATACATTGATCCGGCTGTGCGCAGGCAGCCCACATTGCTTCACAACGGCTTCATCATGGAATCAGATAATGCCACGGTGGACCAGGACGCGGCAGACGCCCTGGCAGACCTGTTTCTTGGGGATAACGCCGGGAAGCTGAACCCTTCCACCCGGGGCAGCCTCCGGTTTTCCGAATACTATGTAGCTCTGGTGGGCGAGAATGCCATCCGGGGCGAGATATACCGGGACGTGGCCGCCAACGAGGACGCCGCGGCCAAAGCCATCGATGCCCAGAGGCAGCAGGTGGTAGGGGTGTCTGACAATGAGGAGCTGACCAACATGATCCGTTATCAGAATGCATACAATGCAAGCAGCCGCTACATCAACACCATTTCGGCCATGCTGGACAACCTTTTCGGAATGCTGAGGTGACAAGCCGGCTCCCATCCGGCAGTATAGATCAAGCTTAAGGAGCTGGATACCGTTAGCGGCTGTATTTTGGCCGGTATCCGCATCCGACCGGCGTCAGTCAAAGATAAACATGTGTTATAGAGGAGGTAAAACCTATGCCGTCCGCATTTTCAGGATTAATGATCGGTTATTCGGGACTTACAGCCGCCCAGGTGGCTAATAATACCGTGGCCAATAATATCGCAAATGTGAATACGAAGGGATATTCCAAGCAGGTCCTGAATACCCATGCCAGCGATGCCATCCAGACCTATAGCACCTATGGCATGGAAGGACAGGGCGTCACGGCCGACTCGGTAGACCAGCTCAGGGATGCATATATAGACCTGAAATACCGCTCCAATGCCACATCCCTCGGGGAGTATTCGAAGAAGCAGACCTATACCCTGGAGATCGAAAACTATTTTACCGATACCGCTACCGTGCCTGGCTTTAACAAAGTCTATGTGGAGGATTTTTATAGGGCGCTTACCGCACTGAAGGAGGAGCCGGGCAGCACCACGGCCAGGACAGCCTTTATCGGCCAGGCCCAGTCCCTGACCGAATATTTTAACGTGATGGCGTCCAATATGGAGCAGGTGCAGAGCAACCTGAACGAAGAAGTGAAGGATGCGGTAGATCAGATCAATTCCATCGCATCCCAGATCGCGACCTTGAATAAACAGATCACGGTCATCGAGCTGAAGGGAGTGGTGGCCAATGAGCTCAGGGACCAGCGGGAGGTGCTGATCGATAAGCTTTCCAACTACGTGGATGTGCAGACCGAGGAAGTGGATATATACAACTACGGGGATCCGGATCATCCTACGGGGGCCAAGCGCTTTAAGGTTTCCATCGGAAATTCCTGCCAGCTGGTCTACGGCTATGAATACAATGAGCTGGAGTGCAGGGTGCGGGAGGAAAAGGTAAATCAGTCCGATATCGATGGATTGTATGATATATACTGGACGCATACGGGATCCGAATTCAATCTGCATACGCCCACCCTTTCCGGGGAACTGAAGGGGCTTCTGGAGCTCAGGGACGGCAATAACCGGGAAAACTTTACCGGGGATCTGGCAACGGATTATCCCATAGGGGCAGGCAGTCCGGAGGAGGATCCGCCTGTGGGGATCAGGGTAAAGGTAGAAAAAGCCTGGCTTACCGATCCCAATAAGATGTCCACGGCGGATAAGGGAAACATCTTCATCAATGGCATGCTCTATCAATACGACGGCTGGGCTTATAACCAGGATGATAAAGAATATACCTTTTACGGCCTGACCTATGTGGATGCCAATGGAGAGACGAAGAAGGGGCTGATGGATGCCACGGATGCAGGCGCCACCATCCGGATCGGCCGGGCCATTGATTATCAGGGAATCCCGTATTATCAGGCACAGATGAATGAATGGGTGCGGTCCTTTGCTTACGCCTTTAACCTGATCGAGCAGGATGGGCAGGACCTGAACGGAAATCCTTTGAGGGATCCGGGAAACACCCTGGAGGACAGGGCGAAGGATGTATGCTTCTTCCAGCTCAGGGATGCGGTATCCGGCGATTATGTGAATATCCTGAATCAGAACCGGAATACGGGAAGCGGGGATGGATCGGTTACCTCGATGGATAAGTATTGGACCTACAACGACCTGACGGCAAAGAATCTCCGCCTGAATCAGGCCATCTTCTCAGATGCCTCCCTGATGGCTACGACCTACAATACCGAATCCGGCATAAATGTGGACTCCAACGACCTGCTCTTCACCCTGGAGCAGATCAAGACCGATAAGAACAAGGTGAATTTCAGGGGCTGCTCCTCAGCAGAATTTCTGCAGTGCATCCTTTCTGACGTGGCCCTGAATGCCCAGAGCGCCAATACCTTTACCGCCAATTTTACCAATATAGGCCATGCCCTGGAAAATCAGAGGCTTTCCGTCTCCGGCGTGGACAACGATGAAGAGGCTCTGGACCTGGTGAAATTTCAGCATGCCTTCGATCTGAATTCCAAGATCATCCAGACCATGACGGAGATGTACGACCGGCTCATTACCCAGACCGGAGTATAAAAAAGCTTTTCTCCCGCCGGCAGCCTGAATGGATGAGTAGACTTATGGAGGAATCAAATGCGTATCACGAATAAGATGATGTCCAACAATTCTATGGTGAATATCAACGAAAACAAGGATTACCTTGATAAGCTGAATAACCAGATGGCTACGGAGAAAAAGCTGACCCGTCCTTCGGACGATCCCATCGTGGCGATCCGCTCCCTGAGGCTTCGGAGCTCCCTGACGGAAGTGACACAGTATTACGGTGCCAGCGTTCCGGATGCCCAAGCTTGGGTGGATATGACCCAGAAATCCATAGAATCTACCATGGACATCCTTTCTTCCATGAAAGCCCTGTGCGACCAGGGAGCCAACGGCACCAATGATGCCTCAGCCAGGGAAAAGATCTATGAAGACCTGAAGGCCAGCGTGAAGCAGATCTACCAGAATGGCAATACAAGCTATGCGGGACGCACCATCTTCACCGGCTTCCGTACCGACAGAGCCCTTACCTTCGGGGGAGATACCACGGCAGATTATAAGGATATCGTGGATACCTTCAATCCGGAGGATGTAAAAAAGATGTCCTATATCGAAGGCGCCCTGTCCATGGATGACATCAATGCCCTGATCACCCTGGATAATGATGAGACTACCGTAAAGGAGAACCTGGTCAACCGGATCCATCTATCTTATGACAGGCTGAATATCCCTACCACGAAAGAAGACAGGGAAGTAGATATAGACCTTACGGAATACGTGAAAAATGAGGAGACCAATCCGGACGGATCCAAGACCATCCAAACCGTGGACGGGCATACCATTGACATCTCTTCAGACGGGGGAAGCATTGCCATTAGGCCTGATGCGGGAGCTTCCGTCACGGTGGATACGGGAGGATCCTCTATCACGATGGGAAACCTCAAGATTGATATCACCGGGACATCCATCACCAAGGTTACCAAGACCTATACGATGGAAACCGGTAATGCCAAGGTTACCTACAGGGAGCCGCTGGAGGATGGATGGAAGGCTTCGGTATCGGCAGAAGCCGGCAATCCGGATCCCATTACCGGGAGAGTGCTCAAGTTTGAGATCAGTGACGGTACGGATACGTTTACGATCGAATATGATGATGCCGCCGGGACATATACTTCTTCCGATGCTGGGGTGGTAACCCCGGTGCATCAGAATACGGACGGCTCCTTCCGGATCGAGGTTACGGGAGCACCCTATGATGATCCGCCGGCCTCCTCGGCATCGAGGATCTTTAATGTTTCACCGAATGGAAGGCTGCTCACCTCCTGCTACAAGGAGTCCGTGATCAATGCCATCGCATCCTCCTCTTCTTCTGTTGTGGAGCAGGATGCCAGCGGGAATTTCCTCACGGCCTATAATAAGGTTGCCCTGGATCCCAACAACCAGAACATCTCCGACCCGGATGCTCAAAATAAAGTATATCTGCTGAAGGATACCGGAGAACTGGTATTTGGCAGCGAGGTGGCCAGACGGTTTTCGGAGCTGAAATCTATATCCGGCACAGATGTCATCACGGTGACCTACGATAAGAACGAGTTTGAGGACGGGGATCTGAGGCCGGAGCATTATTTTGACTGCCGCCTGGAAGAAAACGAAAGAGATGCCGCGGATCCCATCCTCTTTGATAACCACCGGCAGGCCACTTACTATACCGTGGGAACAAATCAGAACATCCAGATCAATACCAACGCGGAGGATGTATTTGATGCCCAGATCATCCGGGAGGCGGATGATATCCTGCAGGCGATCACGACCTTCAATTCTGCCCAGGAAAAGGTAGACCGCCTTAAGGCCATGCAGGAGAATTCCTCAGGCTACAGCACCGCAGACCGGGAAAAGATACCGGTATTGCTGGATGCGGCCAATAAAGAGCTGGATATCGCAAAGAATAAGCTCCAGAATGCCTACGAAAGGGGGATCACCTCCTTCGGGACTTTCTACGGGCAGGCAAGCCAGGCATGCACAACCTGCGGCACGGTGGATAACCGGCTGACGCTGATCAGCAACCGCCTGCAGGAGGAAAAGACCACGGTAAAGACATTGGCCTCTGAAAATGAGGATGTGGACATCACCAATGTAGCCGTGGAGGTCAAGGAAGCTGAGCTGGTATACAACGCGGCGCTCATGTCGACCGGAAAGATCAGCCAGCATTCTCTGATGGATTACATTTAATTTATTCCCGCTGACAGCATGGAGGAGCCGAGAGCTGATGAGTTGTTTTCAGAGCAATCAGCCCGACTCGCTTAGCGAAGCGGAGTCTTATAAATTTCGCGAGTGCGAAGGCTGGGCTTGCGCTTCATATACTGCAATTTCATAAAAAGCTATAGGCGCAAGGCCAGAACAGCGCCGAGCGAAATTTTGTCATAAGACGAACGGTGAGCTTAGCGAGATCGGAGCGCGAAGAAAACAGCTCATCAGTCGAGGCGCAGGAAATATCAGTCGAGGCGCAGGAAATACAACATAAATGGAACAAGCTACACTGGAGGATCGAAATGCGGATCACTAACAAGATGATGAACGACGTTTCCTATGGGAATATGAACACGAACAAAGGATACCTGGACAAGCTGAACAACCAGATGTCCACTGAAAAAAAACTGTCCCGCCCCTCAGACGATTCTGTAGTGGCCATCCGTGCGCTTCGGCTCAGAGCCAACCTGTCCGAGGTCACCCAGTATTTCGGGGCAAACGTACCGGATGCCGTGGCCTGGGTGGATGTGACCCAGAAAGCCATCGACTCTACGGTAGACATCCTTTCCTCCATGAAAGCCCTCTGCGACCAGGGCGCAAACGGCATTAATGATGCATCGGCCAGGACGAGGATCTATGAAGAACTGTTGGGAAGCGTAAAGCAGGTCTACCAGAACGGCAATACAAATTATGCCGGCCGCACCGTCTTTACCGGCAACCGGACCTCCCTGAACCTGACCTTCAGCGAAGATACCATAGCGGACTACCGCGGGATCACCGACCGGTTCAACGCCTCTGACGTCAAGATTGCTTCCTATGTCGAAAGCCCCCTTACCATGGAGGAGATCAATACATATGATACCTCCAGCATCAACGAGATTGACGTGAAGGAGGACCGGGTGAACCGTATCCGCCTTTCCTACAACAATATCAATGAAACGGTAAAGAAAGGGAAGACGGCGGGCATTGCCGGAGTTGAAGCAGGGTCGATCTCCGGCTGGGGATCGACCGAATCCCTGGATCAATATTACGATCAGGACGGGAAGCTTATCAATACCGGCACCGCGTGGGAGATGACTCTTGGCGGGTCGGGGACAAACATAATAACAACGCCCAGCGATCCATATAACCAGGGATTGAAACCGATGGGCAGCGACCCCTCTATGGAAAATGTGACGGAACTGAATTTCTGGCCGGAAAATTCCTATTACGGCAATGCAAACATCAGCGGGAATGTATATGCTACCAGGGCATACGACAATACGGAGCTGATCTATCGAACCGAGCTTTCCGGAACTCCTTCCATCGACCAGAGCGGTGTGGAGACGAAACCGGAGGATGGAGTGCAGTCCTTTAAGATCCAATATGGAGGAAACACCTATACGATAAAGAAATTCCCCGGACAGGAAACCACATTGAAGGATGTGAAGACCCCGGACCGCTTCCTTGCGGTGGATGCCTCCGGAAATGTCCTTACAGATACAGATTCTGTGACGGGGGATGTCTACGAGAAGATGGAGGTCACCCGGAATTCCGACGGAACCTTTACCCTAAAGGAAATGGCTGATTCTAAGGGAACTTCGGGAAATGTATTTAATGTAAGCGCGAACGGGAGGACCGTGACCTCATGCTATGAGGAGCATGCTCTTGCGGTACAGATCACCACCTCCGATGCAACGGTGATCACGGACAGCGATGGAAACGACCTGACGGCTTACCAGTACCTTGCCTTAGATCCAAACGACCAGAATATCACCAGGCCGGATGCGGCAGACAAGATCTATCTTCTGGCAGATACCGGCGAGCTGGTCTTTGGAAGCGGCGTAGCGAAAACACTGTCTACCCTGAAGGATATCGACGGGGTGGATACCATCTCCGTAGCTTACGATAAGTCAGAATTTAAGCAGGGAGACCTGAGGCCGGAGCATTATTTCAATGCCAAAGAGATCACATCCCTGCGCAGCGTGGCAGATCCGCTGGTCTATGATAACTATGAGCAGTCCATGTATTATACCGTGGGAAGCGGCCAGAACATCAAGATCAATACCAACGCCAAGGATCTGTTTGATACCCAGATCGCTAGGGAGACCGACGATATCATAGGAGCCATCGAGGGCTACAACGCTACAGAGGAAAAGGTGAACCGGCTGAAGGCCATGCAGAAGGATACCACCACCTATGGCGAAGCCGACCAGGAAAAGATCTCCCTCCTTTTGGATGCGGCAAATAAGGAGCTTGACATTGCGAAGAATAAGCTGCAAAGTGTATATGAGAGGGGCATTACATCCTTCGGGAAGTTCCATGAGCAGGCAAACCTGGCGGGCACGGACTGCGGTGCGGTAGACAACAGGCTTACCCTTATCAGCAACCGCCTGCAGGAGGAGAAGACTTCCATCACGACCCAGGCCTCGGACAACGAAAATGTAGACATTACCAACGTGGCCGTGGAGGTGAAGGAAGCTGAGCTGGTATACAATGCCGCCCTCATGGCTACGGGGAAGATCAGCCAGCATTCCCTTTTAAATTACCTTTGATGCAGCGATCTAAGCTCAAAGCATCATGCGGCCTGAGGGCAGGGGGAGCGCAGAGGCTGAGCAATCAATTCATTTATTAAGGAGGGAAAGATGACAGTAGAAACCAGGCTATTTGGAGAGATTACGGTTGATGATGAAAAGATCATCCGTTTTCAGGGAGGGATCGTCGGGTTTCCGGATCTGACGGAGTTTGCCCTGATGCATGATTCGGAGAATACGGACGGCAAGGGCTTGAGCTTTCTCGTATCCCTGCAGGAGCCGGCTTTTTCCATGCCGGTCATGAATCCGCTTCTGGTGCGTGCAAACTATAACCCGGTGGTGGAGGACGATTATATGCTTCCCCTGGGCGAGATGAAGGAAGAAGACATGCTGGTCCTGGTCACTGTTACGGTTCCGCATGAGATCGAGAGGATGTCTGTCAACTTGATGGCGCCCATCATCATCAATGCGGCTACCAGAAAGGCCGTCCAGGTCATCCTGAACGATGAGGATTTCCCGGTCAAATATCCGATCTATGAAATTTTGGCAAAGGCAAAGGCAGAAGCAGAAGCAGCCAAAGCCGGAAAGGCGGAATGATTATGCTTACACTGTCGAGAAAAAGAAATGAGTCTCTGGTCATAAACAATAATATTGAGGTTACGATCCTGGATATCCGGGGAGATCAGGTAAAAGTGGGGATCTCAGCGCCGAGGGAGGTTCCCATCTACCGAAAGGAGATCTACCTGCAGATCCAGGAATCCAACAAGAGCTCCATGACGGCGGACGGAATGGATGTGCTGAAGAACCTGCTGAACGGATAAGAATGAATGCCCCGGAGGATAAAGTCCAAAAACTTTTCTCCGGGGTATAATATTTTCAGGAGCAGCGGCCGATAACAAAAATAGCAGCGTATCGTTAGCTTTGCCGCAAATGGAGATTGCGGCTTTCGGGCAGGGAGGTTTTGAAAATGTCAATAGAACCAATCAGCAGTGCAATGACGTTTCAGGCGATGCCGCAGGCACCGCAGCAGCAGGTCACGCAATCGCAGGTAAATGACGCTTCAAAAACAGTGATCAGTGAGACCGATCTGCCGGATACCCCCACCGTTTCAGAGTCACAGGAAGCAAACGGGGAGAACCAGGCAGGGCAGGGAGGCCAGGAGAAAAACAAATCAGAGGGATCCAACGAGTCGATCAAAAAGGCCGTGGAGCAGCTCAACAAAAAAATGATCAATCAGAACTCCGAGGCGGTATTCGGGATCCACGAGGAGACAAACCGTGTCACCATCAAGATCGTGGACAAGTCCTCCAAGAAGGTCATCAAGGAGCTCCCTCCGGAAAAGACCCTGGATATGATCGCAAAGATCTGGGAAATGGCCGGCATTTTGGTAGATGAGAAAAAGTAAGCCGAAGGCCTGCGGCATGGTGAAGGAGCGGCATTAAACATACATCTATAGAGGAGGAAGCGATGTCAGATCGGATGAGAATGACAGGGATGAATTCCGGCATGGATACCCAGTCCATCGTGGAGCAGCTTGTCAAGGCAAAGAGCACAAAAAAAGAGAGCCTGGTCAAAAACCAGACGAAGCTGGAATGGAAGCAGGAGGCATGGAAGAACCTCAATACCAAGATATACAGCTTCTATACAGAGCAGCTGGATGCCCTTCGTTTTGAGGGAGGCTTCAATGCCAAAAGGAAGGCGACGATTTCCAATTCTTCCCTGGCCAGCGTTACGGCAGGGGCGAATGCGGTAAACGGAACCCAGAACCTGGCCGTGAAGAAGCTTGCCCAGACACAGTATATCACCAGCAAATCCTATGGCGACGACGTAAAGTCGGATACGAAGCTATCGGATGTATTCGGGGATGACCTGAAGCTGCCGAAGCTGCTGAATGTCAACGGCAAGGATGTCCAGCTGAACGGTGACATGACCATGAAGGATATGGCAAAGGAATTTGCCAAGACAGGCATAAATGCCAGCTTTGATGATGCAACCCACAGGCTCTTCCTGAGCTCGAAGGAGTCCGGGAAGGCCGGGGAATTCAAGATCATGGAATATGACGCAAACCATAAGCCGGTGGAGAGCGCTGAGCTTATGAAATCCTTAGGTCTAAGCGAGGACAGCGGCGCAGGGCTGGTGAGCAAGAATCTGGGCAGTGCCGTCACGAAAAACACCAAGATGCTCAACATCCTGCATAATATAGATCTTCCCAAGAATTTCTCCGTAAACGGCCAGTCCTTTGAGATCAACAACAACACCACAGTGGAGAGCTTCCTGGAAAGCCTGAAATCGGCTGTTCCCGGGCTGGATGCCCATCTGGATACCACTTCCCACCGGTTCGTCTTCGGATCGGATTCGGAGGAAGCCCTGAAGGGGCTCATGGATGCAGATCCCGCCATAAAAAATGTGCTGGGACTCAGCATGCAGGACAAGGCCAGCGTGATCCAGGCTCAGGATGCGGAGATCGAGCTGAACGGCGCGAAATTTACTTCTTCCTCCAACAGCTTTGAGATCAACGGATTGAACATCAATGTGCAGGAGGAGTCCGGCTATAATCTTATTGACGAATCCCTTGGAGACGTGGAGGGTAACCGGAAATACAAGACCACAAGCATTGCCGTGGATACGGATGTGGATGGTGTCTATAACATGGTCAAGGACTTCTTTAAGAAATATAACGAGCTGGTCAATGAGATGAGCAAGCTCTACAATGCGGATGCCGCCAAGAAATATGAGCCGCTGACGGATGAGGAAAAGGAAGCCATGTCCGATGATGAGGTGGAAAAGTGGGAGACCAAGATCAAGGATTCCCTGCTGAGGCGGGACAATGACCTGCAGACCGTGATCTCCACCATGACCTCCGGCCTGGCTCAGTCGATCAAGCTGGATAACGGAAATACCTACAGCCTGTCCTCCTTCGGGATCAATACCCTGAGCTATTTTGAGGCGGCGGAAAATGAGAAATATGCCTATCATATCGACGGAGACCAGGATGACAGCTCCACAAAGGGCAAAACCGATCTGCTGAAGAGTGCCATCACCAGTAATTTCGATGATTTCCGGGGTTTCATGACCAAGCTCACCGGCAATCTCTACTCGACGATGAACAAGCAGATGGCCAGGACAGAGTACCGCAGCATCTACCATCTGTATGATGACAAGGCCATGCAGAGCGAGTATGACAAATACAAGCAGCAGATCAGCAAGGAGGAGCAGCGGATATCCGATTTCGAGGATAAATGGTATGACAAATTCGCCCAGATGGAAAAGGCCATGACCTCCGTGAATGCAAAGCAGAGTGCCATATCCTCTCTCTTAGCGATGTAAAAAAAACAGAATATTCTTTTTACGGCCGCCCCTTCAGTTTTTTGAGGGGGCGGCCGATATATGTATTGTAAAAAGTAATTCGTTTATATTATAATAATAACATCCATAGATGGAGGAAACAGCATGAAAGCAGCAAATGCATATCAGCAGTACAATCGGAATAAGATCCTGACAGCATCTCCCGCTGAATTGACGTTGATGCTCTATGATGGATGCATAAAGTTTTGTAATATGGGGATCATGGCCATCGATGCCAAGGATTACGCCAAGGCCAACACCAATATCCAGAAGGCCGAGCGGATCATCGGGGAATTCCAGATGACTCTGGATCATAAATATGAAGTGGCAAAGGATTTTGATAATATCTACAACTATCTCATGAGGCGCTTGAGGGAAGCCAATGTCGCGAAGGATAAGGAGATCCTGGGCGAGTGCGTCACGCACCTGAGAAGCCTCAGAGATACCTGGAAGGAAGTCATGAAGGCTGTACAGCAGCCCATGGAAAAGCAGGCGTAAATGTCGGAAAATTATTTAAGGCTGCTCATTGAAAGCCAGGATAAGAAATACAGCCTCCTGAATGAGGCGGAGGAGCTGGATGAGGAGCTGATGAGGCTGATCAGGGAAGAGAAGCCGGACATGGAAGCCCTGGATGCAAACATGAATGCAAAGGGCCGGATCGCCCAGGAGCTGGACCAGCTGGACGATGGATTTGAGGCCGTATATGAAAAGGTCCGGGATGAGCTGAAGGAACATAAGGAGCAATACAGGGAGGAGATCCTGACCCTGAAGGAGCAGATCTCCAGGATCACCGAAAAGACCGTCAAGATAAGGGCATTGGAGGAGCGGAATAAAAAAGCTTTGGATCTTTTTTTTGAAGACCAGAGGAAAAAGGTAAAGGCCGGCAGGAGCTCCGTAAAGATCGCAAATGCCTATGCGGTCAATATGAGAAAGATCAATAAGGTGGATTCCTTCTTTCTGGATAAGAAAAAATAAGATTAAACACGGAAGCCCCTTCTCGTTAGCGAGGAGGGGCTATAACTGTTTTTTGGTATCAGAAACGGAAATGGAAGAGGCGGAGGAAGAAAGATGCATTATTTCGTCACAGGCGGTGCCGGGTTCATCGGATCCAATATGGCAGACCGCCTGCTTCAGTGTGGACACAGGGTCACGGTATATGATAATTTTGTGACAGGACACAGAGAGTACCTGGAGGACGCCATGAAGAGCGGGAGCTTTACTCTGGCGGAGGGCGCCCTCGAAGAGGAAGACAAGCTGGCTCAGGCCATGAAGGGTGCGGATTTTGTTTTTCACTTTGCGGCCAATGCAGACGTCCGGATGGGGCTTTCCCATCCGCGCAAGGACCTGGAGCAGAATACCATCAATACCTACCGGGTGCTGGAAGCCATGAGGGCAAACGGCATAAAGAGGATCGGCTTTTCCTCCACGGGTTCGATCTATGGCGAGGCGGAGGTCATTCCGACGCCGGAGGATGCACCGATCCCGGTACAGACCTCCCTGTATGGCGCGTCCAAAATGGCATGCGAAGGCCTGATCGAAGCCTATGCAGAGGGTTTCGGCTTCCAGGGCTATATCTTCCGGTTCGTGTCCATCCTTGGGGAAAGGTATCCCCACGGCCATGTCATTGATTTTTACCGGAAGCTGAAGGCAGATCCGCACAAAATGGAGGTATTGGGCGACGGCCACCAGAAAAAATCCTACCTGTACGTAGGAGACTGCCTGGATGCCATCCTCACCGTCACGGAGAAATGCCGGGAGAAGGTCAATATATTTAATCTCGGTACGGATGAGTATTGTGAGGTCAATGATTCCATCGGATGGATCACGGAAAGGCTGGGGTACGACCCGGAGCTTGCCTATACTGGCGGAGACAGGGGATGGGTGGGCGATAATCCCTTCATCTACCTGGATACCCAAAAGATCCGTTCCCTGGGCTGGAAGCCAAAGCTTACGATCCGTGAGGCAGTGGAGCGGACAGTGGACTATATCAAAGAGAACGAATGGCTGTTGGAGGCGGCGAAATGACGACAAGGGAATATATCGATACGTATTTTTCAGAAACCGGCCGGATCCTTGAGACCGTATCCCGGGAGGAGATCGGCAGGGCGGTAGAGATATTGCGGGATTTAAGAGAAAAAGGGGGGCGGCTTTTCATCCTGGGAGTGGGCGGATCGGCCGCGAATGCTTCCCACGCAGTGAATGACTTCCGCAAGATCGGAGGCATCGAGTCTTATGCGCCCACAGACAATGTATCAGAGCTGACAGCCCGGACAAATGACGAAGGATGGGATACCACCTTTGCGGAGTGGCTTAAGACCTCCCGGATTTCTTCAAAGGATGTGATCATGGTCTTCTCCGTGGGCGGGGGATCAGAGCACACTTCACAGAATATTGTGAACGCGCTGAAGCTGGGAAAAGAAGCCGGGAGCCGCATCATCTCCGTGGTATCCCGTGACGGCGGATATAGCGGCAAAAACAGTGATGCCTTGATCCTCATTCCGGTAGTATCGGAAAGCCGGATCACTCCCCATGCAGAGGGCTGGCAGGGCATCATCTGGCATCTCCTGGTCAATGCGCTGTGACCGGGCCGCAGGCGAGAGAACGGCTTAAGCTTAAAATATGCTTGCCCTGCGGAGGGCGGCGGCATAAACTGTTGGTAATGACTGTTTTAGAAGGACGTAATCGTGAGAGTTGAGGATCTGAGGGTATCTGTCTACGCAGACGGGGCAGATATCGGGGAAATGAAAAAGGAGTATGAAAGGGGGATCGTGAAGGGCTTCACCACGAATCCGACCCTGATGAAAAAAGCCGGAGTGGCGGATTACCGGAGCTTTGCAAGGCAGGCCGTGGAGGCTTTTCCAGACCTGCCCATTTCGTTTGAGGTTTTTTCGGATGAATTCGATACCATGGCGAAGGAAGCCAGGGTGCTTTCTGCCATGGGTTCCAACGTCTTTGTGAAGATCCCGGTTACCAATACCAGGAGAGAGAGCAGCGCCGGACTGATCCGCAGGCTTTCATCGGAGGGAATGAAGCTTAACATCACGGCGGTATTTACCCTTTCCCAGACCGAGGCCGTATTGGATGCGCTCTGTCCCGGCACGGAAAACATCATATCTTTGTTTGCGGGAAGGATCACCAATGCCGGAGTGGATGCGGAGCCCATCATGAAGGAAGCCTCCAGGATGGCTCATGAAAAGCCTGGGACAAAAACCCTTTGGGCCTCCAGCCGGGAGCTTTTCAATATCATCCAGGCCGACCGCACCGGGACAGATATCATAACGGTGACCTTTGACCTGCTTTCCCAGATCACGACCCTGGGCAAGGATCTGGAGGAATATTCCCTGGATACGGTGAAAATGTTTTACGAGGACGGGAAGGCTCTGGGATTTCATATATTGGAGGAAGAAAAGCCATGATCATTGCCCGCAGCCCTTTGAGGATCTCCCTGGGGGGAGGAGGCACGGACCTGCCCTCGTATTATGAGAAGCGCGGGGGCTTTCTTATTTCTGCCGCCATCGATAAATATGTCTATATCATTCTCCATAAAACCTTCGACCGGGAGATCAAATTAAAATATTCCGAATATGAGCACATCCGGGCCATAGATGATATCCGGCATCCCATCATGAGGGAGGCCATGAAGCTTTTGGGGATTAGTGACGACTGCGGCCTGGAGATCTGCTCCATTGCGGACATCCCAGCAGGGACGGGGCTGGGCTCCTCCAGCACCTTTACCACGGCATTGCTCAAGGCCCTGCATGAATATAAGGGGGATATCGTAAGCACCCGTACCCTGGCGGAGGAAGCCTGCGAGATCGAGATGGTCCGCTTAGGGGAACCCATCGGGAAGCAGGATCAGTATATCGCGGCTTATGGAGGGATCACCTGCATGGAATTCAGGAAGGACGGCTATGTCTGGGTGGATCCCTTAAATCTTTCGGCGGAGACCATGAGTGACCTTGAGGACAACCTGATGCTCTATTTCACGGGCTTTTCCCGGTCAGCGTCCTCCATTCTTAAGGAACAGGACGAAAAAAGCAGGGAAGACGACGAGGAAATGCTGAAAAATCTGGATTACGTCAAGGAGCTGGGGCTGGAGAGCAGAAAGGCTTTTGAGGCGGGAGACCTCAGAGCCTTTGCAGACATCCTGAATGTACATTGGGAATACAAAAAGAAACGCTCCGGTGGGATGAGCAGCCCGAAGATCGATGAATGGTACGACCATGCCAGGAAAAACGGCGCTCTCGGCGGCAAGATGATCGGAGCCGGAGGGGGCGGATTCCTGATGTTTTACACGGAAAACAAATCGAAGCTCAGAAAGGCGATGCTTCAGACAGACATGGAGGAGGTGCGTTTCCGGTTTTCCAGGGAGGGAGCCCGGATCATATCGTCATGAAGGCATTGGAGCTGACGGAAAATGTACAGGTCGTCGTCATGATGGGCGGGCTGGGAAAGAGGCTGGGAGAATATACGGCCGATTGTCCCAAGCCCTTGGTACCCGTGGGCGGACGGCCTTTTTTTGATTATGAATTCCTTCTCCTGAGACTGGCCGGCTTCAGGAGGTTTGTATTCTGCACGGGCTACCGTTCGGGGCAGATCCAGGAAACCTATGGGGACGGCTCTTTACTTGGGGTCGAGATCCAGTATTCCTTAGACAGCCCCGGAGGAGAGCTTCTGGGTACGGGAGGCGCCGTAAGGAAGGCCCTGCCTCTTTTGGATCCGGACTTTCTTCTTACCTATGCAGACTCCTTCATGGACATCGATTACCGGGAGGTGATGTACCGGTACGCCCGGGCAAAGAAAGAAGGAAAAAAGGCCTTGATGACCCTTCTTAAAAATCAGGGACGATTTGATGCCAGCAATGTCATCTATGAGGAGGGGAAGCTGAAGCTGTACGATAAAGCACGGCCGGTAAAGGAGATGCAGTATATCGATTACGGCGTGAATGTGTTTGAGCGGTCTCTTTTTGAAGCCTATCCTGAAGGAGAGCGTTTTGATCTCTCCGAGCTTCAGCACAGGCTTTCCAGGGAGGGTGCCCTGGAAGGGCTTGTGGTTGAGCGCCGTTTTTATGAGATCGGATCACCGGATTCCTACCGGGAATTCATCGAATACGCAAAAAACCGGTTTGATGTCAAAAAGCCCGCGGTATTCCTGGACCGGGACGGGGTGTTGAATGAGATCGTCTTCAATGAAGAGACGGAGCAGCTGGACTCTCCGCTCAGCCGGGAGGAGCTGAAGCTTTTGGATGGAGTCGGTGAGGCGGTCAGGAAATTGAGGGAGAAAGGCTTTTATCTCTTTATCGTGACAAACCAGCCTGCCGCCGCTAAGGGCAAGACGACTTTGGGGAGGCTCTATGAGGTAAACGCCGAGCTGAGGCAGAGGCTTTCTCCGGACGGGGAAGACAGGATAGATGAGGTCTTCATGTGTCCCCATTATCCGAAGGAGAGCCCGCGCACGAAGGAGAGCTTCCTTATCCAAAGCTGTGACTGCAGGAAGCCGAAGGCCGGCTTAATCCGGTCTGCCTGTCAAAAGTACGGCATCGACCTGGAGCATTCCTATATGGTTGGGGATTCCTACACGGATATCGCCTGCGGAAGGGAAGCCGGGCTTCAGACGGTGTTTATCGGAAATTATAAATGCGATGCCTGTGCCAGGCTGGAATACAGGAAGCCGGACCGGATCGTATCCTCTCTCCTGGAATTTGCGGAGGAGCTCTGAGTGAAGGCGTTGATCCTTGCCGGAGGAGGCATCCGTGATAAGGCACTGGGAGAAGCCTTTGTCCGGAATTCGGTGAGCACGGCCTTTGTGACCGGGGAGCAGGCGGCAGAATGTCTTAAAAGCAGCGGGGCTGATCTGGTTTTTTCCCTGGAATTTAACCGGGCTCTCGCTCTGTCCTGCAAAGAGCATGGGATCCGGTATGCCTGCCTCAGCGCAGCCAGCGTGGCGCCGATGTTCTTTCATCCCGCTGTCCTTTCGGGAGAGGTATGGGCCTTTTCTACCGAGGCGTTTCTTATCAGGAAGCTTAAGAAGCTTGGAGCGGGTAATGCGTATTATGAAGCGGTAAGCCTGCCGGAGGAGAGGGATCCCTGGATCAGGGGCAATGCCATATTTGACAGGACCTGGTCTTTTTTGGATGCTCCGACCCGGAGGTACCTGGAGGGGCTCATGGATGCGGCGGCGGTATCTCCCCGGGCAGACGTGATCTATAAAGGCATAAGCCCGGAAGCATTGGATATGCTGGAGATCGCATCCGACTTCGGCTCGGTTTCCGGCCAGGATATGAAGGCTTCCAGGAGATATTATCTTTCGGACTGCCTGCTGAAATGCCAGGTTATCGTAAGAGAGCAGAAAAAAATAGAGGAGCTGTGTGCTTCCTTGCAGCCGGAGGAATCTTTTGCGGTCAGGCGGTTCGATGTGACAGGTACCTCAAGCCTTTTTGCCATGGAGTCCGGAAAGCTTTTATTTTCAGACGGGGCAGGACTGCCGGAGGGTTTCATCCCGGGAGAGGACTATGTCCGCTATGAGGATGGGGAAGAGCTGGCAAGGCTTTGGCATGAGCTGAAGGGAGAAAGCGGAAGGGCGGCTGAAATCGCGTCCTCCGGCAGGCAGAAGGCCGGAAAGTACAGCCCGGAGGTCTTTGTCCGGCGTCTCCTCGACAAAATGTCCGGATAAGGGTATAATAACTTGTTCAGGGAAAGATCATGATTTGATAAAGGAGAGCATATGAGCAGAATGAAACGGTCGGGAGCCCAGGTGGCAGCTGAAAAGTCTCCCCTGCCTAAGAAACTACTGAAAGAGGTTATTGCGGTATATGTTTTTTTCATGTTCGCCATATATCCTCTTTACTATGAAGAGAAATACTACAATATGGGGGATGCGAAGTGGCATTTCTTCCGCTGGGTGACTCTTGTGGCCCTGATCCTGCTTCTTGGGCTTTTTGTATGGTACCAGATCTATCTTGCCGGGAAGGATAAGCTGAAGGAGTACTGGGATTTCAAGAAAACCACCATACTGGACCGGTTCGTGCTGGCCTATGCCATTGCCTGCCTTTTGTCCTATCTGTTTTCACCGTATAAGGACACCATTCTCTACGGATATGACGGATGGTATATGGGGCTGATCGCGCAGATCGCCTTTGTCCTCCTTTATTACTTCTCTTCCAGATTCTGGAGATGGGATGAGATCTGTCTGACGATCTACCTTGCGGTATCTGCCGTGGTCTTCCTGCTCTGCATCCTTCACCGCTTCAGGGTGGATCCCATGCAGATGTATGTGGGTCTCGATGAGGGATATATCATTAATTTCATTTCTACCCTGGGCCAGGCAACCTGGTTTTCCAGCTATATGGTGATCATCTTCCCCATTGGGCTCTTTGCCTACTGGCATTATGACAAGCCCCAGATCCGCGTGCCCGCAGGGATCTATGTGGCCCTGTCCTGCATGACGATGATCACCCAGAATTCGGACAGCGCTTTTGCGGCATATTTTGCGATCCTGGTGGGTCTTTTCTGCTATTCTTTCCGGGACAACCGGCTGATGAAGAGGTTCTTTGAGGTACTGGTGATCATGTTTGCCAGCTGGAAGTTCATCGGCATTCTTCAGACGATCTTTGCAGACAGGGCTGTGGAGCTTTCTGAAACCATGATGGGGATGTCAAAGGGAAATCTTACCTGGTTCATGCTTTTGATCTCTGTCCTGGCTTACGCTGCCTTTTATTTCCTGGATAAAAACGGTAAGATCGACATTACGAAGTTGAAATGGATCCGGACCGTGGTCCTCAGCCTGATCGGTGCCGGCACGGCTCTGATCGTGGTATATGTGACGCTCAATACGAAGGGCGTATTTGCGGGTACGGCTCTGGAAAGTGATCATAACTATCTGGTCTTTGATACCTATTGGGGCAACAACAGGGGTTCCTCCTGGATCATTACGGTGCAGACCTTCTTTGACTGCGACTTCATGAGGAAGCTCTTTGGCGCAGGGCCGGACGGGTTCTTCAATCTGGCCTATCTCTACCATGGGCAGGAGCTGGTGGAGAAATGGGGGGAAAATACCATCCTGACCTGTGCCCATAATGAGTGGATGACGGCGATCATTAACGTAGGCCTGGTGGGGGGCATTGCATATATCGGCATCTTTATCAGCGCCATGGTACATTTTACGAAAAAAGTGCAGGAGATACCGGAAGCAGCCGCTCCGGTGCTCTGTATCCTGGGATACATGCTCCACAATTTCTTCTGCTATCAGCAGATCATCTGTACCCCCATCATTTTCCTGATCATGGGCATCGGGGAGTGCCTGGTGCGCTATGGAAAGCGGCCCATCTGGGAGGAAGATGGAGATTAAGCCATGTGGGACTTTCTGGTAGTGGGGGCAGGGCTGTTTGGGGCAGTATGCGCCAGGCAGCTTTCCGACATGGGAAAAAGGGTGCTGGTGATCGACCGGCGCGGCCATATCGCAGGCAATGCTTATACGGAAACCGTGGAGGGCATCCACGTACACCGCTATGGGGCACACATCTTCCATACATCCGACCGGGAGGTATGGGATTATGTGTGCCGTTTTGCTGAATTCAACCGCTATACCAATTCCCCCTTGGCAAAATATAAGGATGAGCTTTACAACCTGCCCTTCAATATGAATACCTTTCATGCACTCTGGGGGGTGGCTTCCCCGGAGGAGGCCAGGCAGGAGATCGAAAGGCAGGTCTTAAAGGTAAAGGAATCCGGGATCCAAAAGCCCCGCAATCTGGAGGAGCAGGCTCTTTTGCTGGTGGGGCGGGATATCTATGAGAAGCTGGTGAAGGGCTATACGGAAAAGCAGTGGGGGCGCAGGGCGGACGAGCTGCCGGCATTTATCATCCGGAGGCTTCCGGTCCGGTTCACCTATGATAATAACTATTTCAACGACCTTTACCAGGGAATCCCCATTGGCGGATATACCGCCATGATCGGGAGGATGTTTGAGGGAGTCGAGGTCCGGCTGGGGGTGGATTACCTGAAGCATAGATCGGATCCGGATCTTCAGGCAGGATGCGTGATCTTTACCGGGATGATCGATGAATATTTCGATTACTGCCTGGGAGAGCTGGAATACCGCGGGCTGAGATTTGAGACAGAAGTCGTGGGGCTTAAGAATTTCCAGGGGAATGCGGTGGTGAATTATACGGAGTATGAGGTGCCCTATACCCGGATCATCGAGCACAGGCATTTTGAGCCGGAAAATAAAGAAGCCTCCGATACAAGCACCGTCATCACAAGGGAATATCCTTCCGCTTTCCAAAAGGGGGAGGAACCCTATTATCCGGTGAATGATGAGCGGAATGACCGTCTTTATCAGCAGTACAGCGAGCTTGCCCAAAAAGAAACCGGTACGGTCTTCGGCGGGAGGCTTGGACAGTACCGGTATTTTGATATGGATGATACAGTGCGCTCGGCGCTGGATCTGATCAGCAGTATCCGTTAAACATCATGCCGGAATACATGCTTGTGATATAAGGATTCGGAAAGTTCTTTCCCGGATTTTTATATTCCACCACCACACGGTTCGTGTAATTCATGGGATTCAGCGAGATCTGCCTGGCTTTCCTTAAGAGGGCGGAAGTAAAATTGGTGATGGGCTTCAGCGTCTCGTGAGGATCGCCCTCGTTGGCCGAGGAGCGGAGAAGGTTCCGGTCGATCTCCAGGGTGCCGTCCTCCTTGAAGGAAAGGCCGATGGAATCCAGCTCATTGCGGTAATCATTGCGCATGCTGAGCATCTCCGTATTGAATTTATTGGAGCGGCCGTAGCTCTGGGTATATCCCGCGGCACGGTTTACGAATTCATTGTAGCCCTTAACCAGGTCGGAGATATTGCCGATCAGGGATTCCACGTCAGGCTTCAGGCCCACGGTGGTCTCCTTTCCTTCCTCGCTGACTCCCTGGAGGGTCACCTCATAGGACTTGTCGATGGTGAAGGAATTGGAATAGGCGCTGTGCTCCGTGCCGTTCAATGAGAATACGGCATTCTGCGCGGGCCTCGTGACATCAGCTATGCCGAAATATTCCACGGCGCCTGCCGTCTTGGTGGTGCTGTCATCGGATACCCGGAAGATATCGCCGCCGTCGGACAGCCTGCCGGTGGAATTGCTTTCAAGCCTCAAGGCGGAATTGCCACTGCCGTCCTCCTCCACAGAGGCCGTGACCCCGATATTGGACCGGTTGATCAGCCGTGACAGCTTCTCCTGCATGGACTGGTTGGTATCCCCGGCTTCGATGTTGAACTGGAATTCATAATCCGTATCATTGATCTGGATGTCAAACGAATAGGTATCTGCAGGGAGATCCATCTGCCCGGAAGGAATGAACCGGCCAAGGTTGACCTGGGTGCCGGCCATCTGCTTTACTTCTATATTGAAGGAAGGCACATTGTCCGGATTGATCTTCCGGTTGGAATCCCCGATATATTTCGCCGTGATGATATCCTCGTCGGAGGAAAAAGCCTTCTTCTGATCCAGCACGCTGGAGGTGCCGTCGGAGGAAAGAGAGGAGATGGTATTCTTCAGCTCCCTGGCGTTTTCCTTCATATTAATGGCAAAACGTGTCGTTTCCTCTCCCGTATCCAGCAGAAAGAGGGGAGACTCCTTGGACTGCTTCAGGATCGACTCGTAAATGCCCTTCAGTTCACTTCGCTTGTGGGTATCATAACGCGAACCGGGTAGACTCGGCGCGTAGGTCGTGAGATAGTTATTATAGATATTGGTTAATGCAAAGCCAGCCATTGAACGTCCCCTCCTTTCATCCATGAATTTGTGGGACTAAAAATAAACATAAATGTATAACAATCCATTTATACGCTTATATCTTATCATGGAATGTCAAGAAACGCAAGGGATTTTTTAAAAAAACTTCTATTTTTTATTGACACGACAGGGCTTGGATGATATATTGGTAGAACGACGGCAAAAGGGTCTTATTTTTTTGACCTTTTTCGGATAGGACAAAGAGTTGGCTGATCATAGGGAGGAGCGCTATGCGTACGAGAATAACCCTGGCTTGCACGGAATGCAAGAATCGCAATTACGACACTACAAAGGATAAAAAGACCCATCCGGACAGGATGAAGATCAACAAGTACTGCAGGTTCTGCAGGAAGCACACCTTACATCAGGAAACAAAGTAAGGATCATTAGGGAGCTTATTATGGCAGAGGCAGAAGAAAAGAAAGAAAAGAAAGACAGTCAGGTTGCGAAAAAGACAGGCACGTTCTGGAAGGGAGTCAAGGCCGAGTTCAAGAAGATTATCTGGCCTGACCGTAAGACTCTGTATCGTCAGACCGTGGCAGTGGTGGTGGTGTCCGTGATCACGGGCGCACTGATTGCCGTTCTGGACAGAGCGCTGCAGTACGGGATCAATTTCCTGGTCAGATAAACGGAGGTCAAGAATGGCCGATAATGAACAAAAAGAGCCGCATTGGTATGTGGCTCACACTTATTCCGGATATGAGAAGAAAGTGAAAGCCGGCATAGAGATGTCCATCGTAAACAGGCACCTGGAGGATAGGATCCTTGAAGTGCGCGTGCCTACGGAGACCAAGATCGAGACAAAGGAAAACGGCCAGCGCAAGGAAGTGGAAAAGAAGCTTTTCCCCGGCTATGTTTTAGTCAATATGGTCATGGACGATGATACCTGGTATGTGGTCCGGAATACCCGGGGCGTTACGGGCTTTGTGGGGCCGGGAAGCAAGGCGGTTCCCTTGAGCGACGAGGAAATGAAGCACCTGGGCATCCATGTGGAAAATATGGTGATCAACTTTGGCGTAGGCGATACCGTGCAGGTGGTGGCAGGCCCCTGGAGAGATACGGTGGGTCCCATTGCCAGGATGGACAACAGCAAGCGCACGGCTACCCTTATGGTGGAGCTGTTTGGAAGGGAAACCCCTGTGGATATCAGCTTCGATCAGCTCTCACTGCTTAGATAAGAGGGAATGTTTCTGCGGGCATAGTTATGGACTCAGCTGTCCCGGGTATCCGGGCAGATAGTCAAATAGAAATGCGTGGGAGGGGGCTCCGCCCCGAACACCACACCCCATTTTATTGGGAAGAAAAGGAGGAGCCAGAATGGCAAAGAAGGTAAAAGGCTACATCAAGTTACAGATTCCTGCCGGAAAAGCTACACCGGCACCGCCTGTTGGCCCGGCACTGGGACAGCATGGCGTAAACATCGTTGAATTCACAAAGCAGTTCAACGCCAGGACGGCAGATCAGGGTGATACCATCATTCCTGTCGTCATCACGGTTTTTGCGGACCAGAGCTTCACATTCATCACGAAGACTCCGCCGGCCGCCGTGCTCATCAAAAAGGCATGCAATCTGCAGAAGGCATCCGGGACTCCCAACAAGACCAAGGTTGCCACTCTCTCCAAGGAAAAGCTGGAGGAGATCGCAAAGCAGAAGATGCCCGACCTGAACGCCGCATCCCTTGAGGCGGCCATGAGCATGATAGCAGGCACAGCGCGCAGCATGGGCGTGGAAGTAGAAAAGTAAGGAGGATCGTGATATGAAGCATGGCAAGAAATATGTGGAAGCGGCAAAACTCGTTGACCGCATGAAGCTGTATGAGCCCGAAGAGGCTATGGATCTGGTCAAGAAGGTGGCTACGGCGAAATTCGACGAGACCATCGAGGTACATATCCGGACAGGCTGCGACGGCAGGCATGCTGAGCAGCAGATCCGTGGAGCCGTTGTACTGCCCCATGGTACCGGGCGTACCGTTCGTGTGCTGGTATTTGCAAAGGGCGACAAGATCGCCGAGGCAGAATCGGCCGGAGCGGATCATGTAGGCGGCGAAGAGCTGATCCCTAAGATCCAGAAGGAAGGATGGCTTGATTTTGACGTCGTGGTGGCGACCCCGGATATGATGGGTGTCGTAGGCCGCCTGGGTAAGGTGCTTGGCCCGAAGGGATTGATGCCGAACCCGAAGGCAGGTACCGTGACCATGGACGTGGCAAAGGCGATCCAGGATATCAAAGCCGGTAAGGTCGAGTACCGTCTGGACAAGGCAAACATCATCCATGTGCCCATCGGAAAGGCTTCCTTCAGCCAGGAAGCGCTGCTGGACAATTACAATGCGCTGGTGGGAGCACTGCAGAAGGCCAGGCCGTCGGCGGTGAAGGGCCAGTTCATGAGGAGTATTGCGGTTACCTCCACCATGGGCCCCGGCATCCGTATCAATAATACAAAAGTCTGATAAAGCAGAATGCAAAAAGGCGCCACATGATGTGGCGTCTTTTTTTTATGCTTCGTCAGAAACAGCCTGCATGGCTGACCGGATTACGGATCCCGGCCCTGGGAAAATCATGGATCCTGATCCTTGAGCGGAACAATTGTGAAATAGAGGCAATTGTGATAATATAGAAATGCTGTTTATCAGCCTGCAGGCATTGGCGGATCCGTTCCGTGGACTGCCATGCGTTCCCAGATCATGAAATAAAAGGAGAGGCCGTTGGAAATAGAGGCTTATGCAAAGATAAACCTGGGACTGGATGTGCTGGGGAGAAGGGAAGACGGTTACCATGACCTCAGCATGGTCATGCAGTCCATCTCTCTGTGCGATATAATCCATCTCGAGCCCCTGCCTGAAGTGAACGGCAGCAGCGAGGAAGGAGAGATCACGGTTTCCTGCAATGTCAGGAACCTTCCCTGCGATGAGGGA
The DNA here is from genome assembly GCA_024693135.1 of Lachnospiraceae bacterium. Taxonomy (GTDB): domain Bacteria; phylum Bacillota; class Clostridia; order Lachnospirales; family Lachnospiraceae; genus NK4A144. The sequence continues at coordinate 13,118 of JAILLN010000067.1, read as the reverse complement.
AACTTGGCATACCGGGCGGCAAGGCTTTTGTTTTCGGAGTTTGCCATCACAGACCATCTGGCCATAGACATCGAAAAAAACATTCCCATAGCCGCAGGCCTTGCCGGAGGAAGCACCGATGCGGCGGCAGTGCTCAAAGGAGTGAATGAATTCTTTGGCCTTGGGCTTTCCGACGAGGATCTCGCCCAGAGAGGGCTGAAGCTGGGAGCGGACGTGCCCTTCTGTCTTATGGGAGGCACCGCGGTGGCAGAAGGGGTGGGAGAGATCCTGACTCCGATGATGACCCCGGAGGGGCTTACCGTCCTGCTGGCCGTGCCGGATATCCAGGTTTCCACAAAAGAGGTATATGAGGCCCTGGATCAGATTCAGATCGCCTCGCATCCGGACCTGGATCACCTGAAGGCAGCCATCGATATGGATGATACCGGGTGCATTCCGGAATTTTTGGGAAATGTCCTGGAGGAGGTCACCATACCCAGGCATCCGGAGATTGCCATGCTCAAGCGGTTTATGATGTCAAACGGAGCGGCAGGTGCATTGATGAGCGGCAGCGGGCCTTCCGTGTACGGGCTTTTTGTAGACTATGATACCGCAGAGCGGGCCTATGAGGTACTTTTGTGCGATGCGGCGGCCGATAAGGTCTTTCTTACAGGCTTCCAGCCGGCCTTCGGGTAGAAAAGAGACAAAGGGACAGGGATAATGATGCCAATGAATCATGAAATACAGGATGATGCGTTTCTTCCCCTGAGGGATGTGGTATTCAACCGGATCCGGGATGATATCTTAAGGGGAAAGCTGAAACCGGGGGAGAGGCTCATGGAGGTAGCTCTGGCAGACCGGCTGGGCGTCAGCCGTACGCCGGTACGGGAGGCCATCCGCATGCTGGAGCAGGAAGGCCTGGTGGTCATGCTTCCCAGGCGCGGAGCCCATGTGGGCTATGTGACGGAGAAGCAGCTGGCTGATGTGCTGGAGGCAAGGAAAACCCTGGAGACCTTTACCGTCAATGCCGCCTGCTCCCGGATCACAAAGAAGCAGCTGGATGCCCTAAGGGCCGCGAATGATGCATTCCGGGAGTCGGTAAAGACCGGGGATCCGGTGACCATTGCGGATGCAGATCTGCAATTCCACAATATCATCGTGGAAGCGGCGGGGAATGAAAAGATCGCAGAGACCCTCTACAATCTGAAGGAGCAGATCTACCGCTATAAATACGAATATCTGAAAGATATGAAGGATTTCAGCCATCTGGTGGAGGAGCACCAGATGCTGATCGAGGCCATCGGGAGCGCCCAGAGCGACAAGGCAGTCCGGATCATCCGGATGCATATCGACAATCAGGCGCTGGAGATATACAGGCACATCAAATGACAGGACAGGAAAAGGACAAGGCCATCGGGGTCTTTGATTCCGGAGTCGGAGGCCTTACGGTTTTCCGTGAGCTGATGGAGCTGATGCCGGAGGAGAGGATCGTTTACTTCGGAGATACCGCCAGGGTTCCCTATGGCTCCAAATCCAGGGAGACCGTCACGGATTATTCCAGGCAGATCATCCGCTTCCTGCGTACTCAGGACGTGAAGGCCATCGTGGTGGCCTGCAATACGGCAAGTGCCGTGGCTCTGGATGAGATCGAGGGCGAGACGGATATCCCCATTATCGGCGTGGTCAAGCCCGGAGCACTGGCGGCCTCCAGGGTCACAAAGAATGGAAGGATCGGGATCATCGCTACGGAGGCGACCATATCCTCCGGGATTTATGAGAAGTACCTGAAGGAAATACGCCCCCAGATGAAGATCTTCGGCAAGGCCTGCCCCCTTTTCGTCCCGCTGGTGGAGGAGGGATGGCTCAAGGACCGGATCACGGAAGAGATCGCCGAGAGATATCTGACCGGGCTGAAGGGCTGCGGCATCGATACCCTGGTCCTGGGCTGCACCCATTATCCCATGCTGGAGGGGGCGATCCGCCAGATCATGGGGGAGGAGGTAGTCCTGGTGAATCCCGCTTATGAGACGGCCAGGGAATGCCGGGCTATGCTCATGGAGCAGGGGCTTCTCAGCGAAAAGGGGATCGGCCCGGAGGAAAAGGCGTATCACTTTTTTGTGAGCGATGCCGCGGAGAAATTCAAGAGCGTGGCGAATATGTTTCTTCCCATGGGGATCGAAGGAGCACAGAAGATCCCCATTGAGCAGTTTGCGTATAAGAGCCGAAAAGGCGCACAGCATATCTATGACGAAAGAGTGCAGTATATCCATACAGGGAGCTGAGGAGGCCTTAAGGATCGAGTCTTTGGGCCGCTACCATGAAAAGGACGGCAGGAGCTATGTTTTTTTCGAAGCCGTGACGGAGGATGGCACAGAGAAGTGCTCCCTGAAGTTTGACGACTGTTCCGTGGAATATGTGAGGAAGGGTGCGATCCGGACAGGATTCGTCCTGAAGGCGGGAGAGCGGACGGATGCCAGGTTTGAAACGCCCTATGGAAGCTTTTCGGCGGCCTTCCATACCGGGTCATTGTCTGTATCCCGGCAGGAGGACCGGATCAGCCTGTCTGCGGAATATACCCTTTCCCTGAACGGGACCGGGGCAGATCCGGGCAGGGTAGATATCGAGATCAGAGCATCAGGAGGTTGAGGGAGCGATGAAGCAGCAAAAGATCAGAAAGGCGGTCATCCCGGCAGCGGGACTTGGCACGAGGTTTCTGCCGGCGACCAAGGCACAGCCCAAGGAAATGCTTCCCATCGTGGATAAACCCACGATCCAGTACATTATCGAGGAAGCAGTACAGTCCGGTATTGAGGACATCATTATCGTAAACGGCCGGAATAAGGGATCCATCGAGGATCACTTCGACCGTTCGGTGGAATTGGAGACAGAGCTGGCCAAAAAGGAGAAGCAGGAAGTGCTGGACATGGTACGTTCCATCTCCGAGATGGCAAATATCTACTTCATCCGTCAGAAGCAGCCGCTGGGCCTGGGGCATGCCGTGCTCTCCGCCAGCCGCTTTGTGGGCAATGAGCCCTTCGCCGTGCTTCTGGGAGACGATGTGGTGGTATCGAAGGTGCCCTGCCTGAAGCAGATGATCAATGTTTACAATGAATACAGCAACTCCGTGATCGGAGTGCAGCCTGTAGCGGATGCGGTGGTAAACCAGTACGGGATCGTGGACTGCCGGCAGGTGGACGAGAGGGTCTACAAGGTGAAGGACCTGGTGGAGAAGCCGAAGCTGGAAGAGGCTCCCTCAAATATCGCGATCCTCGGCCGGTATATCCTGAAGCCGGAGATCTTCTCCTATCTGGAAAACCAGGAGAGGGGAGCCGGCGGAGAGATCCAGCTTACCGACGCATTGAGGAGGCTGGCGAAGGATGAGGCCATGTATGCCTATAATTTCAAGGGGCACCGGTATGATATCGGCTCCAAGACGGGCTTCCTCCAGGCAAATATCGAGTTTGGCTTGAGGAGACAGGATCTCCATGATGAGCTTAAGGAATACATCAACCGGCTGAATGAAAATATGGATAGCATGCTGGATTATGACTGAGGATAGGAGGTAGGCAGATTGAGCAGGGGATGGATTATTACGATCATCGTATTGGTAGTAGTTGCCGGCATCATCGCGCTGCTGTATTTTCTGGGGAAGAGAGCCCAGAAAAAGCAGGCGGAGCAGCAGGCCCAGATCGATGCGGCCGCACAGCAGGTGCAGATGCTGGTGATCGATAAAAAGAAAATGAAGCTGAAGGATGCGGGGCTTCCGGCGGTCATCCTTCAGCAGACGCCAAAGCTGATGAGGATGGCGAAGGTGCCGGTGGTAAAGGCCAAGGTTGGCCCGCAGATCATTACCTTCATCGCGGATACCAAGGTTTTTGACATCATTCCGGTAAAGAAGGAGGTCAAGGCTACGGTCAGCGGGATCTACATCACGGCGGTAAAGGGCGTAAGGGGAAGCATCAAGGCCGAGCCGGTCCAAAAGAGCAAGTTTGCCCAGTTTAAGGAGAAGCTGCAGAAAAAGGCGGGGGCGGGACCCGTATAGGAGGAGAAATGGCAGAAAAATTAGTAAAAGACATCACATCAATGGATGAGGATTTTGCCCAGTGGTATACGGACATCGTTACCAGGGCGGAGCTCATCGACTATTCCAGCGTAAAGGGATGCATGATCATCAAGCCCGCGGGCTATGCCCTCTGGGAAAACATACAGAAGGAGCTGGACAGGCGGTTCAAGGAGACCGGCGTAGAGAATGTTTATATGCCGCTTTTCATTCCCGAGAGCCTGCTCCAGAAGGAAAAGGATCATGTGGAAGGATTTGCCCCGGAGGCGGCCTGGGTCACCATGGGAGGCTCGGAGCCGCTGACAGAAAAACTCTGCGTGAGACCTACCTCCGAGACTCTTTTCTGTGATTTCTACAAGAACATCATCCATTCCTACCGGGATCTGCCCAGGAATTACAACCAGTGGTGCTCCGTGGTACGGTGGGAGAAGACCACCAGGCCGTTCTTAAGGAGCCGGGAATTCCTATGGCAGGAGGGGCATACCATTCATGCCACCTATGAGGAGGCAGAGGAACGGACTGTCCGGATGCTGAATGTCTATGCGGATTTCTGCAGGGAGGTATTGGCTATCCCCACCATCCGCGGCCGGAAGACCGACAAGGAAAAATTTGCCGGGGCAGAGGCCACCTATACCATCGAGGCCATGATGCATGACGGCAAGGCGCTCCAGAGCGGTACGAGCCATAACTTCGGGGACGGCTTCGCCAAGGCCTTCGGGATCGAGTTTACGGACAAGGACAATACGCTGCATACGGCATACCAGACCTCCTGGGGTCTTTCTACCCGGATCATCGGAGCCATCATCATGGTTCATGGCGACAATGACGGACTGGTGCTGCCTCCCAGGATCGCACCGGTCCAGGTGGTGATCGTGCCGATCCAGCAGGCAAAGGAAGAGGTCATGGCAAAAGCAGGAGAGCTTAAGGACAGGCTGAAGAACTTCCGTGTGAAGCTTGACGATTCTGACCGGAGGCCCGGATTTAAGTTTGCAGAGCAGGAAATGAGGGGCTTCCCTCTCCGGATCGAGATCGGCCCGAAGGATATCGAAGCCGGGCACTGCGTGGTAGTCCGCAGGGATACCAGGGAAAAGATCACCGCAGACCTGGAGGGGATCGAGGAATTTGTAGGCCGGCTTTTAGACCAGATCCACGAGGATATGTACCGCAGGGCGAAAGAGCATCTGGATTCCTGCATTTATGATGCAAAAAGCTATGATGAATTCAAGGATATCATTGAGAATAAGCCGGGCTTCGTCCGCGCAATGTGGTGCGGTGATGTAGAGTGCGAGGATCAGATCAAGGCAGATACGACGGCTACGTCCCGCTGCATGCCCTTTGAGGATCAGGAGAGGATCTCGGAAGTATGCGTCTGCTGCGGCCGGCCGGCAAAGCACCTTGTCTATTGGGGCAAGGCATATTAAAACGAACAGGAGGGGGATACAATGAAGGTTTTAGTGATCAACTGCGGTTCTTCTTCGCTGAAATTCCAGCTGATCGATACGGCGGAAAACAGCGTGCTGGCAAAGGGCCTGTGTGAGCGCATCGGAATCGACGGCAGCAATTTCGAGTACAGGAAGGGAGACGGGGAGAAGACCTCCGCTCTGAAGGAAATGAAGGATCATAAGGATGCCGTAGCCCTGGTGATCGCAGCGCTTACGGATCCGGAGACCGGCGTGGTCTCTTCGCTGAAGGAGATCGATGCCGTGGGGCACCGCACGGTGCACGGCGGGGAGAAATTCAAGCAGGCGGTAAGGATCGACGAGGATGTCATCGCGGCCATCGAAGAGGTAAGCGATCTGGCGCCTCTTCACAACCCGGCCTGCATCATCGGGATCCGGGCCTGCATGGATCTGATGCCGGATCTGCCCCATGTGGCGGTATTTGATACCGCCTTCCATCAGACCATGAAGCCGGAGGCTTACCTCTATGCTATCCCCTATGAATATTATGAGAAATACAAGGTCCGCCGTTATGGCTTCCACGGCACCAGCCATGCCTATGTGTCCTCAAGGGCTGCGGACATGCTGAAAAAGGACATCAAAGACCTGAAGATCATCGTCTGCCATCTGGGCAACGGAGCCTCTATTTCCGCAGTCCAGGGAGGACAGTGCGTGGATACCTCCATGGGCCTTACGCCTTTGGAGGGGCTGATCATGGGTACCCGCTCCGGGGATATCGATCCGGCCGTGATCCCGTTCATCGCAGGGAAGGAGGGCATCAGCTGCGATGCCGTGGTTGATATCCTGAATAAGAAATCCGGCGTCCTGGGTCTCACCGGCGTATCTTCCGATTTCCGCGACATCGTGAAGGCCGCCGAGGGAGGAAGCGAGATCAGCGAGATCACGCTCCGGGCGTATTCCCTCCGGGTGGCAAAGTATATCGGGGCTTATGCCGCCGCCATGAACGGGGTGGATGCGATAGCCTTTACGGCAGGAGTAGGCGAGAATGACGCCGGCATCCGGGGGAGGATCTGCCAGTACCTGGGCTTCCTTGGCACGGAGCTGGATGAAGAGCGTAATAAGGAAGCCAGAGGCAGGGAAGCAGTCATATCGAAGGACGGGGGGAAGCCGGTACTCATGGTGATCCCCACCAACGAGGAGCTTTCCATCGCCATGCAGACCGTGGAAATCGTGGGAAGGGCTTAAGGAGCTTTCTGGGGATGAAGTGCGGATTTCGCCTTCCAGACAATTGCAGAAGGATCATAGAAGACCTTACGAACGCAGGCTTCGAGGCGTATGCCGTCGGGGGCTGCGTTCGTGATTTGATGCTGGGCCTTTGCCCGAAGGACTGGGATATCACCACCAGCGCAAGGCCGGAGGAAGTGAAGGCCTTATTCCGCAGGACCGTAGATACGGGGATCCAGCACGGTACGGTCACGGTCCTCATGAAGCGGGAAAGCTATGAGGTGACCACATACCGGATTGACGGGGCTTATGAGGATTCCCGCCATCCAAGCGGGGTCAGCTTCACCCGTGAACTAAGCGAAGACCTGAGGCGCCGGGACTTTACGGTGAATGCCATGGCCTATCATCCCGAAAAAGGCCTGGTGGATCTCTTCGGCGGGGCAGAAGACCTGAAGGAAGGAATTATCCGGGCGGTGGGGGATCCGGCGGAGCGCTTCAGCGAAGACGCCTTAAGGATCCTTCGTGCTTACCGGTTTTCGGCAAGGCTTGGATTTCGGATTGAGGAAAAAACAAGGGAGGCGGCATCCCGCCTGGCCGGAACCCTCCGGAATATCTCGGCAGAGCGGATCCGGGACGAGCTGCAGGGACTTGTCTGCTCAGACCATCCGGAAAAGCTCCGGGACATGGCTGCAGATGGGGTTACTTCCGTGGTCCTTCCGGAGCTTGACCGTTGCATGGAAACGAGCCAGAAAAACAAGCATCATATCTATACCGTGGGAGAGCATACCATACAGGCTCTCATGATCGATGCGAAGTATTCCTGCCTCATGAAGGAGGATGAGAGGCTGGGCGCCTTTGTAAGGCTTGCCCTCCTGTTTCATGATTTCGGAAAGCCGGAATGCCTTACCGTGGACGGAGAAGGGGTGGAGCATTTTAAGGGACATGCAGAAGCATCTGAGCGGATCGCGGAAGGGATCATGCGCCGGCTTAAGATGGACAATGATACCATAAGCCATGTACGCGCCCTGGTAAAATACCATGATTACCGGCCGGAAGCCACCCTGCAGTCCGTAAGGAGGGCAATGAACAAGACCGGGGAGGAAACCTTCCGTCTCCTTTTTCCGGTCAGGGCGGCGGATATGCTTGCCCAGAGCCGCTACAACCGGGAGGAAAAGATCCGCTACCAGAAGAAGCTCATGGCTTTGTATGCCGAGATCATGCAGAAGAAGCAGTGTATCTCCCTGAAAGACCTGGCAGTGGACGGGAATGACCTCATCCGGGCGGGGATGAAGCCCGGGAAGGAGATCGGAGAAAAGCTGAACCAGTTGCTGCAGCTGGTCCTGGAGGATCCGGAATGCAATACCAAGGAATACCTTTTATCAAAATGCTGAAGAAGGCTTTGGTCTTTATGATTGTCCTGTCTGCCTGCGCATTCGTGCTCTCGGGATGCGGAAAGAAGGAGCCGGCTCCTGCCCCGGCTGCGGCAGCTCCCGTGGCAGAAGATCTGGCGGAAAGAGACAGCCTGACCGCCCGGGATACGGCAGTATTGATCTCCTGGAACCAGGCAGAACGGAAGATCCGGCTTCAGACCGCCGCCAATGGCAAAAGTTATGAAGCCTTCTATGACGAGCTGACGGAATTTTCAGACCGGTACGGCAAGGCCACGGTGCCGGAGCTTTTTGAACCGGGGATGATAACGGAGGTTCTGCTTTCCGTTCATTCCAAGACCCTGGTCTCCTTAAGGCAGAGCCCGGATTCCTTCATTCTGCGGGATGTGCAGAAATACTCCATCAATAAGAACCGGGGCATCTTCCGGATGGGGGACGATAACCTGCGGATCACAGAAAAGACGGCCGTATTCAAGAATGGCGCAAAGATCAGGCTCGATGACATCAATGAAGGCGACAGCCTGACTCTTCGTGGGATGGAGCCGGATATATACAGCATCGTCATTGATTCCGGAAACGGACATTTGCGGCTTACCGGCACGGAGTACTTCCTGGGAGGCTGGGTACAGGTGGGCAAGAACCTGATCCGCCCGGTGACGGAGGACATGATCCTGGATGTACCGGAGGGAGAATATGACGTGGTCATCACCTATCACGGGCGCGGCGGGAGCATGCATGTAAATATCGAAAGAGGGAAGGAAGCCCTGCTGGATGTCAGCGGCCTGAAGGGAGAGCTGGTGAAGTATGGAAGGCTTGCCTTTACCATCCTTCCTACAGAGGCAAAGCCCACGGTCAGGATCGACGGGGAGGTGATCGACCATCTGATCCCCATTGAGCTGGAATACGGGGTCTACAGGCTGGAGGTAGAAGCAGAGGGCTATGAGCCGGTAAGGGAACGGATCGGAGTGGGACAGGAGATGGCAAGCATCGAGATCGAGCTGCAGGTGGCAAAGGAGAAAGCACCTGCCTCCGGAAATGCGGCAAAAAGCACTTCTTCATCCAAGAAGACATCCCTGCCGGGAGAAGCCGGCCCGGAGGAAAAGGCGGTGGAAGCCTTGAAGGATTATTTCGGCCGCAGCACCTCCTCCAGCGCACCTGCTTCGCAAAGCTCCTCTGCCGGGACGGAAACCGGAAAGCCGGCAGAAAGCGGAGTGCTGCCCTCCTCTTCCGGGCTTCTTTATATTGATGCGCCAGAGGGGGCAGAGGTATATTTTGACGGCTCATATAAGGGGATCGTGCCCTGCAGCTTCAAAAAGAGCATGGGCACTCATGTGATCACACTTCGGAAGGACGGATATCATACAAAGACCTACACGCTTACATTGGACAATACCACAGAGAATGAGACCTATTCCTTCACGGATCTGATGGAGGAATAAACATGCCCTTTGGCATGTTTATCCCGCAGGCTGTGTAGTGTGGAGCACGGTAGTGTGGGATAACAGGAAATCATTTTAGGAGTCGGAGCAAGGGAGGGATTATGCAAAAGGAGATCAGGGCTGAGGTGCTGCAGCGCTACCACATGGAGCCTCTGGACATCATCGACGGATTTGAGGTGAGGCCGGGACTTTATGAACTGTATGGAGCCACCGCAATCCCGGGCGGCGTGAATTTCACGATCCATTCCCACCAGGCTACATCGGTGGAGCTGGTCTTATTCCGGAACGAAAAGAAGACACCCTTTGCTGTGCTGAAATTTCCGGAAAGCTACCGGGTCGGCAATGTATACTCCATGATCGTATTTAATCTGGACATTGAGGATTTTGAGTATGCATACCGCATGGACGGGCCCAATGATCCGGCCAGGGGGCTCATCTACAACAAGAAGAAGTTTCTGCTGGATCCCTATGCCAAGGCAGTGACGGGGCAGAGGATCTGGGGGGCCAAGACAGACCACGTATACAAAGCCAGGGTCGTCCGCAACAGCTTTGACTGGAGCAACCATGAGAAGCCCAGGATCCCGGCAGAGGATCTGGTTATCTATGAGATGCATGTCCGCGGCTTCACCATGGATCCTTCTTCCGAGGTATCCCATCCGGGCACCTTTGACGGCATCCGGGAAAAGATCCCCTATCTGAAGGATCTGGGCGTGAACGCGGTGGAGCTGATGCCGGTCTTTGAATTTGACGAGACCTTGTCCCACCGGGATTTCCACGGCAGGGACCTGATGGATTACTGGGGCTACAATACGGTCTGCTTTTTCGCCCCCAATACCAGCTACATCAGCAAGATGGAGCACAATTATGAGGGGCAGGAGCTGAAGGAGCTCATCCGGGATCTGAGCGACAACGGCATAGAGGTCTTCCTGGATGTGGTCTTTAACCATACCGCTGAGGGAAATGAAAACGGGCCCTTCTTCTCCTTTAAGGGCATAGACAATAATATTTATTATATGCTGACGCCGGAAGGGTATTATTACAACTTCTCCGGCTGCGGCAATACCCTGAACTGCAACCATCCCATCGTGGAGCAGATGATCCTGGACTGCCTGCGCTACTGGGTTACCAATTACCGGGTGGATGGCTTCCGTTTCGATCTGGCCACGATCCTTGGACGCAATGAGGACGGATCGCCCATGAGCAAGCCCCCCCTCCTGCAGTCCCTGGCCTTCGATCCGGTGCTGGGCGGGGTAAAGCTCATCGCAGAAGCCTGGGATGCGGGCGGCATGTATCAGGTAGGCTCCTTCCCCTCCTGGAACCGCTGGATGGAATGGAACGGCAAATACAGAGATGACATGAGGGCCTTCCTGAAGGGGGATGAGGGAAAGGCCTCGGCGGCCGCCAGCAGGATCATGGGCTCCCATGACCTCTACGATCCGGCCGTGAGGGGATTCAATGCATCCGTGAATTTCCTGGACTGCCACGACGGCTTTACCCTGCATGACCTCTATACCTACAATGAAAAGCATAATGAGGACAATGACTGGGGCAATACCGACGGGGATAATAATAACCTGAGCTGGAACTGCGGCGTGGAGGGAGAGACCACGGATCCGGAGGTAAAGAGGCTCAGGGAGCGGATGGTGCGCAATGCCTTTGCCGTGCTGATGACGAGCCGGGGTACGCCCATGTTTCTCATGGGGGATGAATTCGGCAATTCCCAGGGCGGCAATAACAACGCCTACTGCCAGGATAATTATATCTCCTGGCTGAACTGGGAGGATCTGAAGGATAACAGCGAACTGCACCGCTTCTTCAAATACATGATCCAGTTCAGGAAGAAGCACCCTTCCATCCGCAGGAATCTGAAGGAATCCAGGGAAGGCTTCCCGCAGATGTCTGCCCACGGGGTGAATCCCTTCGAGCCGGACTACAGCCACGAATCCCATTACATGGGGGTGATGTTTGCCGGCAGGCCTACGGATGCAAAACGGGACGATATCGTCTATGTGGCGGTGAATACTTACTGGGAGGATGTGGTGATCCGCCTGCCCGAGCTGAAGAACGGCAGCTGGTTTACCGCCGTGGATACCTGGGAGAAGGATCCCATCGTTAAAGGAAGGGGGGCAGTGGCCGGAGAGGTCTGCTTAAAGCCCCGTTCCGTGCGGATCTTCTTTGTTTCATAGCGCTTATCTTTTTGACATATCCATGTGGGAGGATCAAAACTTATGGAGAATGAGCCTATGCCGATTTTAGCAGGATATATGGTACCCCATCCGCCCCTTGCCGTGCATGAGGTGGGAAGAGGTGATGGGCTTAAGATCCAGGCAACCCTGGATGCATTTGATGAAGTAGCGCGGGATATTGCCGGACTGAAGCCGGAGACCATCATCCTGGCCTCCCCCCACAGCATAATGTATTCAGACTATTTTCATATATCACCGGGCTACAGCGCCCGCGGGGATTTCGGAAATTTCCGTGCCGGCGGAGTACAGCTTACGGTGCAGTACGACCGGGAGCTGGTGCAGGCGGTCTGTGACAAATGCGACCTTCTTGGCTTTCCGGCAGGCACGGAGGGAGAAAAAGACCATGAGCTTGATCACGGGACCATGGTTCCGCTCTATTTTATCAATCAGCGCTACCGGGATTATAAGCTGGTCCGGATCGGGCTGTCCGGCCTCTCCCTGGAAACCCACCGTATCTTTGGCAGGATCATCGCATCGGTGGTGAAAAAGCTGGGAAGGAGAGCCGTATTTGTGGCCAGCGGGGACCTGTCCCACTGCCAGAAGGCCGACGGACCTTATGGATACAAGCCGGACGGCCCGCGTTACGATGAGAGGCTCATGGATGTCATGGGCAGGGGCGCCTTTGGGGAGCTTCTGGATTTTGATCTGGGATTTCTGTCCCGGGCGGAGGAATGCGGGCACCGCTCCTTCGTGATCATGGCGGGAGCCATGGAGGATGTGGCAGAAAAGGAGTGGCCCGTCACGGCAAGGATCCTGTCCCATGAAAATACCTTCGGCGTCGGCTACGGGATCGGGATCTTCAAGCCGAAGCCCGGGAGGAAGACCATCATAGCGGAGGAGAAGGAAATGGATGCATATGTGAAGCTTGCAAGGCAGACGATCGATACCTATATCCGGGAGGGGAGGATCATCGAGCCGCCGGAGGATCTGCCGGAGGAAATGAAAAAGACCAGGGCGGGGGCTTTTGTCTCGATCCATGAGCATGGGATGCTGAGAGGCTGTATCGGAACCATCCTGGCTACTCAGGACAGCGTGGCCCAGGAGATCATCATGAACGCCATATCGGCTTCGACCCGGGATCCGCGGTTTTCCAGGATCCGGAAGGAGGAGCTGCCGGACCTGGACATCAATGTGGATGTGCTGGGGGATCCGGAGAAGATATCCTCCCCGGATGAGCTTGACGTGAAGAAATACGGGGTGATCGTGACGAAGGGCCAGAGAAGAGGGCTTCTTCTGCCGGATTTAGATAATATGAAGTGACCTCACATTTGTAGCGTCGTGGATTTACCTGTATACTACGATTTGGAAAAAATCAACGGTAACAGGGGTTACCACATACAAAGGAGGTCACTATGAAAAGAATACTAAAAATAGGAATGGAT
>JAILLN010000045.1 GCA_024693135.1 Lachnospiraceae bacterium | reverse complement strand
GGGGGCCGCAAGGCCCGGGAGACCCCCCGTGGACTGCGGGGTGGATAGGGCGGATGTGGAAGCGCGGCGACGCGCGGAGCTGACCGCCACTAATAGGTCGATGGCTTGTCCTCGGCCGTATGTGCCGGAAGGCGCTGGATGTGTTCAATGTTCAGTTTTTGGGGTGTTATCCATGATCCTCGATAGCTCAATGGTAGAGCATTCGGCTGTTAACCGAAGGGTTGTAGGTTCGAGCCCTACTCGGGGAGTTTCATAGGGAGCTTTAGCTCAGTTGGTTAGAGCAACCGGCTCATAACCGGTCGGTCCCGGGTTCGAGTCCCTGAAGCTCCATTTATACGAATACCGTCGCATCCGGGATAGAAGGATGGGACGGCTTTTTCTTTTTTTAGATCCTAATGAGGGAAATTGCCAGGAATTTCGGAAGACTACAGACAAGCTTTTATGCATGAGAGGAGAGGCCTGTGATCATGTCGAAAAAAATATGTGCGATCTATCTGCTGATTCTAGTCCTTGCCACGGTGGCTCTTTTGATGAGAACATCGAAGGATCATGATACGGACCTCTCCCATTCCTTTCATCCGGACGACAGCGGGGAGATCCTTCAGTCGGATTACTACAGCATGTGGCCGGGAGATTATACGGTTACCATGGAGTATGAGGCGGCAGAGGATACGGAGATCAGGCTCCGGCTGAATAAGGATGGAGATCCCTATCCGGCAGTCCTTCCGCCGGAGGAATCCCTCTTCCAATTCCCGATGCACCTGGAGGATTATACGGATACCCTGCATTTTGAATATGATCTGTCCCATCAGGATGTTTTTACGGTAAAACGGATCCATCTGTCTTCCGAGGGGCTTCTCTATTCGGATTCGCTATTTGAAGGGATATTGTTCTTCCTTACCGGCCTTGCCATATTCCTGTATCTTCGGAGCAAAAGGTTCCGGGAAAAAACCCGTGCCGAAAAGGGGATGATCCTTGTCATGGCTCTTTGCGTCATATTCTCCTCCATCCCGTTTTTCCGGACGGATCTGCATTTCGGCTGGGATAATTATGCCCATCGTTCCAGGCTGGATGGGATCATGCAGGCTCTCTTCAACCATGAATTTCCGGTGGTGATCTATCCGGATAAATGTAACGGCTTTGGGATATTGGGTATGGTCTATCCCCAGCTTCCGCTGTATGTGCCGGCCATATTCCGTATGCTTCATGTCTCGTCTCCGGTGTGCATCTCTTTTGTCTTTATCGTGAACAATGTCTGCGCCGCCTTGTTTTCGTATATATGTGGAATGGTGGTCTTTCACAGGGACAGCAAAAAAGCATTTCTCTTTACGGTCCTGTTTACGCTGGCTCCGTACCGGCTGATCGATATGTATAACCGCTGTGCTTTAGGGGAGGTCATTGCCATCAGCTTTGTGCCGCTGATCATCGCGGCCTTGTATCTCATCACATCGGAGCAGATCGAGGACAAAAGGACCGGCTTTCTCGCCGTGATCCTTATGACGGCGGGAATGAGCGGCGTGATCAATTCGCATATCCTGTCTATCATGTATTGCACGATCTTTATCGCCCTCTTTGTGCTGTCGAGCATCCGGCGGTTCTTAAGATGGAGGCCGTGGTGCGTCTTGATGGAATCCGCCTTTTTTGTTTTTCTGGTATGCATAGGATTCCTGATCCCGTTTTTGAAGTTTTATTTTGACGGGCTGAGCAATGAGAGCGTGGAGCATGATTCCTTCGAGGGATATGCAGGGGTTCTGGATATATTTCGGAATTTTGATTTTTCCACAGGTCTGATCTATACCAACCTGTCCTGGATCGGAGCGGTACTTTTCATCCTGTCGGTTATTGCCGTTGCCGTAAAGATCCGGAATAAAAAATGGGAAGGGGATGACCGGTTCATGCTGACCTCCCTGATCATTTCCATATTTTTTGTCATCACGGCAGTGAAGGAGTTTCCCTGGGATTTTCTGCGTGCCCACTCCTCTGTGATCCTGAAGATGACCTCGGTAGCAGAATTCCGGTTCCGGATCATGCTTGTGGCTGTCCCGCTTTTTCTTCTTGCGTCTCTTTATTTTGTGCTGGATTCAGAAATGATCCGGCCTTTTACAAAGTACCTTGTGCCCGGCATCTGCCTGCTTTCTCTCATATCGATCCTTCCGGGCTTTGTGGGGGAAATGAAGGACGGGGTCATGTATACGAAGATGTCCGGCGGAGCCAGTGAGGACATTTCCTGGGAATACCGTCCAAAGGGCGTGCATTCGGAGCACTATCAGAATCCCCAGCTCTTCTGGTCAGATGAGGGCCTTGTGATCGAAGGCTATGACAAGGACGGGATCCGGATCCATTTCCGCTATACGGCGGAACGGGACGGCTCCTATGCCGATGTGCCTCTTTTATACTATTATGGATATGGGGCAAGCGCGTTGGGCCAGGATGGGAAGAAGCACAAGCTTGCCATCGGAAGAGGCGAGGAGTATCGAGTGCGTATTTTCCTTCCGAGGGAGTATTCCGGTTCGGAGGTGGATTTCTCTTACCGGGGCTTCCGGCTGGTCTATCTGATCGAGGGGCTGTCCATGCTGGCTTTTGCCGTCTTTCTCGCCTGGTTTCTTTTTTCGGCACGGGGGCGGATTGATGATGCACCTGAATCATGATAAGATATGGAGCGTAATGAGAGATCGGATTCGGAAAGGCTGGGAATGATGGAGTCGAGGCCGAAAACAGTTGTCCTGATACCATGCTATAATGAGGAGCTTTCCATTCGGACAGTGATCGAGGATTTCCGCAGGAGCATGCCGCATGCGGAAATCTATGTTTATGATAATAATTCCAAGGATGATACGGTAAGGATCGCAAAGGAAGCAGGAGCCATTGTACGCCATGAGCCCAGGCAGGGAAAGGGAAACGTGGTACGTACCATGTTCCGGGAGATCGAAGCGGATTGTTATATCATGACCGATGGGGATAATACCTATCCGGCATCCTTCGGTCCGGTCTTAGAGGAGGCTGTCTTAAGCGGAAGAGCGGACATGGCCATCGGAGACCGGCTCTCATCTACTTATTTTACGGAAAATAAACGGCCCTTCCATAATTTCGGAAATGTGCTGGTGCGCCGGCTCATCAATTCTCTTTTTCATGCAGGCGTGAATGATATCATGACGGGAGCCAGGGCCTTCAGCCGGGATTTTGTCAAATCCTATCCGGTTCTTTCCACGGGCTTTGAGGTAGAGACGGAGATGACGGTATTTGCCTTGGAGCATCATTTCAAGCTGGTAGAGATCCCTATCGAATACCGGGACAGGCAGGAGGGGAGCGAATCCAAGCTCAATACCTATTCTGACGGGATGAAGGTGCTGCTTACCATCCTGACCCTGCTGAGGGATGTAAGGCCCATGTTTTTCTTTGGGCTTGCAGGCCTGATCCTGATCCTGATCGGCATGTGTTTTTTTGTCCCGATCCTCATCGAATTTTGGGAGACCGGAGAGGTTCCCCGCTTTCCGACGCTCATTGTCACCATCTTTATCTGGATCGCAGGGGTGCTGAATTTCTTCTGCGGGACGATCCTTTCCGTCTTGAAAAAGCAGGATCATCAGGAATTTGAACGGTATCTGAACCTGATCCATGGTAAGGAGTGGCAGGAGGATGAGAAGCGATGCTGACACTTCTGTCTGCGGTCTTCTTTAGGCGGAAGGCAGAGGATACGCTTCCGGCAGTGGTCTTTCTTTTGATGATCCTGATCTATATGGCCGGGATCCTGGGCGTGATCGCCCATGTCCTGGAGCTTACGGCATTGTATTTCATTTCCGGAAGCATCTTTTTTGCATGCCTTCTTAAGCTTGGCCGTAAAATGACATATGTGGACATGGCCGGGCTCTGCCTTCAGCGCATAAAGTCAGCCGGGCTTTGGATCTATTTGTTCTTATGCATCTTTTTTACCGTATGTACGCTGCATCTGCGGGTGACCAATTGGGATGATCTGCATTACTGGGCGATCTTTTCCAGAAACATGGCTGCCATCAACGGGGTTCCTGCCGGAGATATGGCAAGCTCTCTTTACCGGGATTATTTCCCCATCGTACAGTATCTGTATTTTCCTGTTTTTAAGCTGATCGGTGCTTATCGTGAATCCGTGATGTTTGCAGTGGATTTCTGGCTGATCTTTTTGGCTCTGCTTCCCATGTTTGCAAGGAGAGAGGGACAGACAGCCTATTCCTGGTGCTTTTCCGTGATCTGGGGCATCGCGCTTCCCTTCCTTTGCTCATTCCAGATGCTCCATTGTCTCGGCGTAGACATCATCATGACATTCTTTTTTGGCCTGGGGATCGTATGGATCTATGATGAGGAGAGGGATCTTTTCTACCATATCCGCCTGATCCTGCTTACCACAGCCCTTACGCTTACCAAGACCACGGCCCTTATTTTTTCGGCTGTGCTGATCGGATTGTATTTTGTAAAAAATATCCGAAGATCCTGGGGCTTTCTGGCATCCTTCCTTATCCTGTCTCTTTCGAACGGCTGCTTTTATATAAGCTGGAAGGCATTCTGCAGGATCCGGGGAAATACCACTTATCTTTCAGACAACCTTTCTGCCAATATCAGCCAGGGAGCAATTGCCTTCCCGGACTATACCGGGGATACGATCCGGAAATTCCTGAAAGCACTGTTTACCTTTCCGCTGAATGGATCCGGGATCGGGCTGAGCGCCGCGGCCATGCTCCTTATCATGCTTAGCTGCTATATCCTCTACTTAAGGGGGAGCAGGGAAAAGACCCGGGATATATTGTCCCTGACCGTATTGATGCTTGGGATGGTGGGATATCTGCTGGTACTGGTCTATATCTATCTCTTTGTGTTTGATCCCTGGGAGGCGGAATCCCTTTCCAGCTTTGACCGGTATATCACCACTTATTTTGGCGCCCTGCTTTACTTTGGGCTTTTTATCCTATGCCGCCTGAGCCTGAAGGCTAAGCTGGTCTATCCTGTGCTGACGGCCTTATTCATGCTGACGGTAAATTATGGATATATCGGAGAGACCCTCCTGCCCTCCGGGTTTGAAAAAGCCAACCGGGAGGCCTTAATGCGGCAGGATGCCATAGAGGATGAGCTTAAGAGTGTATTTTCGGAGGATATGCATTATGGCGACCATATCCTTTATGTGGATTCGGAATATAATATGGAGCGCAGCAAGATGATCCCTTACTGCTCGGTGCCCTATGTGGTCCGGATCATCTGGCCGGAGAAAGGGGAAGGGGTAGATCCGGATCATGTCCTTTCAGAGGCAGACCGCTTCCAGGCCAAATATGTGATATTCCTGGATTCGGTGAAGGATCTGGAGAAGGACTGGGATACAGACCGTCTCTACAGATATGACCGGGATGCTCACTCGCTTTTGGAATAAACCTCGTCCAGGTCATAATCGAATTCATAGATCGAATAGGTTTCATCCTGATAGACCGGCTCATAATGCTCATTCAGCTTTTCATCGCCAAGCATAAAGACTCCGGCTTCATGAGATGTAAGCAGCAGGAAGCAGCGGTCGTGATGCTCCTCAAGGAGCTTTGTGGAGACCAGATGGTAGGTGATCTCAAAATGGTCGCCGGCGGATACCAGGGATGTCATCTGCACCTTTCCATCCGTCAGCTCCGTGGTGACGTTGGCATTCCAAAAAGAAGCATAGCCGTAATCCAGACCCTCTTCTTCCAAAAAGCGGAGATATCCCTGCCTGGGGGCATTGCCTGCATAGGTGAAAAGCTGCCGGTATTGGAGCAATCCCATCAGAAAGACGGAAGAGAGGCAGATCAAAAGCAGGGGCTTCTTGATGCGGGAGGGGATCCGGCTTAAGGGATATGCCATGCAGGGCAGCAGGATCAGGGGCACCAGGCCGATGGTGATATAGCGGTCGGAATACTCGTCATTGACCAGCTGTCCGAAAAGGACGACGAAGGTGTTGAGCAGAAAGGTCAGTGCGATGAAGTAATAGACAAACCTTGCAGGCTGCTCCAATTCTCTCCTCCGGATCAGGACGAGAAAGAGGGCGGTGAACATGAGGACGGCCAGCATGATCGCACAGGCGTCCAATATCCCCTTCAGGCTGATGAAGTATTCGCCTACCGAATATCCATATGAGTTGAGGATGCTGTTTAGGATATCCTCCAGCCTCTGGAAATTAAATTTGATGAAGGAAAGATTAGAGTAGGAGCGGTACTGGAAAAGCCGGGATAGTATCCGGTCGTTGATGATAAACCCGGCTCCGGAAAAGAAAAGTGCCGCCGTCGAAATAAGCCATTCCTTAAGCTTTGACGGATCCTCCAGAAAGAGGACAAACCCCGCCAGGAATAAGGGCGCAAAGGTCAGAAGCACGGAGCGGGTGCCCCCCAATCCGGCAAAAAAGGCGAGGACGAAAAGGAGAAGAATGCCGATGCGGCAAAGCCTTCCTTCCGAATGAACGATCTTCCCGAAAAGAGCCAGTGCCGCAAAGGTGATGGCGATATGGGGGATATAGAACATTTTCAGATTGAAGTAATATAGGGGAGACGCATAGGGCATGACGAGGCTGAAAGCCGTCAGGTAAAACCATTTCAGATCCAGATGCCAGGCCCGGTAAACCAGATAATAGAGTCCGGTGTAGATCAGAAGAAGGATCACGCCGCCCACTGCCCGGACCAGCTTCCAGGAATGAAAGATCCAGAATAACGGCGTGAAGACAAGCTGGATATTAAGCACGCGCAGCTCGTAGGAATAAAGCCAATTCCTGGTGATGGGAGCGTGCTCTGAAGCAAGGAGCCTGGAAAGCATCAGCTCCGAGGCATCGTCAGAATCAATGATATTATTTCCGTTTTTCATGATCAGGATGAAATAGGCCAGCAGGACAAAGCCCAAAAGGATGAGACCGATCGAGCGGCACAGCCTGTCATCCATTTTTATTTTATTTAGCTTCATAACAATTTATGATACCATATCTTTTCTCAATCTCCAAGGAATAATCCGGAGAATGTCCCCGGAGCCATATCCTTGAAATAAAGGAACAACAGCGGATTGCAGGATGGCTTTTCCTGTGATAGTGTGTGGAGAGGCTTGGAATGGAAATGATGGAGGCGGATCAATGAATGACATGGAACGAAGGATAAGGGAACAGTTTCGCCTGGATACGAACTGCCCGGAGGAAATGGAGCGGGAAAGGATCATCATGATCAATCCTTCCAGGAAGCTGGAGGGAGGACGGACCTTTGCCGACATTTCGACCTTTTTCAGGGCGATCATATATAGGGGTGAGCTTTACCTCATGTGTGATGAAAAGATCATGGATTGGGCGGAGGAAAATTTTTCCCAGACAGCGCCGGAGTGGTTTTGTAAATTTGAAAACCTTCGGAAGATTGACCAGAAGCTTCAGGAGTATGGCTATAAGATCATGGACACTCATGTTTATTTTGATCCGGATCCGGAATATGTAGGATATGATTTTGACTGCCCCTATGAGCTGGAATGGCTGGACCGTGACCAGATCCTGGAGATAAAGGGAAATCCTTTTAAGAATGCGCTGATGTACCAGGAGGGCTGCCCGGATCATATGGCTGTAGCCGCCTTGAACCGGGAGGGAGAGAGGATCGCCATGGCAGGCGTTTCCACTGACGGAAAGCACCTGTGGCAGATCGGGATCGACGTGCTGAACGAATACCGGGGGAAAGGACTTGCCGTATACCTTACCACCTTGCTGAAGGAAAAGGTGCTGGAGATAGGGAAGATCCCCTTTTACGGCACATCGGAAAGCCATGCCATTTCCCGGACGGTGGGGATACGGGCAGGCTTCCGCCCGGCCTGGTGTGAGGTCTACAGCAAATGTGACACGTAGGATGAATTATGGTAAGATATGGGAATGAAATCAGCAGAAAAGGACGGGTTTCGGCATGAGCTGAAATACATTTGCTCCGGAGCCCAGCTTCTCACATTAAAAAGCCGCCTGGAGGCGCTCATGTCAAGAGATCCCCATGCGGGCCAAGACGGGGCATATCTGATCCGAAGCCTGTATTTTGACGATTACAGGGACAGCTGTCTTCAGGAAAATGAGGACGGGGTCTCCCCCAGGAAGAAATGGAGGATCCGCACCTATAATAACCGTGCGGATGTCATCATGCTGGAGTGCAAGCATAAGGATCATGACATGATCCGGAAGGAGAGCTGCCGGATCGGGCGGGAGCAGTTCGAAAAGATCCGGAAGGCTTCCCTGGCGGCAAAACATGACGATCCGGAGCTTTTGAAGCGCTTTCTTGCAGAGCAGGCGCTCAGGCTGCTCCATCCCGTGGTCACGGTGCAGTACCGGAGGTATCCCTTCATCTGCCGAGAAGGAAACGTGAGGATCACCCTGGACTGCAATATCGTATCCTCGCCGGGTACAGGGGATTTTTTCGGACAGGAGATGCCGGATCCGGAGCGGCCGGTACAGGAAAAGGGAAGGCATCTTCTGGAAGTGAAATTTGACGAATATCTTCCGGATTATATTTATCATACGGTACAGCAGGGGAATATGAGCCGCACGGCTTTTTCGAAATACTATCTCTGCAGGAGATATGGGATATAGGAAAGAGGGGGAATAAGGATGGCAACGTTCGGCAACATATTTAAGAAATCATTTCTGGAGGGATATTCCTCCGTGACACTGGGAACCACCCAGATCGTGGTGGTGCTGGCTCTGACCTGTCTCATCGGGCTGTATATCTTTTTCTGCTACAGGCTCATGACCCGGAGGACGTTTTATTCCAAGAGCTTCAATATCTCTCTTGTGCTGATCGCGATGATCACGGCGGCCATCATCATGACGGTACAGTCCAGCATTGTGATCTCCCTTGGTATGGTCGGTGCATTATCCATCGTCCGCTTCCGTACGGCAGTGAAGGAGCCCTTGGATCTGGCTTTTTTATTCTGGTCCATCAGCGTGGGGATCATCTGCGGGGCAGGCCTGGCAGAGATCGCCATATTCCTGTCCTTTGCGGCTACGGTGGTGCTCTTTGTGCTGGACAAGGTGCCGGTGGCAAGGGCGCCCATGATCCTGGTAGTGAACGCAGAGGAGGGCCAGGAGGTGAATGAGGCGATCCTGGCTTCGGTCAAAAAATACAGCCGGTTCTATACGGAAAAGTCCAGAGTGCTCTCAGACGGCCGGATGAATCTGGTATTTGAGCTGAGGGTCAGCGAGGGTGAAAAGCTGACCGGGGAGCTTTCTGCGATGGAAAAGGTATCTTCTGTGTCACTGCTTTCCCATGATGGAGAGGTGACATTCTGACAATTGCTTAAGCCGGTCTTATGGAGGATTGACTATCCTTCATCCGTCCATTAGAATGTTTGCATGCTTAAATTCAACCTTATCGCACCGTGCCATTTTGGGCTGGAATCGGTGCTGAAAAAAGAAATCACAGATCTGGGCTATGACATCAAAGAAGTGTCGGACGGCCGAGTCGCCTTTGAGGGTGACGGGGATGCGGTGGCAAGAGCAAATACCTTCCTGCGTACCCCGGAGCGCATCTTGATCGAGGTAGGCGGATTCCGGGCAGAGACCTTTGATGAGCTTTTTGAGGGCATCCGTGCCTTGGAGTGGGAGAAGTTCATCCCCAAGGACGGCCGTTTCTGGGTCACCAAAGCCGCCAGCGTCAATTCCCGTCTCTTTTCGCCAAGCGATATCCAGAGCATCGTAAAAAAGGCCGTGGTGGAGAGGCTGAAGCCTGTCTATGGCATGAGGTATTTTGAGGAGACCGGAGAGGATTATCCGATCCGTATTTTCATAAAAAAAGACCTGGTCACGGCGGCGCTGGATACCACAGGAGTATCCCTCCATAAGAGGGGCTACCGGCAGGTGCAGGGTGAAGCCCCCATCGCGGAAAACCTTGCGGCCTCGCTTTTGATGCTCACCCCATGGAAGGCAGACAGGAGCTTTGTGGATCCCTTCTGTGGGAGCGGGACATTTCCCATTGAAGCCGCAATGATCGCCGCAGGGATCGCCCCGGGCTTAAACCGGCATTTCACCTCGGAAAACTGGCCTAAGGTCGTACCCCCAAAGCTCTGGCTTGATGTAAGGGAAGAAGCCCGGGACATGATCAGGATGGATGTTTCCTGTGATATCCAGGGATATGACATCGATGCCGCCGTGCTCTCCAAGGCCCGGCAGAATGCGGCCATGGCCGGGGTCGATCAAATGATCCACTTCCAGAGGAGGCCGCTGTCAGACTTGAGTCATCATGGGAAGTATGGATTTGTGGTGACGAACCCGCCCTATGGGCAGAGGATGGAGGAAGAGGAGCTTCCCCAGCTTTACCGGCAGATCGGTGAGGCGATGGACAGGCTTCCTACCTGGTCATTCTACCTGATCACTGCATACGGGGATGCCGAGCGGATGATCGGGCGCAGGGCGGCAAAAAACAGAAAGATCTACAATGGCATGATAAAGACCTATTATTATCAGTTCCCCGGGCCGAAGCCGCCCAGGCGTCCCATGAGGAAGGAGGACTAGGAAGCGTTGAAAAAACATCTGCTGCTTCTTTTTTCCTTCCTGTATTGCACTGCCGCCATGGTCCTCATGGTCTTCTTTTTCCTGAACCGTGATGTCTCTGCAGAAGGATTGACGGATGGGCTGAATCCCGACGGCAGCCAGTATATGGACGACCTGCTGTATTCACAGGAAGGGACATCCCACAAAGACTGCTTTTGCATTCCCCTCGAGGAAGGAGTTGCTCCGGAGGATGTGGCCTTTACTTCCGATCCCTTTGGACGGGTGATCTCGATCGACCTTCCCATGCGGGAAAATGATTTTTATTACCGGAACAGCCTTACCGGCAACAGAAGCCACCTCACAGGGATCGCCTTCAGCGTGACGGATACGGGGGTGCACTTTGAGCTGACCACGGATACGATCCTGGTTCCCCGGACCATCTTTGAGGACGGAAGCTTATATCTGAAGTTGGATAAGCCAGGGGAAATCTACGACAGGATCGTACTGATCGATGCCGGACATGGAGGTTCCGACGAGGGCACTACCGCATATGGCCTTGCGGAAAAGGACATCCTTCTGGGGGTATGTGAAAGGATCCGGGATCCGGAGCTGCCCTCCACATGCATTTACTATACCAGAACCGATGACAGCTCGATGTCCGAGGCAGACCGGCTTGCCATCGTACGTGCCCTTGAGCCGGATCTCATTATCTCGATCCATACCAATGCGGACCGCTCTACCCGGATCACCCGGGGGGTGAGGACGCTTTATTCAAAGCCTTACCTTTCAGAGAAGGCGGAAAAGCTTTCCGCCCTCCTGTCCCAAAAGACCGGTCTGATCAATCTGGGGGCGGCAGAGGATGATTATTCCGGCATGCTGAAGGATACGGATGTCCCCTGCTTTCTGATCCAGCTGGGCTATATGACAAATAAAGCAGAGGCAGAACGGATGGCCGGGGATGATTTCCAAGCCCAGGCCGCGGAGGCGGTCTCTGATTTTATTACCGGATACAGTGGGGAGCAGTGAACCATGAGGATCTTATTTGCTACAGGAAATCAGGGAAAGCTGAGGGAGATACGCCAGATCCTGTCGGATCTTGACATCCCCGTCGTTTCCATGAAGGAGGCCGGCATCATGTCTGAGGCCGAAGAGAACGGCGCCACCTTTGAAGAAAACGCCCTGATCAAGGCGAGACATGTACGGGATGAATATATAAAAATAAACGGCGGCTGTCCGGATATCGTGCTGGCGGATGATTCCGGATTGGAGGTGGATTATCTGGGGAAGGAGCCGGGAGTCCATTCTGCCCGGTACCTGGGAGCGGATACGCCCCATCACCTGAAGAATCTGAGCCTGATCGAGCGGCTGGAGGGAGTCCGGGAAGAGGAACGCACGGCCCGTTTCGTATGCACCATCGCCGCGGTTTTTCCGGATGGAAGGGAGCAGTGTGTCAGGGAAACCATGGAAGGCCGGATCGCCCATGAAGAAGCGGGAAAAAACGGCTTCGGCTATGATCCGATCTTTTATCTGCCGCAATATGGCATGACTTCGGCGGAGATCTCGCCGGAGCTGAAGAATTCCATTTCCCACCGGGGCAAAGCCCTTACCGCCATGAAATCGATCCTCCTAGGGGCCATCCGGGAGGATCCGGGGAGGCTTTCTTGAAGATACTGATTGTCAGCGATACCCATGGAATACATGAATACTTTAAGGAAGTGATCCGCCTCACATCGCCCATCGACATGCTGATCCACTGCGGGGATACCGAGGGGGGCGAGGATTATATGCGGAGCCTTGCCGGCTGCCGGTCGGAGTTCATCGCCGGGAATAATGACTTCTTTTCCAACCTTCCCCGTGAGGCTAATCTTACCATAGGAAAATACAAGGCCATGCTGGTGCATGGCCATGATTACGGCATATCCATGGGATATGAGCCTCTTTTGGAGGAAGCGCTTTCCCGTGAGGCAGATATTGTTTTTTTCGGCCATACCCACCGGCCTTTCCTGATGCAGCAAAAGGGCGTCTGGCTCGTTAATCCCGGGAGCCTGTCTTTTCCCAGGCAGGAGGGCCGCCGCCCCAGCTTCTGCATCATGGATATCGACCGGTTTGGAGAGGCTCACTTCACCATCAGCTATCTGTGATCATCCCATTTCGACCGATACTTCATATTCTTTGACGGAAGGGTCAAAGGGCACGACATTTCCTTCTGTCTCTTTTCCGTTTACGGTCATTTTCCGGACACCTTTTTCCACCTTGTCAGGGTTTGTGACATGGATATGATAGACCGCGCCGCGGTATTCCCTTGTGATCTTGAAATCCCCAAAATCCCCGGGTATGCAGGGATTGATCTGAAGCCCGTATAATGTGGGATAGATCCCGAGGATATACTGGGAAATGTCGGTGAAGGTCCATGCGGCAGTGCCGGTAAGCCAGCTGTTTTTGCCCTGGCCATGATAGACGGCATCCCTTCCGGCCACCATCTGGGAATATACATAGGGCTCGGTCTTGTGGATATCGGATTTATCCTGCAGGTAGGCCGGACAGGTCTTGTGGTAGACCTCAAAAGCTCTTTCGCCCCTGCCGATGACGGTTTCTGCGATGGAGACCCAGGGATTATTGTGGCAGAAGATCCCGGCGTTTTCCTTGTATCCCGGCGGATAGCTGGAGATCTCGCCAAGCTCCAGGTGGTATTTTGTATATGCAGGCTGCAGGATCATGATCCCGTATTCCGTATCGAGGATGTCCCGTACGGAATCCAGGGCTGTCCTGGCCTCTCCGCTGTCCACTCCGACACCGGCCAGGACGCAGAAGCCCTGGGGCTCGATATAGATCTTTCCTTCTTCGCATTCGGCCGATCCCACCTTATGGCTGTTGGCGTCATAAGCACGGACGAACCATTTGCCGTCCCAGCCGTCCGACAGGAGTGCCTTTTCCATCTCGGCAACCTCTTTCCTGGCACGGGCCGCTTCATCCTTCCGGCCGGTAAGGTCGCAGAGGTCGGCATATTCATTTCCATATTTCACAAACATGCCGCCGATGAATACGGATTCCGCCACTGGTCCTTCGGAGGGACCGTAGGTCTGGAAGGATTCTC
Organism: Lachnospiraceae bacterium; assembly: GCA_024693135.1. GTDB lineage: Bacteria > Bacillota > Clostridia > Lachnospirales > Lachnospiraceae > NK4A144. The sequence goes on along the minus strand of JAILLN010000045.1, from coordinate 7,442 downwards.
CGGGATGCTCCGAGAAGCAGTTCAGATTCAGGCAGTCGTTCCAGTCTGCCCTGCCGATCAGAGGCAGCTTATGGGGACCCTTGTGATTGACGATATAGTCAAAGCTCCGGGTCAGGTGTTCGAACAGGGAGGTGGCCACAGACATGTCGTTGTCATAGGGAACCTTCTCGTCTAAGATGGAGGTATCTCCGGTTTCGCGGATATAGGCACTGGTGCCGGCAATGAGCCAGAGTGGGTCGTCATTGAAGCCGGACCCGATGTCGGAATTCCCCTTCTTTGTCAGCGGCTGGTATTGATGATAGGCGCTTCCGTCCTCAAACTGGGTGGAGGCAATGTCGATGATCCTTTCCCTGGCCCTGTCCGGGATCAGGTGTACGAATCCCAGCAGGTCCTGGCAGGAATCCCTAAAGCCCATGCCACGCCCGATCCCGGATTCAAAATAGGAGGCGGAGCGGGACATATTGAAGGTGACCATGCACTGGTACTGGTTCCAGATATTCACCATCCGGTTTACCTTGTCATTTCCGGATTCCACATGATACTTTGCCAGCAGGCCCTTCCAGTATCCGCAAAGCGCAGAGAAGGCTTTTTCCACATCCTCGTCTGTCCTGTAGCGGGAAAGCATCTTTTCTGCCGGCTCCTTATTGATGATGCCGGGCGCCGTGAATTTCTTATCTTCCGGATTCTCGCAGTAGCCGAGCACAAAGACGAAGCTCTTTGACTCTCCCGGCTTCAGGGTCATATTGAGCTGGTGGGCGGCAATGGGATACCAGCCGGATGCCATGCTGTTCCTGCATTTTCCTTCCCTTATGGCATCCGGGGAGGCGGGGCTGCTGTATGTCCCGAGAAAATCATCCCTGCTGGTATCAAAGCCGTCTACGGGCGCATTCACCGAATAAACGGCATAATGATTTCTTCTTTCCCGGTATTCTGTCTTGTGGTAGATCGAAGATCCCTCCACCTCCACTTCTCCGGTGGAGAGATTCCGCTGGAAATTGGTCATGTCGTCCATGGCATTCCAAAGGCAGAATTCCACGTAGGAGAAAAGAGAGATGCTTTTTTCGGAGCCGCTGTCATTGGAGAGCTTGACCTGGGATACCTCGCAGGTATCATCCATGGGCACAAAAGTCAATACGGAGGCTTTGATCCCGTCTTTACTGCCGGTGAAGCGGCTGTATCCCATGCCGTGGCGGCATTCATATTCATCCAGCTCGGTTTTTGCAGGCTGCCAGGCTGGGTTCCAGATGGTGCTGCCATCCTTGATATAGAAATATTTTCCATTGGTATCTGCCGGCACGTTATTGTAACGGAACCGGGTCAGGCGCAGGAGCTTCGCATCCTTGTAAAAAGAATATCCTCCGCAGGTATTGGAAATCAGCGAGAAGAAATCCTTACAGCCCAGATAATTGATCCAGGGAAGCGGGGTCCTTGGCGTCGTGATCACGTACTCTTTGTTTTCGTCATCAAAATAACCATATTTCATGGCTGCCCCTTTCTGGCAATCTTTGATCTGCCATCTTGATCTTTTGCTTTTTTAATCGTTTAAGTAAAAATTGACGAACAACGTTATTATAGATTATCGTCACGCACAAATCAATCATTAATTCATTTAATTTGTGCAATCCTTTGTTGAATTTAACCAAAAATTGTACTATACTGAATTGGCGAAAACGATTAAGGCAATAGGAGGGTCCGGCGGCTGCCATGGTATCCATGAAAGACATATCGTTGAAATGCAATGTTTCCATTGCTACGGTCAGCAAGGCGTTGAACGACCACAGCGATATCAGCGAACAGACAAAAGAATATATTCGTGAGACAGCCCGGAATATGGGGTATTTTCCGAACGCCTCTGCGAAACAGCTTAAGACCCACAGAAGCCACAACCTGGGCATCCTTTTCATAGACGAAGCCGGAAGCGGCCTCACTCATGATTTTTATGCCAATATCCTGGACAGCTTCAAGGTCACGGCGGAAAATGCCGGATATGACCTGACCTTCATCAACTGCAACCGAGCCTCCCTCAATATGTCTTTCCTGGAGCACAGCCGGTACCGCGGTGTGGACGGGGTGGTGATCGCCTGTGTCAAATTTGATGAGCCGGAGGTCTATGAGCTGGCTCAGAGTGACATTCCGGTGGTGACGATCGATCATGTCTTTGACCAGAAAACGGCGGTCATCTCGGATAATATCCAGGGGATGAAGGATCTGGTCACATACATCCATAAGGAGTGCCACCATGAACGGATCGCCTTTATCCATGGGGCGGATTCTGCCGTCACCCGGAACCGGCTGACCAGCTTTTACCGCACGATGGAAAACCTGGGGCTTACGGTGCCGGATGAATATATCCTGGAGGCAGATTACCGGGATACGGATGGGGCTTATTCCCAGACTCTTGCACTGCTGGATCTTCCAAAGCCTCCTACATGCATCCTTTATCCCGACGACTTTTCCAGCATCGGGGGGATCAATGCCATCAAGAGCCGGGGATTTTCCATTCCGGATGATATATCCATCGCAGGCTACGACGGGATCAACCTGGCAAAGGTTCTGGAACCGAAGCTCACCACCATCGAGCAGGATACGAAGGAGATCGGAAGGAAGGCGGCCCTGCAGCTCATCGACCTGATCGAGAAGCCGAAAACCACATTGATCGAACGGATCATCGTGAGCGGGCGCCTGCTTCGGGGCGACTCGGTAAAGGTCCTGTAAAGAAAGGAGCGGACATGACAAAAGAAGATTTTCTCTCTGAACTCAGGTCTTCTCTTACCGGGAGCGTCTCCTCGAAGGTGATAAATGATAATCTGCTTTATTATGGGGATTACATCGATACGGAGCTCAGAAAGGGCAGGGGAGAAGAGGACATCTTTGGAGAGCTTGGAAGTCCCAGGCTCCTAGCGAGGACCATCATTGAAACTGCGGATGGAAGCGAGCTTCGCGGAGCGGAAAGATCCGAGGAGCAGGAATCCCGGCCCGAACCGGAAGGCCCGGATCATGCTTTCCTGTTGCCCTGGCCCATCATCCTTCTCATCATTTTTCTTCTCATGGGTCTCATCTATTTCGTGATCCAGGTTGCCATCGCGCTTCTGCCGGTGCTGATCGTGGTGATCGTGGCTCTTTTGATCGCCCGTATCATCGGAGGGAGGAGATAGGCCTTAAGCCCGGCGCATTGAATTGACAAGCCGGGCTATGTTTTATATCATGAAATGTGCTTCCGGGGCGTGGCTCAGTTTGGTAGAGCGCCTGGTTTGGGACCAGGAGGCCGCAGGTTCGAATCCTGTCGCCCCGATTTAGATTAGATCATGAAATCATCTACGGGCTGGCTGCCTGTTTTGGTTCAGAAAAAGAAGTACAGGGTGGCTGAGAGAAATAGCAATGGCCGGACCGTCCCCTTTTTGGGGATGGTTTTTTATTACCCGGGGAAGGGGAGGCAGGCGCGGGGGAGAAAAGACAGGGAAAAGCTGACCATGAAAGTGATCTAACCATACGGAAGAATGGGTTCCGGAAATGAGAACTGAGATGAGAATAAGTATACAAAAATTGTCGATTATTATATTTGCAGCATATCATCTTAATATGATGACGTGCAGCATTTATACAGACAGCCTGATCGGCTGGAGCGGAACGCTGTATTATCTAAAATTATTGATGATGGTTCTAGGCTATGCAGCATTTTATGGCAGCCGTAAGGCAGTTGGCAGCACTACATGGAGAAAGTATCTGCTGATTGCTTCCAATGTCATATATTCCGCCGGTTTACTGCAGTTAATGATTACAGATGATATCGTGATGATTACAGGAGTGTCACTGGTGGTTATGTTTGTTCTGGGATATGTGGGAGGAGCAGTGTATTATTTCCTTTCACTGAGCGTATCTGAGAATCCACATGGCGGAAGAATTATAGGATTGGGAGGTGCGCTTGCTTATATCCTTCATTATGTGCTGTGGGTGATGCTTAAGCAGGAGGTCATCATGATCGTGGTCTTGCTGATACTCTTTGTCTTTGTTACATATATCGCTATCCGTAATCCCAAAGAATGGGCAACCTCCGATCCGCTGCCCTATGCAGATAAGATGAATGCCGAGGTCAGACAGGATAACACAAGGACGCTGTTTTTGCTGTGCGGGCTGACTATGGCAGCTCTTTTGTGCATGGGCAGGGCACACAGGATAGTTCTTGATACCTATGTTGACCAAGCGGGGGTTCTGTATGGATTGGCGAGACTCTTTGCCGTGCCGTCCTATTTGATCATAGGGCTGTTGTATGATAAGAAAAAAAGGAGTGCACTATCCGGCATAATGCTGCTTTCCATGATAATCACCGTGTGGATGCCGGCAGATTTTGTTCATATGTCCGTAGTGGTTCAGTATATCCGTCAATTCTGCGAGTCTTTTATGATAGGCTATATCACCTTTTCGTTCTGGCTTCTGGCACCAAGGACAGATCGGCCTGAATTATGGGCAAGCTTTGGAAGAATCCTGATGGGGCTCGAATGTCTGACAGGCCTTCTGTACACAACCATCCGAAATGATAATATCATGATGGACTATATAATATGTATTGCTTTGACCGTATTGACAGTGGGGGTTGTAATACCCGAGATAACCGGCATAATTCAGTCAGAGGTCAGGGACATGACCAGACAGGATATTTACAGCGAAGCGGTATCCCTTAAGCAGGAAGAGGAGAAAAACCGACGGAACCTGTTCGGACTTACCATAAAATTCAGATTGACACCAAGGGAAACCGATGTGGTAAGGATCATCCTGAGAGAAAAAGATATACGAACAAATGAAATAGCAGAAGAGATGGGAATATCACGGACAATGGTCTATCGGTATATCAACAGTCTTTATGAGAAAACCGGAACGGATGAAAAGCATGATCTGATTGGTGCATTAATCCGTGAATAATGTTGTGAATTAAACCGATTTCCTGGAGATTTTACACGATTTATCCCTTATTCAACCTTTTTTCAACCTATCTATCATTACATTTTCTTCCTATAATCAACTTAAACTCCCCATAAGGTTTACGGGAACAAAGCCCGTATAAACAAGGGCTGTGGTAAGCTCTATATCCCGAATGTCATCACAACATACCATGAAGAGTTTTCCCAATGCAACATAATCCCCGTCAAACTTACAGCAACAAAAATATTGCGTTTTAAGAAAATCATTACCCAAGGATCACTACTATTTCAGAACCCATAACTTACGGATGGGAGACTTCAATTCGGCACTGTTTTATCCGATATATATTTATAAGGTCTTTTTTATCTGTTTTTTCTTAAGGAGGGCAGACAAATGAAGCAAAGAACACATGGACAGGGAATGCTGGCTGTGCTGCTTTCGGCAGTGATGGTTTTATCAGGGGTGGCTCCTGCTTTTGCACAGGAGGCTCCGGCCCGGGAGGAGACAGCCTTTGAAACGGCCCGGGAAACGGCGGAAAGCCTTCCTGCCGGCGAGACCTCACAAGCGCAGCCGGAAAGCGGTTTACAGCCGGAGAATGATCCCCGGCCGGATGCCATACTGATCCCGGATCCGGTAACACAGATGCCGGAAGAGGCAGACGATCCGGAAAAAGAAGAGACAGAGCCCGGCTTCAGACAGGAGGAGCCTGAGCCAGTCGGGACGGTGGAACTGAACGGTACGGCTTCGATGAACTCCGAATTTAAAATATACGAATTTGCAACCGGAGATCCCGCAGAGGATCAGCAGGTCACGGATGGGATCCTGGATCTTTCCAAAAAATATTACGCCACTTCAAGCTATACAGCCTGGAAGCAGCATTACAGCCTCTGCATGATCCCGGAGGGGACGGAGATCACGCCGGAGCTGGTTCCCGTCACAAAAAAGGACAGCATGACGCCTTATCCGGACGGGCTGATGGAGATATACTGCGGGAGAAACCACCATGACGGGGGTGTGATCTATTACAGCAATACTTCAAACTACACGAACGGAGTGGTGGGGGACGGCTTTCGGCTGGAATATTTGCGGGGCCACGGATATACCAGGCCAAAGGCGGGAGGAGGCGTGGAATCTCCGCAGTATACTCAGGTTCTTCCCGGGACTTATCGTTTCCTCATATACAACGACAGTACCGTATATTACAGTGCGCCCTACACCGTGACGGATACCGGGGGGCTTTCCTCCGTCCTGGGCACCGTGAACGCGAAATTCTATGACGTGAAAAACGCCGACGGCACGTACGGAGTAAGGGACAGCAGGCTGAAGGGAAGCAGGGACAGTCTCACCTGGCTCTCCTCCCGCTCTTCCAAATTCTATCTGGACTTAAGTGGTTTTACACAGCAGCTGGGGAGACCCTTAAACAGTAAGACAGACAGCATCCATCTGGCTTATGGGTATATCAGTGAGTTGTATGACAGCTCTGATGACTGGGGCACATGGACTACCATCTGGCCCTTAAACAGCGCAAGAGCCGGGGAAAGCAGCGAGGCGAAATATCCGGCGCTTGTGGACGATTCAGCAAACAACCGGCAGGTCATCGAGGGAATAGAGCTTAAAACCAGGGACCAGGGCTGCAATTACAGCCCGATGCAGGACGGATACAGCTACCGGGTGGTGGTGGTGCTGGATGAATATAAGGAAAACAACAAGGTTTATATCGACAACAAAACCTTTCAGTTTATCGATCAGGCGGACGGCATCCGGATCACGACCTCCGTGCTGCCTCCGGCAAGGCTCGGCGAGGCTTATGAGGCGGAATTTGAAGCTGTGCCGATGAAGGCGGGAGCGAAGATCACCTGGTCGCTTCTGGATCAGAACGAGGACGGTACAGAAAGCAGGATCCCGGACGGACTGGTTTTTGACGTGAGCAGGACAGATACGGCATCCCTGTCCGGCACGCCCTCATCCGTGGAAAATACAAGATTTACGATCCAGGCGGAGGAAGAGGGAGGAAAGAAGCATAAAAGGGAATACAGCATCACCTTCCGAAACGAGATCGTGGTCTACGTGACCGGCCTCGGGGAGAAGGAGGCCGCCTCCCTTTACTGCAGGCCGGATGCGGAGGCTCCGGAGGGGAGAAACTACATCGGCACCGTAAGGAACGGCAGGAATTATTTTGACACCTCGTTAATGAGGGCGTTAAAGGGTCAGTATTTCTTCATTGACCGAAACGCGGCCTTCGGCATTGTATCCGACGGCATGGTGCAGCTTACGGGAGAGGACCGGAGTCTGAACATCAGCGCCAGCCCGATGAAGGGCTATTCCCTGGTCTTTCAGGATGAAGAAGGAAAAAGCCTGCCGGGCGGTATCCTCGCAAGCCTTAAGGTTAAGGACGGGAATTATTGCGCCGCGGGAAACGACGGGATCTACAGGGTTCCCGAGGGGCAGAGCATCAGCTCCCTGGACCTGATTGCGACGCTTGATACCAGGGATCCCGACCTTGTCCGGGAATATAAGCTCGAGGG
>JAILLN010000044.1 GCA_024693135.1 Lachnospiraceae bacterium | reverse complement strand
TAATATACGGTTGCAGCGCCTGCAGCTGCGCAGTTCTGACTGAGGTCATCCGAACCGAGACAGGTAATGGTCTTCTCTGTCTCCTCCGCCCTTGCCGTCGTCACAAAGGGGGCGCAGGGCATGGTTCCCATAACCATGGCCGCCGACAGGCAAAGCACCAGCAATACCTTTGACAATCTTACTTTTGGTTGCGAATTCATCGTCTCATTAAGCATAATTTTCCTCCCCTAATGAAATGCGGCATAGAAAATGAGAAAGCCCGTAATTTACAGGCTTTCTCGGATGGAGTAGGCGGGAGTCGAACCCGCGTCCAAAAACCAATCCCCTGTCCTTCTACTATCATAGGACACCCTTTGACATTCCCTCTGCCGCACGGCGGTGACCGGCCTTACGGTTTCAGTAGCTTCATATTACGCCCGCATGCTCAAAGCTTTGCATGTGTCGTTTCCTGTCTGGATGACGCCGGTGACCGGTCGGACAGGTACGTCCGGGCCGACGGCCGCAGGCTTAAGCTGCAGCTAACGCGTAATTATCTTCTGCGTTTATGTTTAGGTTGAGATTTAACGCAATCCCCTTCGGATAGCTTCTCCAGCTTCATGATCCCTGTCGAAACCATTACTACCCCGTTTCGCAGGCTCATGCTGAACGAGCCCTAAGCGATATTCAATTTTCTACAGTATATATCGGATCATTCACAAAATCAATAACCCCTTGGTTTAACGGCATATACCGCGGAACCGATTTTCGAAGGGCAGTTAAATACGTTCACGGGTATCATCCCGTCTTCCGGCAAAGACCCGGAAAACCCTCTAAGCCGTGCCATGTCAGATGCAGACTCCCAATATCTCAGCGATTTCCTTGACCGAGCCAGCCATGTATGTGGGTCCTTGGGCCTTCAGCTCCTCCTCTTTTCCATATCCGTAGGTAACCGCAATGCTGTCTACTCCCGCATCCACCGCACCCTTAATGTCATATCGTGTATCTCCGATCATGACGCATTCCCTCTTTTCCAGCGCACATTCTTCTACCGCCTTTTCGATAAGCAGCTTTTTGTCGGAACTGTGATCGGACAGATCCGGTCCGATCATATAATCAAAAAAATCCGCCAGCCCGATCCTTTCCAGGATCTTCTTTGAAAACACAAGAGGTTTGCTGGTTATCAAAAGCACCCTGCGGTTTTTCTCTTTTAATGCCTTTAGCAGCTCCGGTATCCCCTCATAGATGTCCACATCAAACATCCGCTCCTTCTCATATATGCTCCGGTAAAGGCCGATCGCCTTTTCACAGTCTTCGGCATTCATCTTATACTCTCGCTTAAATGAGTCAAAAAGCGATGGCCCTACAAAGGTCTTAAGCTTTTCTAATGGCTGGTCCGTTATCCCAAAATGCGAGAGAGCATATTCAACCGAAGACATGATTGCTTTTCCGGAATCCGTTACTGTTCCATCCAGGTCAAACATGATATTCTTAACCATTTAAGCCCGTCATCCTCCCCGAAATCCGCGTTCTCTTTTTTATTCCCTGGGCAGCTGATGCCTCGGAAGCCTTTTGGGGAATGGTCCCTCCATCGTAAAGGATATCCCCAGTTCCTTAAGCACGTCCCGAAATGCATTGATATACTTATCCGTATCCAGGATCTGCATGAAGCAGACATGGATCTTATCTCCTACCGATGTCACCTCAAGCATTATATGTCCTTCCACAATATAGACCAGGGATTCGATGTAATCCGCCACTTCCCCCCAATCCATCCGGCCGGTATAGTTTACATAATATGTCCCATGCTTGGCATTCTTCCCTGTGGAAGGGTCATGCTCCTTCATGTATTGCCTCCTGGCTTTAATTCCCCGGATATGATCGAGTTCCTCATACAATCTGAGCTTCTCTCTCAGCTCCTTGGAGCTCACCGATGGATCCGTCTGCAGAATGATCTGTCCCCTGGTCATCGTGCCAAGCTTTTCCATATCCATTTGAAGCTGGTCTCTGGTGTAATCAATATGGATGTGGCTTAAGATGTCATAATGGTTATTATTCAGGCCGATATTGGCAGTCGGATTATGCGCCATTTCTCCGCCGATCACCGCATCCTTCTCCGGAAGAAGCTTATCCAGCGCTTTTGCCACCGTGATCAGGAAGAATGCCGCCACGCTTTGATCGTTCCCTTTGGCAAATGCCATTATGTCTTTCTGCTCAAAAGTCAGCACCCGGTAATTATTATTCCTTACAAACGGATTGTACAGCCCGTTCAGGTAATCAAAAGCCAAGATCTTGGGATTCTGGCTCTTATACTCATAGATCGGTTCTTCATTGGGAAGCAGCTCCAAAGCGGGCTCCTCTGTCTCTCCCTCAAGCAGCGCTTCATCCGGCTTCCGAATGGACGGGGCATTTGGCTCTTTGCCGTATTGATCCGCCACATACTGCCAGAGTGTCGTCATGATCCATGGCTGCAATCCGCGGCCTCCGCACATCGTATGGGAGATGTTAAAATAAATATCTCTTCCGTCACACTCCAGGAACAGTAAATGCCCATTTACCTCTTTGCTGCAAAGATCCGGCGTTTTACTGCCCATTTTCAGGACCGCGATTTCTTTATCATTCGGCACACGCACGTAAGCGCCATCCTTATCAACCTCTACCCTCACGGCAAAATAAGGATATCTTTTGATGGCTTTATTGGCAGCCGTCCTTAATATATCGATATCTACCATTTCTTTCATTCTGGCTTTTGCCCTGACGACAAAGGCAAATTTCTTTTCATCTTTATAAAGCGGATATGTGTCAAACGTGTATTTCATAAGCCATCCCCTTTTAAATCAAAAACACCATCCTTCTTACGCCTGATTTTTCCTTGATTTTATCGCACTCATGTGCATTCCATTACCGTTTTTTACTCAAGACCGCCTCCCCATCGGTAAACTCTGTAAGATATGGAACAAATTCAAGCTCGAGCACGAGGTATCCGGTGTCATCATAATGAAACATCCCGCTGGCGACCTGATTATTGCCGGCATCTCCCACTTCGCTGTATAGCTTTACTTTGACCGAATCCGATCCTTCTTCAGTCTCACTATTTCCCCCAAAACGCCAGTTATCGGTATCATCATAAAGCATATATGTTCCGTCCTGTTCGATGGAAATCCTGGCACCGTTGGGAAACACCCAGTCTCCTGCAAGCTCTTTTTCCAGCGGATACTCTGTACGGTTATCACTTGCTTTATTTTCATAGCCTATATCATCACCGGATACTGTATCGGCTTCTTTCTTTTCGTTGCCTGCATCTTCCGGCGGCCTTGTGACATTGCCGCAGCCTGCAAGAGATATGGCACTTACCAAATATATCAGTAAAATGATCCTTATTTTTCTCATCTTTATCCTCCCGATCGCTTCCAAAGGATCGTTCTTTCTGTATTCATGAAGAGATCAAGGCTGTCTTGACTACGCCGCCGCTTATCTCCACCTCAAAATACATTCCCGAATCCTTCCTGCTGTCAAGGTAACCTGCAAACTCCTCCTTTGAGATGGTCTCAAGCTCTGCTTCGCCCTGCTTCTGAAAGACCGTATTCTCGTCGATCTTGAAAATATGAGTGAGATCCGATGATATGGTGAGAGGATCCTGATCCTTGAAGTTTCTATAGTCCATGGAGCCGCAGGCGATAAGCCCGTCTCCTTCAATAGAAGCCTGGTATACTACCCTATAGAGGACTCCGTATTCATTTGTTGTATCGATCATATCTCTGTCCGAGGCCAGCAGAAATGAACCCATAAAGCCGTCGGATGTTTCATATTCTGCCGGTGCCGATGCTTCACCGGATGCCGTCGTGCCAGTATCGGCTGTATCTGCGGGGCCATCCTGAACTGCTGTGCCATCCGGCTCATCCCCGCCATTGGTTTCTTCCGCTGCAGGCATTTCATTTTCAATTGGTTCCGGTACCAGCTTCATCACAGCGGTCTCTCCTGCCGCCGGTTCCTCCTGATTTTGGGTCTGAGCTGCCGCCTCTTCTGCCTTTTCTTTGCCGCACGCTGACAAAAGCACCGTCACGCATATGAGCAATGGTATAAATCTCTTGATCTTCTTCATTCTTCCCTCCCATGGTGAATGCAGTCCGGCTTTGCAGCCACAAAATAATGCTTCAAAAGCGCCCATCCGGCTTGCAATTCTTAAATTCCTGACATAATTGTTGATGATAGATTCTTTTTATATAAAGCATCACCACGCAAAAGTTTTTTCAGGTCAAGTATCGTATCTAACCAAAACCTTTCGATATGTGCAGCACCAATCTTGAACTTAACGATTTTGACACCGGCATATAAATTCTTTCTTCTTAGCATTACATATGCACTGTTGCCTTTCTTTAATATTATTATTACAGCGGATTATCCTTTGCATAAGCCACCGCAGCAGCCTGAAAATCATCGGAGCTTACATTATCAAAATATTTCTTACGCCATTTTGTATAATCCGACTTCTCTCTTAATATAACCGATATAAAATGCTCCGTTTCAACTGTCCCAAGCTTTTCAAGCAGACAGTTCATACCCAAATCCATAATTTCAGCTGTACTTGTCATCATTTCTACACCTCCATTTCTCTAATAAACTCAGTAGGATCAACAACTTTTATCTTATCCGATTTATACTTTAATAACCGATCGTCTGTCGTAATCATATAATCACATCCTGACAGGATTGCACATGCAGTATTGATATGCATCTTCCGTTTTTACCCCGGCAGCAATAATATCATCTGCGATTGCCTTAACCTCATCAGCCCTGTCCACATCAATATAATCTATCCGATTTTCCTTTACGAATTTCCGAATGGAATTCTTCTTACTCTCATTCGGATTTCGGCTGTTTTCATATGCCAACACATATGATGATACAAGGTCAAGCTCCTTGTTTTTTATCATCCTTTGTATTTGAAGTTTAGCCTGAGTTTCAAGTGAAATCCTCAGCTGCGATTGATCATCATACGGACGATTGTAGCTACAATTATCAAGATACACTCTCACCGCTTTTTATCCTCCTCTATCTTATGCTACTCGTGAATCTCATTTTTCAGTCACTTTTTGAGAGGTGATGTTTCAACTATCAATTCCTCCCTGGGATCTATTTCGTCTTTTTTCTGCCAAAGTGAACATCGAAATTATAACACTTATGTCCGGCGAATTCACTCTCCATCATTTCTCCTTTTTTCAAGAAAGCTGCCAGCCTTTCCTGATCCCCCAAAATGCTTTTCAAACATGCAGAAAATATGCCGGCCGGGATCTGTCAGAGACATTTCCCGGCCGGCACCTTCAAGGCCAAAAGCTTATTTCACTGCCTGTCTTTTACTGGTTCACAGACACCTTGATCTTCAGGGTCTTGCCGTTTACCTTAGCCGTTATGTTGGCTTTCTTCCCCTTTCCTCTTGCATAGATCACACCGTTTTCATCCACGAAGACTTATTTTCATTTTGTCTGCTGAATTGTTTTCTGATCCGGGATGTCATTTTGAGCCGAACTGAGCATGGACGCGAATTGAGGCGGCCCCGTCCCGGGAATATGCGTAGTAAAACGGTCTTTAGATGCACAGAAGCCGAGCACCTGAGCGCAAAAACTTTTCAGCCCCGGCTCCCGCACAACCTACACCTGAACGCAAAAACTTTTCAGTCCGGCGACCTTCCAGCCTGCAAAACACAGCCATAAATACCCAGCGTGATGGCATCAGCAGACAAAAAAACCGTCCCCCTGTGTTAACGGAAGCTTTTGATCCAGTTGATCAGAGAATCGTGGTAGACGTTGTCCTTCACGTCCTTCCGCATCTGGTCCGTGACCGGCCCGTTCTTTTCCATCAAGGCAATGACCGCCTCCTGAAGCCCTGCGATGATCCCGTCCTCAAAACTGCCGCCCTCACCCGAGCCGCTCCCGGGTGTCTTAGAAGCCGGCGCTGCAGCCTCTGCTTCGGGCTTAGCCGGCGCCGCAGCCTCTGCCTCAGGCTTGGAAACCGGCGCTGCAGCCAAAGACTCCCCTTCCGAAACCGGCGGTTCACCCGCAGACACAGCCTCTGAAACCGGCGGTTCACCCGTAGACACAGCCTCTGAAACCGGCGCTGCCGGCTGAGCTCCGGCCTCCTTCACCACCACAGGCTCCTGCCTCTTAACCTTCCCTGCGCCTTCTGCCGGCACCCAGATCTCTCCGGAATTTGCCTTCACATTCACCGTGATGGACCCGTTCTGCACCTGGACCTCTTCACCCCAGAGCGCTCCTACATACTTCCCGCTGCCGGATACGGGAAGAGTCATCACATAATCGCTGTCGTCATTATTCACCGAGACGGCCACGCAGGATCCCTCATGGTTCCTGGAGAAGGCATATTGGCGGTTTGTCAGCAAAAGCTCCCTGTAGTCTCCGTAGGACAGAGCCTTCTGGGAAGCCCTGATCCTTGCCAGGGAAGCGATAAGCTTCGTGGCGGGATTGTCCTGAAGGGCATTCTTGTAATCCTCCAGATTGAGAGCCGGGCGGAGGGATGCGTCCGAATATTTCTCCTTCCTTCCCTCGATGGCAAATTCCGAGCCGTAGTAGATGGAAGGGATGCCGGGAAGGGTATAAAGAAGGATATGAACCGGGGTGAAATGCGCCTTATTGTTAAGTTTCGTATAGATCCTCTCCACATCGTGGTTGTCCACGAAATTGTAGAGCTTGAAGCCGCCGCTTCCGGCTCCGCCCATTCCCTCAAGCCGCCTCTGGGTATGGGCGATCTCGAAATAATTATGGTCATTATGCCCGGAATACAGCGCCTTGTGCATCACGTAATTCGTGACGGAATGAAGGGTTCCCTCATTGACCCACCGGGTATAATCCCCATGGATCACCTCCCCCATGAGCCAGAAATCCTGCTTTACCTCCCCGGCCACGCGCCTCAGTTCCTTCATGAAATCGAAATCCAGCACGTCCGCGGCATCCAGCCTCAGCCCGTCGATGTCAAATTCCTTCACCCAGAAGCGGATCACCTCCGTGATATAGTTCCTCACCTCCGGATTCCGCTGGTTCAGCTTTGCCAGGAGATTGTATCCTCCCCAGTTGTCATAGGAGAATCCGTCATTGTATTCATTGTTGCCCCAGAAATTGACATTGCAGTACCAGTCCTTATAGCGGGAGCCTTCCCGGTTCTGCTGGATATCCTTAAAGGCGAAGAAATCCCTGCCGGTATGATTGAAGACCCCGTCCAGGATCACCAGGATCCCCATCTTATGGCATTTGGCCACGAATTCCTTCAGGTCCGCATTATCCCCCAGCCTGCAGTCCAGCTTCTTATAATCCGTCGTCTCATAGCCATGTCCCACAGATTCAAAGAGCGGCCCGATGTAGAGGGCATTGCAGCCGATCTCCCGGATGTGCCCGATCCAGGGCATGAGGCCCTTAAGCCGGTGCTCCACTCCGTCGTAATGATTCTCCTTCGGCGCTCCCGCAAGTCCCAGCGGATAAATGTGATAGAATATCGCCTCGTCATACCATGCCATTTCTTTTCCCTCCCTGATCAATGATATTATTTCCTTGCTACTCAAGGACATTCCCTGTTTTTTCCTCTATGCTGACGTCGATCCCTTTCTCCGCCGCCTCTTCCTGTACGGATTCCCGGATGAAGCCGCACATGCCCCTGCTGTCCCCCTCCGAGAAAAATGCAAACCTCTGCTTTGAGATCCTTACGATATCCGCCTTCTGGGGCAGGGACTGCTTCAGGATCTCTGCCAGCTTCTCTGCATCCCCCCCGGTCTCAAAGACCATGGCCATGCCGTACTTCTTCCTGCCCGCCTTCTCCTCCTCCCTCATCAGCTCCAGATAACCGAGATTGTAAAAGCCGGACTCACGGTCTGCGGCATAAAGCCAGGTGATCTCTGCCTCGCTTGGTGCCTTCTCTTCCGCATTTTTAAGCTCCCGGACAAGAGCCGCATCCACCCCGCCAGCTCCCCCGCGAAGAGCCATCCCCCGGTAATAATTCCTTCCGATGTTTTCTGCCGCATCCTCCGGCAGGATCAGAAGGAAATCATTCAAATTGTCCTCCGTGATCCATTCAAGTCCCATGTCCCAGGACCTCCTGCAGGGTATTGGCCATAGCATTTACATCAATGGGCTTGGCAATATGGGCATCCATGCCGGCTTCCCCGGCCTTCCTCCAGGTCAAGCCAAAGCCGGATCACGAATTCCGTGCCCTGCCCCGGAGCGGTATGGACTTCGATGGTTCCTCCCATGAGATCCACCATGCTCTTGGTGATGGCCATCCCCAGGCCTGTGCCCTGGATCCCGCTCACCGTGGCGTTCCTCTCCCGTTCAAAGGCCTCAAACACCTTCGCGGCAAATTCCTCCGTCATGCCGATGCCGCTGTCCCGGACCCGGATCTCATACCTCGCCTTTTCCGCCTCCTCTTCCGTCTGCCGGACAGACACCTGCACGGTGCCTCCCTCCGGCGTGAATTTATAGGCATTGCTGATCAGGTTCAGCAGCACGCGGTTCAGCCTGTTTTTGTCACAATATACCCTGCTTTGGGGCAGGCTGTCCGCATCCACGGTAAAGCGGATCTTCTTCTGCTCCATCTGGGTGGAAAAGACATCCCCTATGCTCTCCATCATCTTCCTTAAATCTGCCGCCACAAGCTCCAGCTCCATCTTGCCGCTCTCGATCCGGCTCATCTCCAGCACATCGTTGATCAGGGCAAGCAGATGCTGGCTGGAGCCCTCGATCTTGTCTAGGTACCCCCTGATCTCCTCCAGGCTGGCATCGTCTCTCTTTGCAAGGCTGGTATAGCCAACAATGGCATTCATCGGCGTCCGGATATCATGGGACATATTGGAAAGGAAGGCGCTCTTGGCCCGGCTACGTTCCTGGGCCTTCAGCTTTTCCAGTTCCATCTCCTTCTCCCGCCGGGATATGATGGAATAGACGCTGAACATGATGGCAAGACCCGCAATGATGATCCCCATCTGTATGATGCTGTTGCGGGTTAGGAGACGGTTGGCCTCCTCCATCTGAAACGCCAGATAGGCCTCCGTGGCATCGATCGTCTCCTGGTTTTCCAGGGGATTCTTTTCCTCATAGAATTTACTGATGCTCTCCACCACACTCTTCGTCATGTCGTCCGTGGCCTTCCTCACCCAAAGCAGGGTGGTAAAGAAGATCAGGAAAAGAAGCCCCAGCCAGACCACGGTGGATCTGCCGAAGCGGTGCTCCCTGTCCCTTCCAAATATATGGCGGAAATACACGAAGCCGAGAATTCCCCAGATGGCAAGGATGAGGTAGGATTCCGTCGCCATGGCACCCACGGAAAAAGCCATGAAGTAAAGGAAAAAAATGACGGATATCACAAGCCCCGCGATACCCGTATTCCGGTATCTCTTTTTCCCCTCCTCCGCCCTTGCCGTCACGTAGGCCGCGCCGGAAACATAGCCATAAACAATGATGGCGCCGATGGTATTCACATCCACGATCCAGCCGATGGCTGTCCTTCCGAGGAAGGGAGCCAGAAGAGAGGCCGCCATGAGAACGATCAGGGCATTCCGGGGAGAGCCCTCCTCATTGAGCCGGCCGAACCACTCCGGCATGATCCCTTCCTTTGCCATGGACGCGATCAGCGTCCTGCCGCAATGGAATTGCCGATGATCCCGGTGAGGATGGCCGACAGGACCGTAAGCCCCAGTACGGTCATTCCCAGCTTTCCTCCCAGCTCATGCACGGCATAAAACACAGGGAGGCTCTTTGTCCCCGTGAGGTTTCCCAGGTCTCCCACATAATCTGCCCAGCTTTGGTATTCCGGGGGCTGGAGGGAGGCCGCGATGAGAGAAACAAGCACATAGGCCGCGGCTCCTGCGGCAAGAGCCGTGGCAAAGACCCAGATCGTTTTCTTAAGGGAGAAACGCAGCCGGGAAGCAGACTGGGATATGGACTCGAAGCCCACATAAGCCCATGGGGACAGCACGATGATCGTCAGGACCTGGGAAAGGGGATTTCCGGCCCAGGGAGAAAAAGCCGGGGCATAGCCCCCAAAGCCCTGCCCCCTTTTGAGAAAGACCATGGCGAAGCAGATCACGATGCCCAGGATCAGCATAGAAGCCAGCACCCCCTGCAGCATCCTGGCAAGGCTTCTTCCCCTGATGCAGATCAAGGCGGCCAGGATGATGACCACAAGGGAGAGCAGGGCCTCCCCGCCGTATACGTCATATCCAAGAAGCTGATAATGGAATCCGAAGCTGAAGAAGCTTCCAAAGAGCTGCCTTGCGATCAGCGCCACCGCAGAGGCATTGGCCCAGGTGATGGCCATGTATACCAGGATCAAAAACCAGGCGCTTAAGAAACCATGGTCATAGCCAAAGGCCTTGATGGTAAAGTTAAGTGCCCCTCCGCTTCCGGGATAGCGGTTCATCAGATAGTGATAATTGAGCCCGATAAGAACCATTACCACTGCACCTAAGAGCATGCCGAGGACAGTCCCCATAGGCCCCGCCGAGGGAAGAAAGGTGGTGCCGGGCATCACGAAGCAGCCCCAGCCTACAGCACAGCCAAAGGACAGGGACCATGCAGAAAAAGGCGACAGGTAACGCTTCTGCCCCGATAATTCCTCCCGGCCCGCATTTTCCACAGCAATCCCCCCTTTTTCTTCCGTCACTCCATTTTAGTCTCCGCGGGATAAATATGCAAGCGGACTGAGGCTAATGCCAGTGGCGGTATGTACCCTCGTGCATGCGCTTGCGGAAGCAGGAATCACAAAGGGTATATTCCGAAAGCCAGGGGATCTTTCTGCCGCATTCCCGGCATACCCGCTTTTCAAAAGCATTTTCTGCAAAGATGTCCGACAGCTTTTCCGAGACAGCCCTCTTGCGCTCCATGATCATGTCCATGCTTTCTTCCTTCTTATATCTCGTGCAATAAGCAAAAAGCAGGTCATAGGCCTTGTACATGGTTTCCAGCTCCTGGGCGTCCTGCTTGCCGTTGCCAAGCTTCTCCGGGTTATTTTCCTCAAAGAAGTGTGCCAGGTCCGGCTCCTGCCCCTCGATGACGCAGAGGAAGAGGCTGAGCCATAGCTCATGGACGGTCTCCTGCTTTTCGTCAAAGGGGATGGAAACAAAGCTCAAGATGGTGGCCTTGTCATCCGAATACCCCTCCAGCTCCTCCGCCAGCTGGATCTTTTCCTTGATGTCGGATTTGTCGTAATCCTGGGTCGCAGGCAGGCTGTCCCAGGCATCCAGGATCTCCGATACCCGTCCTTCCTTCTCGAAGAATACCGGAGGAATATTGATCACGCCCTTCTCAAGGGCACTGACCGGCGCCTGGAGGCAACGGGTCACGTAAGAGGCATAAGAATGCGCCGTCACGTAGCCCTTGGGATGGATGCCGTATCTCCCGGCCCGTCCGCCGATCTGCTTGATCTCCCCGGGCTCCAGCTTCCTGCGCTTCTTGCCGTCAAATTTCTCGGACTTCAAAAAGACCACCCTGCGGATGGGCAGGTTCATCCCCATGCCGATGGCATCTGTAGCCACAACCACCTTGGTCTGGCCCGATGCAAACCGCGCCGCTTCCGCATGCCGCACATCATAGGGAAGGCTCCCGTAAATGACGCTGCAGGGGATATGCCGGTCTGCCAGGTCTGCCGCACAGGCATGAACGTCCCTTCTGGAGAATACGATAAGGGCATCCCCCTCCCGCACGTCCTGGGGATAACGGAAGGCCGTCTTCTCGGCAATGAGAGGCGTCTTTCTCTCATGCCTTTCGATCCGTGCGCTGTCTCCGCAGGCCTCCACCATGCGGAGGAGCACTTCTTCTGCATCCGGAGAAGCACAGACATGCACCTCCTCTGCCTGTATGCCGAGGATCGCGCTGGTCCAGTAGCCTCCCCTGGCCGGATCCGCACACATCTGGGCTTCGTCGATCACGGCCACGTCGTATTCCCTCTCGATGTCCAGCATTTCGATGGTGGAGGATTGGTGCAGGGATCCCTCTGAAAGGATCCTCTCCTCTCCCGTCACCATGGAGCATTTCACCCCAAGGGAGGTCAGCGTCTCATATTGCTCATAGGCCAAAAGCCTGAGCGGCGCGAGATAAACGCCGGATTCCGCCTCGGCGAGCCTTCGCACCGCATCATGGGTCTTACCCGAATTGGTGGGTCCGATATGAAGGATGAACTCCCTGTGCATCGCCCTGGCTTCCGGATAGAGCATGGCATAATTATCCGGCACAGAGCCTGCAAAGTCCTCTGCCAGAAGCCGTATGACCTGTATTTTTTTCAAGGCCTTTTTGGCTTCCCTGCCATAGAAGGAGTTTTCCGCCATGCATTCCAAGATCCGCTCTTCCGTAAAGTGGCTCTTGAGCAGCTCCTCCGGATCCCTTCCCGGAAAGCCCTTTGCGTAATTGCGGACAGATCTTCCTCCCATCTGGGAGATAAGTCCCCAGGGAAATCCGCTTCTCAGGTCCTTAATCGGAATGCTCCGTTCAGCGACCTGCCCGAAGAGGAAGATATACAGTCCCTCCTCCTGGAGCACCCGGTTTAAGGTCTCCCTTCCCCAGGCGATCCGCCCGTCCTTTGCATACCAGGATATGTCCTCCGCCGGCATCCTCCGGGGCGGCATGCGCCTGCTCTGTCCCGCATCCCTCACCATAAAAGATGTCTGGCGCTTCAGATAATGCTCGATCCGCCCGATGAGCTCCCCCATTGCCTCATCATAATGCTCGGCGATCAATGATTCGACATCATCCTCCTGCCAGACTTCTCTTAGTTTATTCTGTTTTCCGCCTTTTTTTCTATGTTTTTTTGACATGCAACCATAATAACTTATCGGAATAAGCCCGTCAACAAAAAGCCTGCGGCAAGGCCTCCCACATGAGCCGCATTATCGATGCCTGATGTGGTGAACCCGGAAAACAGGCTGTAAAACACCATGAAAGCAAGATTCCTGGGATGCATCCCTCGGAAATTCCCTCTTCTTTTCCACATCGTCATGGCCATGGAGCCGATGATGCCAAATACGGCCCCGCTGGCTCCGGCGCTTACAGGATAAGACTGAGAGAGCAGGCAAAATAAGAAGGACAGCGCGCTGGCCGCTATGCCGCTAAGAAAATACAACAGGGTAAAGCGGGCATGCCCCAGTTCCTGCTCCATGATGCCTCCCATGAAAAAGAGTCCCAGCATATTTGAGAAGAGATGCTTTACGTCAAAATGCAGGAACATGCAGGTAAGGAAGCGCCAGACCTCCCCCTGAAGCACCTCCGGGACAACATTGGCGCCCATCCTCACCATGACATTCAGATCCTTGGGGGCGCCGAGGATGCACTCCAGGACATAGGCCAGGATATTTAAGGCAAGAAGCAGCGTCGCAGCCGGCGCAGACTTCGCCATCCTGATCAGGTCATTTTCTTCCCTCATTCCTTCACCTCGGACTTCTGTATTTATATGCACTGCCGGGTCTCCTGCATGATATGCGCTCCCGGATCGCCTGTATTTATCTGCACCCGCGGGTCTCCTGCATTTATTTGCACCCGCGGGTCTCCTGCGGTTATTTGCACTGCCGGGTTTCCTGCAGGCATTATCGCAGGATCGTCAGGAGCCTTGGATCCACCACGGAAACCGTGCCGTCTGCTTCCAGCCGTACCGTAAAGCATGCCACGCCGCTTTTTTGGCATTCCGGATCCTCCTGAGCCGAGACCAGATTCCCCAGGGAATAAAAGACCCAGGTCCTGTTTCCTGTTTCCTCGTCCTTGATCTCTTCGAGCTCCTGGATCACATGGGGATGGCTTCCGATCACCACGTCTGCCCCATACCTGCAAAGAAACCGGGCAAGCCTCCTCTGCTCTTCATTGGGTTCCTTCTCGTATTCCTCTCCCCAATGCATGAATACGATGACCGCATCCGCATCCCCGGCGGCATGCCCTAAGGCCTCAGCCATCCGGTCCTCATCCACTTTCTCTACGGCCAAAGGCTCTTTTTCCGACATGGGGATGCCATTGGTATGCTCCGTAAAGGCCAGGACGGCAAGCTTTACCCCGTTTTTTTCCATCCAGGTAATGGCATTTCTCCCATCCTCACCCGCCAAAGCATCCCCGGATCTGTGGGCTCCGGCCACCTTGATCCCCTTCTCCTCATAAAATCCGATGGTTCCATCGATCCCCATCATTCCTTTATCCAGGGCATGGTTATTGGCGAGGATCACCAGGTCGAACCCGGCTCCGGCCACCGCATCCCCCACCTCCATGAGCGTACCGAACCTGGGGAAGCCGCTCACCAGGGCATTATCGCTGACCAGCACCGTCTCATGGTTCAAGGCCGCGATATCCGCATCCTGGACCAGAGGCCTTACATGATCGTACAGGTAATCAAAGGGAGGTCCCTTTTTCAACAGGGGCAGATGGATCAGGTTGTCCCCGCAAGCGGTGAAGGTCAATTCCTCTGTCCTGGCAGGCCCTGCATATTTCAGCCCGAAATCCTGCCAGTGCCATAGGGACGGCTCCCCCTGCCTCGGCGTGACGAGAAGCGTGCTTCTCTTGCCCTGTCCGATGGATCCGATCTCATATCCGATATCCGAGGACATCCAGACCGCCCGGATCCGGCTCTCCCTTCCCGGCTCATACCGGTAGATAAAAATATGCTGGGCCAGGGCAATATCCCGGCTTTTCACCCAGAAGGGGGTATGGCTGCCATAGCTTCCGTGCTTCCAGGTAAGCAGGATTAGCTCCTCCTCCCCGTCCCGGTCGATATCGCTTATGAGCGCATCCTGTACGAAATAATCCTTCCCCGGGCTCCAGAGGGCCTTCCCATTCATCCAAAAGGAGGCCTCCCTGTCCTTCAGGAGGAGGGTGCCGTCATGATAAGGGAGCTCCTTTTCCTGCCAGGCGATCCACCCCGGCAGAAAGGCTCCCTTCCACCAGCAAAGAAAAAGGGCAGTGGCAATCCCTGCCACTGCCGCGATCCCAAAAAGAATTTTCTTATTCCTCATTGGACTCCCAGGACCAGTAATAACGGTAGCTTTTGACCCATTCCGGCTGCTCGAGGCCATCGTCCGGGTGGAACTCCATATTTTCATCCGGTGCCATCCCCAGCATCTGCCTCCATTCCTGATCCGTAAGCCTTTCCGAGATAGGATTCATGAACTGATAATAATTGTAAACGCCTCCGATCCCCAAATGCAGCTCCCCGTCCAGCGGAAATACGACGTAAAGCTTGGATACTCCGCCGATGCCCTCCAGCAGGCAGAAGCCATTGGGATCCGTAGCCACATCCGTGACGAGAGCCGCGGGGAACTCCGCTGATTCGCTCCCCTCTCCCTTGCTCTGGCTCAGCACGGCTTCCTCCCAGAAATGCTCCAGGCTTCCGCCAAAGCCGCGGATCAGCTCATACTGCTCATCGCTGAGCGGTTTATTCTCAAGCTCCAGGATGGAGATCTCCTTCAGGCTTTCGGAAAGCTCCAGCAGCTTTTCAAGGGATTCCTTCTCCTTTTTGCTCAAGGCTTCAAAGCCCGACAGGCCGTCGATCGTAGCCTGGATCAGGGCGGACAGCCTGCCGTAAAGCTCCGGCTCCGGCTCCACATAGCCCCTGTCGTCAAAGACCTCCTCGTCTCCTCCGCCCATTTCCGCCATGAACTGCTTGGAATAAAGCACCGTGTCATGCTTCAGCTCGGTCCAGCTGCCAAGATATCCCTCCAGGCTCTTTTTCTGCCACTCCTTATTGGTCATGAAGGAAGGATATCCATCCTTCTTTTCTTCCAGCAGAGGATTGAGGGCATACATCCATCCGGCATAGAGGGAGGATGACCAATAACCCTCAAGGCCGGAAAGATTCGACCGGATGGAATCCATATTGGTGAGATATTCCGGATATTTATCATTCCCCTCTTCAATGAGGATCTCCCTTGCCGTATCCGATCCCAGGGCGGCCGGCACATCAAGCCCATCCGGCAGCATGCGCTTATCCCCGTCGGGAGCCTCGCTGACCCTGCTGTAGCAGAGCTGGGTAAAGATCGCCGCATCCAGGGTAAAGCGCTGTCCCATGAAGCGGAAGCCCTTGGCCTCAGAGGGCTTGTCCGTCCGGCCCTTATCGTCTTCAAATACCACGGAATTGATGGAAGGCGCCCTCAATGCGGCGATCAGCTCTTCAAACTCACGAAAAGCATCCTCGTCTCCGATCAGATCCGATGCCTGTATGTCCTCCCCATAGGCCTTTTCCATGGCCTCCTTATACTCCGGTGCCAGCAGGTCGTCGCTCTGACCCGCAAAGAAGGAGGTGATCTCATATACCGCATCCCAGTCCTCCCTTGCATCCCCCTCAAGGGCAAGGGTCATGAGCAGGGCGGAACGGTTCATCTCCGAATCCTTCTGGGCAAAATTCGTGCGCCCATACCACATCATCGTCCTGAAATATTCCTCCAGCTCCTCATCCCCGGCATAATAGCTCCTGGGCTTATATTGGCTGTAATCCTCATCCGTCCCCGTGATGCCGGAAGGCGAGATCCCCTCTGCCGCCATGATCTTGTCCAGTTCGTCTTCTACGATGCCCGTATCCGAATCCGGGTCGTCCCCTCCCATGAGGGATGCCGCTACCCGGAAGAAGTCCGTATTCCTCTGTGCCGCTTCCTCCCATTCGCTTCCCCCGAGGGCATCCAGCTGCTTTTCGGAGGTCTCCAGCATGGCTTTCGTCAGGCTTTGGATCCTCTCTGTGAGCCTTGATTTTTCCACGGTCTTCTGAAGCATGGAAAAATACAGATGATAGGTATGCATCATGGAATCCGTGGTAATGAAGTTCGGATATTGCATATAACGGTTGTCTTCATAGACGTCAAAGAATTCCGAATATTTATTGTCCCTGACGACGAAGAGATCCTCGGAGAGCTTTTCGATCTCCCCTTTGGAGAGGTAAAATCTCTCCACATCCTTTACATTGCCCAGATCCTTTTCCACCGTATAGGGAGCTACCTGCGGCGTAAAGGATGGGGTCTTTGCGGCATAATCCACCAGAATGATGTCACGGCTTCCCTCCGCAATGGCGGTCTCCTTCTTCCCCTCCTGCCCGGATGCCTCCGGCTCGGAAGCCGCGGCAGAAGAAACAGCAGAAGGGGTACCCGCAGGAACCGCGCATCCGCCTAATGATGCCGCCAAAAGAGAAGAAGCCATGATCAGGGCCAGGCCAGCGTTCCATTTGTTTTTCATCGGCAACCTCCTTATACCAGCTGCTTTTCCAGGCTGCGGACATACTCGAAATAATTGCCCGCCATCTTTTCACTATATGTATCGTATATTTTTTCCATGGTGCCCGGCTCCCGGTTGCATAAAAACCAGATCTCACGGATGCCCACATCCGGAGTGGCCATACGGCTCCGCCAGTTCATCTCCTCCGAGGGCATGCCGGACAGATCTACCCGGCCGATGATCTCGATCGGCTTATCCATAGCCTCAAAGGAGGGGCGGATCAGGAATGTGCCGGCTCCGCCCTTCACCCGGAGGGCCGTGCCGTCTACCAGGATGACCATCATCTCGTCATATTCTGCGGCCTCCCCGCCCATCAGAAGCCGGATCAGGGAGACGCCGTCTTCCCGGATCTGGTTGATGTTCAGCTCCTCGTCCTCTTCATCCTCCTCAGCCTGCTTATCTTCCGCCGGTTCTTCTGCAGCTGCTTCTTCTGCAGCAACAGCTTCTGCCGGCTCTTCCGCCCACATTTCTTCTGCAGCTGCTTCTTCTGCAGCAACAGTCTCTGCCGGTTCTTCCGCCCACATTTCTTCTGCAGCTGCTTCTTCTGCAGCA
The DNA here is from genome assembly GCA_024693135.1 of Lachnospiraceae bacterium. Taxonomy (GTDB): domain Bacteria; phylum Bacillota; class Clostridia; order Lachnospirales; family Lachnospiraceae; genus NK4A144. The sequence continues at coordinate 129,208 of JAILLN010000044.1, read as the reverse complement.
ACAGCTTCTGCCGGTTCTTCCGCCCATATTTCTTCTGCAGCTGCTTCTTCTGACGCCCAGATCCCGGCCTGGTTATCCGCAGGGTCTTCCCCTGTCCCCCAGCCCTCTGTCTGGGCACTGCTTATGATCTCTTCTTCAGCAGCCTGGAAAGAGGTATCCACATACGGATCCGGCCCGGCCGCCTCAGCCTCGTAATACTCCGGCTCCAGTACAATATCCTCGAAGGGCTCTTCCACATCCTCCGGATCGATCACTGCATCCTCGAAGGGCTCTTCAATATCCTCCGGATCGATCACTGCATCCTCGAAGGGCTCTTCCACATCCTCCGGATCGATCACTGCATCCTCAAAGGGAGCTTCTGCATACGCTTCTGCTTCCACCGGCTCCGCATATGCCTCTGCTTCTACCGGCTCCGCATATACCTCTGCCTCCACCGGCTCCGCATATACCTCTGCTTCTGCCGGTTCTGCCCCTGCCGGCTCCGCCTCCACGGCTTCTCCCCGGATCTCCCGTTCCTTCCGGTCGATGAAATCCTCCAGGATCTCCCGTACCTTCTCCCTCCATTGAGGCGGCTGGACATTGGATATATCATTCAGCTTATTTTTTGCAAACTGAAGCCCCGGATGCATTCCCCCCGGCATCCGGTCTACCCGCTCCAGCATCCTTAAGAAGGTCGCGGCCTGCTCGTCAAATTCAGTATCGTCCGTTATCTCTACGGCTTCTACATCTATGATGGTGCTGTTCATTTCAGTAATCGATTGACTTCCCTCTGCACTGCCGCCGCGTCATAGCCCGCTTCCGTAAGCATCCTCACGCGCTCCGGGCCGTTGCCCCACTTGCCCTTGATCACTTCCCTGGCAAGCTCGGCATCATCCTTCTTATTCCCGTCCTGAGCCTTGTCCTCCTGACCCTCGTCTGCCTTCGCTTCTCCCGTGACCTGTACAGTCTCCTTGCCCGTTGCAAGATAATCCCGTATCGCTTCGATGATCTCCGGATTCGGATAGCCGCCGTCGACTCCGTAATTAATGGCATAGCTGAAATTATCGGCCAGGCATTCCTCTGCCGCGATCACATAGTCCGTGTTCTCCCCCATGACCTCAGAAAAATCCGAAACCTGATCGATCGGGATGATCCGGGTGGGATTATCGATGGGCACGATACCGGGTTTCGCCACCTTAAAGAATGTATCTCCCTCTTTGTAGTCTCCCTCCATGTAAGTCACCACCACGCCGTCCGTCTTCTTTCCATTGATGGTGAATGTGGCATGGCAGTCATACTTCTCCACATCCGGGTTGCTGAGGATCTGTTTCCTCACCTTATCCGAAAAGGCAGGCTCCTCTTCGTCCACCGTAAAACCGATCACCCGGTACATATTCTCACGGAAATCAGGCAGGTTCCGGCTCAGCACGTGGAAGATCTCGTGCGCCATGGTCTCATCAAAATACGCCTGGGCTTCCCTGTTTTTGCTGGCTCCCATGTCTACAAAGTCCTTTTGCAGATAAATTTCTTCTCCATGGGTATAGGCTGACGCTCCAGACTCCTCCACCATTGTCGTGATGATGAACTTAACCTGATCGGAAAGAGGATAATTGTAGCCGGCATCATGGAGCTTCTGTGCGATCCGCTCCAGAGAGTCCTCTATCGCCTTTTTTTCCTCCTCTGTCGGCTCCTGTACCTGGGCGACCGTAAAATCCAGATATTCTTCCAGGCTGGCATCCTTCTTTCCCATCCGAAGGCAGATGTCATTCTCATTCATTCCATTGTAATAATCCATATTTGCCAGCAGGGTCTTTGTGCCCTCTTCGGCTCCCTGGATATCGCTTTTGATCGGAGTCGGATAATAGCCCTTAGCATCCAGCTCCTGCTTCATGGCTTCCGTAGACCTGGCTATCTCCTGCGAGCAGCCACTGAGGATGCTTAAAGCCAGCGCTCCAGTAAGTAAAAGGCTTAACCATTTTGTTTTCATTCAATTACCTCCAAATCCTTCTGATCACTGTTCCAATGATTCTTATGCCAATCTTACCATAGAATCCCTCAAAAAACCAAATCCGGGCTTTATTTCAGCTTTTTGGTCAGGACCAGGATATTCTTCCCGTCCTTCCGCTCATAGGTCATCCGGTCCATGCTCTTCTTTACCATATAGATCCCCAGTCCTCCGATGGGACGCTCCTGCAGGGAAAGGGTCACATCCGGATCCGGCTTGGCCAAAGGATCGTAGGGGATGCCGGCATCCGTAAACCGGACCTCTATGGCCGGGCTCCCTTCGTATTCCGTCTGGGAGAGCATGATCTCGGCCCATCCCGCTCCCTCCTTCTCGTATGCATAATGGGCGATATTGACGTAGATCTCCTCCACGGCTATATCCAGCTGGGTCTGTATCCGAAAGGCGCAGTCCATCTCCTCCAGATACCGGTCTAAAAAGGAGATCACCTGGTCCAGGTATTCGACCTTTGCATCGATCCTTAAACTCTGCTCTGCCATAATCTTTCCCTTCCTGTTATTCTATGCCGAAATAGTTGAATCCCAGCATGGTAATATCATCAAACTGCGGCGCATCTCCCACAAAGAGGTCGATGTCTTCCTTTATGCTCTTCAGCTGTTCCTCGGCCATGGCATCCGGATTCCGGTTCAGGACCTCCAGCATGCGTTCCGTGCCATAAAGCTCATCTTGGGCATTTGTGGCCTCCGCCACCCCGTCTGTATAGACAAAAAGGCTGTCGCCGGGATGCAGCTCGAATTCATGCTCCCGGAAGCGCAGCCCCTCCATGCTGGCTACTGCAGGGGAATGCTTGTAGATGGAAAGCTCATACTTCCCTCCCGCCCTGCGGATGGCGGGATGCTCATGCCCCGCATTGGCGGCGACGCCCTTTCCCGTAGAGATCGTAAGGATGGCAAACCATACCGTCACGAAAAGCTCCGCTTCATTCCCTTCGCAGAGCTGCTCATTGGCATAAGAGAGCACCTCCGACGGGGAGCCTCCCATCAGCGCACGGTTTTTGATCAGGGTCTTGGCTATGACCATGAAGAGAGCGGCAGGCACTCCCTTGCCGGATACGTCCGCCATCACCAGCCCCACATGGTCATTGTCGATCAGGAAGAAATCATAGAAATCTCCGCCCACTTCCTTTGCCGGATCCATGGTGGCATACAGGTCGAATTCTCCTCTCTCCGGGAAGGGAGGGAAGATCCTGGGCAGCATGTCTGCCTGGATCTGGGTAGCCACATTGAGCTCCGCCCCGATCCGTTCCTTCTCCGCCGTCACCGCGGTCAGATCCTCGATATACTGCTTCAGGGCGATCGCCATGTCGTTGAAGTTCGTGGCCACATCCCCGATCTCGTCGTTATGGAATACCTGCGCCCTGTGCTCGAGGTCGCCTCCGCTGATGATCCTCGCATCCTCGCTCAGGGCGATCAGCGGCTTCGTAAGGCTGTTGGCAAAACGCTGGACGAAAAGCGTCACGATCAGGATGATCAATACCAGGATCAAGGTAAAGAGCAATATGGATTCCATGATCTGCTCATCCATCTCCCTGGCCGGCGCCAGCACATAGGACTGCGGCACATGGATGCAGAGCTTCCAGGATACGGATTCCACCGGCGTATAGGCGTAATAAACTCCCTTTTCCGTAAGGGATACCCCGGTCTGCCCATTCAGGATCTTATCCTCCGTAGCCTGATCCAGATCCGGATCATCATGGATCGTTCTCACCTCCTCATCCGGGGAAATGACATTTCCGGAATTATCCACCAGAAACGCATACGCCTCCTCATCCCCGAGATCCAGGTTCAGTATGGCCGCATACAGATCCGAGATCAGGATATCCATGGCCACGACCCCGGCAAATTGATCCTTTTCATCATAAAACGGTGCCGCACAGGAGATGGTCAGGCCCCGTCCGAAGGAATCCAGGTATACATCCGTGAAGCAGACCTTCCCCTCCTCCTTCGCCTGCTGATACCATACCCGGGAGTAGTGGTCGTAGTACCCGTCCAGCTTCTTATCCGAATAGATGTCGTAGGCAAAGGAAAACCCGGACTCCGTACCTCCGTAGATGCCCATGATCACATCCGAGTGGGCCGAGATCACCGGATAAAACTCCTGTGCCGTATTGCTGATCAGGGATGCTTCCTCGCTGACCGCCTCTTCCGATACCTGTTCGTTTGCAAAAGCCCTCTGCAGCACATATTTCCCCGCATTTTTGGGGTCATGCGAAAGCAGCGGCTTTTTCACATAAGCATCCGGTTCGGTATAAAGCCCATGGATGTAGGTGGCAAAGCCCTGCACGTAATCCGCATAGGCACCGAGCTCGGATTCCGCATATTCCGCCCTGTCCACTGCAATGTTGTAAAGATTGTTCTGCATCCGTTCCGTCAGGGCAGCTTCGCTTTTGTCCTGGATCCTCAGCATGCTGACGATGCCCACCCCGCTGGTGGTGATCAATGACCCCATGGCGATCACCAGCACGATCAAAAGCACCCTCTCCCGGATGGGTTTCCTCCTAAAACTGTTCTTTTCCATATGCTGTCCTCACGCCTCCAATCCTTTGATCATTTCCCGTATTCGTTCCACAATCCCGGAAGTCACCAGATCGCCGTACTTTTCGCTGATCCTTTCAAGCTCCCGGAGCAATTGTGCATTATCCTCAAATCCCCCCACGTCGATCTCACTGTAGGATACGGTTTCTGTCTCCGTGATCCCCAGCCGGAAACTCAACACAGACCTCACGCTGGGAAAATCCGTCCTGAGCCTTTTAAGCTCTTCCCGGGAGGCAGGCCTTGTCTTGAAATCCACGGCAAGCTTCAGCTCACCCGGGTCTGCCGGAGACAGCCCTCCTATGGCGGCCTCGGCTATGAGCTGGGGCACAGACTTGTCCGCTGTGGCTCCCACCATCTGGGAAAGCAGCGAAAACCTGGGATTTAAGTCCACTACCGTCCATTCCCCTCCATGGAAAATGAGATCCAGCTCCACCCCTCCCCTGAAGCAAAGCGCCTCCGCCATGGAGAGCATCTGGGCACGGAGCTCCTCCAGCTTGTATTTCCTGCTCCTTACCGGTCCGTACTTGATGCTGGCAAAGGGATCCGTGATGCCTTCCTTTGCCGTGGTGAAAAGGATCGGTTCATATACCCGGTAGGCGCCGGGCACGCCATAGATCTCGATGCCGAAGTTTTCCCCCTCAAGCTTTTCTTCCACCATGACATCCGCATTCGGGTCCCCCGATAAGAGGATCTCCTCTAAGCGCTCCTTCGTCTCTGCCACGGAAAGCCCCACAGAGCCTGCCCCGGATGCGGCTTTTACGATCACGGGAAAACGCAGGTCATCGATCTGCCTCAGGATATATTCCCGGTAGACATTATTCAGGATGATGCTGTTTTTTTCCTCTGCCCTGTAAAGGGACATCTGTACATAGACTCCCTTGGCCGTGGAGAAGCCATGCTTCCGCAAAAGCTCAGCGGTCTTGTTTTTCTCAAAGGCGGCCTCCGCAAGGGAAACCTCCGGGCAGATCACACAGATCCCCCTCTTCCTTAATTCTTCCCCCACCATGGCATCCCGGAGCGGATTCCAGTCGTAGGCGACGTTGGGAAGAGGCGCGGCATAGGCCACATCGGGCTTGGTCGAGGCAATGATGCGGGCCAGCTCCCCGAGATCCGCGTCCAGCGGCAGGATGATGGTCTTTACCTTTTCCGGGCGGGAGAGGACTTTGGAACCCTCCACATCCACCAGATGCCCTTCCGACACACAACAGCATACGGTAAAGGAATGCTCCGGATACATAAGCGCCACCCGATCCCAGTCCTCCGCCCTGGTGGGATAAAAGCTGTGCACGGCAGAATGAAGTGAATCCGGATCGTTCCCTCCCGTGCTGTAAATCGTGATCTTCATGTTTAATTCCTCTCTACCACAAGCTGTGTGCTGTTCATTCCCATGATATAGTCGTAGGAGATCGATGTAGCCGCCTTCTGGAGAAGCAGGATATTTTCCGGCATATCTTCATCCGTCCGGTGCATGAGATCGAAAGGCTCCCCGATGCTCCGGAAATTCAAGGTCATCTCGTGTTCCCTGATCCGGAGCAAAAGATCGATGTCTCCCGTATCTTTTCGATGATTCTGTGTATAAACCGCCATCTCCTCACAGGCAAGACCCACCCGGAAAGCCTGCTTTCCCGACACCCCGTTCTCCCGGCAGAAATCGATCATCTGCTCGCTGGCTTCCGAGATATCTTCCGGCCGGTCTGTGATGGTAAGCTGCAATACCCCCTGGATTCCCATATCCGTCCGGACTAAAAAAAGTGAGGAATACATTCCGGGATTTTTCTTCCATGCCACGAAGCTTGCGGCCGTGATGGAAAGGAGCAGGATCAGGGCCGACAGGGGATAAGCCATAAAAAGCCCGTCCAGCCCCACGTTCCGGCAAAGAATAAAGCCGATGGGCAGGATGGAGAGCCCGTCAAACAGGCTGATGGCCATGGCGTACCCGTTTTTCTGCTCCACCTGGAGAAAGCGCATGCACTGGATGCAGACGCTGCGGAACAGATAGGTCATGGCAAAGATCCTTATGCCCCGCACCGCAATGGCGAGGGTCTCCTCATCCCTTACGCTGTAAAGCAGGGCGATCCCTGTGGGAAATACCTCAAAGAAAAAGACCAGCACCAGGGAAAACAGGATCTGCAGCAGGTAGGACCGTTTCAGTACCGCCTTTTCCCCTTTATAATCCTTCTGCCCGCTGAGCATGGCAAGCAGGGGCTGTGCCGTATCCGCCACTCCCAGAAGGAAGACCGAGGCCAGGGAGAAGGTCTGCAGGCAGAGGGTAAATGCCACGACTCCCGTCCGCCCCCCATAGACCATGGAAAGATGATTGCTATAGGCGTATTTGACGGCATAGCAGATCTGGAGCATGGCCGGGGGCGCGCCCAGGGCAAGGATCATGCCGGTCATCTTCATATCCCGGAGGCTCACCGGCGAATCCGTGATCTTCAGCTTTTTTTGCTTCCAAAGGACCGCCACGATCAGGGCTCCCGCCAGATAGCCGGTGACCGTGGCCAGGGCGGCTCCCCTCATCCCCATGCCGAATATCCGGATATAGACATAATCCATGATCAGGTTCAGCCCGTTTGCCGTGATGTTTACCACGGTAGCCACCACCGGAGCCCCGCTGGGGGGCAGGAAGCAGACAAAGGTGAGCATGGTGGTAAGCACCGGAGCCGTAAAAAGGAGAGCCGTAAAGTAGTCGGAAAACATGGGCCGGAGGCTTTCTTCTGCGCAGAGCAGCATGGTCATGGGTTTCCGGAATAAAAGCCCCGCAAGCAGCAGCATTATCCCGCTCATGACCCCTAAGATCATGGATATCCGAAATACCTTTCCTGCCCCCGCCTGATCCCAGCGCCCCAAAAGCAGGGCATAACGGGTAGAACCGCCGCTTCCCAGAAGCACATAGCAGGCCGCAAAGAAAAGCATGACCGGACAAGAGAGATTTGCGACCGCCAGGGCGTCCTTCCCGAGAAGGTTGGAGATCACCATGCAGTCTACAAATTCATTTAGGGCAAAGGCAAGAGAGGTCAATATGGACGGCAGGAGATACTGCCGGTACTTTTTCATCAGGATGCCGTCTGATCCCACGAAGCATATCTCCTTTTAAACAGCACAAAAACGGATGTCCTGTTACAAACATCCGTTCATGTCCATCATGACCGATCCCATGGAAATCTTATGACTCAATATTCAGGATATCCACAAAACCAGTTACATCAAATATCTCCATCAGATCCTCGTTCGCACCGCGGACAACCATGCTGCCCTGCTTATTCATGACCTTCTGGGCAGAAAGCAGCACCCTAAGGCCAGCGGAAGAGATGTATGCAAGGCTGGACAGGTCAAAGATCAGCTCTGTGATCCCATCCAGAGAAGACTTCAGCTCCCCCTCCAGCTGAGGCGCTGTGGTGGTATCCAGCCGGCCGTCCAGCTTGATCGTAAGCGTGCTTCCCTGTTGATCTTTCGTAATTGTCATGACTAATGTCTCCTTTCAAAAAAATACCAATTTTTAATATACCGTTTTAGGGAAAAAATATCAAGTATAATTGTCGACTCATGAACAGCAGGACAGGATGATCTCCCTCAGGGGCAGGACGCTCTTGGGGCTGACGGAGAGCTCGTCCACTCCCATGCCGAGAAAGGCTTCCGTATACTCCGGATTGCTGGCCAGCTCTCCGCAGATGCCCACCCGGATCCCCTCCGCATGTCCTGCTTCCACGGTCATCTCGATCTCCTTCATCACGGAGGGGTGGGCCGGATGAAAGAAGGAGGCCAGGGCCGCATCCTGCCGGTCCACGGCCAGGGTATACTGGGCCAGGTCGTTGGTCCCGATGGAAAAGAAGTCCACCTCACGCGCCAGCTCTCTGGCGGTAAGCACTGCCGCCGGGGTCTCCACCATGATCCCGAATTCATAGGCTCCGATCTCAAAGCCCTCTGCCTTAAGCTCCTCCTCGCATTCCTTCAACAGCTCCTTTGTCTCCCTCACCTCCCGGATGTCCGAGATCATGGGGATCATGATGCTCAGGTTTCCGGAATCCGAGGCCTTGAGCAGAGCCCTGAGCTGGGTCTTGAACACCTCCCTGTGGGTAAGGGCGAACCGTACCGCCCTTAAGCCCAGGGCAGGATTTTCCTCCGGCTTCAGCTGCATATAGTCCGAAGCCTTATCCGCCCCGATATCGCAGGTACGGATGATCACCGGCCGGGGAAAAAGGGTCTTCAGCACCTGGCGGTACACAAAGAGGAGCTCCTCCTCCTTCGGATAGTTGCTTCCATTGAGATACAGGAATTCCGACCGGAATAAGCCCACGCCCTCAGCGTCGTTTGCGATCACGGCGCCCACCTCCGAAGGATCGCTGATATTGGCAAGAAGGCGGATCCTCTTGCCGTCCTTTGTTACCGACTCCTTTCCCTTCAGGGACTCCAGCCTTTCCTTGTCCTGCTGGGCATTTTTCTGTTTTCCTTCAAATAAGGCCAGCTGCTCCTTGGAGGGCTCAAGGTACAGGACGCCCTCGTAGCCGTCCAGCACTGCCTCCATCCCTTCCCATCCCTCGTCCAGCGGCCCGCATTTGACCAGCATGGGCATTTCCATCCCCTTGGCCAGGATGGCGGTATGGGAGATGTCGCTCCCTCCGGAAAGCACCAGCCCGGAAAGCTTCCTGCGGTCCAGCTTCATCAGCTCCGTAGGCGTCAGGGTATCGGCCATCAGGATCCAGGGTTCCTCTTCCTCTTCGCCAAAGGCGGCCATGCCGGTGAGCTCATCCAGAAGCCCGTTGGCGAGATCGGCGATGTCTTCGCTCCTGGCACTGACATAAAGATCATCCATGGCCCGGAACCGGCCGACTATGGAGCTTAAGCCCACCTGGACGGCGTAGGCCGCGCTGCGGTTCTGCCGCCGGATGATCTCGGTCACGGATTCCTTCAGCATCTCGTCATCCAGCATCTGCATATGGGCCAGGAAGATCTCTGCACTTTCCTCCCCGGCTTCCACCCTGGTTTTCTCATAGAGCTTCCTCTGGGCGGTCTTCAGCCTCTGCCTTGCGGCCTCAAATTTCTTAAGCTCTGCCTGGGGATCGGTCATTTCCTCTCCCGGCAGGTCCCGCTCCGGCTCCCGATACCGCTTGAGGATTCCCTTTGCGATCCCCTTCAAAATGCTTTTTCCGGATATTGTCTTCATACGCTTTTTCCCTTTTTCCTTTCATGATCCCGGCAGGCCGCGTTCAGGCCCTGCCCTTCTTATGATCCAAAAAAGGCATCGATGCCGTCGGCCATCCCCTCCGCCAGCTTCTGCTGGTAGGCCGGATCCTGCATGGCCATGTCCTCTGCGGGATTGGTCATGAAGCCCATCTCCACGATGGTCACCGGCACCTGGGACCAATTAAGCCCCGTCATGGTATCGGTGATGGTGACCCCCCTGTTCTTTGCCCCGGTCCTGGCGCAGAGGCCGTTGATGACACAGCGGGCAAGGGCCTGGCTCTGGGGAGCGATCCCGGCACAATACGGATTCGAATCCGAAGGCGCAAGAGTGGATGCCCCGGATGCGCTGGCACTGGATGCCCCGTCGGCATGGATCCGGATGAACGCCCCGGCTCCGGCATTGTTTGCCACAGTTGCACGCTCTGCATTGCTGATATCCACCTCATTGGTGGTACGGCACATCACCACGGTATAGCCTCTTCCGGAAAGAACGCTCTGAAGCCTCAAGGCCACATCCAGGGTCAGCTGGTATTCCGGCACTCCGGAGGATACGCCCCGGGTTCCGCTGGTGACCTTCATTTTCATTTCCGATGAGCCCGGCCCGTTGGGTTCCTTTGCGGAATTCTGCCTCAGCTGATGCCCGGCATCGATACAGACGATCCGTCCTCCGCCGGATGCCTTTGCCGGCTGAGGTGCGCTTTCCTGTACTGGAGCCGCTTCCTGCGCCGTCTCTTCCGTCTTGGTGGCTTCAGCCGAAGGGGCGGCGGTCTCTTCCTGAGGCGGCTCTTCCACGGCCGGGACTTCCTCCCCGGAAGCCGCCTCCTCCTGTACGGCACTTTCCTGTACGGCCGGCTTATGCTCCTGCTTCTGCCTGGCCTCAGCGATAAGCCGGCTCAGGTCCCGCTCCCCAAATACTGCCCCCGCAGCTCCCGCTCCCGGCAAAAGCTCCGAAAGCGGCGCGGCCAGGGCAGAACCCCGAAAGCCCATAAGACACAGCAGCAAAACCAGGATGATCCCTGTGATCGATTTCTTTTTCTTCATTTTCCTCTCCCATGCTCAGACCGGTACTTCCGTTCCAAAGGGTACGGCATAGAGAAGAAGCTCTGATGCCTCCTTCCCCGTAAGCTGCTTTAATGCCCTTCCGTAATACATAAGCTGCGCCCTGTAGCGCTCTGCAAGCTCAGAAGCCTCTGCTACCCGGTCTGTCTTATAATCCACTACCACAAGCCTTCCGTCCTCTTCAAAAAAGGCATCGATGATCCCCTGTACCATGACGGTCTCTCCTTCAGGATACGCCGGGTTCACCTCCTTTGCCGGCACAAGGATCACAAAGGGCTGCTCCCGGTACAGCTTCCCCTGCCTTTCTGCCCACTCCATCCTGTTTGCCAGCTCTCCTCCGGCAAACGTCAGGAGATCCTCCGCCCGGATCATCCCTGCTTCCTCCCCGGTCAGCTTATGCTCCCTTACCAGCCTTGCCGTAAAGTCCTTCACATCCTTTTTCGTCCGGATCTCCCCAAAAGGAAAATGCTCAAAGGCCGTATGATAAGCCGTCCCCCTTAAGGCTCCCTTCACCGGGCCTCCGGGCTTCCTCTTCAGCCCGGAGATGAAGCGGGGCACCGTGCTCTTCCTTTCTTCCACGTACCGGTTTAAGGGGATCCCTGCTTCCTCCATGGCTTCATGCTTCAGCACCGACACGGATACCTTATCCGGTACAGTCAGGCTATCCTCATGGGGATAGGCATAGGCGGTCCGCTCCTTCAGCTTATGGATCTCCTCCTCAGGCACCTTCCCGGCTTCTTCCAGGAAGTCCTCCTTCTGATGCTTTCTTTCATCCTCCTCCAGCACCCGGCTTACGGCAAGCTCCTCCTCCGGCCATTCCTCCTTAAGGATGCTGCCGGATATGCCTTCCCCGGTGGCAAAGCCAAAGGACAGCCAGTCGGCAAAGCAGGAAGCCTCCGATGCCGACGCAGGGATCTGCGGGGCTTTGGATGCATCCCGGCTTGTGGTGAGGATCAGCTTCTCCCTGGCCCTGGTCATCGCCACATACAGGATCCGCATCTCCTCGGCGACGACTTCTCTCTTTCTCCGCCCTGCGATCACCATCTTGATCAGGGTCCTCTTTCTCGTCCGCCTCTTGGGATCCGTCCGGTCCATCCCGGCTCCCAGCTCATCATCCAAAAGGAGCCTTTCCCGGGTATCCGCCAGATTAAACTTCTTGCCCATCCCGCTTAAGAATACCACCGGAAACTCCATCCCCTTGGAATGGTGGATGCTCATGATCACCACCGCATCCTCATCGTTATCCGGATTCGCCCCGCCAAAATCCACCTCATATTTCCGCATGGCTTCGATATAGCGGATAAACCGGAAAAGCCCCCGGAAGCTTGTCTTTTCAAACTGGTCTGCCCTGGTTAGGAGCATCCTCAGGTTGGAAAGCCTCATGGCGCCGCCCGGTATGGACCGCACATAAAGATCAAAGCGGAAATCCCTGATGATCTGGTCTATGAGCTCCCGTACAGAAAGATAGGCTGACCGGTTCCGGTAATGGCTGAGCTTTTTAAGAAACTCCCCTGCCTTCACCGCCAGGGGATCTTCCCCCTCCCCTGCCGCAAAGACAAGGGCATCATAGAGCCCCCCTGTCTGAAGCCGGGAGCGGATGACGGCCGTCTCTTCCTCGGTGAAATCCCCGAAGATGCTGAGCAGGGTCCCGGCCAGGGGGATATCCTGCCTGGGATTGTCGATGACGCTTAAGAAGTTCAGCATGGTCCGGATCTCGAAGGAAAGAAGGTATCCGTCCCTCGACTCCATCCTGGCGGGGATCCCGTTTTCCGTCAGGGTTTCCATGAACACATCATCCCAGCCGGCACGGGTGCGGAGCAGGATCACGATATCCCCGTAGCGGCAGGGATGCCGGATCCCGGTCTTTTTGTCCTCCACCGGGAAGCTTCCCACAAGGCTCTGGATCCTTTGGCATACCGCCTGGGCTTCCGCTTCCCTGGGATCCAGGGTGTTTTGGGGATCCATAAGCACCGTCAGGCATTCCGTTACGGCGTCCTCATTCTCATTCCGGAAAAGCTCCCCGTAGTACAGCCTTGCATCTTGATCGTATTCCACGCCCCCGGTATCCCGGTGCATGATCTCCTGGAAAAGTCCGTTTACGGATCCGATCACTTCCTTCCGGCTGCGGAAATTTTTAGCCAGGGTGATCCTTACTCCTCCCTCTGTCCCCTCCTCCCCATAAGGGCGGAAGCGGTCGTATTTCCCGGCAAAAAGCTTCGGGCAGGCATCCCGGAAGCTGTATATGCTCTGCTTGATATCCCCCACGCAGAAATAGTTCCGGCCATTGGAGATCCGGGAGAAGATCTCCTCCTGGATCCGGTTGCTGTCCTGGTACTCATCCACGATGATCTCATCGAAGGAACGCTCCGTCCGCTCCCTGGCTCCCTCATCCTTCAGGATTTCCAGGGCATAATGCTCCAGGTCCATGAAATCCACGATCCCCCTTTTCCTTTTGGCCTGGGCATATTCTGCGGCAAATTCCAGCGCAAGGGCGGAAAGCTCCTCTGCCATGGGCCTGCAGGCGGAAAGCTCCTTCAGGATATCCTCCGGCTCCATCCCAAAGTATTGCTTCGCCACCTCATTGATGATCTTCTTCGCGCTGTTTCTCAGATCCTTCGCCTGCTCCTTTAAGGCCTTGTCCGCAGGATCGTTCCGCTTTACCGGAAGCCTGTCGAAGGATATCCCGCAAAGAGCGCTCTTCAGGTCCTGCCAGCTATCCAGCGCCAGCAGCCACTCCACAGACTCCTTTTCTCTGCGGATGAGATCCAGGTAGACCTCCGGACCCTCCGGCTTCAGGCAGATGGCTTCGGCTGTCTCATAGGCCTGCCTTGCAGAGCAAAGCCTTGCTTCGGCAAGACTTACGCCTTCCCGCATAAAGTCCGAGGCCAGGAGCTCCTCCTCATCCTCTGCCCCATACTGCCCGGCGATCCCCTTAAGGTATGCCTCCGGATCCGGACGGCTGCCGGCAAATTCATGGAGCTTCATGATGGCCCAGACCACATCCTCATCATTCCTTCTTAAGGAAAAACGCTCCAGAAAAGCATAGAAGGGGGAGTCCTCCCCGTCCTCCTCATAATGCCTTTCCATAAGGCTTTCCATCACATCCCCCTTAAGCATGGAAAGCTCCCCCTCATCGGCCACACGGAAGGCCGGATCGATGCCGCAGAGGTTGAAATTGCTGCGGATCAGATCCAGGCAGAAGCCGTCTATGGTGGTGATGGGGGCGGTGAAGATCATGGAGAGCTGGCGGGATATCCGCTCCCGCATCTCCTCCGTTTCGGCACGCCGGTATTCCTCCTCCAGGGTATCCCGGATCCTTTCCCGCATCTCGGATGCCGCCGCACGGGTAAAGGTCACGATCAAAAGCCTCATCAGGTCTCCCCCGTCCCGGACCGTCTTTCGGATCACCCTCTCTACGATCACGGCGGTCTTCCCCGAGCCCGCTGCCGCAGATACCAGTACGTCTGCCCCCTCTATGGCGATGACTTTTTTCTGCTCTTCCGTAAAATCCATCCTGCCTATGATCCCTCTTCCTTCCATGAATCCGGAAATTCCACGCTGGACAGGTGCCTTTTTTTGCCCCCGTCGCAGATCTCCCTGTAGCCGCAATAGTCACAGGCCGTGCTGCCGTCCAGCTCAAAGGGCTCCCGGCTCACATTCCCGGAAAGGATCCCCTCTTGAAGCTGCCTTGCCAGTTTTATGGCATGGCTCATCATCTCCTTAAGCTCCTCTTCCGAGGCTACCTTGGAATAGGCATCAAATCCCCCGTCTGACTTAAAGCCTACGGGGATCACATCCGACTTCCCCTTTTCAGAGACATTGCCATCCAGCCTCCTTATGGCTTCCGGATCGGAATTCACCATGCCCCTCAGCCGCAGCTGCCTTTCGATCTTATGCTTAAGCTCCTCATCGTCCTCCCCCTCATCCTCCACCAGGGGATCGTCCACATGATAATAAAAGACTCCCGCGGGATGTACCTTCCCCTTCCCGTACTTCCCCTCCATCTGGGCGAGGGCTGCGGACAGATATAGGATAAGCTGCAGATCCAGTCCATAATAGATCCGGTCCAGGTCGAAGGGCTTGTTTCCGGATTTATAATCAATGATGCTGACCCAGGCCTCCTCCCCGTCGGCCGAGCAGTCCACCCGGTCGATATAGCCCTTAAGCCCCTCATGTTCGAAATACTTCTCAAAGGCTTCTGGCTCAAAGGAACCGCTTAAGACCTGGCTTTGGATGGTATCGATGGTGCGCCTTGCCACCCTCTCCATCCTTTTTTTCATGTAGGCGTTCCGGCTGCTTTCCGCAAACATGAGGGCCTGTCTTTCATCCCCCGCATTCTCCAGCACGGCAGACAATATCTCCTCTGACTTCTCGTCATAGGGATCCCGGAAGCTCCGCCCGATGCTCCGAAGCCCCTCTGCATAGTCCTGCAG
The DNA here is from genome assembly GCA_024693135.1 of Lachnospiraceae bacterium. Classification (GTDB taxonomy): domain Bacteria; phylum Bacillota; class Clostridia; order Lachnospirales; family Lachnospiraceae; genus NK4A144. The sequence continues at coordinate 113,996 of JAILLN010000044.1, read as the reverse complement.
GATGCCATGGAGCACATTGCCGAAGTCCCGCATCGCAAATTCAAAATCCGCTCTTTCCCTGAGCCTTAGGCCGTATCGCAGAAAATGCTGGTAGGCGCAGGCCGCATACCGTTCGAGCTCCGTGGCGGATTCCAGCTTCCGGCCTCCGTATACCAGCCTGGCCGCAAGCTTTCCCAGCTGCCTCCCCCAGCTCTCCCCCTGCGAAGCCGAAAGCAGCCTCTCCGGATCCCCGCCCTCCTCGAGGAAGAACCGGTAGAGCAGGGCCGCCTCCCGGGAATAAGTGCCCATCACCTCCGACAGACGCTCCATGGCCCGGACCCGGTCAAAGCAATCCAGCTCCTGCACATGATATGTCTTCGCCTCCGGCACCTCCTGGCGCACAAATCCCAGGAAGTAGGAGGGCTTCCTCTCGGACATGTCCGGCCCCAGGTCTGCGTAGGAGACCATGAGCTTATCCGTGGGCTTAAAAAGATTCATATAAAGGTAGTACTGCTCCGTATCGGCCTGCTCCGCCGCCGTGGGCGCAAGCTCAAAGCCGGCTTCCTTCAGAAAATCCCGGTCCCGGTCGGAGATCAGCCCTCCCCTTTCCGGGGCCTGGGGGACGAATCCCTCATTCATTCCCAGGATGAAAAGAGCCCGGATCCCGGAAAACCGGCTCCTCAGCAGGTCACCGGCGATGATGCAGTCCGTGCCCGGAGGCAGTGTGCCTAAGCGGATCTCGCTCAAGCCTGCATCCATGAGCTCGGCATATTCGCCGATGCTCATTTCTTCCTCCCCCAAAAGCTCTGCGATCTGATCGAAAAGCTGCATGACCCTGGCATAGATCTGGGCATACTGCATGGCCTCCGAGCGAAGCCCCTCCGCCTCAAGGCCTTCCGCCATGGCATTTATGCCTTCCTCCGCCCCGGCCTTAAGAAGCACCTCATACAGGGCCTTCGTGATCCGGGCCGCGCCTGCCTTCTCCCCAAGCTTCAGCAGGGGGGAAAGCAGGGCATAGATCTCCTTCCGGACCTCCTCCGCGGCCTCGGCCGTTTCCGGCTCGATCCCTTTATATTTCCGTTTCCACTGCCTCTGGTAGCGGCTTCTTCCCCGGATCTTCAGGGCGCGGATATAGTTTTCGGCCTCATCTGCCTTCTCCCGGTCGATCCCCGTAAGGCCTGTCTTCATCAAGTGGACCATGCTCTCGTAGGGAAAGTCATCCCTTACGGCCTGAAGCAGGACGCGGATCAGCTCGGAGAGCGGGTTCATGGCGATGCCCTGGGTACGGTCGGAAAAAACCGGGATGCCCCTCTTTTTTGCGGCATCCGAAAGAAGCTCCCCATAGCCCGGATCCCCCAGGATGATCCCGATATCCCGGTAGCGGTATCCCTGCCTGACAAGCTCCTCGATCTGCTCTATGGCATGCTCCGTCTCCATCACGGCATCATGGCAGCGGTAGATCCCCGCCTCCCTCTTCACTTCCTTTCCGGAAGGCAGGAAGGTAAGCTTTGTATCTGCCCCGCCGATCTTTCTCAGGCGCTCCTCTTCCTTGCGGGCAATCTCAAAAAACCGCCTTCCGGAGCCGTCGTCCGTGACCGTGACCGCGACCTGTCCCGTGATGCGGTAGAGTACCTCCATGAGATAATACTGCACCGGGGTAAAGCCGGTGAAGCCGTCAAAGCAGATCTCCGCATCCTGAAGAAACTTTGCCCCATGCGCCGCCTTGGCTGCCTTGGACAGAAGCTCCTCCCTGGTGATATATTCTTCCCCCAGCCTTCGTTCAAATTCCCCGAAGATCAGCCGGAGATCTTCTAGCTTCAGCGCAAGGTAGGGGTTTTCCTCCTTCGCGTTAAGGATCATCCTATCCTGGTCTTCCGGAGCGATGCCGTACTGCATGAATTCAGAGATCACGGACTTCACGCTGTTGATATAGCCCATCTTCTTCAAATTTGCGGAAAGCAGCAAAAGCTCCTGCTCCTTTTCCGAGGCGATCCGCCTGAGGATCAGGTTCTTTCCAGTATCATCCAGCACCTCTGAGGCATCCCCGCCGGCTCCCTCAAAGATCCGGTGGGCAAGGCGGTTGAAGCTCAGCACGTCGATATTCAGGATCCCCTTTTCCCGGCTCATGGAAGCGATGCGGCGCATGACGGTAAGGGAATACTGCTCCGGCGTGCAGACGATGATATTTTTCTTCGGATGCTCCATGGCCCGGGCAAGCACCCGCTCATACAGCATCCTGCTCTTCCCGGACCCGGCAGGCCCGGCTATGATCTCCAGCATAGGCTATTTTTTATCCTTTACGATCACCCGGAACTTCGGTCCGGCTTCCTCCGGCTCCTCTTCTCCCCCATCCTCCTCCGGCTCCTCCTCCGGAAGCTCCTCTGCATCCCGCATGCCGGAAAGCGGCCTTAAAAAGCTGTCCCTTCCGCTGAAGGCATAGGATGCTTCTTCCTCCTCCGCTTTCTCCTCAAGCCTTGCAAGACGCCTCTCTGCCCGGCTCTCCTCTCCCTCGGCCAGGCTGTTTACGATCCGTCTCCTCTTCTTTCTCCCGGATTCCAGCGCGATCATGGAAAACACCATGATCAGGGTGATATAGATCAGGCTGAAGAAGATCAGGACGATCATCATGCTCACGGTCTCGGGATCTGCATAAACGAAGTTGATGAAAAGAAATGCATTCAGCATGATCCCAATGACGCTTGCCATCATCAGGTTCATGTCTAAAAGAACGATGCGCAGTATTTTTTTGGAATGGGTATAATTCAGGATCCCAAAGATCAGGGTCACCGGAAAGAGGATGATCACCGAGGTAGAAAGCCCCAGCCCGAAAAGACTCACCCATACCGCGGCCACGATCCAGTCGATCAGAAACATATTAGCCTTCATCTGCTTCCCCCAAAAGCTCTTCCTCCGTGATCACCGGAATGCCGAGCTCCTTTGCCTTCTTATTTTTGCCTGAATTGGAAGCGGCATCATTATTAATGAGGGCATAGGTCTTTTTGGAAACGCTGCCCGACACCTTGCCTCCCCTATCCTCAATGAAGGAGACAAGCTCGTTCCGGTTTTTGAAATGGGACAGATCCCCCGTCACCACATAAGTCCTGCCCTGGAAGACGCCGTCCGCTCCGGCTCCTCCTTCCGCCTCCATAGTAAGCCCCGCTTCCGCAAGCCTTCCCATCAGCTGCCGGATGCCCTCACTTTGGAAGAAGGACCGGATGGATCCCGCCGTGACCTCTCCCACGTCTTCCACCGCCGTCAGCTCCTCCATGCCGGCATCCATAAGCTTCCGGAAGCTCCCGAAATGCCGGATGATGGTCTTCGCCGAAGCCCGGCCCACGTTTTCGATCCCCAATCCCGCAAGGAGCCTGTCCGGAGGATTCTTTTTGGATTCCTCGATGACGGAAAGCAGCTTGTCCGTATTCTTCTCCTTGCCGATCATGCCTTTTTCCACCAGCTCGTCCCGGAAATCCTTCAGGCTGTAGATGTCTCCGATGTCCTTCAGGTATCCTTCTGCCATCAGCGCCCGGATGTATTCCGTCCCGAAGCCCTTGATGTCCATGGCATCCCGGCCCACGAAATTCACGAGGCGCTTCAGGAGCCTGGCGGGACATTCCGGGTTCGTGCACTTCAGGTCGGCCGTCTCCTCCTCCCTCTTTGCGGGGGCGCCGCAGACCGGACAGGTAAGAGGCAGCGCATATACCCGGCTTCCCGGAGGGTTCTTTGCCGGATTGATGCCCTTGATCTTGGGAATGATCTCCCCGGACTTGTATACGATGACCGTACGCCCGATGCCGATCCCCAGCTCGTTGATGAAATCCTGGTTGTGGAGGGTCGCCCTGCTTACGGAGGTGCCGCAAAGCCTCACCGGATCAAATACCGCCGTGGGATTGATCCTCCCCGTCATCCCCACGGAAAGCTCGATATCCCTTACGATGCTCTCCTTTTCCTCCGGAGGATATTTGTAGGCGATGTGCCCGGCGCTGTACTTTGTGCCGGCGGGAAAGTCGTCCCGGTAGGAGAGCTGGTCGATCTTGATGACCGCCCCGTCTATGTCATAGGGCAGGCTTCCCCTTTCCTCCCCGATCCGGTCGATGGCAGAAAGCACCTCCTCCCCCGTATGGCAGAGGATGGACGGCACCGTGGCGATGCCCATGGCCCGAAGCCTTTCCATCCCCTCCTGCTGGGAAGACGTATATGCCGCTCCCCCTCTCTGCACATTAAAGACAAGCATGGAAAGCCCCCTCTCCTTTACCAGGGCAGGACTCAGCTGCCTTAAGGTACCTGCCGCACAGTTCCTCGGATTGGCAAAGGGCTTCCGGTCATTCATCTCCTGCTTTTCATTGGTCCGGTCAAAGTCCTCATGGGACATATAGACCTCTCCCCGGATCTCCAGGTATTCCTGCTCCGGGATCTTTAAGGCTACGTCCGGGATGAACCTGGCATTTTCGGTCACATCCTCCCCGGTAAACCCATTGCCCCTGGTCTCTGCCAGGATCAGGCGGCCGCCCTCATACCGCAGGCTCATGGAAAGGCCGTCGATCTTCTGCTCTACCGAAAAGCGGGCATCTTTATGCAGGTCCTGCACCTCTTTCACCCAGGCAAGCACGTCTTCCTTCTCAAAGACATCCTCGATGGAAAGCATGGGCACGTCGTGCTCCACGGTGACGCCGGCCGTTCTCTTTGCCGATCCTCCCACGATCTGGGTGGGGGAATCGGCCGTGATCCATTCGGGATGCTCCCTTTCCATGGCCTTCAGGGACTGCATCAGCCGGTCATATTCCTGATCCGAAATCTCCGGAGCGTCCTCATTGTAGTAGAGCTCCATGTGATGCCGGATGATGCGTTTCAATTCTTCGTATTCTTCCATGGCCTTTTGAGTGCCTCCATCTCTTTTTCCGTAAGGATCCGGTATTCTCCTTCCTTCAGCTCTCCCAGCCGGATCCGGGCAAAGCGTACTCTCTTCAGCCGTCTCACCCGGCATCCGAAGTATTCTGCCACTTTCCGGATCTCCCGGTTCATCCCCTCCGTCAGGACAAGCCGGTAGCATCTCCTGCCCAGATGGTCTGTGCGGATGGGGCGGGTAGGCCGTCCCTCCTCAATGGGGATGCCGCCCTTTCTCATCTGCCGGATCTCCTCTTCCTTAAGCATCCGGTCAAGCTCTACCTCATATTCCTTTTCATGATGGTTTTCGCCCTTCAGCAGCCACTGGGAAAGCTCCCCGTCATTGGTCAGCAAAATAAGGCCCGTGGAGTCCTTGTCTAGCCTCCCCACGGGAAAAACCCTCTCCGGGAAATGGACCGCATCGATGATATTGTTATGCTCCCCGCCCTGATCCTTCGTGCTGCATACGATCCCGGCAGGCTTATGGTAGGCAAGCACCACTTTATGATGATTGGGAAGGATCCGCCTGCCGTCCAGCAGCACCTCATCCTTCCCGGGCTCTACCATCTGTCCCGGAAGGCCTGCCTTCCCGTTCACGAGGATCCTTCCTTCCCCCGCAAACCGGTCTGCCTCCCGCCTGGAGCATGCTCCCGCCTGGGACAGGTATTTATTCAGTCTCACCAAAGGCATTTTTTTCCACCAGATACTGCTTGATCTTTTCCAGAAGCTCCCGGAAGGCCTGAAGGGCCGGCTCCAGCTTCCCGTCGATCACGGTACGGTCTTCTGCCTTCCCTGCCATCTCCAGCTGCCGGAACATCTCCGACATCCCCTTGGCTCCGATATTGGCGCTGCTGCCCTTTACCGCATGGGTCTCCACCGCAAACCGCTTCAGGTCGCCGGAAGCATAGGTCTTAGGGATCAGGTCCAGCTTCTCCAGGCCTTCCGTATAATATACATTCAGGATCAGGTGGTAGACGCTCTCATCCCCGCCTACGATGGCAAGGCCGGCCTTCATGTCAAGCTCCACCGCATTGCCCGGGATATCCTTGGCTTGGCTCCCATCCCCTGCCTCCGGGCCCGGCGTTTTTTCCAAAGCCTCTCTCCCGGCTTCTTCCGGCGTCTTTTCCGGTATCCGGCTCTCCGCCGACCTTTCCGGCATCCGGCTCTCCTCCGTCCTTTCCGGCATCCGGCTTTCCGGCATCTTTTCCGGCGCCGCCGTCCTCTCCGGCATCCGGCTCTCCGGCATCTTTTCCGGCGCCGCCGTCCTCTCCGGCATCCGGCTCTCCGGCATCTTTTCCGGCGCCGCCGTTTCCTTCTTCCGGCCGAGCCTTACGATCTTCTCCTTCGGCAGGAAGGTCAGAAGGATCTCCTCCAGCTGCCTTTCTTTAATGGGCTTCGGCAGATAATCGGAAAATCCTGCCGACATGATCCTTTCCCCGGCCTTCTCATCACTGTCTGCCGTCATGCAGACCACCGGCAGGTTTCTCTTATTCGCATTCTGGCGGATGCTCTGCAGGACATAGAATCCGTCCAGCCCGGGCATGATCTGGTCTAAAAGCACCAGATCGTACTCCAGTCCCATGATCTTCCCCATTGCTTCCATTCCATTGACCGCGGTATCCACCTTGATCCGGTACCGCTTAAGAAGCCCCTCTGCCACAAGCCGGTTCACCTGGTTGTCGTCCACCACGATGACCCTCGCCTCCGGAGCCTCAAATTCCTCCTGATGTTCTTCTTCCTCATATTCCTGGACATTCCAGCGGTCGCACAGGATCTCCGCCAGGTTCAGTGTGGTGATGGGCAGGCGTATGATCCTGCATTTCCCGAAATCCCCGTAGGAATGGCTGAAGTCCGTCACCACATATACCCTGGAAAAAAGGTCTCCCGTCAGATATCCCTTCAAAGCCTCATACCGGCTGTCGTGAAGGAAGATATAGGCATAACGGTTGTTTTCCACGCAGGCGGCAAACTCCCGGTCCGTCTCTGCAAAATCCACGATGGTCTTGAACGGGCTGAGCCTCTTCCGCCAGATCTGCCTGCGGTATTCAGACCCGCACTCCACCAATACCCGGGAAATGCTGAGGGATAAAAGATCCACGATGGGATCCCTCTCTACGATGAAGCATTCAAACCAAAGCTCCGCCACGCTCCCCACATCCGGCAGGCTCTTATAATCCAGGTTTCCGTTCATCATGCGCAGGATCCCCCTGCAGATGGTAAGCTCCAGCCCCAGCTGCTTCAGCCGGCTGTCCTTCCTGGAGTCATAGGTCTCATAGCTGGTATAGATATTATCCAGGTCCTCCCCTCCGATGCCCGTGCCGGTATCCGTGATCCTGGCATGGACCTCGGCCTTTGTCCCCTCCCGGTTCCGCTTAGCGTCAATCAGGAAGGTCACCCTGCCGCTTTCGGTGGCGCCTATGGCGATATCCAGGAGATTCTTCAGCACCCGGCTGATCTTTACGTCGTCCCCATACAGCACGTTGGGGATATCCGGGGAAACGTCCGCCTGGAAGATGATCCCTTTTTCCTCCGCGCTTTTTTCGGTTTCGCGGATCAGGTTTCCGATCAGCCTGTCTGCACTGAACTGCTGGCTGATCAGCTCATGCTTTTCTGATTCCAGGCTGGAATAGGTCAGGATGTCGTTGATGGTATTTAAGAGGCTTGCGGCCGTATCCCGTATGACCCCGATCTCTTCGGAGGCGGCTCCCTTCTCATCCTCCCTGTCCATCAGCTCCGCCATTCCCAGGATGGCATTCATGGGCGTCCTCAGTTCGTGGGACATATTGGCGAGGAACCGGCTCTTGGTCTGGGCTCCTGCCCTGGATACCTGAAGCGCCGCCTCCACCCGCTTCTTTTGCTGCTTTAAGAGAGAGGTCTGGTACATGACGATGATCACCGTGATCATGGCGCTGGAGATCATGGCAAAGGCCATGCTGAAGGCGATATTCCTGCCCTCTGGCACATTGCGCATGGACGAATCACCCCTCAGTTCCGTGAAAAGAAAGAGGAAGGCATACCAGGCAGAAAAAATGATGATGGAAGCCTTGCGAAGGAGCCCGTCCATGAGCAGGACGGCATCGATGATCCCGGGGACCACCAGGAATTCAATCCCTCCCCTGGCTCCTCCCCCGTAGACATAGAAAAGCGGGATGCAGATCATGTTGATGAAATAGCAGACCCCGATAGAGGCCTCATCATGCTTCCCGGTCTTTGCCGCAAAAAGGCTAAAGCCCAGCATAACCAGGACAGAGATGGTGATGACCACAAAGATATCCCTTTGTGCTCCCACATAGAGATATGCCGGAATTGCCATAAGCTGTACAAAAGCCGAATAGCCCAGAACCATCATCAGGGTCCTGCCGCGCTCCGGGATCTCATCATTCAAAAAATAGTTCTGTATCTTCTTTATCATCGTATCCCCATGCCCTTCAGTCCAGTCTCTTGATCAGATCCGGATCGATCAGCCTCCGGATCGTGGACGTCAGCTGGTCTACCTGGATCGGCTTTGAGATATAATCATCAAATCCGGCTGTCATCAGCATCTGCTTCGCCCCCTCTGCCGCATCCGCGGTCAGGACGACGCAGGGCACCTCAGCCACCCAGGAATAACTGCAGCTCCGGATGGCCTTCAGGGTATCGATCCCGTCCATCTCCGGCATCATATAATCGATAAATACCATATCGAAGCCCCTCTCATCCAGGAGATTCAGCGCCTCGCTCCCGCTGACGGCCGTCACCACGCTCATCCCGTAGCGTCCGAGAAGACCCTGGGCCACGAAAAGATTGGTCTTATTATCGTCAATGACCAGCACCCTGGCATCCGGGCACCGGAAGCGGAGCTTGCTTCCATTTCCCGCCCCCGCCTTGGAATCCTTATGATTGAAATACCGGGCCAGGGTCAGGCAGCTGACGGGACGCAGCATCCGCTCCATATGCGGTTCCAGCACCATGGTCTGGTCTATGTCCTGGAGGACCACGATCCTGCCCTTAAGCTCTGCCAGGATGCCCCTAAACTCAATATAGTGGTCCAGGGAAATAAAGATATGGGTAAACCGCTCATTACGGCAGTGATTGCGAAATGCCACGTCATTCCTGGCGGTCAGGCAGTCCACCCCGCATTCCCGGAAGGCACGCTCCAGGGAATCCGCCCGTTTCCCCTCCTCCTCAAAGAGCAGGACGCTTAAGGACGCCGTATCGCGTATGGCAGAAAGTGGCTGGGCATCGATGATCTGCTGCCTGACTTCAAAGGAGAAGGTGGATCCCCGGTTGTATTCGCTCTCTACCGTGATCCCTCCGCCCATGCCCTCGGCGATGGTTCTGCTGATGGAAAGCCCCAGGCCCGAACCCTCGATCCGGATGGTATCATGCAGCTTGTCGTCCACCCTTTCAAAGGCCTGGAAAAGCCTCGGGATCTCCTCCTCCCGGATCCCGATCCCGGTATCCGACACCTGTGCCATGAGGGTCAGCTCATCCCCCAGGATCTTTTTCACGGATACATTCAGCTCCACATAGCCTGCCACGGTATATTTCACTGCATTATTCAGGATGTTGATGAAAAGCTGCCTTAATTTCTGCCCGTCCCCAAAGAGGGTCTTTGGAAGCATGGGATCGATATGGACATAGAAGGCGACCTCTGTCTCCATGAGCCTTACGGAGATCATATTGACGATCTCCTCCAGAAGGGCTTCCAGGTCATACTCCTCTCTGACGAATTCCATCTTGTCGCCCTCCATCTCGGAAAAGACCAGGAGGTCATCCACGGTGGAGATCAGATTCTCGCAGGCATTGCGCACATATCCCACATGACGCTTGACTTCGGGGGCCACATCCTTGTCATAGATCAGGCCTGCCGCGCTCATGACCGCATTCATCGGCGTACGCATCTCATGGGACATGTTCATCATAAAGACGTCCTTGGACTGGTCCGCCTTTTCCGCACGGATCCGTTCATCCTCTGCCGTGCGGATCTCCTCTTCATACATCCTCATCCGGAAGAGGACGGAGACGCAGGCGTAGGCCACGCAGATCAGGAGCGGCACCAGCACATCCGACACGATGCTGAAGGGTTCTTTCCGAAAGCCTGTATAGTCCCTGTGCAGCAGGTACATCCCCGTGACCGAAAGGATGTAGGAAAGAAAGAAACAGAACAGGGAAATGATCCGGTAGATCCCGGAGATGTTAAACATGATGAAATAAAAGGCCAGGGAATAATAGATCAGGGCAGAGGATATCATCCTCCCGTCTATGAAATAGGCCAGGGGAAGCTCCAGCAGATTGAGCAGCAGGGAGATGCCAAAGGCACACAGATTATAGCGCCCCGTCCGCACGGCAAAGCCGTAGGCCGCCACCACAGACAGAACCGTAAAGCCGGTCACCACATAAAAGGGGACAGGAAGCATGACCGTGACGGCTTCCACCAATACAGCCACGATGGTGGCAAAAAAGAACCCCATCGCCACATGGAAGCTCCGGATCTCTAAGGGCACCTGTTTCCCGAAAAGCTTTGAAATAAGATTATTTTCCATTACAGATTATAATTCGAACCGATAGCCGATCTCTTTCAGCTTGATCTGGGAATCGAGCTTCCGAAAGAGCACATGCTCCACAAAGGGCTTCCTGATGAAATCCGAGGCTCCCATGGAATAGAACTTTGCGATCAGGAGCACGGAGGCATCCGCCGCCGTCACGATCACCGGGATGGAGGAAAGCTCCGGGTCACCCGCAAGGCTCTCAAGGATCCTGCCCGAGACATCATCCTCCAGGTACAGGTCGAGAAGAACCACATCCGGCTTTGCTTCACGGATCTGGGCTACAGCATCCTGATCCGGATCCCAGACAAAGACCTCGTATCTGTCCTTCATCATGCTTTCCGCCTGATCGCATACCATGGGCATGTCGTCGATCACAAAAACCTTTTTCATCTGTACCCCTGCCTCCCCTTCCTTGTTTTGACACGTTCTCTTTTCCTATGATAAGATATATCTGCCTATTTTTCAAGACAATAGAGAGGTTTGTTATGAGCAGCATCCGTGATCTTTACCGTGATTCCAAGCCGGTTTTTTCCTGTGAGATCTATCCGCCGAAAAAAGAAGAAGAGCTTTTAAGGATCGATGAGACCCTTACCGCCATTGGGAAGATCCATCCGGATTTTTTGAGTGTGACCTACGGGGCAGGCGGCTCCAATGCGGGAAAGGCCGTGGAGATCGCATCCTTTGCCAAAAATAAATGCGGTCTGGAGGTCCTCTCCCATATCACCAGCGTCGGCTTCAGCCGGGAGAGGCTGCATGAGGGGCTTCTGACCTTCCGGGAGCACGGCATCGAGAATGTGCTGGTGCTCCGGGGCGACCGGCCGAAGCTCATGACGGACGAGGAGTTTAATGCCAGGGACTTCCTGCATGCAAGCGACATGGCGGAGTACGTGCAGAAGAACTTCCCGGAATTTACCATCGCCGGAGCCTGCTATCCGGATAAGCATTTCGAAGCCAAAAGCCTCGACGAGGATGCCGACCATCTGAAGCTCAAGGTGGAAAGTGGCTGCAGCATGCTGATCTCCCAGCTCTTCCTGGACAATTCCCTTTTCTATTCCCTTCTGGAAAGGATGGACAAGCGGGGCATCCATGTGCCCGTATCCGCCGGCATCATGCCCATCACCAGCGTAAAGATGCTGGGCACCACCATCTCCCTGTCCGGCACCTCCGTGCCCAAGGAGTTTTCGGATCTGGCCGCCAGATATGCAGACCGGCCGGAGGACATGAAAAAAGCCGGCATCGACTATGCGATCCGGCAGTGTCAGTACCTGCTTGAGCACGGGGCAGACGGCATCCACCTCTATATCATGAATAAGCCCGCCCTTGCCGAGGAGATCTTCTCCCAGATCAGGCCCCGTTATACTGGTTCACGTTATTGATTGCCGAAGGCGGTCGATTACCTGAACAGCATATACCGCAAAGCCAAATGGAATCCGGCAGCTGGTTTCGCTGCGAATACAAAGATCAGAGCATTTCGTCTTTCCTTGCCCGGCACATGAGCTCCTTCAGCGCATCCCCGGGCTTTTTCTTTTCAAAAAGCACCCGGTTCACCTCGGTGATGATGGGAAGTGGGACGTCGTACCGTTCGGCGAGGCCCATGGCGGCCTTTGCGCTGTAGACCCCCTCTACCACCTGCTTTACCTCCTCCATGGCTTCCTCATAGCTCTTTCCCTGCCCGATAAGGATCCCGGCCCTCCGGTTCCTGGAATGCATGGAAGCACAGGTCACGATCAGATCCCCGATGCCGGTGAGCCCCTGGAAGGTTTCCTTCTTTCCCCCGGCGGCTTCCCCGAGCCTGGCGATCTCATGGATTCCCCGGGTGATCAGGGCCGCCTTGGTATTGTCTCCATATCCCAGCCCGTCTGCGATCCCTGCGGCCAGGGCGATCACATTTTTCAGCGCCCCGCCCAGCTGCATCCCATAAGGATCATCCGAGGTATATACCCGGAAGAAGTCATTCATGAAAATGTCCTGTACGACTTCCGCATCCGAGGGCTCTCCGGCTCCTGCTACGATGGCGGTGGGCATGCCCCGCCCCACTTCCTCAGCATGGCTCGGCCCCGAAAGAGCCACCGTCCTGGCCTGGGGGATCTCCTCTTCAAGGATCATGGTCATGGTATCCAGGGTCTTCTCCTCGATCCCCTTGGCCACGCTGGTGATGAGCTGGCCTGCAGACGCATATGCCGCCATTTTTCTTGCCGTGCCTCTCACAAAGGGGGAAGGCACCGCCAGCACCAGGAGATCCGCCCCTGCCACGGCTTCCTTCAGATCCGTGGTAAAGGACATGCTCTCCGGAAGCATGACCCCCGGCAGCTTCAGCTTATGCTCGTGTTCCCTTGACATCATATCGATCTCGTCGGCAAGAGCCGACCAGACCGTCACCTGATGCCCGTTGCCGCAAAGAAGCCAGGCTAAGGCTGTGCCCCAGCTCCCGGCTCCGATCACAGAGACCTTCCTGCTTTCCAATCCCATCATCCCCCTTATCCCTCAGACTTTTTGCTTTTCAGGTAGGTTTTCTTTTCCGTGCCCGACAGCAGCCTCTTGATATTTTCCCGGTGCTTGTAAAACGCCATGATGGCCAAAAGCCCCATGACCACGCAGGACTCCCATACCGCCGCATCCGAGGCGGCCCTGAAGCAGCCCCAGTGATTCATGCCCATGACGATGAATTCGGTCACAAGCCCCACATATACCAGGATGGAGCCCAGGGACACATAATGGGTGGCAAAGAATATGGAGAAAAACGTGATGATGCCGAGGATGGAGATCACCGGGTCATAGGAAAGCACCAGTCCCGCCGTACAGGCGATTCCCTTCCCGCCCTTGAAATTCAGGTAGAAGGGAAAATTATGGCCCAATATCGCCCCTGCCCCCGCATAGATCTTGATCACCGGCACCATGTCCGGGAGCCTGTCCCGGAAGATAAAATAACAAAGCCATACCGCGATCATGGTCTTAGCCACATCCCCGGCAAAGGTGATGAGGCCGGCCTTTGTTCCCATGGTGCGCATCATGTTTGTGGTCCCCGCATTGCCGGAACCGTAATCCCTGATGTCGATGCCATGCATTTTCCCCAGAATATAGCTGGTCTGGAAAAGCCCGAAGGCATATCCGATCAGCAGGCAATAAATCCGAAACATCACTGCTTCCTTTCTTTCACGATGAACCGCAGGGGCGTCCCCGCAAAGCCGAAGGCTTCCCGCACCTTATTTTCGATATATCTGGTATAGGAGTAGTGCATCAGCTTCATGCTGTTGACGAAAAGCACGAAGGTGGGCGGCTTGACGCCGGTCTGGGTCATGTAGAATACCTTCAGCCTCCTGCCTTTATCCGTAGGCGGCTGCTGCATGGCAAGGGCTTCGGCCAGGATCTCATTGAGCACCCCTGTCTGCACCCGCATGTTCTGATTCTCGATCACGGCATCGATGGAAGCAAACAGCTTGTCCATCCTCTGCCCGGTCTTTGCGGAAATAAAGAGGATCTCCGCATAAGGCATGAAGGACAGGGTCTGCTGGATCTTCCTCGACATCTCATAGATGGTCTTGTCGTTCTTTTCCAGGGCATCCCATTTATTGACGGCAATAATGACCCCCTTACCCCTGTCATGGGCAATGCCTGCGATCTTTGCATCCTGCTCAGCCACGCCCTCCAAAGCATCGATCACCACCACCACCACATCCGAACGGTCCACGGCGCTTACGGTCCTGGCGATCATGTAGGCCTCCAGCTCTTCCTTGATCTTATTCTTGCGCCTAAGCCCTGCGGTATCCACAAAGATATATTCCTTGCCGTGATGCTTCACCACGGTATCGATGGCATCCCTGGTGGTGCCCGCCACCTCGGAGACGATCAGGCGGTCCTTTCCCAGGTACCGGTTGATCATGGAGGATTTTCCCACATTCGGCCGGCCCACGATGGCGATCTTCGGCCTCTCGTCCTCCTCCTGTCCGGAAGACTCCCCGGGCAGGTGCTTCACCACCTCCGACAGAAGGTCTCCCACTCCCTGCTTTTCCGTGGCCGAGATGGGAAAGGGATCCCCCAGGCCCAGGTTGTAGAATTCATAGACGTCCGACTCGTATTTCCGGAAGCTGTCCACCTTATTGACGGCAAGGATCACCGGCTTCCCCGAGCGCCTTAAGATATTCGATACGCCCACGTCATCATCGGAAAGCCCCATCTGGACGTCCGTCATGAAGATGACCACATCCGCCGTATTAACGGCGATCAGGGCCTGCTCCCTCATCTTGCTCAGCATGGGATCAGCGCTTTCCGGCTCGATGCCGCCGGTATCGATCACCGTAAACGTCCTGCCTTCCCAGTCCACGTCGGCATAGATCCTGTCCCGGGTGATCCCGGGTTCATCTTTTACGATTGCGATCCTCCTGCCGGCCAGCATGTTGAAGAGGGAGGACTTTCCCACATTCGGCCGGCCTACGATCGCTACGATTGGTTTACTCATCTGTACATCCTGATAAATGATATTCCGTCTGATTTTACAATATGGATTTTGACTTGTAAAGACTCGGCAAGCCCCGATACCGTCATGTCGTCAAGAAAGACCTCTTCTCCCGCCCGGAGCATGTTTTCCGGCAGGTAAAGGGCCTCCCCCAGCGGCTGACCTTTAAGCTGCTTCAAAAGGTCCTGCCCGGTGATGAGCCCCGACACCGTGATCCTGGCCCCAAAGAAGTCATTCCGGATCTTGTGGCAGTGGACCGTCATATTGGGATAAACCTCCCTCATTCTCTGGGTCATCCCCCAAATGACCGGATAGGCCAGCTCCCCCGTCGCCAGGGAAAACTCTCTCTTTTTCTTTGACCTGCGGAGGCTTTTGATCCCGTCCTCAAATTCCTCAAGCATCAGCCGGATCATCCCCACCCCGTTTTCCAGCTGGAGATACCCGTCATAGCTTTCCTCCTCCGGCACGGGCCGCCCAAGGAGCATATACCATTCGTCCGAGGCGTGGACAAAATGGGAGCCTTTTCCCCGGTAAAGCCTTTCCTGCCATTTCTCCACGGTGCGGACCACATCCCCCGCATCCTCCGCCGTAAAGGCTTCCAGCGGATACAGCCCATCCCTGAACCGGGTAAGCCCCGCAGGCACCACGGAAAGGCTCATGAGCTCAGGCAGATATCCGGACAGGTCAAGGATGCTTTTTTCCAGCTGGGCTCCATCATTGATCCCCTTGCAGAGCACGATCTGGCCGTTCATATGGATCCCGGCTTCCTTCAGGCGGCGGGCTTTCTCCAGGGCCTCGCCGGCAAAGCGGTTTCCCATCATCCGGCACCTGAGCTCCGGATCCGTGGCATGAAAGGAGATATTCACCGGATCCAGGCGGTAGCGGATGATCCGGTCCACATCCTCCTCCGACAGGTTCGTCAAGGTCACGTAATTTCCCTGCAGGAAGGAAAGCCTGGAATCGTCATCCTTAAAATAAAGGGTCGGCCTCATCCCCTTCGGCATCTGGTCGATAAAGCAGAAGATACAGCGGTTCCGGCAGGACCGGTATTCATCCATGAGCCCTTCAGCAAAGACGAGCCCCGGATCCTCATCCTCCTCCTTTTCCATGCATACCGTCTTCAGCCTGCCCGACTCATCCCGAAGGACAAGCTCCAGCTCGGTATCCGTGGTCAGGTATTGGTAATCAAAGATATCGGCGACCTCCTCGCCGTTGACCCGTATGAGTTCATCGCCCGGGCTTACAGATGTGCCTTCTGCGGCACTGCCCGGGCGGATTGATTGTACGATATGGCTTTGATTCTTTTTCATGCTTCCTTTACTCAGGATCCGGCAGAGTCCTCCGTCTTGCGGCTTCTTCTCCTGGGTGTCTTCTCCGCCTTTTCGGTGGCTCTTCCCCTGCCCTTCCTTCCGCCTTCTTCGGCGTCCTTGGCGGTATCCCGGCCTGTGCCCTTCACCCGGCCCTTTGCCGGACTCTTCGATGCGGGCTTTGCCTTATCCTTTGCGGCATCCTTCGCCCTGGTCCCTGGCGTATCCCCGGCGGCCTTTTTCCTGCGGGTTCTCTTCGGGGTTTCCTTCACGGCAGCCTCTATGCTCCCCTCTACGGCACCTCCGGTCTTTCCTCCATCCTTTAAGGTCACCACAAACTTTTCGCTTCTCGGCTTCCCATTCAGGATGTCATATTCCTCCTCTGGAGTGGAAAAGCCCATCAACAGGGCAGCCAGGGCATCCCCATGGGTTTCCAGCATGGCCACGGACCGGAAGATGCTGTCGGCGATCATCTCATCCGTCAGCACCGCGGCATCCCCCTCCAGGCAGATGCTGTGCTTAAAGAGGATCTGTCCCTTATCCCAGTTCATCTCAAAATCACCGTATTTCATGTCATAATTCACAAGGGTGATGAACTTCATGATCCTGGCCTTGTCGTCTTCCCTGGCGGCCAGGGGCACATAGACCATCACGCGGTAATACCCGTCCTCAGCCAGGATCCGGACATCACAGCGCTGCAGCTTACTTTCGATCCCGACCCCGGACTCCAAAATCCCGCCACTGCCGTCCTCTGCCATCTCTCCTTCATAATTCCAGCTGTTCCGATCCATCCAGTCGCAGATCGTCTCCAAGATTTCCCTTGCTTTCATGTGCTTTCTCCTCTAAAACGCATATACATTGACATTATAACCGTACGGTCAATAATTATCAATTGCTTTGCGATTGAAAACCTGCCTCAAAAATGGTATCCTTATTGCCGTCAGATCAGAAAGGAGCTTTATGGCCGAAGATAGAAAAGACGACTTCCTGGAAGGGCGCCTTGCGGTGGCGCCGCTGAAGATCGCAGTCATGGATAATATCCGCCAGGTGGGCGACATGGTGAACCATTACCTGGTGGAGTACCGCAGAAACAGAAGCCTTGATAGCCGCCATCTTCCGGAGTTCCAGGGTTATGTTTCCGATAATTATGAGATTTCCTTTGATGTCATCCGCATGGGCACGGGGGAAGGCAAATGCGTGCTGAACGAGACCGTCCGCGGAAAGGATCTCTATATCCTGACGGATGTCATGAACTTCTCCCAGACCTATACCCTCTACGGACGCACCAACCACAAATCGCCCGACGACCACTATACGGACCTGAAACGGGTGATCGGGGCCGTAGGCGGCAGGGCCCACCGCATCAGCGTGGTCATGCCCTTCCTGTATGAATCCAGACAGCATAAGCGCAATTCCCGGGAGTCCCTGGACTGCGCCATGATGATCGAGGAGCTGGCCTCCATGGGCGTTTCAAACCTCATGACCTTCGATGCCCATGACCCCTCTGTGGAGGCGGCATCGCCCTTATGCGGCTTCGACAATTTCTCCGCCTTCTATCAATTCATCCGCGCCCTCCTGGATACGGAAGAGGACATGATCATCGACAAAGAGCATGTGGTGGTGATCAGCCCCGATGAAGGCGCCCTGAACCGGGCCATCTATTTCGCCACGGTGCTGGGGGTGGATACCGGCATGTTTTACAAGCGCCGGGATTATTCCACCATCGTCAACGGCAAGAATCCCATCGTAGCCCACGAATTCCTGGGGGACAATATCGACGGGAAGGACGTGATCATCATCGATGACATGATCAGCTCCGGAGGCTCCATGCTGGATACCGCAAGGCAGCTGAAGGCCATGAATGCCAAGAGGGTCTTTATCTGCTGTACCTTCGGGCTCTTTACGGACGGGCTGAAGGCCTTTGACGAGGCCTATGAGAAATGCTATTTTGACCGGATCATCACCACGAACCTGCACTACCGCAGGCCGGAGCTTTTGGAACGGCCTTATTATGTGGAGGCCGACATGAGCAAGTATGTGGCACAGATCATTGACTATGCCAACCACGATGTATCCATGGGCAAGATCCTGGTACCCACCAGCCGGATCCATAAGATCGTGGAGCGCTACAATGCCAGGACCGATACCCCCGTGGCACGGTATTCCGATGAGTAAAGCCTAGCAGTACCTCAATAGGGCACGTATTCAAAGGCGTTTTTGTGCCAGACGGTCTCCTTCCCCATGATGGAGATCACATCGAACCGGTAGGGCCTGTCCTCGGGCAGGCCTTTTTTCATGCGGTAAAAATCCGCAGTCCTCGAAATGACCCGCTGCTTTGCCCGGCTCACGGCCTCCTCCGGGTAGCCGGCGTTATTCCCCTTCCGGTATTTCACCTCCACGAAGCAGATGACGTCCCCATCCTTAGAGATGATGTCGACCTCTCCCATCCGGCTGCGGAAATTCCGCTCCAGGATACTTACCCCCTGCCCTTCCAGGAATTCTGCCGCCCTTTCCTCATATTCCGTCCCGATCTTCCTTGTATTCATCCCCTATCGCGGTTCCAGCTTCGACTTGATCCGCTCCATGTCGTCCACAAAGACCAGGATCTCCGCCACCACCTCATAGAGCTCAGGGGGGATCATCTCCCCGATCTCCAGTCCGGAAAGGGTCTCCGCCAGCTTGCTGTCCTCATGGACGGCGACGTTGCTCTCCTTCGCCTTTTCTATGATCTTTTCGGCGATCTTCCCGCGGCCGCTGGCCACCACCTTGGGTGCCTGGTCTCCCAGCTCATAGCTTAAGGCGACCGCTGTCTTTACCTTCTTTTTCTGTTCTGCCATTTATGTATCAGCGCCTCATGCCTTGGCTTCAAAGGAAGTATGCTGGATCATCCGCATATTTCTGCCCTGGTCAAACATGATCTCGGGCACGGTCTTGGCCTCACGGTTTAAGGATACGTTGGAGGACATGCTGTAGCCCCTCTTTTTCAGCCTCTCATCCAGCTCCGGCAGGTGGTCTGCGATAAAATCCAGCATTTCCTCCTTTTGCAGGATGAAGTTCGTCTTGACGTTCCCCTCCGGATTCATCCGCACATGGATGTCCATGGTGCCTAAGGTCTTCATCTCCAGGTGGAGCAGGGCCGACACATTCCCGTCCTTCTCCGCCAGCTTTTTCTTATTGGTATAGACATACAGATCCCCATGCTGGGCCATGTCGTTCATCTTCAGCGGCAGCTGGATATAGGTAAAGGCCTGGTTGATCTGGTTCATGAAGTCCACATTCCGGTTCAGGTTCTGCACGCCCTTGGCCAGGGTAGTATCTCCATGGCCCGTGGCATTCAAAAGCTCTCCGGCCTTGGCCGTATCCCTGAGCACCCGCTCGAAATACTCCTGCACCTTCTCCCTGCTCACCACATCCTGAGGCTTCATGAGAAGCTTTCCTGCGATCTCGTTTTTCAGAAGTTTCCCATACTCATCGCTTCCCATCAATCCCTTCAGGCTGGAGGCATACTTTTCCTTATCCGGAGCCGTCTTGGAAAGCTCCTCGAAGGAAGCCTTGAGGATGTCCAGGGTTTCTGCCGTAGTAAGCTTCCCGCTCCGGACCTGCTCAGTGACGGAGGATGGGATCCCCAGATCCTCCATCCTGCCGGAAAGGTTCTGCCTCCCATTTTCATCCAGAAGCTTCCCCAGATCCTCCGTGACCGTGTGCTCCCCGTAGAGCGCTTCGCTTCCCCGGCTCCGGGAAGCTTCCCCGGCCTCGGGTGCCTCCGCCGGGACGTTTCCCCCTTCCCCTAAGGCAGGCTGTCCCGGAAGGGTCTTGGCCGCTTCCGGATCGTCCGCCGTCTGCACGGCCTCCGGATTTTGTTCTGTATTTTGTATAACAGATTGTTCCACAGACCGGACAGGAGCATACTCTCCTCCGTCCAGGGCATTCTTCAGCTGGGCACGCACCTCCTCCGGCACATCCCCGGTAAAGATATTCAGGATCTCCCGGTTCATGGAAGGGCTTTCCTTTGCCAGCTCGGCAAAGCCCTCCGCCAGATGCCCAGCCTCCGATGCGATCTGATGGCTGTTGCTGCGGTAGAGCTCATACTGCTCCGTGTTGCTTTCATTGATGGGGATATCGAAATGCTTCATCTGTACGATGGTGGAAGGAGCCGCATCCGGATTGGCGTTTACCAGCCGCATCATGTCCTGGAGGGATTTCGAATCGATGCTCATCCCCTCTTCCATCATGGACTGCACCATCTCGGAGGTCCTGGCATCCAGGGGAAGCTCCGCCGCATCCAGGGCCTTTTCGATGGCACTGCTCCCGTCCAGGTTCGCATACAGCGGGGTCAGCTGGACCTTGCCCGCGGCATTGCCCGTAACCTCAAAGGACATGGTCTGTCCCACCTTCAGCGCCATCTGCTGGGAAAGCTTCGCCCCCACCGTGCTTTTATCCGCAAGCAGGAGTTCGATCTGCTGGCCGTTCATGCCTGCGATCTTGCCGGTGAAGGTATCCCCCACGTTCATGTAGCGCAGAGCGTTGGATATGCGGTATGCCAGGGCCGGATCAGAACCGACCGCCCCGGTCTGGGCCGTGCTTCCTACTCCGCCCTGCTGGATAAGCTGGCTATTTTGATTGACTCGGATCATACTTATGGATAAAACTCCTCCGGTGGATGGGCAGCGGTCCAAGCTCCTTTATGGCCATGATATGCTGCTTCGTGCCATAGCCCTTGTGGGAAGCAAAGCCGTAGCCCGGATAGGTCTTGTCATACTCCACCATGATGGCATCCCTGGTCACCTTGGCCATGATGCTGGCCGCCGCGATGGAGAGGCACTTGGCATCCCCTTTGATGATGGGTACCTGCTTTATGTCAACCCCAGGAATGGTCACGGCATCATTTAATAATATATCGGGCACTACGCCCAGATTCTTGATAGCCTCCCTCATGGCCTCATAGGTGGCCTGCAGGATGTTGATCTCATCGATCCTTTCCGGCGATGCCATTCCCACAGCCCAGGCCACGGCTTTTTCGCGGATCTGGGCATAGACCTCCTCCCGCTTCTTTTCGGAAAGCTTCTTGGAATCATTGATATAAAGGATATCGCAGTCCCTGGGCAGGATCACGGCGCCGGCCACCACGGGTCCCGCAAAAGGCCCCCGTCCCGCTTCATCGATCCCGCAGATGAGGCCGCAGTCCGCATATTCCCTCTCATAGGACTGCATCTCATAGATCCTTTTCTTTTCTGCCTCAAGCCTTTCTTCCTTTGTCATCCTTCTCTCCGCTATGATCTTTTTATATACGCAGCCTTACTTTATGGATCCGAGGCGGCTTGGCGGCCAGATCCGGATCATGGCCCTGCCGATGAATTCCTGCTTTTTGACCGGGCCGATCTCTGCCGCCCTGCTGTCCGTGGAGTGGTTCCGGTTATCTCCCATCACAAAGTATTCCCCTTTGCCCAGGGTGATCCCCTTTCCTCCTGCGATCCCGCTCTCCAGGATGGCTTCCCTGCCGAAGCGGTCCGGAAGGAGCCTTTCATTGGCATAGACCGCCCCGGATTCATCGATCTGTATGGTTTCTCCGGGCATCCCGATGATCCGCTTGATATACCAGTCCCTGCCGCAGGGAAATACCACGATGTCAAACCGCCTCGGATTCTTAACCCGGTAGGAGATCCGGTCAATGATGAGGACGTCTCCGTCACTTAAGGTATCCTCCATGGATTCGCCGGAAACCACATCCTTCGTGATCACAAAGGAATTCAAAAGCCAGATCGCCGTGACGATGAGAAGGAGATATATGCTGAAGCTGAGCACGCCGGATGCGGCAGATTCTCCCTTCTTTTTCTTCTTACGGGAACTCAAGAGTGATCCTCCCCAGCCTGCCTGCGCGGAAGGAATCCAGGATCTGGGCCTCAGCCCGGTCCGTATCCGGCTCCCCGCCCTTCTTCAGGGCATTCAGCGTTCTTGCGGCCTTGATCAGGGCTTCTTCCATCCCGTCTTCCGGCTCGATCCCATACCGCTCCTTCACCACCCAGGGATAGCGCTCCTTGAGCAGGGCCACCAGTTCCTGGGCCAGGGCGTCCGTATTGATGGCCTCATCCTTCATGGATCCGATGAGCGCCAGGTAAAGCTGGGCCTGTCTGTCGTCGATCTTCGGCCAAAGCACCCCCGGGGTATCCATGAGCTCGATGCCCTTTGATACGGTGATCCACTGCTTCCCCTTTGTCACCCCGGGCCGGTTGCCGGTCTGAGCCACGTTCTTCCTTGCTACGGCGTTGATAAATGTGGACTTCCCCACATTCGGGATCCCTGCCACCAGAGCCCTTACCGGCCTCGGCATTCTTATTCCCTTCTTTTTATCCTTTTCCGCCTTCGCCCGGGCGGCTTCTCCCAGCAGGTCCTTTACCTTCCTCATGCCCTCGCCGCCCTTGGACACGAAGCGCAGTGCCTGTACGCCTTTGTCCTCGAAATACCGGACCCACTGCGTATTTGCATCCTCCGAAGCCAGGTCCGCCTTATTCAGAAGCACGATCCTCCCCTTTCCCTGGCCCAGGCGGTCGATGTCCGGGTTCCGGGTAGCAAGGGGAGCCCTGGCATCCAGGAGCTCTATGATTATGTCAACCAGTTTGATATCCTCCTCCATGGCCCGGATCGCCTTAGCCATATGGCCGGGATACCAGTGATATGCGTTCATCGGAAATATCTCCCTTATAAGCTGTGCCTGTCTTGTCCTTATTTCAGCTGATAATCCAGCCGCACCGTGATGGAAGCGGTCTTCCACCGGGAGGAGGTATCAAAGTACCCATCATAGGAATAATCCCCCGTGCCGGTATTGGCGGCCGTGATCTGAAAGACCCCGAGGCTTGAATTCACCAGCTTGCCCACCGCCGCGCCGGATTCCCGGGCTATGATGTCGATCCTCTGCCTGGCATTGTCCGTGGCCTCGCTGATCAGCTGAAGCTTCAGCTCATCCAGGGTGGAGCAGTAGTATTCCGGCGATTCGGAGGTAAACTCCACCCCGGTCCGAAGCAGCGAGGATACATCCCTCGAGATCTGTTCTACCTTGTCTAGATCACCGCTTGTGATGGTCACCCGCTGGGTAAGCTGGTAGCCGTCCTCCACCTCTCCGGAATAATTGCCGCTCTGGTCATAGATGCTGCGGTACTTTTTTTGTATATCCACGGAGCTGAAAACCACCTCCGACTCTGAGACTCCCTGCTCGATCAGGTATTTCTTTACGGCAGCCGCGTCATTACTGATCTTGCGGTAAGCCGTCTCCGAAGAAGCACCGTCTGCAGAATAGGATCCCCTCCAGATGATCTGGTCTGCCTCAAAGTCCATATGGGCTGAGCCGGTGGCTCCGATGGTATTGCTGGACACCTTGCTGAACCGCACAAATCCCAGGGAAAGAAACAGGCAGCTGACCATGATGCTGACCCCGATGATGAGGGCCGTCCATATCCTGGCGCCGTCTCCGCTTCTTCTGCCTGCGCCCCTTTCGGAAGGAGCCGCCGTCCTATCCTCCACAGCCTCCGCCTTTCCTTCTCTCAACTCTTCTCCCATCTTTTCCTCCTTCCGATCCGCATTTTTAAAATGCGGCTTCAATCCCAATATTTTACTACGCCTTACATGCTTGGAAAAATGCGGAAAAAACCTCAAGAAGATTATAAAGCAAATATCCTTTATGTACAAACATTTCCGGGAAGACGATGTTCCCACTGCCTGTAAACTCGTGCATCTTTCGTCATCACCAGACAATCACCCATTACGGCATTGCCAGTTTTTTCCCTATAAATACACCGGAAATACATCCTAAAATGCTCAAAACAATATATATTCCACCGCTAACATAAGCCTTGTTCTCAAATAGCGTAAATGCTTCCAGGGAGAAAGTCGAAAACGTAGTAAATCCTCCACACATGACTTCATCCACTCTTCCAATTTCTATTTCAGTATCCTTTCTATTTCTACCTGCTTTGCATCCGGCAGGATCTTCTTAAAATGCTTCAGGATCCTCGCATATGACTCTTTCGGCGTTCTCTTATATACCGCATCAGAAAACTTCCTGCCCAGGAATCTCTCCGGGGTGGAATACTCGGCAATTCCCCAGCCATACACATTCCCGGACTTATCGGTGGCATAGCGGAAGTCGCTGATAATCACATAACACTGCTTCTGGAGCCTTGTTATCATGGTATCAAAGCCCTTACGCCCGTTCTTGCCATATCCGCCTATCTGCTTCAGCTCCTTGGACATGACCGGAGCATGGGCATCCAGCAGTTCATATAGTTCCTTATCATAGAACGAAGCCAGCCCGTCTTCATATCCGGCATCAAAGTCGTAGCCATCCCTGCGGTAATTTGCAAAATCAGGGAACCACTTAGGGCTGATGTACATCGCCTTGTTCCGCAGAAACTTGCCATAGGCACATTTCAGTGTCTGAATGACCGGACCTTTCCATTCCCACGCCGGCCAGAAGCCATTATCAACATCATGATACCAGCAGCCCTCGCCGATATGCTCCTCTATCGAAAAGCCTTCGATCTCATTTGCAAAGAACGGAACAAAGCCCAGTTCATCTATCACATCCATAAGCTCTTCCATTGAGCCTATCGTAAAATCATCCGAAAACGTCATCCTGAATCTGCCCATCCTTTACAGAACATCATACCAGCCGGCCGCATTAGCGAGAGTCCTTTGAGGGACTTTCCCTGACCTGGAATATCAGAGAAAGGGATGACCCCTTACATGTAACGTTCTCCGAACACAGACAGCATGCCAGCCCACATCGTGCGATTCCAAGTTCTCGTTTCATAATGCCGACTATCCCTCCTATGATTAAAGCATCTCTAACCGCAAAGCACGACCATAATCCATATCAAAACCCGGTTCAAAGAATAAATTTGCATTATATGATATCACTTTATCCCGTATAATAACACTCCCCCCTAAGAACAGAGATTGAAGGATTCCCTCAAAAATCCCCCGTTGTGCGGGACTTCTCCTGCCTTCAGCAGGAGCCGCCCGGATATGATCATTGATTTTCCGGTGAAAACCAATGATCTATATAAAAGACACTCCGGGCAAAAATGACACACCCCAGAGTGCCTTTTATAAGGAATAAACCATGAAAAAATTTTTATGCGGAAAGCATCTTATATTATGCTTTCAACGCCATTCCGTCCTTAAATGCATTACCAGCCTTCTCACCCATACCGAAGTATGCTTTTCCGAAAGGACCAAAGCCTGAAGAGGCGACCATGCCTGTATGGTAATATCATTAAGTCTGCAGTAATCAAGTGCATTACCGTCTCTGTTGACGGAAAAATCGGTCGTCTTATTATTCATGTACAACGCCTGACCGATAAGCTGTTATTCAGCCTTCTTAAGCTGTCATCCACACTTGAGAGGATGTTTTCTTTTGTACAATATTTTTTGTCAAGTAAAACTTCTATAGAATGATCCCGGTCAGGAGACGGTCCGGGACTGTCTTACTCACTCCTGTCTTAAGGGGTAAGCGATGAATAGCGATATACGAAGTCATTGACTGTTTTGCCGGCGGAAAGAGCCTCTACCATTTCTCTTGCCGGCGACACAAGGGTAAGGGCTCTTTCTTTAAGGCCTGAAAGAAACACTTCCTCTCCGAAGCCCCTTTCCTTCAGCCCCTCCTCGGCAAGCTCAACCGTATCGTGGCAAAGCATGCGGAGCCCCTTCCGGTCGATAAACTCCGGCCATTCCCTGCGGTTCAGTATCCTCCTTAGTTCAGCCGTTGAGTAACCGTGATGATAAATGCTGTAGTCATTTTGGAGCAGCTCCAAAAGCGGACCGGTCTTATCCATCAGCCCGAGATGGAATGCCACCACACAAAACGCATCATAGAAGGGCTGATTGCAGCAGCTCCTGAATTCAATGGTGCCGCGATAAGTCAGATCCTCAAATTTATAGGTCCTCAGATACTTAAGGTCGCTTTCCTCCGGCTTGAATCTGTACGGATGATAAACCCCCCTGTCATAGTACTCTGCTTCAATGGTATCGCGCTCAAAATATTCCACGATGGGGACCGGCTTGAAATGCAGGTAATGCCCGTCACGTTCCGTACAGAAAATACTGGTCCTCAAAATATAATCCAAAAACTCCTCCCGGGTTTCGGGGATCTGTTCATAAGCCCCTATGTTATGGGGATTGATCCCATGTGTGGAGTTCTCCCAGAAAAGATCCCTGGAGCATAAGAGGTCCGGCTCCTCCTCCATCCATGAATTGGCAAAAAGCACGGCCTTCACCGGCTCCACCATGGAGAATGCCCTTACCGTCTCGATCAGCCTGTCACTTTTTACATCAAGCTGCACCTGGGAAGCGCTGGCATATGTGGCAAAATCATAAAATGGGTGCATATACATCGGATATTTCCAGTCACGCCCCCGGAGCAGAAATCCCTCAAGCATCTGGTATCTGGGAACCGGGAGGAAATCCTTGCGGTTCACATGGTGCCCCGGATTGATCCCAATGCCCGTAACGATGTGGTTTTCTTCTTCAAGCACACGATTCAGGAAGAGAATGTAACGTTCAAACCTTTCCTTTAAGGGAAAGATCGTCTTCTCTCTTCCAAAGGAAAACTCCATGTTGTTGTAGGAACAGTCAAAAGACAGATTGTCCCCCGTATCGGGTTCCGTGGCAGAATAACATTCCCCGAACCGGTCATATCCCACAGGCTCAAACCCAAACTCCTGCCTGAATTTCCCCGCCGCCCTTTTGCAAACCTCATAATCCGTCGCATCTCCCGAGAGGCGGACCACCGGCATTTCGATCTCCACGCCGATATAGTTTCCCTCATCCCTTTCGATCGGAACAAAATACTTCTCATACAACAGCTTCTTTAATTCTTCACGGTTCATGTCTCAGCTCCATAATGCGTATCGCCTACTAACCTACTTGCTTGCTATGCATTAAGGATAATATACACTAATTAAAAGGATGCGGCAACAGAAAAAACAGAGACACAAGGGGACGGCTCGAACCGTCCCCTCTGTGTCCCCCTCTGTGTTGTTCCTTGTCTGCTACTTCCAGGCGCCGTCCTTCAATGCGCCCTGGTAGGCTACGTTCCTCTGGACGATCTTGAAGGTCAGGGTCTTTGTGCCGGCGCAGCCGCCCATGCCCTGGAGGGTCACCTTCGCCCTGCCCTTCTTTACGCTGCCGCTGTAACCCGCCACCTTAAAGTCTGCGCCCGGTACCAGGGTCTTTCCGTTGAGGCTCAGCACTCCGGCAAGTTCTTCCTTCGAAAGCTTTACGGCATTTCCGGTATACTCCTGGTCCATGACCTTTTTCAAGGCCTTTGCCTTTGCGATATTGGCGGAGACCGTCTGTATGTAGCGGTAGGACGCCTTGACCTCCTCGGCATAGCCTGCCGCGCCTTTTATTGTTATGTAAACTACGCCTGAGGCATCTGTATTGTCCTCTGCCGTGTCATCCTCTTCCCCGAGAGTATAATCCTTCCCCGCTTTCAGCTTCTTTCCATCCAGGTCAGTAATGGTGACCGAGGGCGATCTGCGCTTTTGTCTTGTCGTGAACTGATCCGATACGAGGATATTTGCGCTTAGGGCACGGATATCCTGCTGCTTTATGGCATATTTCAGGATAACGCTTCCCTTATAGCTTCCCTTGCCCTTCACCCTGACTTCTGCCGAGCCCTCCGTCACTGCTTTGTTCTTCGCGTAGGACAGGGTATAATCCCTGCCTTCCTTAAGCACCTGGCCGCTGTCGCTGTCCTTTACGGTGACCGAAGGCCTCGCTCCTCCCTTTGCGAAGGGAACCCCATTCTCTCCGCCCTCCACCGTGTAGGTAAAGGGCGAATCGCTTCCGGCCTCCTTCAGCTGCTTCTTTCCGCTGATCTTGAAGCTGGCGGCCTTGCTGCCTACATATCCGGAGGCATTTCCTTCGACTGCTTCAAAAATGACCTTTGCCGTTCCCGGATCGGTGTTGCCTATAAGGCTCACCCGCTGATAATCCGTGCCCTCGGTAAGGGTCTTCCCATCCAGCGTGAGGGTATATTTCGGCTCAATGGCACTACCGGTATAGGAGTAGGACTTCTGATCAAAGCTCACCTTCGCATTCCCAAGCAGCTTATTCTTATCTCCCACCACCCTAATGGTGACCCCTACGGAGCCGGTGTAGTTCGTCTGGCCGCTCTTCGGCGTAATTGTGGCCGTGACCGTTCCCTCGCTTGCCACCGAGGACGGGTCGATATCGAAATACTTACTGCTTACTGCCTTCCCGGTCTCAGCCCAGGTCAGCACCGGAGACACCTTTATGGAGCCCGTTTTCTTTGCCGTGGCCCCGATCTCATGGGCAATGATGTCCTTTCCCAAAACTGCCGGCTTGATCTCAAAAGATACTGTCTCCGACTTCGAATCCTTATAATTTCCCTTGAATTTCACGGTGACCGCCGCAGTTCCCACATCCCTGTTCTTTTTCCAGCTTAGCGTGTAATCCGCTTTTTCCGTAAGCTTGACCGTCCCGTCATAAACATGGAACTCCGGCTTGATGGCAGACCCTGTATAGGTATAGGAGCCGGAGAGCCCGCCGATCCAGACCTTGGTTATCACGGTCTCCTTTCCGCTTGCCGGATCCGTTACGATCTTTGAGATCTCTTCGCCGCCCAGGGTTATGGTCTCCGTCACTTCCTTTCTTCAAATCATCAGGTTGCACAGACTCTTTTAAATCCGCCGACAGCGTGATCATCCGTAGGGCTTTCTTCATTCACGCTTGCATTGTTAAACGCCTCCTGCAGCCCGTTCCAGCTGACTGCCTCGATAGCTTCGCCGTCTCCTGCCGGCTCCTCCACCGATTCCGGTATTGAGATCTCTCCTGCCGGCTCCTCCACCGATTCCGGCACCGAGATCTCTCCTGCCCCGACAGCCTGTGTTGAAGCCTCCTGCGGTATTTCCCCCGCATAGACCGGCATCGGAACCTGTACCGCGGCCAACGCCGCTGTCATGACCAGCGCCATGAACTGCTTCATAAGTTCGTTTCTTTTTCTCATTTTCATTCCTCCTTGACACAATAGGAACAGTTCTCTTGTCCAGGCTTCCCTGTCCATAATCCTGGAAAACAAAAAAAGCCACAATCCGGCCAAAATACGGATCGTAGCCATTATCCAAGAGTGCGACACTGGGGAATCGAACCCCAGACAACCTGATTAAAAGTCAGGTGCTCTACCGACTGAGCTAGTGTCGCATAGGGAAGGCCCAAAACAGGGCTAGCTGGATTCGAACCAGCGCGTGCAGCAGTCAAAGTGCTGTGCCTTACCGCTTGGCGATAGCCCTAAGACATCTTGCATCAAGCCCTTTCAACGGCCTGGGCAAAAAACCGTCTGCCGTGAAGCACCCTGCTTGAGATCGAGACCACGCTGAGGCTTATCCTAAAGGCTTGAGGGTGGGTAGAGGGACTCGAACCCTCGATCTCCAGAACCACAATCTGGCGCGTTAACCAACTACGCTATACCCACCATGACGGACCGTGGCAACCGCTGTGTCCGGAATATGCCCGTGGGGATTCGAACCCCAGACCCTCGGCTTAGAAGGCCGATGCTCTATCCAGCTGAGCTACGGACACGCAGCCTTGTCTTCCCATGAATGATCGGGCAATGGCAAAAGAAAGAGCAGGTGATGGGAATCGAACCCACGTATCCAGCTTGGAAGGCTGGTGTTCTACCATTGAACTACACCTGCATGAATAACCGCGATATAAATAATCCCATGGTTTTGCAAGCCACTAATATAATATACGACAGAGGTCAGATATTTGCAAGCATTTTTTTCCCTCCGGGCAGCCGTAAGCTGCCGGGCCGCTTCTCTTATGCGAAAACTCTTTATCACGCAAAGACAATCCCCTCCTTCTGCCTTCCGGTGCTTCATGCGGTCACAAAGCCCCTCCGCGGCCGTGTAGTGCTGCCGGCTGCGGAAGGGCTGGGGCTTTCCCTGTCATCCCATTTCAGGAAAAGGGCAGGCTGTCCTAGGATCGTCACTCTGACCGCTTTTTCGTCATGATCTTAAACTGGTTCAATCCTTTGGTGGCAATGGAAAACTTTCCTGTCACGGAGCCCGCGGCCTCGGCTGTCTTTGCCCGGGCCATGACCACCGCCTTTCCTTTCTGCACATTGCTCAGATAGGTGATCTCAAGGACTGATTCGGGCACATCCACCCATTCCCTGCCGCTCTTTACCTGAACCTTTACCGGCGGCTGTACGGGATTTCCGGTATATTCCTGCTTCGGCACGGCCTTCCCCGTCTCTTTGTCCACGATCCTTGCCTTGCTCAGATCGTATTTCACCTTATCCGTAAGCTTTGAGACCATGTAGGACGCCTTTGCTTCCCCTTCAAAATTCCCTGTCCCGGTGATCTTCACATAGACCGGCACCGAGTCCGCGGAAGGGCTAAGCTCTTTGAGCTCCTGGCTCAGTGCCTCATCCGTATAGTATTTTACCGTATAATCCTTCTTTTCCTTTAAGAGCACGCTGTCATAGGTCACATAGGGCTTTGAGAAGCATTTCCCCGGTTTTTTGAAGATGATGTCGGGTGATGACACTGTGGTGCGGTCAGCATCAAGCGTTGTATTGATTATCGTAAAGCTTCCTTTCACCACGGCATGTCCCTTGTAGTTTCCAAGCAGGCTTACGGCATACTTCCCGGTCCCGGCCCCCTTATTCTTTGCATACTTTATCGTATAATCAATGCTTTCCCTGAGCTTCACCGCCGCCCCGTCCCGGCTTACGGTGACGGAAAGCCTCGGTTCTACGCCGCCCGGCAGGAAGGGGATATCTCCCTGAGAGACGGTCGCCGCTTTGATCTCCGACCTCGTATCCGGCTTGATCTTGAAGGCTTTGGCTGAGGATCCGAGATAGGTTCCGATCCCCCTTACGATCACCTGTGCCCTGCCGGCGTTCACGTTGTCTATGTAGGTCAGGGTATAGTCCTTCCCCTCCGTGAGGGCCTTTCCTTCCCCATCCGTGACGGCAAGCTCTCCGTTTCCAGAGATCAAGGTCTGGGGCTTTCCGTCATATACATGCTCCTTTGCCGTAAGCCTTGCCTTCACGGTAAGCTTTGCGATCTCGGATTTCTCCAGGGCTTTGAATTCAACACCCTTTAAGGTTCCTTCAAAGTTCCCCTTTCCGGTGATGTCAAGCTTTTTCTTCTCCGTAAGCTTCCCGGCATCGCTCAGGTCAAAATCCTTCTTTCCAAGCCGGTATGCTCCATAATAGAGGACAGGCGCAGGTTTGCCTCCCTTCTTTACATACTGGGCCGGCACCACGAGAAGCCCGCTGCCCTGAAGCTTTTCCAGATCAGCCTTGAGAATAAAGAATTCGGCTGACCTCTTTCCGGAATAGTTACCCTTTCCGGTAACGGTCACCTTTGCAGGATTGCCCTTGGGATCGCATTTTGTATTATTGCTGTATTTGACGGTATAATCACGCCCGGCCTTCATGATCTCACCCTTTGCATTCGTCACAAGGATCCCCGGCTTTATGGCCTTTGCGGTATAGACCGTCTCATAGTGTTTATTCTCTGCATTATAATAAATGCCTGTATAAGGATCCGAAGATCTGTCCGTAAAGGATATGGTGAAGGGCTTTGAAGGATCTGTGGTGATCCACCCGGCATAGAGCGTAAGGTCCTCTGTCACAGGTGCCGCAAAATCATATCTCTTCGTGCATTCCTTGTCCGTATACCAGCCGGTAAAGACACAATCCTCGGCCACCGGTTCGGGAGGCTCTGCAACGGACGCCCCCTCCTTTACCTCCACCGGCTCGATCTGCTTCCCGTGTCCATTCATGACGAAGCGGACGACCTTGGAGGAAGCATCGGTCTTTTCAGCCCACTTTGCATACAGGGCGAAATCCGAGGTTACGGGAGCATCAAAGTCATAGAGTACCGTCAGTGCCTCATCGGCGTACCACCCTTTGAAGATCCAGCCCTCCTCCACAGGATCCGGCTCAGGACGGCTGATCTTCTTTCCTATGGCAACTGTCTGGTCTGCCGGCTTACTGCCAAGTCCTTTTCCATTCATATTGAAGGAGACGGTGCGGGTCTTTTCCGGATCTGCCTCCCATTTTGCATAGAGGATCTGGTCATTCCATACCTGAAACCCGAAAATGTATACGTTGCCGTAATAATCCGGATTATCGTACCAGCCCATGAAGGTAAAACAAAACTCTGACGGGTTTTCAGGCCACGCAGCAGAGCCGCCCCTAACTACTGTCTGGGAGGGCACCTGTGTCCCGTGGCCGCACATATCAAAGCTTACGGTAACGGTTTCCGGAGCAGGCTCCTCTCCAAGCTCGATCTCATAGACCGGGCTGTCTGCAGAGGTCTTGAAATACTGCTTTCCCGAAGCCAGGACCGCTCCCTCAGGCTTCACAATATCCAGACAGTTTGTTATGACATTGGGTCCACCGCCGTAGGCACGTATGGCACGATTAGCATCCGATTCTCCTGTCTCACTGACCTTGACATATACATGCCCGTCATTTAAGTCTATGGCGCCACTATCGGTATTGATCCCATAAGCATCATCTCCCGTCAGATTCATGCTGACCGATCCGCCGTTTACGGTAATATTTCCGCGTCCGGTATAGATACCCCGGGTTTTGGCCCCGCTCATGTCAATATCGATCGTGCTGCCGTTTATGACGATATCCCTGCCGCTTTCAATCCCGCGTGCCTCATAAACATCGCCCTTTGCCTCAAGCTTTCCACCCTGTACCGTCACGTTCTTTTCCGCCCCGATGAGATATCCCATCTTTTCAGAGGTAAAGGAGCCGTCCACGGTCAGGCTTCCGCCTTTGACATAAATACCACCTATCCCCGAAGCACTGGACGCATATTTGAAACGGGCATTACCCTTGACGGTAAGATCCATATCCTCCGCATAGATGTATACAGTCCTGCCATCTCCGAAATGAAGCTGAGAACCCTCGGTGTAATAGGTATTCTTTTTCAGGGTCAGCTCCTTTTTTTCCAGATCAAAGGTCCAGTTTTCATTGTTATGATTTTCACTGGATACCTGCACGCCTGCGACCCAGAGCTTAGCCTGGTTTGTCCATCCGGCGTAGATATTCAGATTCCCGTTCACCGGCTTTGAAAAGTCATACGGGGCAGTACAATGCTCATCCACATACCAGTCGTCAAAGAGCAGCCACCCCTCACGTTCCGGATATGACTTGGGGCTTGTCACGGCATCACCGGATATCACCATGCTTGTCTTAAATACCCTGCCTGAGCCGTCGTTATAATTAAAGCTTACCGTATACTTTTTGGTACTCTTCCACTTTGCGTAAAGTGTTTTGTCCGCCGTGATCGCAGTATTGAAGTCAAATTCCGCTCCCGTACATTCCTTGTTTTCATACCAGCCGTCAAAGGCAAATTCCTCATCGCTTACCGGTACGACGGGCTTTGCCGCCTTTCCTCCATTCTGGACCGTCTGTGTGGCGGGAATACTCTCATTTGTTGCTTTCCCGTTTCCGTCAAAGGCCACAGTACGATATTGCGGCAAAGGGCCGCTTCCCTCGATCAGCACCTCGGTTGCGGGATTTCCGGTACTATTATCTATAATGGTCCGCTCATTGAAAGGGAAGGTTCCCTTCGTTTGTACACTATAGGAATCCGGTTTCTTTACCACAGCTCCTCCGGATAGATTCAACTTACCGTTATTTGTGTCCAGCCTCAGCACCTTCGTATTATATGTATTTTTCAGATGGATTTTTCCGCCATTTACAGTCAGATTATTACAGTCAAGCAATGCTCCAGACCTGGGACCTTCCATATCCACGATGCTGTCCTTCAGCTGAACATCACGCCAGACATTGATCCGTCCGATCTCCCGGTACGTCGAAAACCTTCTGATCCTCAGATATCCCCCGTTCATTTCCATATTACCCATTATGTACAAGTCTGACCCGATCATATCAACAACACCGTTGAGATACAGGTTTTCTCTTATATCGAACATTTCCGTTGCATCAGCACTGGAATAAATATATGCCCCACTCTCTATCGTAATGCTGCCATTTCTGGTGGACATACAGTCAGAGCCATCCCCTGTAAACTCCAGACATGACCCTTCTTTGATCGTCATATCCTTATCCGAATACAGCCCTTCGTCGGAATTACGTCCCATAAACGTTCTGATACTTCCCTTAACCGTGAGATTTCCGCCGTTTTCGCCGTCCTTCCGGCACCAGATCCCTGTTTCATAGTTTTTTCCGTCTGCATAATCAAGGCACAGCGTCGCATCACTTGCGTCAACCTCAAGGTCGATACCATTTGAGGAGATCACGTATGATCCGTCGGCCCTGTTGATAGCGGTAATATTCCCATGCAGGGTCAGGGTTCCTTTATTTTCGCCCGAATCATAATCGAAGGTTCCGCTGCCTCCCACCAGATTTGGTACATTATTTTTATTTGCGTTCGTGATCTGTGTTCCGCCGATCCAGAGGTTGTAGACTGCTCCTCCCACCTCTTCGAGTTCTTCTCCCTCATGGACTTCGGAAACAATGCCGGCTGCATCTTCTGACACTGCCCCGTCGACGCCGGTCACCTCATCCCGGATCACAGCATCCGCACCGGACGCATCCTCCAATACGGCCTCAGCCACATCTTCCGTCCCGGACGGCTGGTTTTCATCAAACGGGTTCTCCGCTCCATATGCCGGCACCGACCCGAACAAAAGCACAAATGCCAATATCAACGCCAGTCTGCTTTTTTGTCTCATCATCTTAAAATCCTCCTGATTCAACATCAAACCATGATTCAACAACATATCACAATATATCCGGTTACAAAAATCCTGTTTGAAAGGATTCCCGAAAAGCGGTATATTAATGGTATCATCCAAGCTTCCCGGGAGGTTGCCATGGAGCATGTAAATCTAAATGAATACTATAGCCTTCTCGAGAAACTGACCGACTCGATGAACAGTCCGGAGGAATTCAGCCGGAAGGAATTCATCAAGATCCTGGTGGATATCTGCAAGCTTTTTGACCTCTCAAAGGGGATCACGGAATATTATGTGGGAGTCTGGGCAGAGCGCAGCGGAAAGGGCGAGACGCTGATCGATTATGACGACAAGCGTGGAGGGAAGGCGGCACTTACGAGGCGCATCGTCACCCCCAATGGCGCCGTGATCAAAAGCACCCTCTACCGTCCGGATGATGCATGGGCTCTGACGGAAGAAGAATACAAACGCATGGATCTCATCTTGAGATCGCTTCAAAACTTCATCTGCCGCAACCGTCTCCAGTCCGCCGTCGAAAAGCTCACCTTCGAGGATTTCGAGGGCTATCCCAACCAGAACAGCTACTACCGCTATCTGGAATATCTGAAAGAAAACAAGGGGCTTTACGGCCATACCGCCCTCATGTACAATCTGAGGAATTTCTCCATCATAAACCGGGATTTTGGAAAAAAAGCGGGCGACCTCATCATCCGCAGGTATTATGAAGCGATCCGTGATGTCATCGGCGAAAACGGCATCATCTGCCGGCTGGGCGGTGATAATTTCGTCTGCGTTTTCAAAAACGACCTGCTGGATGGGATCGTCTCCATCCTGAACGGATATCCGGTCTCCTATGACAGCGGGCAGGAAAAGCGGATCCAGATCTCTGCCTGCGCCGGGATATTCCGGATTCCCGAAAATTACTCCTTCGATGTGCCCGCCGAGGTCATCGGGCAGGTTTATCCCATCACCCAGGAAGCAAAGCTTGAAAAGCAGGGAACCATCCTTTTTACCGACGGGACGATTTCCGATGAAAAAGAAAAAACCCAGCGCATCCGGAGCAGCTTCCCGGAGGCTCTGGAAAAGGATGAATTCCGGGCTTATTATCAGCCCAAGGTCAATATCCTCACCGGGGAGATCACCGGGGCTGAAGCTCTCTGCCGGTGGTTCCGGGACGGAAGGATGATCCCGCCCATGGACTTCATCCCCGTTTTGGAAAAAACCGCCAGCATCTGCCTTCTGGACTTCCATATCCTCCGCCTGGTATGCCGGGACATCCGCAGATGGCTGGATGAAGATAAGCCTGTGGTGAGGATCTCCGTCAACCTTTCCCGAAAGCATCTCATGGACTTCGACCTGGTACAGCATCTGGTCGCCATCCTTGACGAATACCGGATCCCCCATGAATATATCGAATTTGAGCTTACGGAGACTACCACGGATAATGACATGTCCAATCTGAAGCGTCTCGTAGCGGGGCTGCATCAGGAAGGCATCGCCACCGCCGTGGATGATTTCGGCACCGGATACTCTTCCTTAAGCCTGATCCGGGAGATCCCCTGGGATGTGCTGAAGCTGGACAAGGGCTTCCTTCCTTCTGACGGGGAGGCTGAAGACAGCGTAACCTCCCTGATGTACCGGCATGTGGCCTCCATGGCTCATGACATCGGGCTCGAATGCGTTACGGAAGGTGTGGAGACCCTGAACCAGGTCTATACCTTGAAAAACAATAAATGCATGATCGCCCAGGGCTTTTATTATGACAGGCCCCTCCCTTCAGAGGAATTCGAACTCCGCCTCCAAAGCGGATACCCGGACAAGGCCATCGGAGGCCTTTCCGCCCCTTCTCCGGCATAAAAAGATCCTCCATCCGCCGGTACCGGGAGAAATCTCCCCGGCTCCGTAACCCCGGATGGAGGACCGCTGTCTCATATTTTTCTAAAGCGTCTTACTTCGCTTCCGCAGCCGCCTTCGGCCCGCTCCAGACCTTCTTCATCACAATGATCGTACCCACCATCAGGACTATGCCCAAAGGAAGGCAGACAAATGCATTCCGGATGAAGCCGGTGAAGATATAGGTCACAAGGGATACCGCCGCCGCCGTGATGGCATAGGGCAGCTGGGTGGATACATGGCGGATGTGGTCGCACTGTGCGCCGGCGCTGGCCATGATGGTGGTATCGGAGATCGGTGAGCAGTGGTCTCCGCAGACCGCCCCGGCCATGCAGGCCGAGATGGCGATGATCATCAGCTCATTGTCCAGATCTGCATTAAACACATTCACCACGATGGGGATCAGGATACCGAAGGTGCCCCAGGAGGTGCCTGTGGCAAAGGCCAGGAAGGTACCGATCAGGAACACAATGGCCGGCAGCATGCTCATCAGGGCATGGTTGTCTGCGATGGATTCCACCAGTCCTGCCACATATCCTGCGGCTCCCAGGGAATCCGTCATGGACTTTAAGGTCCAGGCAAAGGTCAGGATCAGGATAGCCGGCACCATGCTCTTGAAGCCCTCCGGAATGGCATTCATGCATTCATTGAAATTCAGCACTCTTGTCGCCAGGTAGAAGATGATCGTGAGCACAAGCGCCACCACGGAGCCGTATACCAGCCCCACGGATGCGTCCGAATTGGAAAAGGCATCGATGAAGCTCTCGCCCTCAAAGAACCCGCCGGTATAGATCATGCCGATCACGCAGCAGACAATGAGGGATACGATGGGAAGCACCAGATGGATCACCTTTCCCTTGGAGGATACCGGAGGATTGGGCTGGTCTTCTGCCCCGGTCATGCTGGAGTGGGGCGGATCAGAGTCCGGATTCAGCTTCAGGTTCATCTCGGCCAGGCTCATGGGGCCGAAATCATAATTGGCAAAGGCCAGGGTCAGCATCATGGCCAGGGTCAGCATCGCATAGAAATTATACGGGATGGCACGGATGAAGAGCGTCAGCCCGTTGGCTCCGTCCACAAAGCCGGTGACCGCGGCCGCCCAGGATGAGATCGGGGCGATGATGCATACCGGAGCCGCCGTCGCGTCGATCAGGTATGCCAGCTTTTCCCTGGAGATCTTGTGCTTGTCTGTCAGCGGCCTCATAACCGATCCCACCGTCAGGCAGTTGAAGTAATCATCGATGAAGATCAATACGCCCAGTGCGATGGTGGCAAGCTGTGCGCCGACCTTGGTCTTTACATGCTCCACGGACCACCGGCCGAAGGCGGCAGAGCCCCCGGCGCGGTTCATCAGCATGACCATGCTTCCCAGTACCACCAGGAAGATCAGGATGCCCACATTCCAGCCATCCGACAGCTGTCCGATCATGCCATCCACAAATACATGCTCCATGGTTCCCGT
This sequence comes from Lachnospiraceae bacterium, assembly GCA_024693135.1. Taxonomy (GTDB): domain Bacteria; phylum Bacillota; class Clostridia; order Lachnospirales; family Lachnospiraceae; genus NK4A144. The sequence goes on along the minus strand of JAILLN010000044.1, from coordinate 75,737 downwards.
GAAGCTGAAATTCGAATACAAAAGGCCTCCCACCAGGATGCCGATAAAGAGGGAGGAATATACCTCCTTCGTGATCAGCGCCAGAGCGATGGCAATGATGGGTGGCAATAATGCCCAGAATGAATCAGCAAACATATCAGACTACCCCCTGTGCCTTCATGGCCTCAGCCACCTTTAGGAATCCGGCGATATTTGCGCCTGCTACATAATTTCCCTCCATGCCGTATTTCTTTGCCGCGGCATCGATATTGGCAAAGATATTCTCCATGATCCCCTGCAGCTTGCTGTCCACTTCTTCAAAGGTCCAGCTGAGCCTCTCGCTGTTCTGGCTCATCTCCAGGGCCGAAGTCGCCACTCCGCCGGCGTTTGCCGCCTTGCCTCCGACAAAGAAGACCTTATTTGCCTGCAGGTACTCTGTGGCCTCGATGGTGGTAGGCATATTGGCTCCTTCGCAGACTGCCTTGCAGCCATTGGCGACAAGTGCCTTTGCATCCTCCAGATCCAGCTCATTCTGGGTCGCACAGGGCAGGGCGATGTCGCATTTCACGGTCCATACGCCGTGCTCCCCGTTCTTCTTTTCATGATACTGGGCAGAGGGCCTCTTTGCGGCATATTCCGTAAGCCTTGCCCTCTTCACTTCCTTCACTTCCTTTAAGAGCGCCACATCGATGCCCTCCGGATCATAGATCCAGCCGGTGGAATCCGAGCAGGTCACGGGCTTCGCGCCCATCTGCTGTGCCTTCTGGATGGCGTAGATCGCCACATTCCCGGCTCCGGATACTGCGATGGTCTTATCCTTGATGTCAATGCCGTTTGCCTTCAGCATGGCCCTGGTCAGATACAGCAGGCCGTAGCCGGTAGCCTCGGTACGGGCCAGAGAGCCTCCGAAGGTCAGGCCCTTGCCGGTAAGCACGCCCTCATAGGTATCACGGATCCTCTTATACTGGCCGAAGAGATAGCCCACTTCCCTGCCTCCGACTCCGATATCGCCAGCCGGCACGTCGGTATCCGCCCCGATATGACGGTAAAGCTCCGTCATGAAGCTTTGGCAGAAGGCCATGACCTCCCGGTCTGACTTGCCCTTGGGATCAAAATCCGAACCGCCCTTGCCTCCGCCGATGGGAAGCCCGGTCAGGGAATTCTTGAAGATCTGCTCGAAGCCCAGGAACTTGATGATTCCCAGGTTTACCGACGGATGGAAACGGAGCCCCCCCTTATACGGCCCGATGGCAGAATTAAACTGCACGCGGAAGCCGTTATTCACCTGTACCTGGCCCTTGTCATCCACCCAGGGAACCCGGAAGAGGATCTGCCTTTCCGGCGTCACGAGACGCTCCAAAAGCGCTTCCTTCCTGTACTCCTCCTCATTGGCTTCGATCACCACTCTGAGGGATTCCAGGACTTCCTTCACCGCCTGGTGAAATTCAGGCTGGGCAGGATTCTTCTCCACCACATAGCTTAAGACATCATCTACGTACGACATTTCTTTTTCCTCCTTAAAGTCATAGTCAAGCCCCGCAACATGGAGGGAATCCAGCCTTCCCTGCACCGGCGGCTTTTTTGCCGCACATTATGATACACTAACGCGTTAAAGAATGCAAGCGTTTGGCTCTGTCAAATCAGCATTCCTTTGCCCTTAACCCCATAATGCCGCGGTGTTTGACTTTTTCCTTCTGTTGTAATATGATGTTACGCGTGTCTTACGGACACAGGTTTGAGATCAGGCTTGAAAGCCCGGCTTTTAAGATTTAAGGAGGAAAGTATGAAGCTAAACGTAGTACTGGAATATCAGGATCGGCAGAAAACCGAAAGCGAGCTGGTCAAAGGCGCCGAGCAGGTTTGGAAGGATGCCGGAAGGAAGGTTTCTGACATCAAGAAGATCGAGCTGTACGTAAAGCCCGAGGATTCAAAGACCTATATTGTGATCAACGATGAATTCAGCAGCGATTTTGATATCTGATCTCCAAAGGATTCCCGGCCCATGCGCCGGGATGCGGCGAAAGCAGCCTTAAGCAAAAAAAGGATAGGGACATGCGCCCTATCCTTTTTATTTCCTTAACCTAATCTATCTCAGCTCTTCTTGATCAGCTCATCAATGACCCTCACCAGGTTTCCGATCTCCGGCTTGGAGAGCTGGGCATTGGCGCCCAGGGACTCGCCCTTCCGCCTCATCTCCTCATTGACCAGGGAGGAGAATATGACCACCGGGATGCCCTTTGTGTCGTCATGGGACTTGATCAGCTTGGTCAGCCTGTGGCCGTCCATGATGGGCATCTCGATATCCGTGATGACCAGCCTCACCTTTTCACGAACCGTCCCCTCCTGCCTGCACTGCTCGATATAATCCCATGCCTCCTGGCCGTTTACCGTATCGATCAGGTTCATGTATCCCGCTTCCTTTAAGGAATCTGAGATCAGCTTGTTCAGCAGGGCCGAATCCTCTGCCATCAGGATAGGGATGTCATTCCTCTCCCTTTCTCCCAGCTCCTGGATCTCCTCCACCTTCAATCCGGTCTCCGGGCTGATGTCCGTCACGATCTTTTCGAAGTCCAGGATGATGACCAGCCGGTCTTCATATTTCACGATACCGGTGGAAACGCCCACATCGACATTATTCACGGTGGCATTGGGCTTAATGATGTCCCTCCAGGAGATCCGGTGGATGCCTACCACAGAATCCACATGGAATGCGATGTCCAGCTTATTGAAATTCGTGATGATGAATAATCCCTTATCCTCGGATACGCCCCTCTGAAGGCAGTTCTTCAGGTTGATGGCTGTGATCATCGTATCTCTCGGCATGAAGATCCCTTCGATGCTCGGATGCGCATTGGGCACAGGGGTTACCGGCTGAAACGGGATGATCTCCTTGATCTTTGCAACGTTGATCCCATAGCAGTTTTCATCCAGCATAAACTCAAGGATCTCTAATTCATTGGTTCCGCTTTCCATCAAAATATTCGTTTCCATGCACTCCTCCAATATGTTTTATGAAAAGGTATAAGAACAGCTCCTTAAATCAGCCGATGCATGAATTATAACACACTACGGAAAAAAAACAAACTATTGTCTGACGTCTTGCCGCTTTTCTTCCGCGCTGAAAAAATCCCCCGGATCCGGTATTTACTGGAACCGCTCGTCGATCACGCGCTTTGTCTTTTTCTCGCTCCGGGGCAGGAATCCCAGTTCCACCACATATACGATGGGCGTGAAGCCGATCCTCGCCTTGACCTCCGCGGCTATCTTCTTTTGCAGCTCCTTGAAATCGCTGCTTCCGCTGGCCTCCACGTAAATCCGCATGCTGTCCCTTCCATCCAGGTGCGAGATACGAATCTGGTATTCGCTGGAAAGCTCGCCGAAGCGCCCAAGTATCTCCTCGATCTGCTTTGGAAACACATTGACGCCCTTGATCTTCATCATGTCGTCGCTCCGGCCGGAGATCACATCCAGCCTGGGGAAGCGGCTGCCGCAGGGGCACTCACCCGGGATGATCCTGGACATGTCGTGGGTGCGGAAGCGGATCAGGGGCGCTCCTTCCTTCACCAGAGTGGTGATCACGATCTCCCCCCATTCTCCGTCCGGCAGCACCTCTCCGGTGGCCGGATCGATGATCTCCAGGTAGATATAGTCGTCCCAGTAATGCATTCCCGTCTCGTATCTGCAATTGATGCCGATGCCCGGCCCATAGATCTCCGTCAGGCCGTAGATATCATAGAGCTCGATCCCCAGCTCATCGGCGATGCGCTTTCTCATCTTCTCTCCCCAGCGCTCAGAGCCGATCACGCCCTTTTTGAGGCAGATCTTATCCCGGATGCCCTGCTTCTCGATCTCCTCCGCCAGAAGAAGGGCATAGGAGGAGGTGGCGCAGAGCACGGTGCTCTTTAAATCCATCATCATCTGCAGCTGCTTCTGGGTATTGCCGGGTCCCATGGGTATGGCCATGGCTCCCAGCTTCTCGCAGCCGTTCTGGAAGCCGATCCCCGCGGTCCAGAGGCCGTAGCCCGGGGTAATGTGGATCCGGTCCTTCTTTGTCACGCCCGCAAATTCATAGCAGCGCTTAAACATCTCCCCCCAGTCGTCTACATCCTTTGCCGTATAGGGAATGATGACCGGCATGCCGGTAGTGCCTGAGGAAGAATGGATCCTCACCACCTCCTCTTCCGTGCAGGTCATGAGTCCCAGGGGATAAGCCTCCCTCAGATCCTCCTTCGCCGAAAAGGGCAGGGCCAGAAAATCCTCTGCCGTAGCCACCTGGTCGATCCCGGCTTCCTTCAGCCTCTTTCCGTAGAAATTCCCGGCGCTGATAAGCCTGCCGACCTGCCTGTTTACCTGTTTTAGCTGTGCCTCACTGATCTGCATGATTCTCCCTCCGTTTTTTATGATTCCTGATACAGGCCCTCTATGTGATGTCATTTTACGCGGAACGATCGCTCCGATCAAGAACAAGGGATCCGCGCTTCCCTGGAAAAGAATTGCATTATGTAAACCAATATCGGATCAAAGCTTGAAATTGCTCCGGCATTGAATACATTGTGAGATTATGTAAACCAATATAGAATCTAGGCTCGAAATCACTTCGACATTAAATGCATTGTATGATTATGTAAACCAACTCAATGCCCTCAGGTTCAGCTCCTGGTATCTCTCCGGAACCCTCTCCCTTACTGCCCTTTCCAGATCCTCCTCCCCGAAGCCCAGCTCCCCGCTCTTCGCCGCGGCTCCAAGGAGCACCACATTCAGCGTCTTATCGGAACCCAGCTCCTTCGCGGCAAGCACTGCGTCTACCACGGTAAGCCGGCAGCCATACTCTTCCAGGTACCGGAGCATCGCATCCGGCTTGTATGGCGCCCCTCCTGTGAGAGCGCTGACCGGCATCACCGGACGGGAGCTTACCACCACCGCCCCGGAGGTTTTAAGGAAATCCAGCTGCCGCACTGCTTCCCCGGGCTCGAAGCCGATGATCAGGTCCGCCGTGCCTTGCGCGATCATCGGGGATCTCGCTTCATCCCCGATCCGGATATGGCTTATGACGCTCCCTCCCCTCTGGGCCATTCCTATGGTCTCTGCCGAAAGCACAGGAAGGCCCAGTCCGATGGCCGCCGTCGCCAAAAGCCTGGAGGCCAGCACTGTGCCCTGTCCTCCCACCCCGCAGAGGATAATGTTCTTATTCATGGTCCGCCTCCTGCACCGTGTCATTTTTTCTTCCGCCAAAAATCGCGCCTGCGGGACAGAGCTGCTCGCATAAGGTACAGCCTGTACAGGACGCGGCATCGATCTTCGCCTTCTTCCCGTCCCCATCCAGGATCAATGCGGGGCAGCCAAGCTCCCGGATGCATTTTTTACAGCCGGTGCATTTTTCAGGATCCACCTGGGAAGACCCGGAGGGCCTGCTTATGGCGATACAGGGAGATTTGAAGATGACCGCCTTCACCCCGGGGCTTCCTGCCACCCTCCTTACCGTCTCCACTGCCCGGGAAAAGTCCAGGGGATCCACGGTCTCCACCACCTTTAAGCCGATGGCCCGGAGCAGCTTTTCAATGCTTACCTTCTCCACCTCCTGCCCCATGGCGGTGCGGCCGGTTCCGGGATGAGGCTGGTGGCCTGTCATTGCCGTGGTGGAATTATCCAAAACCACGAGCACCAGCTCAGCCTGGTTGTAGAATGCATTGATCGTCTCCGGAAGAGCGGAAGCAAAAAAAGTAGAGTCTCCCACAAAAGCGAAGCATTTCGTATCGCCTTCCATGTGATATACCCCCTGGGCGATGCCTATGCCGGCACCCATGCACAGGCAGGTATCACACATATCCAAAGGCTTTGCGTTCCCCAGAGTATAGCAGCCGATGTCCCCGCAGAAAATGGTCTTTTCCCCCTTCATGGCCGTCTTTACCGCATAGAAGGAAGCCCTATGGGGACAGCCTGCGCATAAGACAGGCGGCCTTACAAGAAGCTCCGGACGGGAGGCTCCCCCGGCCTCCTGGGATTTCGGCTGAAGCCCCAGAAAGTCTCTAATGGCACGGGAAACCAGATCCGGCGTATTCTCCCCGGAAAGCGGCAGTTCCCTGGTCCTCTTCCCCCTTATTTTCACATGAAGCCCATATTTCCCACAGACATAGGTAAGGGCTCTTTCGATCACGGGATCCAGCTCCTCGACGCAGAGCACCTCGTCCAGCCCTTCCAGGAAAGACAGCGCCAGGCCTTCCGGAAAGGGGAAGGGAGTCGCAATGCATAGGAGCCTTGCTTCCCGGCTTTCCGCCACATCCCTTACATATTGAAAATTCGCACCATGGGAGGCTATGCCCTTCCGGCAGTCCTTCTGATCGGCTTCTATTACCCGGTTGCGGGGATAGCCGGACAAGATCTCCTTCAGCTTCTCATTACGCTCCTCTATAAGGGCATGGTTTTTGACTGAAAGCCTGGGGAAGATCACCCACCGGGAGGAATCCTTCACGAAGCCTTCGATCTCATGCTTTCTATATTCTTCCGGATCCTTCACCTCCAAAGCCTCGTATCCATGGTCTATGCGGGTCGTCGCCCGGAGGATCACGGGAGTCCCGTATTTTTCAGAAAAATCAAAGGCTTCCTGGATCATCTCATAGGCATCCCTTACCGATACCGGATCAAAGACCGGCACCTTGGAAAACATCCCAAAAGTGCGGGTGTCCTGCTCGGTCTGGGAGGATATGGGGCCCGGATCATCTGCCACCAAAACCACCATTCCGCCCTTCACCCCGATATATTCCAGGCTCATCAGAGGGTCGGAGGCCACGTTGAGTCCCACCTGCTTCATGGTCACCAAGGATCTCGCCCCGGCATAAGCGGCTCCCGCGGCTACCTCCAGCCCGGCCTTTTCATTCACGGACCACTCCACATATACGTTCCCCGGGTTTCTCTTCGCTATGGTCTGAAGCACCTCTGTGGAAGGGGTGCCCGGATAGCCAGCCACCAGGTTCACTCCCGCAGAAAGTGCCCCCAGCGCGATCGCCTCATTTCCCATCAAAAATTCTTTATGCATAACAGCTCCCGTACAGCCGGATCATCCGGCTCCTTCTTTATTTTTCGCAGAGAAGATAATAAGCTCCCGCCGAACCATCATACCCCAGGTGCTTCTCTCCCGTCCAGTCTTTTCCCCCTATCGATCTGGGATCGGTTTTATGTGTTCGCCCTGGCCCGCCGGCGGCGTATCTTTGTCAGACAAAAGAACCGCCCCCTTGTCTTCCCCTGCCTCGACAAAAAGCAGGGCAGGGAAGCTGTCCCCCGCCCTGCCCGTCAACGCGCCATAGATTCTTTCTCAGCCTTCCAAAACCTTGAAGTCCATATACCGCGACAGCTCCTTCACCTGCTTTTCATAATCCCCGAAGGCAAGCACCTGGTGGTGTCCGAAGCCGGCCAGGTTATGCATATAGGTCCTGGCATCATCCATCTGGATGTAATAATAAGGGCTGCAATAAACCTCATCGTACTCCGTGCGGAGCACCTCCCCGGTCTTGATGCACATGGTATCCCCTGCCGGATTGAAGCGTCCCAGGGTCACCTTGTCCTCCTTATTTTCCGTGAAGTCGATCTGCAGCTTGCCCCCGAAGCCCTGCCCTGTGAAGGCCCAGAGCTTATACTGCAGGGCATCCGTGCCATAGCCGTTCATATACAGTGCAGGCACCGCATGGTGGATCCGGAGCAGCTCATCCGTTTCATGGTTCGGATTGCCCATGAAGCAGGGCCGCTTGGCCAGATACTGCAGGATGCACATGGCCATCAGCGCATTGAGATCCTCCTCGCAGCCGCTGGGAATCCCCTCATCCTTCAGGATGGAGTGGCACATACAGGGAGTAAACTTCCGGTTCTGCGGGATCTCGGATGTGCAGAGCTCATGGCAGGCTGTGGTAAAGGCGTTGCAGTCGTACACGTCCATCATCTTCTTTGCCGCCAGGTAATACTTGATATCATTGATGAACCAGTCCGTATTGACCTTGACATCCTGCGCCTTTCCTATGATCCGGTCTGCGATGGGCTTTGCCTCCTCATCCGTAACCTGATCCATGTATTTTACGATCTCATAGAAAGGCAGCTTGATGACCTCCAGCCCATATTTCTGGCGCAGGATCTCCGGATCCCGGATAAGGCTCTGGATGCCGAAGGTAGGCTGGGATGCCGCCGAAAGGCAGAGCACCCTGGTGCAGGATATGGCTTTCCGCACCCAGAGGTAATGCAGGATCTCATTCAGATCCGCCAGATCCATGGCCACATAGGCCTCTACACCGATGCTCCTGCAGTAAGCGGCAAAGTCGATCCCCTCATTGCCATTCTGCATGATGACTACCGGCTTCCTGTATCTCTCCAGCTTCGGGATCCTCCATCCCATGCACAGGAAGATGTCTGCCTTGTCCATGTCCTCTTCGATCTGGGCATAGACCTCCTTCGGAACCACAAATTTCTCATCATACCGGGCGTCTACCATGGGCAGAAGCTCTGCCTCGCTGATGACCCCCTTTAATTCCTCCTGCATCTGCTGAAAGTACCGGTCTGCCGCGGCACTTTCCGCTTCCTTGGTCATATCCTCCTTATGCCCGGCCCTGCAGGGACCCTCCCAGAAATGGGAATGGGTGAGGCAGCCCACAATGGGGCGTACCACAAGCTTTTCGTCCATTGCTAATTTTTTCATTCTGTTCTCCTGTAGTGATCGATCTGTTTTCTTGAATTATGTAAACTTATCATTCCAAGAGCCCTGCCATCCGGGACTTAAAAGCCTGGCCGCCCGGTCAATCTCATGAAGGCTCTCTCTATGGGCGGCAAACCGGAAAAAGCTTTCCCCTTTTGATCCGCGGATCACGTAGCTGTGGCTCTCCACCTTAAAGAAGGGCCTCTTCAGCTGCTTCAGATAAAGGAAGGAACCCCCAATCTCCCGGAAGAGCTCAATGTCCTCGTCGCTTAAGGGCTCTGCCGTCAGCAGGTCATAGGCATCCCAGCCTGATTCCGTACAGGCCGTCAGGGATTTCCTCCGTCCTATGATCTCCATGGCTCTTAATCCACCACCACGCCCTTCTTCAGGATGATGTTGGCATAGAGGGCGGATTCACCGGTCTGGATCACGACACTGGAATGCTCTTTCGTCTTGTCATAGAATTCCCACTTGTCGATCTCCTCAAAGCAGGCATCGCCCCTCTCGTCATATTTCCGGACGATCTCCTTATAGGTATCCCAGATGGGCGTCTCCACCGTATCGCCCTTTACCACTGCCATCAGCGTCACGGGATGCTCCACATAGGTATCCAGCGGGAAGACCTGCAGGATCGCATCCAGGATCTCCGGTACCCCATGGCCGTCCATGCGGATCACCTTTTTCCCATAGGTGGTGCCGGGGAAGTTTCCGTCCCCGATCGTCAGCTCGTCAGTATGACCCATTTCGCAAAGGATCTTTAAGAGCTCCGGCGGAAGGATCTTTGGTATTCCTTTCAGCATATTTACCTCCTCTATAAACGCATGTTTATCTCTGACTTACACCGGTCGGATGCGGATACCCTAACCGGCAAAAACACTGCCGCCAGCGGTATCCAGCTCCTGATTTGAAAGAACAGTGGCTCTCTCCTAGGAGAGAGCCACCGCTGGTTTAGTTCATCATGAATGCTATGATCCCTTATCTTTGATTAGTCATAAAGGTTCGGAGCGATCGTAGGATCATCGATGTTGGTTGCATCATACCAGTAGCCGGCTGTCGGGAAGTCCTCAACCTTGTCGCCGTTAGCAGCCATGGTCAGAGCATAGATTGCATAGTAGCCCATCATCAGAGGAGACTGGGTAACTGCACCATACATCGTGCCGTCCTGGATAGCACCCTTAATGATGGAGCCGGCGTCAAAGCCGATGCCGATCACATCGCCGCCTGCTGCGTCGGTGCCAAGCAGGGAAAGGTTTGCATCAGCAGCAAGCAGTCCTTCTGCAGCTGTCTGGTTGGAGCCGAATACGCCGATGGTGTCTTTCTTGGACAGGATAGCCTGTGCCTGAGCGGAGCAGAGCTCCACAGTGGTCTGTGCCGGAACGGCTACTTCGATGATAACGTCTGCAGAAGCCTCATCGGCAAGATCTGCATGTGCCTTCTTTGCTTCGTTTGCATAGAACTCGTTGCCGACGACTGCGACCTTCTTGCCGTCTGCCACGATCAGGTCCGTGATCTTATTCACGAAGCCCATGCCTCTCTGCTGGATATTCAGAGCAGTTGCATCCTGGTTGATCTCGCCGATACGGACCGGAGCAGATGCGCCTGCGATCACGTCCTTCAGTGCGGCATACATATTCTCAGCTGCAACTTCGCCAGCCTGGGTATTGTCGGTAGCAACCGTAGCTACGATGGAGCCTTCCGGAGCATCTGCTACGCCGGTATCAAATGCGACGACCGGGATGCCCTTGTCTGCGCAGTCCTTCAGGGAATCCAGAACGGACTTGGTATCGCAGGCTGCCAGAGCGATTCCAGGAGGGTTGCTGTTGATGTCGGAATTCAGCATGTTGACCTGGTCAGCAATGTCAGACTCAGAGTTCGGGCCGTGTGCGTCATAATCTACACCCAGCTCAGCCTTTGCCATATCCATGCCCTTCAGGGCTGCCTGCCAGTAGGTAGACTGGAATGACTTCACGTCAACCGGGAACTTGTAAGCTTCTTTTGCAACTACGCCGTCAAACTGCGTTCCGCCGGTATACTCGCCGGAGCCGCCTGCCGCCGCGGGAGCTTCCTCTGCGGGAGCTTCTTCCGCCGGAGCTTCCTCTGCTGCGGGCTCTTCCGCTGCGGGCTCTTCCGCTGCGGGCTCCTCTGCCGCCGGCTCAGCTGCCGGTGCGGGTGCTGCTGCTTCGCCACAGCCTGCCAGCAGTGACATCGCCATTGCCGCGCTCAGTAATGTTGCCAGTACTTTCTTCTTCATACTTTTGTCTCCTTTGCTTGATTTTTATTATGAAGCGCCCTATTGCGCTACATATCCATGTTATCTTATCTCTGCTTAAAGGGGCGTAATTTACTGCTCTTTTGCCATCCTTCTGCGCTTTGCCACATCGATCATGACGGCGCCGATCAGAACCATGCCGGTGATGATCTGCTGCCAATTGGCCTGAAGCCCCACATAGGGAAGCCCGGTCTTTAAGAGGACGATGACCATGACCCCTGCCAGGGTGCCCAGCACGGAACCGTAGCCGCCTCTGGCCGATACGCCTCCCACAAATACCCCGCCGATGGCATCCAGCTCCAGCCCTGCGCCGGTACCCGGCTGGATGGTGGGCACCACAGCCGCATAAGCCACAGCCGCCAGCCCTGCGAAGCATCCGCAGATCACATAAGCCATCACATGGTAGAATTTCACATTGATGCCGGAGAGGATCACCGCTTCCTTATTGCTTCCGATGGCGATGGTATACCGCCCGAACTTCGTATGGTTGAGTACAAACTCCATAAGGATCACCAAAAGCACCACGAGCACAAAGCCGATGGGGATCTTGGTCGCGCTCCGGCCTGTGCCGAAGGTCAGCTTGAAGATGGAATGGAACCATCCGCCGGGCTGCTTATTGGTAGGCCAGGGAGTCGCCATGATCATGGAGCCGATGCCCCGGGTGATCATGCAGGTACAGAGGGTGGCAAGGAAGGGCGGCAGGTTCATGACCCCGATCAGGAATCCGTTTGCAAAACCCACCACGCAGCCCATAAGCACACACAGCAGCATGGCCAGTACCACCGGCAGGTTGAAATCACGGATCAGCCTGCCTGCGATCAGGGCATAGCAGACCATACCGGTGCCGATGGAAAGATCCACTCCTGCGGTGATCAGCGGGAAGGTGACCCCGATCGCCATCAGGATGTCATAATAGGAGAAATCCAGCATGGACAAGATCGACGAATATTGGCGGAATTCCGGGCTGAAGATGAAATAGATGATCACCAGCGCCGCGATGACCAGGCATACGATCACTCTCTGGTCAGCTAAAATAGATTTTTTCTTCGTCATTGCTCACTCCTTATTCTCACTCTGCCAATACGTTCTATTTCCCGTTTCCTTCCGGGCATTTCCTCAGCTGATGTCCCTGGTGGCCTTTGTCATGATCTTCTCCTGGGTTGCTTCGGAAATATCCAGCTCCCCGGTCTTCTTTCCCTCGCACATGATCACGATCCGGTCGCTCATACGCAGGATCTCCGTCATTTCCGAGGAGATCATGATGATGGACTTGCCCTCCGCCGTCAAGCGGTTCATCAGCTTGTAGATCTCATTCTTGGCTCCCACGTCGATGCCTCTGGTGGGCTCGTCAAAGATCAGGATGTCACAATTACGCACCAGCCACTTGGCGATGACCACCTTTTGCTGGTTGCCTCCGGAGAGATTGACCACCAGCTGATCTGCGCCGGGCGTCTTGGTGGAAAGCTCCTTGATATATTTCTCCGTGACCTCCTTTTCGGCAGCCTTGTCGATGAAGGGACCGTTCATGTAATTTTCCATGGAAGCCAAGGTGGAGTTTTCCGTAATGGTCTTCTGTACCACGATCCCGAAACGCTTCCTGTCTTCGGAAAGATAACCGATCCCATGCTTCACGGCATCCTGCGGCGAATTGATGGTCACCTTCTCCCCGTTCACATAGATGTCTCCGCCGGTCTTGGGATCTGCCCCGAAGAGAGCCCTCGCCGTCTCCGTACGTCCCGCTCCCATCAGTCCCGAGAAGCCGAGGATCTCTCCCTTGCGCAGCTCGAAGCTCACATCCTGTACCATCCTTCCGGCATTCAAATGCTCCACCTTGAGCACCACCGGAGCATCCTTCGGCACATGGCTCTCGGTCTTTGGCTCCTCATAGATCACACGCCCCACCATCATGTTGATGATGTCATCCTTCGTGCAGTCCTTGGTGATCAGCGTGCCTACATAGCCGCCGTCCCGCATGACCGTCACCCGGTCCGTAATGACCTTGATCTCGTCCATCCTGTGGGAAATATATACGATGGCAAGCCCCTTCGCCCTGAGATCCCGGATGATCAAGAAAAGATCCTCGATCTCCTTCTCGGTCAATGCCGCGGAGGGCTCGTCAAAGATGATGACCTTGGCCTGATGGGAGATGGCCTTTGCGATCTCGCACATCTGCTGCTTTCCGACGGTAAGGTCGCTCATCTTGTCCCTGGGGTTGATATCGATCTTCAGCTCCTCAAAGAGCTTTCTGGATTCCTCGATCATCTTCTTATCATCGATCCGGAAGCCCTTCATGAACTCCCTGCCGATGAAGATATTCTGCGCCACCGTCAGATCTCCCACCATGTTCAGCTCCTGGTGGACGATGACGATGCCGGCATCCTGCGCTTCCCTGGTATTATGATACTCGACTTCCTTCCCCTCATAGGTGATGGTGCCGGAGTCCTTGCTGTAAATGCCGGTCAGGACCTTCATCAGGGTGGACTTGCCCGCCCCGTTTTCCCCCATCAGGGCATGAACCTCACCGCTCCGCACATCGAAATGCACATGGTCAAGGGCATGCACCCCGGGAAAGGTCTTGTCGATATTTTCCATTGTCAGAATCGCTTCTGTCGCTGCCATTGATCTGCTCCTTCCGTATCCTTAATTCTTCCTGCGCCTGGCCATGACGTCGGCATAGACCACGACGATAACGATAAGGCCCGTCACGATCAGCTGGATATCCTTTGCAAAGCCCAGCGCCAGGATGCCCTCCTGAAGCAGGGAGATGATCAGCACCCCGATGACGGTGCCTCCGATGGAAGCCAGGCCGCCTGCCATGGACGTGCCTCCCATGACGCAGCCTGCAATGGCTTCGTTATTGTACTGGTCGCCATATCCCGGCTGGACCGTCGTATAAGCTCCCACAAAGAAGATGGCCGCGATCCCCACCAATGTCCCGCAGATCACATAAGCCAGCATTTCCCATTTCCGGATGTCCACTCCCGAAAGGCGAACCGCTTCGCGATTGCTGCCCAGGCAGAGGATATACCGGCCCGGCTTCGTATTGTTCAGGACGGTCATGCACACAAAGGCCGCGATCAGGAAGATCACCAGACCCACCGGAAATCCATTGCTGGTAAGCAGGCTGCGGAACCATCCGTTCACCGGATCTGTGGAAAGAGGCCAGCTTACGGACTGGGTCTTGGTATAGACCGCCGCGATGCCCTTTGCGATATTCATGGAAGCCATGGAAACGATGAACGGCGGGATCGTCCAGTAGGATACCAGGTATCCGTTGAACATGCCGAAAAGAAAGCCGATGATGATGCTCATGATGATGGAAACGATGACCGGGGCTCCCTTGAAGACCATGGTATATCCGGAGATCAGCCCGCAGCAGAACATCACGGGTCCGATGGAGAAATCAATGCCTCCGGTGGCTATGACGAAGGTAACCCCCAGGGAAAGGAAGCCGAGGAAATATACATAATTCATTACGCTCATGATCCTCGCCTTACCGAAGAAGCCCGGAACCATCAGGGAAAACGCCACATACATCAGGATCAAAACACAAAACAGGATCACCCGGTTGAATCCCAGCTTTTTCACTAAAGGAATCTGCTTGAACTTTTCCACTCTTCCCTCCGTTCTTCGCATCCCCTCCCTGTCGCGGGAGGGAGACACGGATGAAGTTTTTTCGTTCACATTCGCTAAACGAAACGTTTCACTTTTTGTATTTTATAATAGCTTTGCCCATATGTCAATATGTTTTTTGCGCGTTGTGAAAGCCGGTTTAGGAAAGCTGTTTCATGATCTCTTCGTAAGGCACCTTGCTCCCGTTCATATCCGTCATATGGTCGAAGGAAAAGCCGAAGGTCTCCTCCAGATCCTTTGCCTCGGGGATGTTTTTCATGTCATAGAACGCATCTTCTTCGGTGATGGATTTCTCCACCGACACGTCCTTCCCGTCCTTGCCGGTATATTCGAGAATATAGGAATACGGATCCTTATTTTCCTCATCCCAGCTGAGGTCGGTATACTCATAGAAGAAGATCCTGTTGAGGTCTGTCCCCTCCAGCCTGTATCCATTCGTCCTCTGGTCGCCCATCATTCCACGGGATTGGAAATAGATCCCTTCCTTTTCACAGAAGCAGTCTCCCTTTCCCTGCCATCCCGGACTGAAGAAAGGCGTCTGGGATGTATCCCAGTCTGCATCCTTAATGGCAAGCCGCACGGCGCTCCCCTCCTTAAAGGTATACAGATCCATGGCATACCAGGCATCATCATCGCAGAATAAGGCCAGCTCCGGGATCTCATCCTCATCGATAAAGACCAGGCTGTAGCCGGCTTCGCCTTCGGAGGAATGCTGTGTATTCCAATCCTTTACGATATCCCCATAAGCAGACTTCCAGGCCGCATCTCCTTCATCGGCCTCCGCTTCCGGTGCCGCCTCGGCCTCCGGTGCTGCTTCTGCCTCCGGTGCTGTCTCTGCTTCCGGTGCTGCCTCTGCCTCCGGTGCCGCCTCGGCTTCCGGCACCGCCTCGGCTTCCGGCGCCGCCTCGGCTTCCGGCACCGCCTCCGGTTCCGATGCGCCACAGGCCGCGGTCAGGGCTCCAAACGCCGACACGCACAGGATGGCCATAAGCCTCCTGAACTTTCCTTCCGCTTTTCTTGAATCAATCCGCATGTTCTACCTCCACCTTTTTTATCCGGATCCGGCCGTTTCCATCCTTAAGGAACGCACCCTCCCCAAATATCAGTTCCGCGAAAAATATACTACAAATCACAAGCTGTTACAACAAGGCTCCGCCTGGAATGACCCTGAAAGTCCGGGTGGATTCCTGCGGAAAAAAATTCATTCTCCTCCCGGCAGGGCAAGATCCATGCTTTCCGGGAAGGGTCTATACACGGTCATTCGTATTCTGCGGCGCAGGACCCAGATCCATGCATTCCAGGAAGAGACGCTGGAAAACCGCGCTCTCTGCAAGCTCCACCTCCCGGCAAAGCCCTGCAGCGCGGAGAAACCGTCCCTGCATCCGCAAGGTCCGGTCTGCGGCATAAAGGCAGGCTCCGGAAAGTGAGCTGTTGCCTACGGCGATCGCCCTGGAAAGCAGCTCCTCCGGCAAAATACCGATCCCTGCCGCCTTCTCCAGGTCAAGCCCCTGCCCGAAGGATCCTGCAAGATATAGCCTTTCCACGCCCTCCAACTCCGTGCCGTATTCCCGGAGAAGGGTTTCAAGCCCTGCACGGACCGCGGCCTTTGCCAGCTGTACCTCCCGCACGTCCTTATTTGTAAAATACAGACCCTCTGCCAGGGGAAAACCCCGGTCAAAATATGGTTCTGCCAATAGCCCTGTCTGATCCAGGAGGCCGGAACGAAGAAGCTCATATACCGTCTCCAACACCCCGCTGCCACACACCCCCCTTGGCTCTCCCCCACCAATGACTTCAAGCTCCGCCTTATTGCTTCGGATGCGTACCCGGCTTATGGCTCCCCCCACTGCCGCCATGCCGCAGGATATGTTTCCTCCCTCAAAGGCCGGACCGGCAGCCGTGCTTGCCACCAGGATCCGCTCCTTATTCCCCACGGCCATCTCCCCGTTGGTTCCCAGGTCCAGCAGGAGGCATGTCTCTTCGCTTTGGTCCATCCCGGAGGCCACGATGCCGCTTAATATATCTGCTCCCACAAAGGCGCTGATCCCCGGCAGGAATGTGATGTTTCCCTTTTTTCTAAAGCTCAGGCTTACCGGCCGGTAAGGCGCCTTCCCCATGCCCTCCGTGCTGAGTCCTTCCAAAAGATGCTGCATCGTCGTATTTCCGGAAATGATGACCTCCGACAGCTCAAGCCTTGCGCCCAGCTCTTTGGCAAGAATCCTTAGATCCCTTTGGACAAGCTCCTGAAGCTGCTTCTCGTGCCCCTCGGATGCCGCCTGGATCCTGGAGATCACATCCGCCCCGAAGCTCCGCTGGCTGTTCATCCGGGTGCCCTGGGATCCCTTCCGTCCTTCCCGGAAAAGAACCGCCGCGATCGTGGTCGTACCCAGGTCTACGGCCAGCACATCTCCTCTGGGAAGGTCTCTCCCCGCGCCTTCTTCCTTACTTCGGCATGCCCCGTCAAGCTCCAAGATCCCGGGGGTTCTGTCTTCTTCCGAGTTCCGGCATGCCCCGTCCACCTCCAAAACCCCGGGATTCCTGCCTTCCTCACAAAAAAAGCGGATCCGGAATCCCCCCTCCTTCCTGCACCTGCAGGCGAGGCGGATCCCCTCCGCTCTTTCTTGTTCCGTCAAAAGCCTCTCTTCGATCTCATCCGTCTTTGGAGCTTCGGTCAGAAACTGCACCCGGCACTTCCCGCAGCTGCCCCTTCCCCCACAGTCTGCCGAAAGGGGAATTCCCTTTTCCTGGAGAAGCTGAAGCAGCGTCTTTCCTGCTTCCAGGCAGCCTTCATACTCCATCTGCCTGCCCTTATCCCACATTTCTTACCGAATCCCCATCCTTTAAGGCAGCATACAGGCTAACCCTCTGGGGAGGAACTCCTTTCCCTTCCTCGATCCGCTTCAGCAGGATCCGGACTCCCTCCGAGGCGATCTCCTCCATGGGCTGGGCCACTACCGTCAGCTTCGGATTCAAAACCATAGGCAGGATCAGCTCATCAAAGCCGATAAGGGATACATCCTCCGGACAGCGGATGTCGCTTTCATGGATGGCCATGATGACTCCCAGGCTTACCTCATAATTGCTGGAAAGCACCGCCGTAGGCCTCTCCTTCAGGGAAAGCAGCTTCTTCATGCTCTCATATCCAAGCTCTGGGGAATGCATCTCCCCGGCGTAGATATATTCCGGAAGAACCTTAAGCCCGGCTTTTTCCATGGCAGCAAGATAACCCTCATACCGCTCCCGGCCGGTATACTCCTCCGAATGGATCATGGCGATCCTCCGGTGCCCCCTCTTGATCAGGTCATGGGCGGCCCTCTCCGCCGCGTTGCGGTTGTCGATGGTCACGCAGTCAAAATGGTCGCTCCTTACCTCCCGGTCTAAAAGGACCACGGGTATCCCGGCTTTTTCCGCCGGCTGAAGGAAGTCCGCATCCTTGCCGGTGGGGGTGATCAGAATGCCGTCTACCTGCTTTTCCACGCAGAAGCGGATATTCTCCTCCTCCTGCTTTTTGTCGCAGTTGGAGTCGCAGATCATCATGCCGTAGCCGCGGCTGTGCAGATAGGCGGAGGCATGCTGCAGAAGCACACCGCTGAAGCTGATGGAGATATTATTGACCACAAAGCCTATGGTCTTTGTCCTTTTCGTCACAAGGGACCTGGCTGTCTCATTGGGATGGTAGTCCAGCTTCTTGATCGCTTCCTCGATCTTCACCCGGTTTTCGGCACGGACATTGCCGCCGTTTAAGAATTTGGAGATAGTAGCCAGGCCCAGCCCGGTCTCTGCCTTGATGTCCTTGATCGTTGCCGCCATTTTGACCTCTTTTTCTTCGCTTAAACGAATCTGTATTCCTTATGCTTCCCTAAAGCTTTCCTGACTCCGCAGGGAAACGTGCCAGGAAGGCATCCCTTGCGGCCTTTATGAAAGGGCTGAACTCCTCCTGGATCTCAAGCTTTTCCGGAATCTGCACCGTCATCTCCCGGATCTCTGCCGCGATCTTGTCCGTCCTGCGCTCATCCGTGATATGGCCAAGCCCCAGCAGGACCGCATTATACATCTTGTCCCTCTCACAAAGCTCCATGTAGAAATAAGTCAGGTTAAAAAGCTCGTCGTAGAGGGCCTTTTCCCCGGCCTCGCCATGCTTCCTGCAGAGCGGAAACTGCCAGCATTGGAGGATGCCGTCCAGCTCCTTCCGGATCCGCTTCTTCTCCCCCGGCAGATATACCCTCCGCTTTAAGGACTGCAGGTCGATCCATCCCCGGATGAAATGATCCACGTCCTGACCGTTTTGCTTATGGTAGCGGGCATCATAGAGTTCCTTCCGGATCAGGTATTCCTCCGTCTCGCCCTGGTCCTCCCCGACCCGGTTCAGGATCTCCTTCCGCCTGTTCCGGTCGGTTTCCCTTCTGTATTCTGCGATCCAAGCAGCCTCCATATTCCTTTCCTCTCCCCGCTTCCTCTGCCTCCGGCTCTTCGGCCTTCCCCGGAAATGCATGTTATCCCTGCCGCTTTATGCTTCCTAAAAATGCATGTTATCCCTGCCGCTTTATGCTTCCTTTGAATGCATGCGCCCCCCGGGCCTTAAGCCTGAGGGGCGTCATTTCATCCATTTCTTCAGATATATCCCACGGCAAAATTATAATCATCTGCCGCATCCATCACGAAATCCATGAGCAGGGCACGAGCCTCCTTCTGAAGCTTCCCATCCCTGACCTTCTTATACTGCAGCGGCATATATTGCATCAAAAGCCCCGTGGGGATCTGGCACTGGTCCACATTCCGGATCAGCCTGTCGATGGCATCCCGGATCTCCGGACTTGCGAAATAATACCTGCAGCGGTCCGAAAGGCTGTACTTCCTCTTCAGGGCGATCTCCTGCTCGGAGCCCCTATAGTACTTTGCCCATTTGGAGGGATCATCCAGCATCAGCTTTTCCATAAGCTCCGGGAATTTCACCTGCTCTCCCTCCGGCACCAGGCGGCTTTCGATCTCACTTAAGGCAAACAGCCCGTCCCGAAGCGCGAAGGTAAGCGCAGGCCCTACCTTGAGGATCGCTACCCCATCTTCCACCATTTCCTTCAGGCACTGGGGAGGCTGGTAATCCGTGGAATGCCCTTCCATATAGATCCCGTCGAAGCTCCGGATCTTTTCACAAAGCTTACCGGCGTTTGCCCGGTTATAAGGAAAGACCTCATCATCCCCGAATTCCACGCCGGGCTGTACCACGATGGCGATCACATTCTTGAACGCATCGGGATCCGAAAGACCGGCAAACTGCTTTTTATATTCTGCCAAGGTCTTCTCGACAGCCTCCGGTTTCGTCACGGAAATGCTGTCTTCTTCCTGCTGGGCTCCTCCCGGGATCGGTACCTCGCTTCCGATGATGAAGACCGGCCGCTTTTCCTCCGGATTCTTCTTCAGAAGCTCCTGGTAGCTGTCCTCACAGGCCTGGTAAAGCCTGGCTCCGCGCCTTGCCACGGTCTCGTCCGTAAGCGGCGCATCCGTCGGGTCGTCTGCCACGCGCATGCTGGTATCCAAGTGGATCTTCTTGAATCCGGCTTCCACGAAAAGCTTCACCAGGGTCACTGCCTTCTCCATGGCGCTTTCCTCCGGCTCATTCACCCAGGTCAGGGGGCCAAGATGATCCCCGCCCAGCACGATCCGGTCATGGGGATATCCGGCCCGGTCTGCGATCTCATAAATGAAATCCCGGAAATCCTTCGGCTGCATCCCCGTATATCCGCCAAACTGATTCACCTGGTTGGCTGTGGCTTCGATCAGGATATCCACGTCCAGTTCCTTGGCCTGGCGGATCAATGCCTCGATCACGATATCATTTGCCGTGCAGTAAGAAGGAACGCCCGCCGTCCTGCCGGCCTTCCTCTCCTGTACCATCTTATTCATCAAATCGCTCATTTTTTCTCCTTATTGCTCCATCAAAACTTTTTTTGCCGGCATATGCAGCGCGGCACGCCATGCGGCCCACATCCAAGTACAGCTATGGGTTCTTGCTCTACGCTGCCCCACACTACGCTGCCGGAGGGAGTAAACATGCCAAAGGGCATGTTTACTTAGCGTCCGGGCAATCCGTGATCACCCCGTTCTCGTCCCACAGGTCATGCCAGTCCGTAGCACCCGGCCACAGGAAGACCTGCCCCTTCACCAGGCGGTTATTCTTTTCCAGTGTAGCGATGGTGGCCATCTCCTCATCCGTCAGCGGCTCGGTCTGGGTAGATTCCAGGTTGCTTACATATTCCATCTCATGGATGGAGAAAGGAATCGGGATCTGTCCCCTCTGCACAGCCCACTTTAAGGCGATGATGGCAGGATGTACGCCATGCTTTTCTGCGATAGCCTTGAATTCCGGCACCTGCATGTCAGCGATGTCCGTCGCCACGATATCTCTCTCCGGCCTCTGGGGAGAGCCTAAGGGCATGAATCCGATGGGCTGGATGTCGTGAGCCTTCAGGTAATCAAAGAGCTCCTGCTGCTGGAAGCAGGGATGCAGCTCCAGCTCGCAGGCCACCGGCTTGATCCGGAACTGATCCACCACCTGCTCCAGCTTCGGGATGGTCATATTGGAAATGCCGATATGCCGCACCAGGCCTTTGTCCACCAGTGCCTCGATCTGGCGGTAGGTATCCATGAATTCCGCCACAGAAAAGGGCTTGGAATCCGGATTTCTGGAGTCCACGTCACATCCCGGTGCATGATAATTCGGGAAAGGCCAGTGGATGAAGAAAAGATCGATATAATCGCATTTCAGGTCGGCGATGCTCTTCTTCGCGGATTTCTCCACTTCCCTGTGCATATCATTCCAGACCTTGGTCATGATATAGAGGTCCTTCCTCTCCACGACCCCCTCATCAAAAGCCGCCTGGAAGACCTGGCCGATCTGGTCCTCATTGCCGTAGCAGGCCGCACAGTCAAACATCCGGTAGCCCGCACGGATGGCTCCTGCCACCGCATTGCTGACCTCCTCTGCCGTAAAGCGGTCGGAGCCGAAGGTGCCCATGCCCATGCAGGGAACCTTGTCTCCCGTGTTCAGCGTGATCTGTGGTACTTTCTTCGGATCTACTCCCATTTCATTTCCTCCTTATATTATGATTAATGTGACGAGTTCCAGGCTGCCAGCGGGAGAAAACATGCCAAAGGGCATCTTTTCTACTCCCATTTCATTTCCTCCTTTAATAAAAGTTGTGTTGTAGATGTAAACTGCCGGTGGGAGAAAACATGCCAAAGGGCATGTTTTCTACTTTTCGCTGTCGATCAGTACCTTCCCCTTCACGGTACCCGGCGTCTTGAACCATTCAAAGGCCTCGGCGATGCCGCTCAAGGGCTGGATCTTATATACAAAAGAATCATCAAACTTCAGCTCCCCGGTTCCGAAATAATGCGCCGTAAGCTCCCACTCATGGCCGGGGAAGGGCGCCGAATAAGACATCCAGGAGCCCGTCAGCCGGAATTCCTTCCGGTTCATGTTTTCCCATTCATCCACGGTAAAGCTCAATTCCTTCGTGGGGGTGCCGATGAAGCAGACATCCGCCTTATTTGCCGCAAGGGCGAAAGCCATCTTCATGGTGATGGTATTGCCTGCCGTCTCAAAGACATAGTCAAAGCCTCTGCCGCCGGTAAGCTCCTTTGCCTCCTCCATGAAGCCCTCCTTCAGGGTATTGATGCCTGCGTCAGCCCCAAGCCTGGCCGCAAGCTCCAGTCTTTCATCCACGATATCAAAGACCACCGTCTTCTTTGCGCCAAAGATCTTTGCCCACTGCATCGTCATCATGCCGATGGTGCCGCCGCCCAGGATCGCTACGGTCCTTCCGCCATGGTAATCCGTGCGCTCTAATCCATGGAGGGCTACCGTGGCCGGCTCAAAAAAGGCTCCCTGGATGAAGCTCACTTCCTCAGAAAAAGGCACCACGTTCTTTTCCGGTACCGCCACATACTCGGCAAAGCTTCCGAATTCCCTGGATCCAATGAAGCTGTAATGCCGGCAGAGGGAATAATTTCCCTTCTGGCAGTCCTCGCATTTCATGCAGGGCACGAGAGGGATCCCGGCCACCCGGTCTCCGGGCTTCACCAAAGTAACGCCCTCACCGACTTCATCCACCACGCCGGAAAACTCATGTCCCAGCACATTGGGAAAATAATGGCATGCATCCCCATTGACCCTGGGTATGTCTGATCCGCAGATGCCGGTATACTTGACCTTGACTACCACTTTCCCCGGCTCAGCCTTCGGCTTTTCGATCTCCTCATAGCGAATATCTTCCCTTGCATGCACTACTCCTGCTTTCATTTTTCCTCCTCAGCTCCTTTCCTTCATCACATCTTTCAGCTGTGCATATATTTCCAGATAGGTATGGTATCTCCTGTCATAGACCTCTGCATTTGCCGGATCCGGCTCATGGGTTCTTGTCACATGCACTGTCTTGTCTGCGGCATCCTCACAGGATTCATAAATCCCGGCTCCCACGCCGCCCAGGATCGCCGCTCCCAGGGTCGTCGCCGTATCACTTGCGGGAACCACGATTCTCTTCCCCGTCACATCGGCCTTGATCTGGGTCCAAAGCAGGGAATTGGCCGATCCCCCCATGGCCTTCATCTCCCCCACCTGGGCGCCGGCATTCGCGGCTGTCTCCAGATTATGCCGCAGGGAATAAGCCACGCCCTCCATTATGGAGCGCACGAAATGCCCCTTTGTCTTGGAAAAATCCAATCCATAAAAGACTCCCTTTGCATCCGGATCCCAGATCGGTGTCCTCTCTCCCGACATATAGGGAAGAAAGATCAGCCCGTCCGATCCCGGGGCTATTTTCTGCGCGATCTCATTGAGCTGCACCAGGGAAGGCTTCCCGCTGCCGTTCTCCCGCTCATAATCCGCGAAATTCTGCTCAAACCAGCGCATGGTTCCCCCGCCTCCGGTGGTTCCTCCCTGAAGCAGCCACTTCCCCGGTACCACATGGAAGCTGAGGATCAGCTTTGGATCTGCCGCATATTCGTCGATGCAGATGCTCATGCCTCCTGCCTGGCCTCCCTGTTCCTGGGTCTCTCCAGGTCTTGCTACTCCTGCCCCCAGGGTGCCGCAGGCGGCATCCAGCCCCCCTGCCACTACGGGAGTCCCTTCCATAAGGAGCGTTGCTTCGGACGCTTCCCTGGAAACCTTTCCCACCACGCCCGTGCAGGGGAAGATGGGCGGAAGCAGGCTTTCCCGGATCCCCAGCGCCCTGGCCATACCGGCATCCCAGGCGCCCCTTCGCATATCGAAGCAATGCAGGCCGTAGCCCTGGCTCATATCCTGGGAGATCTCTCCCGTAAGCCGGTAGACCAAAAAGCTGTTGCTCTGCAGGATCTTGTCTGTTTTTTCATAAACCTCCGGAAGGTTTTCCCGGTACCATATGATCTTCGCAGTGGTATAGGAAGGCTTCAGGGCATTCCCCGCAAGGCCGAAGATCTTATCCTGTCCGATCTGGCTGGTCAGGCGGTCGCAGATATCCTGGGAGCGCATATCCATCCAGATGGGCGTATTGGTGAGGACCTTCCCGTCAGAATCCACAGCGATGGCCGACCAGCTCTGTCCGTCCACCCCGATGCCGCGGATCTCCTCTGCCTTCACATCCGTCTCCTCAAAGATCCTCCGGATGCAGCCATATATCCCCCGCACCCAGTCCTCCGGATCCTGCTCAGCCCAGCCGGGCTTTGGACGGTAGACCTCATACTCCGCACTCCTTGACGCGGCCACCTCCCCCTCCGGGGTAAAGACAGCCACCTTGCAGGAGCTGGTGCCGATATCAATTCCAAGAAGCAGGTCTCTCATGCTCTTTCCTCCATCCTGATCTGAAGCCTCTGACGCGGGTTTCTCCGGGGCATCATTCCCGCCCGGGGCAGTCCCCCTCCAAAAGAAAAACATCCATAAATCTTATACCATAAAGCGAAACGTTTCGTCAAGAAGTTTTCAAAACACCCTTGCTGCATCGGCCTGATTTCTCCGACAATCTTTGCGAAACGTTTTGTCGCAATGCCAAATTGTCCCCTCCAAATGTCGAGGGAATGATTTCATAAGGCGGCGGACGAACGAAGATCCGACCGAGCGCCAGGCATAAGCACACTGCTTCGGTGCCATTAAAACATCGGCGGCTGGACGCTGAATTGTAGCGGTTTACCGCCATTTTCCGCTGATTCAAAAAAAATGATTTACAATTCCTTCATTTTCCTGTAGAATACTCCTTGTGGTACGGGGCTATAGTTCAGTTGGGAGAACGCCTGCATGGCATGCAGGAGGTCGTCAGTTCGAGTCTGATTAGCTCCATTTTTTTATTTGCATAATTTCCAGCCCGGCTTTACTCCAAAGCACACCAGGGTTACAGCCGGTTCCGTATATGCCACCTGAAAAAATAAAAAAGGATTCCTCTGTCCATGAAGATCTCACAGACAAAAGTCCGGATCCTGATCATATCCGGCATTGTCCTTGTTCTATGCTTTCTCCTTAATTATGCTTTTGCCCGGTATGTCCTTTCCGGATGGATGACCTCTCTTGTAGAGCTGAATAAAGAGCCGGGGGATGACGGCATTTCTGTGGCCTGCGCCATTTCCAAGGAATGGCGGGAAAATGTGATGTATTACGGAGCGGAATACGATTTTACCCTCTCGAACGATTCCGGTTTTGACATCACGGATTGGAATGCCTCCTTTGCGCTCCCCAAGGGCATCCGGCCCATGGAACCCGGCGACGTATGGAATGCAAGCTTCGTCCAGACCGCTGACGCCCTAAAGCTTTCGGCCATGGATCATTCGAAAGAGGTACTCTCCCGGCAGGCCCGGACCTTCGGCATGATCGTGGTCGGGGTGGATCCCTGGGAGCCTGTGGAGGTGGAGCTTACCTACCGGAAAAACGTGGGTGCCATGAAGCTCCCCTTCTTCTTTGTCCTTGTCATCCTCTCCCTGATCTGGTGCATGTTTCTTGTGCAGACCGTCAGCGAGTATGCTGTGGGAAAACGCGCCACGGAGCGGATGGAACGGGACAGGCAGATCATCCTCCAATCCATCAGCACCTTCATCAATTTCATCGATGCCAAGGATCCCTATACCAGAGGCCACTCCAGGAGGGTCGCCACCATCGCCGCGGAGCTTGCCCGGCGCCTGGGGCTTTCCGAGGAAGAAGTAGATCATGTGTATTACGCCGGACTCCTGCATGATTCCGGCAAGATCAGCATACCGGACAGCATCCTGAAAAAGGTAGGGAAACTGACCAAAGATGAATATGACATCATGAAGACCCACCCCACCCAGGGAGGGCAGATGCTGGAGGACTTTACCGCCATCGACGGCATCCGGGACGGTGCCATGTGCCATCACGAACGATACGATGGAAAGGGCTACCCGGCGGGTCTTTCGGGAAAAGAGATCCCCCTGGTAGGGCGGATCATCTGCGTGGCAGACGCCTATGATGCCATGGCAAGGGACCGCTGCTACCGCAAGCACCTGTCCTGGGAAGAGATCCTCTCCGAATTTGCCAGCCATTCCGGCACCCAGTTCGACCCGGAGATCGCCTCCATCATGGTAAGGCTCATCCATGACGGCACGGCGGAGCGTCTCACGGAGGACGACTGACCGAATTTTCCTCCCGGTCAATCCGAATACAGGATTTCCCTTGTATCCAGGCACAGGCATCCCAGCCTGCCCGTCCTGTAGCAGCCACAGTCGATCATGTACAGGCTTCCGGCTTCGTTGATCCAGACCCGGCCGTCGTCCGTAATGTCATGGCCCACCACCGAGACATATCCCGGCTTCTTATTCCCGATCTTCTTACGCAAAGCATGAAGCCTGTCATAACCCGACGCCATATAAATGGATACCTCTAGGCCGTCTCCCACCTCGGAAGTCTCCCCCGCAGGATTGACGATGGCTTCCGTCTGCATTTTTACGATATCATTTCTCACGATCTGTAAGGACATCGGAATTCCTCCTTTGATCTCTATGCGTGTTAAAACGGATCGCGGAAAGGCTGCGTGCGGCCCCCCCGCTTTTAGAGTATAGTGTATCCCTATCACAGCTGCAAATCTCATTGATCTCTTCTACCCTGAATATTTCCCTCTCTGTCCCATCTGCAAAACTTACAAATTCTTATGGCTGACACTTACCCAAATAAAACGACATTTCCGAATTTGAAATAAAAAAAGAGGATGGCTGTTTTCAGCCATCCCCTGTCACATCTTATCTATGCTGTTTTTTTCTTGATCTACTGAACCTGTCAAAAGACATCTGACGTGAAGGCGACGAAGGCATCCCGCACCGCGTCCGTGATCTCTTCGTAGTCGTGGCCTGCCGCGTGCTTCCCCGCTTCCCTGTCCGCCGGGGAAGGGGAAGGAGCCTGCTGCGGGGCGGGTGTCTGTGCACTGAGGTCAGACCGGTTTTCTGCTTCTGCTTCGACGATGCTGCGATTTGGCCTTCCGTACATAAAGAGTTCTTTTTTTTGCTCCTTTAAGCTTCGGTTCATATACTTTGACATTTACCGTAACTCCAGACTTTGATTCCGTAAGAACGGCTTCTCCCTTTTTCTTCGCAGAGACTACACCCTTTTTTTTATTGACCCCAACAACTGATGATGCCTCGCTTCTCCAATCTCCTTTTCCAATTGTGAATTTCTGTCCTTTTACCATCTCTACAGAGAATACATTCTTGTCAATTTCGATAATCCTTGGATGATCATCCATTCCGGATGACCCTCTGGATCCATCCCTGATAATATCATCTAACTCATCATATGGATTTAGGTATACGCCAAGCGTCTCGACACTAGAAGATGCTGAATTTATCAGCATTTGTAGAGGTTCTCATAGTGACAACCTTTTGCAGGGACATATCCCCAAAACCAGCGCTACCGTTTGTGGCATAAAAATGCTCCCAACCGAAGTTGAGAACATTTGTGATTCACTGAATTATGCCACCTTTGAATAATCAATAACTGAAATGTCTTGCAATACAGTCTTGGCAGAATTGACGATTCTTTCCAACTGCGCTGATATTTCATCAGTAAAGGTGGTTTCTCCACAAATCTGACATTCAAGACAAGGAACATTGCGTATTACTATAATGCAACCCTTGTATTCTACTGTAAAAGTAGTGAATGTTTTAATCTTATCATCTTCAAAACAAGCATTACACATAGTTATTTCTCCTTTCTTGTTCTGTAATCGTTTTCCCAGCGTTCTTTGTCAGGATGATACGCGGAGATAATAATTATTCTTCTTCCGTTATATCCTACAACAACATGAAGCGCTCTGTCTTTTTGAATATCAACCCAAAGGATTAAACATGACGGAAATGACGCCTCAGAAATATTGTTGTCTTCTAATGGATAATCCTTTCCATTCCTCCTCACGCATGGGACGTTCCGGCGGCACATGCATTCCTGCCGTTCCCCGTCATTCTCACGGCATGCGCATGCTTAAATCAACTTCTCCGCGGTCTGGGTCCTTCTGGCATTGCCTGCTGTCCTCCGTGGCCGGCACCGCTGGGTCCGTCCGTGCATGGGGGAACACGCAAAAAAATAAAGGGGCTGGAATTTGATTTCCAGCCCCTATTTTGCTTTCCCATGCCCTAGAGGCGTTCCTGCCCTCCCGGGCAATGTCTGCCCAGCTCAGGATCTCATAGCCGATCCTCTTTGCCAGGCATCGCAGTCGTTGCAGTTCATATCCGCCGGGACGTTAAAAAAGTTCACTATGCGAGCCGAATCGAAGCATGAGCAATTCAACATCTTTTTCACGAATCTTGTATACCACAAGTAAATCCGGTCTGAAGTGAAATTCTCTTGCTCCAACAAAGTCCTTTCCTTTTAGCGGATGGTCTAAATACTTCGGGTCAAGAGGCTTGCGCTCGGCAAGCTGCTGAATCAGCTTTTTTAGCTCCTGATTGTCGGATTCGCTGAATCCCTGGCTTTTAACCTTCTTGAAATCCTTCTTGAACTGCCCGTAAATCTGATATCAAGCATTAAGTGCCGCCATCAGATCGTCAACATTATCAAAAGGTTCCGAGATGTCAATGCCATTGTCTGCATCTTCTATGACTTTCAGCGTCAAATCCCTGTTAGACTGGCGTATGGTGAGAAAATCAATAAAATCTGTAACAATATTCTGGTATTCAGCGTTCAATCCGTTAAACTTGGATACGGTTTCTCTTGTCATAATCGCACCTCGCATATAACAATCCCCTTTCTCTAATATTCCAAGCCAGAGAAAGTCCCCGAAGGACTCCCTCCATTAGCCCATAAAGGGAGCCTCCTTGGTAAGGCTATTATAACAAGGTTTTACCGAAAGGGCAACCGGATCCGCTGTTACGATCGCTGATGGCCGCTTATATCCCACCGTTCAAGAGCAGTGGGTTTTACGCTCCCTATTATAAAAAAGCTTTTGGCTGTAACGAGTGACCGGTATACATTTAAGGAATAACGAAACAAACATCCCATCTATGCAAGTGAAAAGGCGTGACCGAAGCCACGCCTTCACATTCTTTTAATTCTAACAGTATTTACTGTCTTATGACGCCCCGCCTTTCCGGCCGGCTCTTTTTTCATGATGGACATTTCCGTCAATTCCGACAGGGTTTTCCTCTATTCTTATCCCGCCACATCGTTCAGGGCACTCTGCATCAGGGCATAATTTACGATGCCAAGGCCCACAAGCCCAAGAACAAGAAACAGCACCGGGGTATTTCCGGAATCACCCCTTCCCGTCCCCTGCTTGATCATATCCACCTTCCTTCCCATCTGGTAATACCAATACAAGGCATAGATGCCACAGCTGATGAGGGTGAAAAGAAATACCAATCCTCCGGAGGCGGCTTCCGTATCCCCTGCCTGCGCGTTGAGCTCATCATTGAGCTTGATCATCCAGATGATCCCGTAGATGCCGCAGGTAACAAAGCATAAAACGATGCAGAGGGGGATGCTGCGATTCGTCGCCCCTCCCTGCATGCCGGAGAAGGCCGGCTGGGGCTGCTGATATGCCACGGGCTGGCCGTAGGCTCCCGCTCCAGGCTGCGCCTGGCCGTAGCCGTCGGTTGCAGCCTGGCCGTAGGCTCCTGCCCCGGGCTGTGGCTGGCTATAGCCGTCGGATGCCGGCTGTCCGTAGGCTCCTGCCCCGGGCTGCGCCTGGCCGTACCCGTCAGATGCCGCCTGCCCGTATCCGTCCGATACCAGCTCTGGCTGGCTGTAGGTATCTGCCACAGGCTGGGATGCCGCCACTCCTGCCGCTCCTTCAATGGGAGCTCCGCAATTTGGGCAGAACTTTGCATTATCTTCTACACTGGATCCGCAATTTGTACAAAACATTTTATTCTCCTCCCGTCACTGTACATTAAAATGGTTTTCCCACAAAAAGCTTTCCCCATCTAAGGAAAAATAGTTAATGTACATTTTATCAGATTTTCTCAAAAAAGAATATCCCTGACATAAAACTGTCCTTGGTTTATTTCTTCCCTACAGAAAAAAGACAGGAGGCCGTCCGCCCCCTGTCTAATTCCCATATCCTTATTTCTTAAATGCCTTCAGCAGGATGAGCCTTCCTTCTTCCTTAAGCCATTTTTCCTGCTGCCGGTAATCCGGGATCACCGAACCCACAAGCTTCCAGAACTTCTTTGAATGATTCATCTCCAGCCTGTGGCAGAGCTCATGGACAATGACATAGTCCTGCACCTCTGCCGGCGCCATCATCAAAAGACAGTTGAAATTAAGATTGCCCCTGGATGAGCAGCTGCCCCATCTTGTTTTCTGGTTCCTGATGGTGACCATCCCATAATCCACACCCAGCTTTTCTGCAAATGCCTTGATCCTGGGTGGGAATGAGATCATCATCTGGGTGCCCATCCTCTTCATGTCCTCCAGGCTCACCGGCTCCAGCTTCGAAAGCGCTTCTTCCTGCCTTAAGCTGCGTTCCACCGCCCTTTTCTGGTGGGACCGGATCCACCCGGCTCTGTCCCGTATTACCTCCTCCACCAGGCTCAATGGAGCCCGGAGGGGCGCCCGGAGGATCACTTCGCCCTCCGGGGTGATCTCAATGCCGATCGTCCTTCTTCTGCTCCTTACAAGACGGTATGTGATATCCTCATAGGATGAGGGATCCCCTTCCGAGCGCATCTTTACCGCACGGTCTTGTACAGCGGGCCGTATGCGGCGCATGCACGGTAATCCGCGCCCTCCTTATCCGAACCGAAAGCATTCCAGGCCGCAGGACGGTAGATATCATCCACCGGCACATTATGCATGCATACCGGGATCCGGAGCATGGAAGCCATGGTGATCAGGTCTGCCCCGATATGCCCATAGCTTATGGCGCCATGGTTGGCTCCCCAGTTGTTCATCACGTCATAGGCCGTCTTGAAGGGTGAGCCCTCCTTTCCATCGCAGCGGGGGGCAAACCAGGTACAGGGCCAGGTATAGTCCGTCCTCTTCCAAAGCACATCCGATACCTCATCCGGCAGGTTCACGGTCCAGCCCTCTGCGATCTGCAGCACCGGACCCAGGTTCTTCACCAGGTTCAGGCGGATCATGGTAGCAGGCATCTCTGCCCTGGTCAGGAACCGGGAAGAATAGCCGGCGCCGCGGAAATAACCGTTATCGGCCGGACACCACTCCGTCGCCGCCATGATGGTCTCGATGTCCTTTTCGGTCACATCAAACCACTGCTTCATGACGGGCTTCCCATCCGCATCCTTCACTTCCCCGCAGGCATCTAAGCAGCAGGCGCCGGAATTGATCAGATGGATGAAGCCGTCAGCATCCTTGGCATGCCCTTCGATGTCATAATCCGTGACCCTCTTTACGGCGCTGGCGCTCCAGTAGGTCCTCACGTCCGCAAACATCTGGGGGCGGTTGGTCAGAAGCTTCATGAAAAGCATGCTGGCAGAATTCAGCGTATCATTCTCTGTCGCCAGGATGAAGGGCTCCCTTGCCCCGTTCCAGTCGAAGGAGGTATTCAGGATGGCCTCCGGGAAGTCGCAGTTCGGCCAGTGGTCTGTCCACTGCCTCTGCCCCTGGAAGCCGCCGGCGATGGCATTGTGCCCTACGGCCTCTTCCTCGCATCCTGCCGGCAGGTTCGGATTGCCCTGGAAGAGATCCTCGATGATGCAGGCCATCTTCGCAGTGAATTCCCAATCCTTTTCCTTCTGCTCGTCGGACTTCTTGACGAAATCCGGGTTCTTGTCGAAGCCCGGCCGGCAGTACTTCTTGATCCAGGCCAGTGCCTTCTGATACTCGTCTTCATTATAGATATGCTCTTCCATGCGGCGGAGCACCTCCACCTCATCCACGGACTCCACGCGCATTCCCAGATATTCCTCGAAGAAATCCTGGTTGATGATGGAGCCGCCGATCCCCATGGTCACAGAACCGATCTGGAGATAGGATTTATCCTTCATGGATGCCGCAGCCACGGCAGCCCGGCCGAAACGCAGAAGCTTCGTCTTCACATCCTCCGGGATCACCGTATCGTCCGCATCCTGTACGTCCTTCCCGTAGATGCCGAAGGCCGGAAGACCCTTCTGTGCATGGGTCGCAAGCACGGAAGCCAGATATACCGCCCCGGGACGCTCGGTGGCATTTAAGCCCCATACGCCCTTGATCGTCATGGGATCCATGTCCATGGTTTCCGAGCCATAGCACCAGCAGGGCGTCACGGAAAGAGTGATGGCCACGCCCTCCTTCTTAAACTTCGCCTGACATGCCGCAGATTCCGCCACGCGCCCGATGGTCGTGTCGGCGATCACCACCTTCACCGGCTCCCCGTTAGAGTATTTGAGGTTCTCCTCAAAGAACTTCTTCACGGACTTTGCCATGCCCATGGTCTGGTCCTCCAGAGATTCCCTCACCTTTAAGGGACCTCTGCGGCCGTCGATGCAGGGCCGGATCCCGATCGCCGGATAATCTCCAACATATCTGTTCTTTGCCATTTTTTCTTACCTCCCTTTTGAATAATAGTAGTCTGTCTGCTTTGATTAAAGGCTTTGCATGAAAGCGAAACGTTTCGCTTATCTGAATGCAGAACCCCTGACAATATAGTAAATCATTCCCCCCTCTTTGTCCAGCACAGCTTTAGAAACATCCGGGGTTTTTCAATAGATTTTCACGGGTTCTTCGGTAAGGCCATATTTTTTCATAAATACCTCCAGGTCGGAGGGATCCCGCAGAAGCGTTTCCTCATGAAACACTCCGGTCCGGATATCCTTAAAGCCCGCAACCTGCTCCCCCGTGCATATGCTGCAGCGGACCGCCGGCATCTGCTCTGAGGGATCGTACTTATGCGGCTTTTCTTTCTTCCTGAAAATATGCATACGGTCCATCCTTTCAGGGCACGGCTCTTTGAATCCGTCAAATGCCGGTTCCGTCAAAGGACGGGATGAAGCTCTCCTTAGCCACCTCCCGGTCCTGAATATAAGCATTCCTGATCCCAAGCTTAAGGGCATGATCCACTGTCCATTCGTATTCCCGCTTCGTCACTCTCCTGGCAAGCTCCGGATACCTCCCGCCGATCCCCGGCATGGGCGTATATTGGCCAAGGATGCTGATATAGATCCTGTCCCCATAGGTCTCATGCAGGAAGGAAAGCACCCTTTTTGCATTCCTTACCTGCCCCGGAAGCAGCAGATGCCTCACCAGCACCCCTTTCTGAAGCATTCCGTCCTCCCTGAAGCTTAAGGAGGGGCACTGCCTTACCATTTCCGAGAGCGCCTTTACCGCCACGGAAGGATAATCCGGTGCCGCCGAATACCGCTTCGCGGTCTCCGGATCCATATATTTAAAATCCGGAAGATAGATATCCACCAGCCCCTCCAGGCATTTCAATGCTTCCACCTTCTCATATCCGCTGCAGTTCCAGACAATGGGCAGGGGAAAGCCGTTCTCTTTTGATTTTCGAAGCACCGGAACGATCTGCGGCAGGAAATGGCCTCCCGTCACCAGGTTGATATTCTCCGCGCCCTTTTCCTTAAGCTCCAGGAAAATCTCATAGAGTCTTTCCTGGGAGATCTGCACTCCGGCCTCCCCCAATGCGATCTGCCGGTTCTGGCAATATACGCACTGCAAAGAGCAGCCCGAAAAGAATACCGCCCCGGAGCCCTTCTTTCCCGAAATGCAGGGCTCCTCCCAGAAGTGAAGGGAAGCCCTCGCCGCCATCAAAGCGGCACCCGCATGGCAGAACCCGGTCCGCTTCTCCCTGTCTGCCCCGCATTCCCGGGGACAAAGGACGCATCTGCCCTCCTTCCGCCCGGGGTGCTTTGTGGAAACCGCCTCCCCTGCCATTTCAGTAACGCTCCAGGATCCGCAGACAAGAGCCGAAATAGCCGCCTCCGAAAAGATTCAGGTGGTTCAGCAGATGGTAAAGGTTATAGATATCCCTCCTGTCCCCGTAACCGTACTGAATGAGCCCCGTTTCCCGGTAAGCCTCATAAAACCTCCGTCCGAATCCCCCGAAAAGCTCTGTCATGGCAATATCTGCCTCGGGATGGCCCACATAGGCCGCAGGGTCGATGAGCCATGCCCAGCCGTCGCCACCGGTAATAAAATTACCGGACCAGAGATCTCCATGGAGCAGGGCCGGCTTCTCCGGTTCCACAAGAAGCTCCGGAAGCCTCGCAAGGAGCCTGTCCGCCTTTACTTTTTCCTTTGGACCGAAGTACCGGGAAGCCCGGTCGAGCTGTACCTTCAGGCGGTAATCCCGGAAGAAAACGATCCAGCTGTCACAAGGGGTATTGATCTGGATCCCGGCTCCGATATAATTGTCCGAATGAAAGCCGTACCTTCCGCCGGGAACCAGTCCGGAAGCGTCTGCCCGGTGCATCCCTGCCAGGGACTCGGCAAAATGCTCCCAGTATCCGGGATTTTCCTGCCTTCCCCTTACAAACTGCATCAAAAGATAGGCTCCGTCCTGGGAAGTGCCTGTGCTGATCACCTCAGGCACACAGATCGAGCCGGTTTCCGCAATGGCCAAAAGCCCTTCCCGCTCCGATTCGAAAAAGCCGATATTCTCCCTCCGGTTTGTCTTCAGGAAAAGCTCCCTCCCATCCGAAAGCTCCAGAAGATAGGCTCCGTTGATATCTCCCCCGGAAACAGGCCTTGCAGACCTTAACGTTATGCCGTCCCCGCAGGCTGCCCTTACGGCATCTTCCGCAATCCCCACGTTCATGCTCCTTTTCTTAAGGTCAAAACGGATGCCGGATCCATCCTCATTGAAGGCTATGATCCCATGACGGGGACCAAGCCGCCGCAATGAGGCGCCGTGCACCGGCTGTCCTTTTATAAGCATCCTTCTTCGAGGATATGACGCGGGATATCCCATGTCAAGGGTTTCTGCAGAGCCCTCGTTGCAGGCCGGCACCAGCCAGATGTGATCCAACATAGGCTTAATACTTGAACGACCGAAAAAAAATGATTAAAATAATTGAGACAGCTATGCGGCCTCGGAGGATAGTCATGAAAAAATACTCGGATACCATGAATAATAAGACAGTTACAAGGAAAAGAAATGCGATCTCCGTAATCGCATCCTTAATATGCCTGCTTGTGCTGAGCATTCTCTATGTCGAACTGCTGAAGCATGATCTGGACTCGGAAAAGACCAGATACGGCTATATCGCCAAAAATGAAGCAGAACATATCGTCACCACGATCGATTGCGTAATGGCGAGAACCAACACGCTTAAGGCCATGGTACAGGATCATAACGGGGAAACCTCCTTTTTTGATTATGTTGCTGAGAATATTTATCGGGATGTGATCGATGAAACCGGGGTTACGCTCAAGAATTTTGCTCTTGCTCCGGGCGGTGTCGTATCCGATGTATATCCCCTTAAGGGCAATGAGGCTTTGATCGGTTTTGATTTTCTCGATACGTCACGATTGGGTAATTTAGAAGCAGAAGAGGCCTATGTGGAGGGCCGTACCATATTGACTAATCCATTCGAACTGATCCAGGGCGGAATGGGCATGGGCGGCCGGGCCCCCGTCCTAATAAAAAAGGGCGGCCAGCCCGAACTTTGGGGTCTTGTAACCGTCACGATCGATTACGATAATCTGATCGAAGTGCTTGGGCTTCATAACCTGCAAGGCATGGGTGTAGATTATGTCTTGTCCTATATCGACGAAGATGGAAGCAGCCATATCATGCATGCAGAAGGCCGGCTTGACGACAATGCCGTAAAAACGCGGTTCAATGTAAGGAATCTGACCTGGGAGCTGGCAGTATCCCCGGAAAAAGGCTGGATCTCCGGCTTCATGGTTGCTCATTCCGTCGTCATTATCCTGCTCATTTCGGGATTCGTAGGTTTATTTACCCATGTCTTATTGAAATTGCGCGATAATAATACAATGCTGCTGCAGCTTTCAAATACAGACCAATTGACTGGCGGGCTGAACCGCATGTCCTACGGCATCGCCCTTTCCGAATTGTCCAAGAAGCCGATCGATGATGATTTTGTTTATATTTCAATCGATCTGAATGGATTGAAGCAGGTTAATGATACCTTCGGCCATCTATTCGGAGATGAACTGATCCGGGGTGCAAGCGAATGCCTGCGTGAAGCTTTGGGAGACTTTGGAAAGGCATATCGCATAGGCGGAGATGAATTTGCCGCACTTATCCATGCAGAAGAAAAATCCCTTGATGGCATCCTGGAAAAGCTGAATGCTTTGGCAAAAGCCTGGAAGGGCAGCACCGTTAAGGAATTGTCCTTTTCCGTCGGACATGCATCTCACCAGGAATTTCCTGAGGCATCGATGGAAACACTGATCAAGACAGCAGATCAAAGAATGTATGATGCAAAGAGGGAACATTACCTGTCTATGGGCATTGACCGGCGGAATCAAAACAGCCCGGCCTGAATAAGGAGCAGTTTCCGGAATCGAAAAAGCCTTCCCCCTGCCACGGGAAATGCGTAAGCAGGGGGAAGGCTTTTGTCATCATTGATATGCATCCGGCTTAATCCATGCCGGACTTTGGCTGCGGTCAGAAGCTAAATACCTTGAACTTGACGGAAAAGACTTTGTTACTGCCATCCGTGGTCTTGAACTTAATGGTATAAGTTCCTGGTTTCTTAAAATAGATGCTGGCAGGATCCCCATTTTCCTGTACAGAGGCCACCGCAACATTCTTTTTGGGAACGATCACCCGGTACTTAAAGGTATTATTTGCCATCGTACCCCTGTAAGATGTTTTTCCTGTCTGATACCAAAGGTACAGGTTTCCATAGCTTGATACCAGACTGGATGGATTCAGGAGAGTATATTCTGTATATGTAGATCCGTAGACAAGCTGGGAGGTATAGCCCAGTTTATTCTGCACGCGCACATTGCCTCCTTCCACCAGCGGATATGTCCTCCATATCCCGAATTGGCTGAATTTAGGAACCACAGTGGCCTCAAAAGTCGCCGTACCGCCATCCTCCAAGGTTGCCGTAATGGTAGAAGAAGCCCCCGTAAAGGCATCGGAAGTGCACTTGATCTTCCCGTTCTGGACCGTAATATCATCGGTATTGCTGGATTTCCACTTGGCCTTGGAAGCCTTCAGCACATTCCCGGTATCCTGATCCACAAGCTTCAGCTGGAGGGAGCCTCCTTTCGAAATGGAACCTGCACCGATAAAACCTGCCGGATTAGCAATGGCGATATTATTGGATGAGATCGTCGGGATATTTCCTTCCAGCGCCGCCCTCACTGCAGGCTCTGCCTGGATCATTCCCGTCATGGTGCCATAATCCGACTTGTATTCCTTTCCGTCCGTCGTCCCAATGATGATGCTGGATATAGCATCCACTGCCGCAGGCTTCCCGCTTTGAAGCTGGTCATTGGCAGACATCAAAAGAGCCACAAGCCCGGCAACCACCGGACAGGCCATGGAGGTACCGCTCATGCAGTAATAGGAGCTGCTATCCTCATAATAGCAGGAGAAGATATTATCATAAGCCCTCTGCTCGGTGGGAGCGCCCTGGCTTGTCGCATTGCCCCCGGGTGCCACCACGTCCACCCAGTTGCCAAAATTGGAAAACCAGGACAGATTGCCATCATGATCGCTTGCCGCCACAGCGATGACATTATCATAGGCTGCGGGATAGGACTTGGTATCGGTGTTTTCATTGCCAGCGGCCGCCACGACCACACAGCCCTTCTGCCTGGCATTATTGATGGCCTTTTGGAAATCCGAGCTGGCTCCGCCTCCACCCAGGCTCATGGAGATCACGTCCGCCCCGTCCTGCACTGCCCTGTTCACCGCCTTAACGATGTTGCTGGTCATGCCCCGTCCATCCTCGGCCAGAACCTTGTAAGCTGTAAGCTTGGCCTCCGGAGCTATGCCGACCCCGCCACATCCATTATTCCCGGTGGCACCGATGATGCCGGCGCAGTGGGAGCCGTGGCCATTATCATCCGTGGGATCACTATCGCTATTGACAAAATCATAGCCCTTCCCGTCATAATGCTCCAGATCCTCATGATCCGGGTTGATCCCGGTGTCGATGACCGCCACCTTGATCCCCTTTCCTGTGACCCTATTCTCATAGGCGTAGGTGTCGCCGATCACATCATGATACCACTGCCAGTTGTCTATCACATGGGGGTCGGTATAATACTCTGTGATCCCGTAGGTACCGACATTTTCCGTAAAGAACGCACCAAGCCCAAGGCTGCTGACTCCAAAGGATTCGTTCAGCTTTTCGATCTCAGCTTTTGGCGCATTCTGGGGGATCTTCACATATTGAACCTTCGGTGCCTCTAAAGCATGGACGATATAATCCGGCTGGATGGCTTTTGTGGCGCTTTTAATCGAAGCGGCCTGTGACATGACCTGCTGCACGGTTTCCTCAAAGCGGATGACAGCGACCCCATCCCCATAGGAATCCAAAACCGCGCCGTATTCTGCCGCCACTTTCTCTGCCTCTTCCCTGCTTTCTGCAGAGAAGAAAGCCTGATGCTCCACATAATCCTCGCCGGCTTTGTATGCCTTAAGCTCATCCGCTTCCTCCTTAAGCTCAAAGCTCACGGCTTCCTTGATCATGGCCAGGGCACCGGCATCCTCCAGTGCGTCATCGGACACATCTTCTCCTGCCGACATGACTGCTTCCCCGATCTCCTGCTCCAGGAGGATTGGTTCCTCCGGGCTGCCTGCTTCTGACGCAAAAAGCGTGCTGCCAGGCTGCATAGAAACCAGGGAAAAAGCAAGGACAAGCGCCAGCGCCTTTTTCCATTTGCTGCTCCTTTTCATAACCTTTCTCCTTTCCGGCCTTCTGCCATATACCTGTTGATTAAATGCAAAGCAGGCCTAATCTATATATCGTACAGAAACAGCCTGCCGGCCACAACAATTTTTGACATAATGTAATCACTATATCACAGCCATCCTGATTTGTCACATGAAGACAAGGGGACGGTTATGAATTTTTCGGTTGTCAATCAAAATTTATTCTGTGAATAGTAACCGGTCGGCATTTTTTATTAGGAACACAATATAGTGTTGCATTAAGTCTGACGGGGATTGTGTTTCAATAAGTTTGACTCTGTTTCAGATGCGGCCGATAAAAAAAGAGGCCGCCAAAGACGGCCTTTGTGGAACATTACCATTCCGGTACTTATGGCACCTTAAAGCCACAAGCAATCATGTTGCTGCGGAACTGCTCTTCGCTGATGCCAGCTTTTTTTGCGGCTTTGGCGATCGAAAGGTCACCATCTGCCACAAGGCTGTACAGCATGGTGTTCCCGCCTTCTGCTCGCCCTTCCGCAAGACCTTCCGCAAGACCTTCCGCACGGCCTTCTGTGCGCCCTTTTTCTACCAAGCTTTGACTCGCTGTCATAATATCACCCAGTTCCTTCCTGATCTCCTGATTGCCTTCAATGTCGGTGTATTTTTTGATCGTTTCCATGTCGCCAAAATTCACCGCATTGACATATTCGAAGATCGTACCGTCCTCCGGCTCCCCGCCCCGCCTGACAATGACCACATCCATAAGGTCGTGGTATTCATCCGGCTCGCGGTCAGTGCCCTTCAGAACCTCTTTTTTCATGGAAAACCTCGTAATGGAGTTCCTTAAATCTTCCGGAATATGCTCATTGCATATCCAGATCGAGTAGACCTTTTCGAGAACCCTGTAATCCGTCGTTTCTGTCAGGATTCCAAGCTGCCCGGACAATTCCCTCGCGGCGTAATAAATCGCCCGCTTCGTGATGGGATATGCCGGATTTTCCGGCTTATACTCGTTTTGGATCTCCAGGTCAATATGGAGCATGATCAGGATTTCCTCCGTCGACAGTTTCGGATTCCTTGCCCTTAAGTGGATGTCGTACCGGATCAGCTTTTCCGTGATGGATGACTGCTCCGATTCAGCAGTTCCGAATTTGGCGGATACATCATCCACCGGCTTCCTGTTCGTAATGTCCGCATCCTCAATGCAGGCGATGACATCACCAACAGGCATCCCTTCGAATTCCAATACGGTCATCCGCAGGATGGGAGCGATCAGCTCCTTGTACCGCCATATTTCCTTGCTCTGCCTGTCGTACTGTGCTTCTCCGCTCACGGCTTTTAAGGCTATTTCCGTCTCCTGCTTCATCATTCCTCTCTTTCTGTTGCCATTATAGCAGATTCCCTGCATATTTTACAGTTATCTAAATGCAAGGTATGCGCTTATCCCTGTGCGCAGACTAAAGAACCGTCCCCCTGTCTGCCCCTGTCTGTTTTGCACAAAAATAAACACATAAGGAAACCCCCGTTTTTTTGTTTTTTCGGTTGTATTCATAGATAACAGGATTTTTATCATCATAAAAAGGAGAAAACACTATGGAGCAGAGAAGGATCAAAAAGGTAATGAAAAAATGGGCGCTAATTCTTTTTACCGCCGTATTCACGATGAGCGGAATGCAGTTGGGCGCGGCAGAGGCAATAGCAGCAGAGTCCGCGGAAGCCGTGGCAGCAGAGTCCGCAGAAGCCGTGGCAGCAGAGTCCGTAGAAGCCGTGGCAGCAGAGTCCGTAGAAGCCGTGGCATTAGAGCTTGCAGAAGCCACAGATGAAGATGTGGTCGGGATTTCCGCAGCACAAGATGCTTCGGACGACACCGTGATCGCAGAAGCCACGGAGGCGTCTGAAAGCAGCACGGAATCCGGTTTGTGTGAAACAGAGAATGTAATCATGGATTCCACGGAAGACATTGTGGCAGATCCCGGCGAAGAAAGTACAGCTCAGAGCCTGCCAGAGGGAACCATCACCTTCGATGGGAATACGGCCGTGGTACAGGACAGCATCAGCGGAAACGTGATCATTGAGACACAGGATGGTATAACGTCTGTCACGATCAAAGCATCCGGTAACTATATCCTGACCGGCACGGGGGAAAATATCACGGTGACGGTAAAAAAAGGAACTACCGGGGTAAAGCTGACGTTGCAGGATCTTAAGATCGATGATTCCGCTCTTTGGGAGATGCTTGCGGATAAGGAAGCCGAAGAAGCCGTAATCACGGTAAAAAGCGGCTGTGAAGCGGCGATCCGCCCGGAGGGGGATTCTGTTCTGATCGGCAGTGCCGGAGGAAGTGAGCCGATCGTTAAGGCGAAGGAAGCCAAACTGACCTTTTGCGGAAGCGGGATTCTGACATTAAAGGACAGCCCGGATGACGGCATCAAGGCAAAGGACGGGACAGTAACGATCCAGAGCGGGACAGTCAATATTTCGGATTGCCGGGGAGATGGCATCCAGGCCGAGGAGATCAACATTGAAGACGGTACGATCAATATTTCCACCGTGTTTGAACATGCCGCCTCGTCTTTTTACGGAAGCGACAAAAAAGCCGGAAATGATACGACATTAAATTATATCTGGGAAGAAGGCGCACAGGGAAGCACGACAAAATACGAAAGGATCAATCTGGATACCGGAAGCCATAAGGGACTGAAGGGAGGAACCAAGGCAGAGACGATCTCCTTTGCATCCGGAGAGGAATCCATCACACAGGACGCCTCAGGAGGAATATGGATCAGCGGCGGAACGGTTACGATCGATACGACAAAAACGGGCCTAAAAGCAAATGCTCTCTCTACATCCGGCTATACCGCGGCAGGGACAGGAGCATATATCATCGGTTCGCCTGAGGATGGGATTCATTCCAATAATACCCTGTCTATTACGGGGGGCAGGATCACGGTAGCTTCCGCAGACGACGGCGTGACCGGAGAAACCGTGGAGATCACAGGCTCTGATACGAAGCTGGACATCGTTACCTGCTATGAAGGGATGGAAGGAAGCATGGTGAATATCGGCACAAAAGATTCCACCACGGGTCCGGAAATCACGATCAACTCCAACGACGACGGGATCAATGCCTCCGGAAAGACTGTGACCTATACCTATGACAGCCGCGACGGATATGATCTGGATGACGAGATCAATTACCTGAAAAAGTCCGTGTCGAAAAGTGGAAATGCCTGCAATATCTACAGTGGAAACGTCTTGATCCGGATCGACAGTGCCGATGTGGATCAAAATAACACGACAGACCTGCCGGATGGGAGCCTTGCCGCGCTAAAAACCGTAAACTACAGTTCCTCCGGAGACGGGATCGACTGTAACGGAAGCCTTACGGTATACGGAGGAAAGCTGTATGTCTATGGACAGTCCTCCGGGGACAATTCTCCCATTGACTCAGACAACGGATTTACACTTTATAAGAGTGCGACGGTACTGGCCACGGGCGTGGACGGAATGAACGAAGCGAAGCCGGGAAGCACTCCGGACAACGCGGTCTATGTCACTTACGGAAGCAGCCAGAACGGGATGCCCGGCAACCCCGGAGAAGGCACGATGCCCGGCACTCCCGGAGAAGGCACGATGCCCGGCAACCTTGGGGAAGGCACGATGCCCGGCACTCCCGGAGAAGGCACGATGCCCGGCAACCCTGGGGAAGGCACGATGCCCGGTGCTTCTGCTTACAGTGCCGGACAGTATTTTCTTGTAACCCTCGACGGCACCACGATATACAGCACTCAGCTCCCCTTTGCCGGCTCCTTTATCCTTTATGCTTCGCCTGAGCTGCAAGCCTCCTCCGGCAGCTATGTCACATCGATTTCCTCTGACGGCACGCCTACGGAAGGAAACCCGGGCACGCCTACGGAGGGAAATCCGGGTGGCGGAAACGACGGCAGCATCAGCGGAAACTCCCCAAAGTCCGGCATGGATGCAAGGCCGATCATCGAAAAAACGGCAGAAAATGCTTATTCCCTGAACCTGGTGAAGGGACAAAGAGTGGAACTGGGAGACGGAACCTGGTCATTGAAGGAAGGCGCTGCATATGTATCATGGACAAAAAAGGGCGTGGTCACGGGAAGAAAAAAAGGCACGGCCGTTCTTGTGAATACGAAAGACGGGGTGGAATCCGTCTATCATATCACGGTATATCAGCCTTCTCTTGAAAAGAAAAAGCTCGTTCTCTACGTAGGCGAAAGCGGTACGCTGTCCTTCGGAGAGTCTGTGGGAGAAGGCATGCCCCAGGCCTGGCTTACGTCAAATCCCATGGTTGCCAGCGTGGCTCAAGAAAAGAAGGATGGGAGCACTACAGCCATGATCCAAGCCACGGGAACCGGGAAAGCGAAGATCACGGCCTGCATCGGCGGCAGGGCATATACGGCGGCGGTCATCGTGAAGAATGTGGTAAGCCCGGTAAAACTTTCCAAGGAAGATCAAATTACGATCAATGCCCTCCAGACTTATCGCTTAAAATACGACAGCTCGGTATTCCTTCCATCCAAGGCGGCTTCCTGGAAATACGGAAATGCAGACGGACAGGAGCTTGGCATCAATGAAAAAAAGGAATGGGTTGATGCCGGGGGGTTATTCAAGATCAGCAAATCCGGCTTGATCACCGCATTAAAAACCGGCAGTGCCACGATATATGGAACAGATTCGAAGGGAGGATCTGCCGTGCTTACGGTTACGATCCAGTCCATGCCGGTAAAGACCGAGCTTTATCTGAATGCCGGACAAAGCACAACCTTAAAGCATACCTTTGTAAAAAATAATAACGTTACCTGGACGGGCGGCGAAAACCTTCTGACTCTGAAGAACACAGATAA
Organism: Lachnospiraceae bacterium; assembly: GCA_024693135.1. Classification (GTDB taxonomy): domain Bacteria; phylum Bacillota; class Clostridia; order Lachnospirales; family Lachnospiraceae; genus NK4A144. The sequence goes on along the minus strand of JAILLN010000044.1, from coordinate 32,090 downwards.
AGCAAAAGTCAGGATCACGGCCGGATCGGTAACCGGTCATACGACACTGACCTGCACCTATCAGGGCATAACCTATTGCACGACGGTTCACGTGACCGACCCCTCCTTTATCACCAGCGCCGCAAACCCGGAAAGCCCTCTTGCGGAAGTCAAAAGCGGAAATCCCTATTACTGCAGTGTTGTGCTGAAGAAGGGAGAAACGCTGGATATCACAAAATGGCAGCCCGGAATGGCTGAACAGACGGTAAATTGGAAGAGCGGGAATGCAAAAAAGGTATTTGTGAATGAAAACGGAATAATGGAGGCCGTATCCTCCGGAAAAACAACGGTTTCGGCCACGATCAACGGCAGGATCGCAAAGATTATGGTTACGGTTACGGATTGATCAGGGATAAACCAACCCTTGACAGACGGAAAAAGACAGGGGATGATTGAACCAAATAAGACCGAACCGGGAAAAATGCAATGAATGATAACCAGATAAATAAGGAAAATCAAAAAGCCATCATGGCAAGGGACGCTTCCTTCAGGGAGACGTTCCTTGCCGAAAACAGCGGCCGCATTCTGCGCCTTGCCTCGAAGATCTTGGACCGAAGGGTGACGAAAAGCGACGATGAATGGTCTGTCGCCCTGATCGCTACATCGGAGGCATTGGATAAATACGATCCCGAAAAAGGGGATTTCTGGGGCTTTGCTTCCATCGTGATCCGAAGCCGGCTGCTGAGCCTGATCCAAAATGAAAAGCGGTCTTCCTCTGAAATCTCCGTAAGTCCCGGGGTGTTTGAGGGAGAGATCGAAGAAGAGGATCCGGAGCTTTCCATAAAGATCAAGGTACAAAGCAGGATGGCGGAGGGAAGTTTTTCCGGGGATAATCCGGTTGCGGACGAGATCGATGCTCTGGAGGATGAACTTCAAAAATACGGGATCTCTTTCTTTGACCTGACGGCTTGTTCCCCAAAGGCCGGAAAAACAAGAAAACGCTGTGCGGAGGTGATCACGGCTTTTTTCCTTCCGCCCCCCTTGATGGAGCTTTTGATGAAAACAAGAAAGCTTCCCATCAAGGAACTGACGAGGCGCTGCAGCCAGTCAGAGAAGCTTTTGGACAAATATCGTAAATATCTGATTGCTTCCGTGTTGATCTTAGACGGAGATTATCCGGAGCTTTCCGAATACCTGGAGAGCATGAAACCCCAAAATCGAAGTGGTAACCTTCTGCATTTCAAGGAAAGGAGGAGCGTATGAAGGCTGTTGTATTAAAGGTCAAAGGGAAACATGCCGCAGTGCTTACCGCAGACGGAGCCTTCCGATCCATCCGGAACCGAAACTATACCAAAGGACAGAAGCTGGAAATTTCCGAAGTCCGGCTGAACCGCACTTTGATCAGCATGGCATCCGCTGCCGCCGCAGTATTTCTTCTTATGGGAGGGATCACCGCAAATGCCTACGCCTGCAGCACGGTCACCCTGGATGTAAATCCCTCCTTAAAATATGAGCTGAACTTCTTTGATCAGGTCCTGGATTTTGAAGCCTATAATGAGGACGGCCAGGAGATCGTGGATAAGCTCAGCACCGAGCTTAAAGGAAAAAAGATCGATGATGCCATCGGGATCACTCTGGATGAACTGGAAAATGAACATTATATCGAGGAAGAAACGCCTGTGGTCGTCACATTAAACAGCCGTTTCAAAGGAGACCGGCGGCTGGAAAAAAGAGCGGAACAGGGCATGAGGGACTGGAATGAAAAACATGCCGAGGATGGAAGCAAAAAAAGCATCAGCGGGGAGACGGTCATTGTAACGGATGATCTGTCAAAAAAAGCCCTGGAAAAGAATCAAAGTCCGGGCAGGATCTATATGGATGAGCATTATCCGATGCAGGAAAAAGCTCCGCTGCCGGAGCCTTCCGATCCGGACCAGGTAATGGATCATGTCCCTCAGCCGGATGAAAAATCTTCCAGTCCGGACAGCGGGATGGATCCACAGGGTGATCTTTCTTCTCCTCCGGGCGACGGGATGGATCCCCCGGACAAAAACAATTCGCAGCCAAACGGAGATATGACACAGCCGAATGGAGGCTCTCCGTCTCCGGACGGGAATGCACCGCAAAATGAAGGCTCCCAGCCCCCGGGCGGTGGGATGAATCCGCCGGACAAAAACAGTTCGCAGCCAAACGGAGATATGACACAGCCGAATGGAGGCTCTCCGTCTCCGGACGGGAATGCACCGCAAAATGAAGGCTCTCAGCCCCCGGGCGGCGGGATGGATCCCCCGGATGACAGCCATCCTCAGCCAAACGGAGATATGACACAGCCGAATGAAGGCATGCCGTCTCCGGGCGGGGGTACTCCGCCATCCGAAGGCTCTCAGCCCCCGGATGGTGGGATGAGTCCCCCGGATGAAAATCATCCCCAGCAGAATGGAGATGCGCCACAGCCGAATGAAGGCATGCCGTCTCCAGGCGGGGGCGCACCGCCAAATTAAGGCTCTCAGCTCCCGGCCGGGAATACGCCGCCAAACGAAGGCTCCCCGCCCCCGGGCGGCGGGATGGATCCCCCCGGATGAAAATCATCCCCAGCAGAATGAAGACAAGGGGACGGTTCGAGACCACTTTTTGTCTGCATCGCCGGTTGCGGGTTTTCACTGGATGACATCTACAATGCCCCTGATGTCATAGCAGACAACCAGGAAGCCCTCCAGGAATGGATATATGAACATTCCAAAATCCGGCCGACCCCGATGCGGCGCTTTAAATACTCTTTTCCCTCAATTCTCAAAGATCCTTACCCGCAAGGAACCGGAAAGCATTGACAAAGCCGTTCCCGATCTGCTTCAGGGTCTCAAAGCTCCTTACCTTGATCTTGAAATTCGCCGTGCTGCTGCCTACGGCCTTCTCGCCGGTTCCGGTAACGAGGATCACTCCCGTACCCTTCTCCACGTTATTCAGATACTCCATCCTGTAGAGGGACGGATCTACCGGTGTGCTCTCCCATTTGCCGTTCTTCTTCACATAGACTTCGGCATCGGGCGTAAGGGGCTCTCCCGTATAGGTCTGGTCGCTGACACTCTTCTTTGATCCATTTGAGGCAATGCGTGCGCCGTTTAAGTTGATGGCATCCTCCGGGATCGTCTTTAAGAGATAGGTGCCCTCCACGGAAACCGACGGGTCATAATTCCTCTTTCCCGTGATGCGGACAGTGATCTCCTCCTCGCTCTTTCCCTCTTTAAGGGTTATCTTTCCGGTAACCTCCTCCCCGTTCTTAAGATAGGTTACGGTATAATCCTTCGGATCCACCTTCACCCCGTCAAGGAGCACGATGGGCACGGACCGGTTTTTCCCGGATTCTTCGTAGCACAGGTCTCCCACATTTACCGTGGCCGAAAGGAGTGAACCGGGCGTTACGTTGAACTTTCCCTTCTGCGCCTTCCTTCCCTTGTAATTTCCCGTAAAGGAAATCTTCCAGGCCGCCTGTTTCTTTGCCGTGCTCACCTTCTTATTATTGCTGAAGCCAAGCTTATAGTCCGTCCCCTCCGCAAGGAGGATCTCCTTTCCGTTTCTGACGGCCTTTACTACGATCACAGGCTTTGCCCCGTCTCTTTCGTAAGGCGTATCCTCCGGCGCCGTTACGGTTACGGCGCTGTCCGTTTTATCCGGACTGATCTTAAAGGTTTTGGTAACCCTTCCCACATAAGGCGAAAGGGCGGTAACCATTACCTTCGCCGTGCCGGCATTTACGTTATTATAGTACTTTACCCGTATGTTTTCGGGCATCAGGGCGTTTCCTTCCCCGTCCTCTACGCTAAGCTCATCAGCAGTAAGCACCTGAGCCTCACCGTTATAGGTCTTCTGCAGCTTCTTAGGCTTAAGGCTTACCCTGATCTTTTTCTTATTGTACTCCCCGGCGGTCAGGACATTTACGGGAACTCCCTTGATCGTACCGGTGAAATTCCCCTTACCCTCGATGTCCACGGTTCCGTTTTCCTTAAACTTTTTATTTCCGTTAATCGTATAGTCCTTCGACTTTAGCTCGTAGCCGTTGTAATCTATGAAAACAGAGGCCTTCGTCCCGCTCTTTACGGTGATCTCCGCAATATCCAGATCCCCGTCTTCCAGAGACTTCGGGGTAATGAAGAATTCCAGGGTCTTTACGCCGTTATAGGTTCCGATGCCCTTGATCTTTACCTTCGCGCTCTTTCCCTTCTTCTCGGCATTGAGGTTATTGCTGTAGCTTAAGGTATAGTCCCTGCCCTCCGTAAGCACCCTGCCTCTGTTGGTGATGATCACTGCCGGCATAATGCTGCTTCCGGTAAAGACATGCTCGTAGCGGCTATTGTCTTTGTTATAGGTTACGATCTCTCCGTCTGCGGGATCCGTGGAGAAGGCTGCCGCCAGCTCCTTTACATCCGTCCATTTAGCGTAGAGGGTCAGATCCTTTTTCACCTCGGTTTCGAAGGAATACTCCTTATCCTCGCTGCATTCTCTGTCCTCATACCAGCCGCCGAAGCTCATGCCCACTCCCATGGGGTCCGCGGGCTTTACGGCAAAGCCTCCGTCTCGTATGATCTGATTTGCCGGAGCCGTATTCGCCCGGCCCTTCTCGTTCATGTAGAAGTGGACCATATGGAAGCTGCCGGAAACCGCATTGCCGGAGATCCTGAATTCCAGGATCCGGCTCCCCCTGTAGTCATCCATGCCGTAAATCACTGCCCTTGCGTTTCCGCTCACGGTGTTGTTTTCATAGACCACTACGAAGTCCTTGTCCCGGGTAAGCACCTTATCTCCGTCATGTACCGTGACTCCGGGCTTCACCGGCTCGCCTCCGTTGTAGGGGAGGACGTAGTCCGTAAGGGATGCCACCAGGCTGTTGATGTCCCTGCCCGTTCCGTCGGATTTATTGTTCCCGACCTGCACCTGTGTGATCTCCACGTTCTGGAGCTCGAGGCCATTGCCGCCTTCCATGCCGATCACGGCTCCGTCCCCGCTGCCGTTGCCCTTTCCGATGACTTTTGCTTCCTCTGCCTTGCTCTTTCCGGTAAACTGCACCTCAAAGGTCTGTCCCTCTGCCAGAGGGATGTTGACGTTATTCTTCTGTTCCTTATCGTTCAGTTCAAAGTCCGCCTTCGGTGCGTCGGTCTTTACCAGTACGGTCTTTTCTCCGTCCATGGCCCTAAAGGCAAGGCCGCCATCATTACTCTCAACGCTCCGGTTGGTGCTGGCTGAAGTAAAGACCAGCCCGTCCTGAGGCGGACGGTTGTCCCCATCAGCAAAGATCCTTACGGATCTCTGTACAAAGGCACGATCCTCTTCGCCTTCTGCCACGTCAACCGACCCCCTGTTTACGGTCACAAGGTCATTCCCGGCTCCGTCCTTTATCATATAGCTGTTGTTTTCCACGATCATGGCGCGGCAGCGCATCCGGCACCTCATTCTGCACCTCATTCTGCACCTCATTCTGCACCTCATCCGGCAGCGCATCCGGCACCTCATCCGGCAGCGCATCCGGCAGCGCATGTGGGTATCCCTGATCTCCTGATCGCCCGTATCCGGCCAGAGGGTATTCAGGGCTTTTTCATACCCTTCCGGGTCGTCCGCATACCGGTCGAAATAATGCTCATCCGCTCCCGCCTGCTCCGCAAAGCTTAAGCGGCAGCGCATCCGGCAGCGCATATTGGCCTGTTTTGCCTCGTCACTGCCTGTATCCGGCCAGAGCCTGCTCACCTCGGCATCCATATCCTCGGGGCTTAAGTTCTGCCCGAAGAGGCTCTCTGCCTTTTCGTCGGAAAAGGCCAGCCGGCATCGCATACGGCAGCGCATATTGGTCTGTTTCGTCTCGTCACTGCCCGTATCCGGCCAGAGGCTGCTAAGCTGCTGCTCAAGCCCTGCCGGGTCGTTTTCATAGCTTCCAAAGAGCACCCGGGCCTTGTTATCCGCATAGAGCAACCGACAGCGCATACGGCACCGCATATTGGTCTGTTTCGCTTCGTCGTCACTGCCTGTATCCGGCCAGAGCGTATTGATCTCCTCTTCAAACTCGCTCGGGCTCTTGCCGTAATTCGACTCGATATCAGCCATGCGGCAACGCATCCGGCAGCGCATACGGCAACGCATCCGGCAGCGCATATTGGTCTGTTTCGCCTCGTCACTGCCCGCATCCGGCCAGAGCTCCTTCAGTTTGTTTTCAAAGTCCTGAGAATCCGGATTGTTCTGATACTCTATGCTGATCTCATTGATCTTCTCTTCGTAATACAGGATCCGGCAGCGCATCCGGCAGCGCATGGCCGTCTCATCGGTGCCCTGGAAGGTCTTCTGTAATGCCTTCTCATACTCCCCGGCATCAAGGTTTTTATTCTCCGCAAAGAAGCCTACCTCTTTTTCTCCGAGGCCTTCCAGATCCTCGTCGAATTCCGCTTCGTCCCTGTAATACTCATAGGCTTCGCCTGTGGAATAAGCTTCATTGAAAAAATAATCCTCCAGGACGGACCACTTGTCTCCTCCAAGGAGTTTGTCCATCTTTTCGATCCACTCATTCTCGTCATACTCGCCCTTATCCTCCCATACTGCCTTAAAGATGTCGGAGGGAATGTAGGTAATGGCGCATTTCGGATTTTCCGAACCCCATTTATAAATGTCACAGAGATCGTAATGCCAGCCTGTGCAGCTTCCATCCACATCCGTGTAGAGGGTGATCTTCCGATCCTCCATGGGCCAGTTGCTGTCATAGATATGAATGTAAAGCGGGGTGCCGTTCACGCTGGGGTTATCCGGCTCAGGATCGGCGCTGCGCTCCACGCTGTAGCCTAAGACTGCGTGCCCCCCCTCGGGACCGAAGAGCCCCAGGATTACAGGCTCGGGTGCAGGCTCTCCCCTGTCGTCACGGTTTTCGATGGCCTGCACGACCTCCTCCGGGATGGTATCAACGGAATAGCAGAACTGTACCCTGTCGTCAAACTGGACCACCTGCATGGCCTCGATATATTTTCGAAGCTCCGTATAGAGCTGCGACTCCTCGTCGTCTGAGGTGTCCCGATCCACCGTTACGGGTAACTGCAGATCCTTCGGATAAACCGCCCCTTCGCCAAAGCCGTTTATGGAGGGCACCTGCCGGCCGTTAGTCTGCGGGTTGCCTCCTTTGTTAAAGAGGCTGCTGGTAGCGGAGAGGCCGAAGCAGCTGCCGCCCCACTCTTCTTTCTCGTCGTTGTAAAAGTCGTAGATCGCGCTTCCTCTCGCCGGGCCGTAGACCTCCTGATAACGTTTTTCGGGGATATTGTAGTGCCATTCTCTCTCGTATCCCAAGCCGTCTGCACCGAATGTATTGATGAAACTGTAGGTATACTTCTCGATGGAGCTCCCGGTGGCATTCACGTCGGTAAAATACCCGGGCAGCGTCGTGCCGTTGTCCACCCTGGCGTATTCGGCATCGGTATGCTTCGGGTCATATTTCGTCCCGGCTCCGCCCACAAGGTTTACGCAGCCATTGAACATAAACGAACCACCTATACCATCTGCCGCAGAAAAATCGCAATGCTCCGGATCCACATAAATCGTCGTAAGATTTTCGCAGCCATCAAACATATAGCTGCAGCCCGTGATCTGGCTTAAGTCCACACTTCTGAGATCCAGCACCCTTAAGGCCTTGCAGCCCTTAAACATACCGGGAACAGCCTTCAGGCCGCACGCCTCAGGGATAGCCAGGATGATCACCGAGGTAAGGGAGGTGCAGCCGTCAAACATATGGCCGCCCGCGGTCTGAATGGTGCAGTCAGCCGGGATCTCCGGCATGACCACCGTCTTCAGCTCCTTCAGATCTTTGAACCATCCGTTAAGGAGCAGTGCCGACCCAGCCTCAAAGGAAAGCCCGGCAAGATTCGCAGTTTCTAAGCTCTTAAAGCCCTTAAAGGCTTCTTTCATGCTGATCTTTTCGGCCTCGTCACCCAATACCCATACCCCTCCCTGTACCATAATCGAGGTGACGTTTTTGGATACCGAGCTGTCAAAAAGCTCTGCGAATTCATGATTCTCGCCCAGTCTCCTCTCCTCGATGAAGGCGGGATAAGTATTGCCCCTGAAGGCGACCTCCGAAGGGATCACAAGGTTCCGTGACGTCCCACAGTAATAGAGAAGGGGAACCATCTCTTCGGAGGCAGCCCCTATAGTAAGGGACACCGGATCTCCAACGATCCAACCGTCTGCCGTCTTATAGTCCTCACAGACAGTGAGGTAACCCGGCTTTCCGTAGAGCCCGTCGATTACGGCGTAGGTGTTATCGTCAGGATTCTGATCCGACCACGCTGTCCCGTTTCCGCCGGTCAGAGCCTGACAGTTTTCAAACATATCATCCCTCCGGTCGTCATTGTAGGAGATAAAATCCGTGCCCGGCCTTACAAGGATCGTTGTCAGGGCGTTACATCCGGAAAACATGGAGTCGCATATCCTTACCTCACTCAGGTTCAGGCCGGTCAGATCCAGGCTCTGAAGCTTGGAGCATTCCTTAAACATGGAATCTGCGCTATATACAGGCTGGTCCGAGGAAAAGAGGCTCACCTCCTCCAGATTACTGCAGCCAACAAACAGAGAAGAAAGATCCAGAGGAGCATTCCCCATAAGGGAGGTATCCGCTCCGCCAAGATCCACCTTTTGGAGTGAAGATGAATACCAGTGGTTGTAGAACAGGGGAGCGATATCGTATACTTTAGTGCTCCACTGGGAGTCTATTTCTTTTCCGATGAGCCCTACGCCCTTCTGCAACTGAAGGGAACGGAGGGCATAGGATGTGAGAAAACCATCCGGATACGCACCGGAGAGATCAATGACACTGTCATAGTCGCCTTGTTCCACGTCGCCGATTCCGGTCACTCTGATCTTTGCCGGGATCATGAGCTCGGGATTACTGCCTTCATAATATTTCAAGAAGAGCTTCCCGTTTCCGGCCGTAAGGATCCATCGGGACGCCAGATCGACACTGCTGATCTCCCAGACGCCGTCCTCGCTTACAGACCAGCCCTCCATGATCCTCGCATAATCATTTGGGACGAAATCATAGCTTACAGCGGGCTCAGGGTAATCGCCGGATACCGAAAAATATCCGGGCAGCACATCCCCAAAGTCTACCCTGGCATAGTAATTACCCGTCTGATTTGAATCGTAAGATGTGCCCTTTCCGCCAACAAGGCTCACGCAGCCCTCAAACATACCTCCTCCCCCATAAGAGGCAGAGGAAAAATCACAGTGCTTCGGATCCACACAGATCGTCTTCAGAGCAGAACAGCCATTAAACATCGATCCGCATGTATAGACCTCGCTTAAGTCAACATGGCTTAGATCAAGGTATTGAAGGCTTGTACAGAATTCAAACATATCCTCGACAGAATTCAGGTCACAGTTTCCCGGGATATCCGGGATCATAACATCTTTCAGGGCGGAGCAGCCGCTGAACATATAACCTGCCGTAAAAATGGTACAGGTGTCCGGGATCGCAGGAAGGATCACCTTAGTAAGCTCCTTCAGATCAGAGAATAAAAAGTTAAGCCACAGAGTCGAACCTGCTTCAAAGCGCAGCCCCGTAAGATCCGCAGTCTTGAGCTTGTAGAAATTCCGGAAGGCATCCTTCATGTAAAGCACTTTGTTCCGATCCGGCAATATCCATACCTCTCCCCCAGTCCGTACAGAGGTGATATTTTCGGAGACTGAGCTGTCAAACAGGGACGAGAAACTGCCGGATTCGCCCAAAAGCTTCTCATCGATGACCGTGGGATAGGAGCTCCCCTCATAGCTGATCCGGGAAGGGATCACCATCTCCGGTCCTTTCCCGCTGTAATCCAGCAGAGGAACCATCCGCTGTGAAGTCTCGCCCTGAAGGGTATATGAGACCGGCTCTCCGAAATACCAGCCGTCCTCCGTCTTATGCCGCCTCTTCGTGCTGTCGACAAAGTAGCCTATCTGCCCGAAAGCTTCCGTATCTATACAGGCTCTATACTCGTCGACATGATCCGGATCATAGGTCGTACCGAACTGGCCCCTGATCTTCACACAGCCTTCAAACATATTGTATCCGGAGTTGGGACTGAAATTGCATTTATCGGGATCTACGTAGATCGTCCTGAGGCTTTTGCAGCCGGAGAACATGGAAGCTGAGCTTTGCACAGCACTCAGATCCATGCCGCTAAGATCGAGGGTTTCCAGGCTTTCACAGTTATAAAACATGCTCTGCAATACGCACCCCGCAGGGATGCCCGGGATCGTCACGGAAACAAGCTTTGTACATCCGCCGAACGCACTGTCAGCCGTCCGTACGGAACAGCTGATCTCCGGAAGGCTTACTGTCTCAAGGTCTGAAAGACCGTTAAACAAACAGACCAATGCCAGATCCGACCCTGCCTCAAACCTCAGCCCGCTCAGATCTGCGGTTTTCAGACTCGTAAGACCCGCAGTATCCTTGCTGAAAGCATTAACCAGATCGGTCTCCCTCAGCACCGGGATCTCCCCGCCCGTGCGGATGGAGGTGATCCTGTTCCGGCTCGGCGCTCCGGAAAAAAGCTTCGACAGACATTTGTCACCCGGATCAAACCGTCCCCCGTCGATGACGGTGGGATAAACCGTACCGTTAAAGGAGATGGAAGCGGGGATGACGACCTCAGTCCCCTCGCCGAAGTAGCCAAGCAAAGGGATCCTCGGAGCAGACTGCCCGTTAAAGTCGATGGTTTCCGGCTTCCCGTAGCGCCACCCGTCCTCCGTTTCATTCGGCTTTTCCGAAAAATAGCCGGGAGCGTCTGTCCCTCCGTCGATCCGGGCTCTTTCCAGATCATCCTGGCCACCCTGATAAGCCGTGCCGGCTCCTCCCACAAGGCTATTGCAGTCATCGAACATCCCCCCGCTGAAATTGGTCGCGCCACTGAAATCGCACTTTTCCGGGCTGACATATATCGTATTCAGGGAGAGGCAGCCAGCGAACATGTATCCGCAGGCATGCACCTGATTGAAATCGATCCCTGTCAGGTCAAGGATTTCCAGGCTCTTGCATTTGTTGAAAAGGTAATCGACATCTTTCAACGACCCGGAAACCGAAGGGATATTTACCGTCTTCAGAGCCTCACAGCCACTAAACATATTTTTCATGCCGCTCAGCTTGCTGTTTTCCGAAACTGCGGGAAGCGTTGCGGCCGTAAGGGATTCAAGATTGACGAACATAGAGCCGAAGTCCAGGTCTTGATCCATATACGAGCGGGCTTCAAACCGCAATCCGCTCAGATCCGCCGATTGGAGATTTTTCAGCTCTCTCATGGCGCCCACCATGGAGGCATTCCTCAGCACCCATATCTCCCCGCCCGTACGGAAAGAGGTGACATTTTGCACGTCCATCTCATAAAACAGGGAGGAAAAGAAGCCCCCGTCTCCCAGATAATACTCATCTCCGTCTATCAATGTCGGATATTCCACACCGTTTACCGTGACCTTGTCGGGAATCACGGCCTCCGGTCTGTTTCCGGCATAAAGAAGCAGGGGCGCAAAGTCCCTGGAGATCGTCCCTCCTTCCAAGGTATAGCTCTTCGGCTCCCCGTAATACCAGCCGTCTGTTGTCCTGCGCTCTTCCCGGTACATGGCATCCGTAAAATAACCCGGATCCCCTTTGGGTTTTCTGTCGATCCTGGCATACTCACCATCCTTTTTGTTATCATCGTACGTCGTCCCTCTGAAAGCGGACAGACTCGTACAATCGGCAAACATATCGTCGTCAGTTCCGGAGGCGCCGCTGAAACCACATTTGGCTGGATCCACGTAGATCGTTTCGAGGCGGCTGCAGCCATTGAACATGGATAAGGAATTGGTCACGCCGCTAAGATCCACCCCGCTAAGATCCAGGGTTTTCAGGCTCTGACAACCGTTGAAAAGGTAAGAAACATTATACAACTGCCCGGAAACCGCAGGGATATTTACCGTTGCGAGTGCATTGCAGCCATCAAACATGCCATTTATGGAACGCAGTGTGCAGTTGCCCGAGATTTCGGGAAGCACTACAGTCGTAAGTGATTGAAGACCGTGAAACATAGAATCAAAATACAGATCCGAGCGGTCTTCGAACTGCAATCCGCTAAGATCCACGGTTGTCTGACGATCATGACCCTCAAAAGCCGACGACAGACTGATTCCCCTCAGCACCGGGATCTCTCCCCCCGTGCTTATAGAAGTGATATACTCCTTGTTTATCGCTTTGGAAAAAAAACTCGCCAGGTAATGATTATCTTCATCCGGGTCGATCCGATACCCGTCGAGGACAGTCGGATAAGTCTTGCCGTAAAGGGTGATGGAATCGGGGATGACGAGCTCCGTCTCCGCCCCGGCGTAGCCGACCAGAGGGATCATCACAGAGGTATTCCCGTTAAACCGGACCTGCTTTGGCATCTCGTAGCGCCACCCGTCCATCTCGTTCACCTTTGCCGTAAGATAACCGGGCCTGAGTGAGTTTGCTCCTTTGTCGATCCGGGCGTATCCGACATCAACATGACCTGGGTCATAGGACGTGGGCGTTTCGGCCCCGCCAACAAGGTTATTGCAACTCACAAACATATACTCGCTGATTCCTCCTGGTGCACTTGCCGCCTGGAAAACAACCTGAGACGGATCCACATAGATGGTTTTCAGGATCTCACAGTTCCCGAACATATATGGGCAATATGATACGGCTTTAAGGTCAATACAGCTTAGATCGATCTCCTCCAGACTTTTACAGTCATAGAACATATAATTCGTATCGGTCACCTCCGCATTATTCTGCGAGATGATGACCGGAAGCTTCACCTCTTCCAGGAGCTCACAGCCCATAAATGTCCAACCAAAGCTAACCGGTATCGTAAGATGGGAAGTATCCAGTCCGCTTAGATCTACCTTCTGGAGCTGCTTAAGATTGACAAACCAATCATCCAGTTTCACCTTAGCCGGCACCGCCGGATTTTCTTCATAACAATTATAATTATCCAGCTCGACTCCCTCCTGAACCGTAAAGGAACGGCAATTACGGGCTTCTGTGCCGTATAGAAAAAATTCTATATCAGTTCCGTCAGTCTTTTTCCGTATCACAGTCGAATAGATGCCCGGATACGCATTGTTATCCGGATCCTCAATGCGGACTCTGGCGGGTACCTGGATATCCGGATTGCTTCCCTTGTACTGCGTCAATAAAAGCCTATTGCCTCCCAGATCTCCCCATTCCCAGATCCTCCCCAGACCATTTTTGGAAATCTCCCACACCCCGTCCTCGCCTAAGGACCAGCCCTCTACGTTTCGCGCATAATCATTCGGCAGATATTCGTTCGCCGATGTCGAAATCTGGCTTTCTCCGGCGGCCTCGATCGCCCCGGATGCCTCTTCCGGAACAGAGACCGCACCGGATGCCCTCTCCTCCGGAACAACGACCACTCCGGACGGCAGCTCTTCCTGGATCGCGGCCACCCCGGACGGCTCCTCCTCTTCCGCCGCCATTACCGGCTCCTGTGCAAAGGCAAAGCCTCCCGGCAGCTGTACCGCCATCGCCACACTTAGGAAAAACGCTGTCACTTTTCTGATCCGTGCCCTTTTCATACCTTTTCCTCCAATCGGATGCCACATTTATTATCTGCCTATATCCGGCTGTTGATCCCGGCCATAGTAACTTCTCTGATCCAAAACCCCGGCATTGCCGTACTTACGTTTCTCTGCCTCTGTAAGCTCTGTATTTATCTGGACATTTGTCCTGATAAATTCGAAGCAGAAGCCATATGCCTCTTTTCTGTAATCCCATGACACATTCTGCTTTTTGCAAACTTCGTTTACACGCTGGAATCCTGTACCTGATTTTTCTACATCTTTACTTCTAAACAAAATGTCTAAAATAGGTTTATTTCGCTTATATGACGGCAGATTCCGAGATATAGCATGCCCTCTACCGGCGGGAATGCGCCGCCAAGCGGAGGCAGCCAGCCCCCGGGCGAATGAACCGGAGACTGCCCCGGATCAAAAAGCCGCATCAGCTTATTTCATCTACGGGAGCGGGCTGCGGGTGAGCTTTTCACCCGCATACTCCGCCATAAGCGTATTCCAGATCCTCCACGGCCTTCTTTACCGCGGCTTCATCCCATTCACCGCAAAGCGTCAGCACTGCCTTTTTTTCCTCATGGCTTGCCTCGGCTTTTTCCACAAAGGGCAGCTCCTCCAAAGCCTTCTTCACCGCCGCCTCGCAATGTGCACACATCATTCCATCCACCTTTACCGTCTTTTCCATGTTTTCCTTCCTTTCTTCTGCTTTTCCTGTACCCTTCTTTTTCTTCGGCTTCTTTCCTTCCTTTGACTCTGCGGGCTTTCCTGTTTCCGCAGCCGCCACGGTTTCCGCAGCCCTCCCTGCTTCCACAGCCTTTCCTGTTTCCGCGGCCGCCTCTGTTTCCACAGCCTTTCCTGTTTCCGCAACCGCCACAGTTTCCGCAACCGCCACGGTTTCCGCAACCGCCACGGTTTCCGCAACCGCCTCTGTATCCGTAGACGTTCCTGCTTCCGCGGCCGCTGCCTGAGGCGTCTTCCCCTCCTGCCCCTTCTTTGTCTTCCTCTTTCTGGCCTTCTTATGGATCCGCGCTCCGTTGAGCCTCAAGGCATTCAGGCATACCGTGATGCTGGAGAGGCTCATGGCAGCCGCCGCGATCATGGGATTCATCTTCCAGGCAAAGAGCCCCGCGGCCAGGGGGATGCAGATCAGATTATAGAAGAAGGCCCAGAAGAGGTTCTCCCGGATATTCTTCAAGGTCTTCCGGCTTAGGCGTACAGCCGCCGCGGCATCCATCAATGTGCTGTTCATCAAGACCACGTCTGCGCTTTCAATGGCTACATCCGTGCCGGTTCCGATGGCGATCCCCACATCCGCCCGGGCCAGGGCCGGAGCATCATTGATCCCATCTCCCACCATGGCAGTCCTTCCCTTTTCCTGGAGGGTACGTATGGCTTCCTCCTTGCCTCCCGGAAGCACACCTGCCACCCATTCGCTGACCCCGGCTTCCTCGCCGATGGCCTTTGCCGTACTCTCGTTATCCCCGGTAAGCATCACAACCCGGATCCCCAGGGCCTTCAGCTGCCGGATCGCCTCCTGTGAATCCTCCTTCACCTGGTCTGCTACGGCGATGATCCCCAGAAGCTTCGAATCCTCCTCAAAGAAAAGCGGGGTCTTTCCCTGGCCAGAAAGCTCTGCTTCCGCCTTTTCCAGCTCCTTCGGCACCACCGTAAGGCTCCGGATATAGCTCCCGCTGCCTCCGTGCATCCTTTTCCCGGAAATCTTCGCAGTAAGGCCGTTACCGGGAAGGATCTCAAACTCCTCTGCCTCTGCCTGCTTCAGGCCCATCTTTCCGGCTTCTTTTACCACAGCCTTTGCCAAAGGATGCTCGCTCTTTGCCTCAAGGCTTGCCGCCTTCTCCAAAAGCTCCTTCTCCTTCACGCCCTTGGCCGGTACCAGGTCCGTCACTGCCGGCCTTCCTTCCGTAATGGTGCCGGTCTTATCCAGGGCGGCGATCCTGATCCTGCCTGTATTTTCCAAAGCCTCGCTGGTCTTGAACAAAATGCCGTTTTTCGCCCCGATGCCGGAGCCCACCATGATGGCGGTAGGCGTCGCAAGCCCCAAAGCGCAGGGGCAGGAGATCACCAGCACGGAGATCCCCCTGGCCAGGGCAAAGCTTAGGGGCTGGCCGTAAATGATCCAGCCTGCCGTGACCCCCAGGGCGATCAGGATGACCGCCGGCACAAATACCGCGGACACCCGGTCTGCGATCCTGGCGATGGGTGCCTTCGTGGCCGCCGCATCCGCCACCATCCGGATGATCTGGGATAAGGAGGTATCCTCCCCCACCCTGACCGCCTCACAGCGCATATGCCCGAATTGGTTGATGGTGGCGGCGCTTACCGCGTCTCCCTCGTTTTTATCCACCGGTACGGATTCCCCGGTCAGGGCCGACTCGTCCACGGAGCTGAAGCCGCTGAGGACGATGCCGTCCACCGGTATGCTGGCCCCGGGCTTTACGATAAAGATATCACCCTTTTTCACTTCCTCCGCCGGCACCTCCACTTCCTTCCCGTCCCGGTCCAGGACGGCTGTCTTCGGCGCGAGCTTCATCAGGCTTTTCAGGGCATTGGTGGTACGTCCCTTAGACAAGGCCTCCAGCATCTTGCCTACGGTGATGAGGGCCGGGATCATGGCGGCGGACTCGTAGTACAGCTGTCCCTTATACAGCGCCTCCAGATCCTGGATGACGGCTCCCCCGGCGATCAGCAGGCACATCTCATAGAAGACCGCCGTGCTCCACAGGAAGGACACCGAAGAGCCCAAGGCCACCAGAGTATCCATATTGGGCGAGAAATGCAGCAAGGAGGAGAACCCTCCCACAAAGAATTTCTGGTTTATGATCATCACACAAAGGGCCAGAAGCATCTGGGTCAGGACAAGGGCCAGGTAATTTCCCTCGATCACCCCGGGAAGCGGCAGTCCCAGCATGGAATGCCCCATGGTCATATACATGAGCGCCATCAGGAAAATAACCGATGTCACAAGCCTCCTTACAAGGACCGGAGTCTCCCTGTCCTTCAGGGCATATTCAAGGGCAACAAAGCTTGGGGCATTCTCCTTATCTCCCCCCTTTGCCGCCTTATCCTTCAGGTCTGCGCCGTATCCGGCATCCTCCACTGCCCCGATGATGCTTGCGGGGTCTGCCTGCCCCTCGACCCCCATGGAGTTGGTAAGAAGGCTCACCGATACCGACTTTACTCCCTTGACCTTGGATACCGCCTTTTCCACTCTGGCCTGGCAGGCGGCACAGGTCATGCCCGTTACGATATATTGCTGCATTGATCTCTCCTCTTTTTCTAAGTCTCTTTTGCTGACTGCACGCTTATCTTTTCCCGCAAATGCTTTGCCCGGTTCATTCGTTTTTTCCGCATGCATATTGGGATCATTCCGCCCGATCTTTCCTCCCGCATGGGATAGACGCTGCATACGCTTTATCTTTCAATGCATCAGCCGCCGCATTGAGATCCTCCTCCGGCATGCAAAGCCCCCTGCCCGGTCACTGGTTTTTGGGCAGGATGCTTAAGTAACCGTCCTCGTCAATCTCTGCCGTCCAGTGCTTCAGGTGCTTTTTATAGAAGTTATCCTTCTCGTTCTCATCCATCTGGATCCTTGTATGGAGCATCACATTGGAAAGCAGCTCCGGTATATTGATCCTGGTCTGCTCCCGGATCTTTTCCGTGATCTGCTCCTTCAGCACGGTAAGGCGGATGCCGTTATCCGATCCGTCATAGAAATCATCGATGAAACAGTAAAAGATGTCATGCTCGCTCAAGGCCGCCCGGAGCTTGGCGCTGCACTTCTCATGCTCCATCATGATCAAGAACCGGGCATCCTCTAAAGAATCAATGAGGCCCCAGTAATCCGAATCGCTGGATACGATCACAAAGGAGTCTACATCATTTTTATAATGCTCCCTGCATACCCCGGCAGCCAGTTTGATGTCAACTAAGGACTTATCCTCCTTCACCCGTTCCACAAGGATATATTCGATGGGAATGTGGACATATCTCTCCAGGATCTCCCAGGTGGGGGTGGTATGGATATCGTCAAAGAGGATGATCTTCCCGATCTTCTTCAGCTTTTCGTCATCCAGCCCCTTCAGGGCGGCACAGAGCCGGTAGGGATCGGAGTTCTCGCAGTCTACCATAAAGACCACCCGGGTGCTTTCCTCGATATATTGATAGATCGTTTCTTTCGTATTGGAGCTCACATCCGACACCAGGCTTAAGTCTGTGAATTCCTCCCCGTGCCAGGAATATAGAAGGATAATAAATTTTTTATCATTCTGCAATACATTGCCTACATTGCTCGGGTTCCAGTTCATATATACCCGGAAGGGGTAGCAGCTTAGATTATCATAATAGGTCTGGGCGGCGGCATAGCACCCCTCCTGGCTCTGGCCGTTCGGCATGATGAATATCTCTCTCAGGTAGTCCCAGTTAAGCCATAAGGCGAAGGAAAAAAGCTCTTTGCAGTTATTGATGTGGTCCTGGATCTGGCTGTTCAGCTCCATAATGAGCTTCGAGGGCTGCTTCCATAAGGGGAACACCTCGATGCCGTCCTCACGCAGTCGGTTCATGGCTTCTTCCATGGATCCATGGTCTACGGAGGCGCTGGGGGCAAAGCTCCTCGCGGCCTGGGTGATCTGCTTATACGAGCGTTCCGTGATGGTCCGCAATGCACAGAGATTCCGGACGATCCGGGCCTGCTTATTTTTTTCCGCAATTTTATAGACATCCTTCTTCAGGATATCCTTCTCAAAGTATTCCTCTTTTACCCCCAGGAGGTATCCCACATAGGATACGATCTGGTAATGATTGCCGTAATCGCTGTCTGCCTTGGGCACGGCTTCCCGGATCTCCTCCAGCTTGGACTGCAGGTCGTTCATATCTTCTCCTTTCCTCAATGGATCTCTTTCCGATCATATGCATACAGAATTATCATACCTCATTTCCTTTCCCTTTTCCAACCTCACGCAGGCCGGGCTGGCTAAAGGATCTGCTCCATGCCCACCTTCTGCGGCTTAAGCCCCATGCGTTCATAGAAGCTCATGGCACCGGGATTGCAGGACCATACATTCAGCGTCACATTGTAGAAGTCCTGCTCCCTGGCATACCGGATCACCGCATGGTAAAGATCCGCGCCCACATGACGTCCCCGGCAGGCTTCATCCACGCAGATGTCATCGATATAAAGCGTGCGGATGTCGGTAAGGACGTTGTCATCCTTCACCTGCTTATGGATGCAGAAGGCATGGCCCAGGACCCTCCCCTCCTCATCCACGCATACAAAGACCGGCTTCTCCCCATCTTTCAGGATGCCGGAAAGCTGCTCCGCATTATATTTTGTGGCCGGCCCCTTGAAGAGATCCGGCCTCCCCTTATGATGCACCATGTCCACCTGCACCAGAAGCTCCAGGATCCCCGGGATGTCTTTTTCCTCCGCCCTCCGTATCGCATTCATCTTTTTTGCCTCCTCTACGTCTTCCCCAGGCAGCATGCCGCCCCTTAAAAAATCTCCGGTTTATTATAGCAGAGCAGCTTCTCGAAATCATCTGCAAAATTATGGTATGATATCTGCGGCATATCCCGGAGGCATTTAAAAGAGCATGGGATCATGCCGATACGATTTATCTGGCTATGGCAGTTTCAAAGGATAAGGAGAAGAAATGATATGAGCAGGCTGGAAGAAGCAAGAGAAATCTTTTCAAAGGATCTGTATGCCACGAAGCTTTCCGGCATCCGGATCGAGGAGGTGGGAGAAAACAGCGCCGTCTGCAGCATGCCCCTCACCAAGGAGCACCGCAACGCTTACGGCGGGATCATGGGAGGCGCCATCTATACCCTGGCGGACTTTGCCTTCGCCGTCGCCTCCAATTTCGGCCGGGAAAGCCTCACCGTGAGCCTGGTGGGACAGGCAAGCTTTCTTTCCATGTCCCATGGCAGCATGCTGACTGCCAAAGCCAGGCTCATCAAGGACGGCCGGACAAACTGCTTTTACGAGGTGGAGGTGACGGACGACCTGGGAAAAGACATCGCCCTGGTCTCCTTCACCGGCTCCCACCTCCCCAAAAAGCCGGCATAAAGCTTTTATTCAAGGGAGATGAGCTCTGGTATGGTGGCTTCAAAGTCCACTCCATACCAGGGCTTTTTCGGATTTTTCAAGGTCACCTCGATGGTATGAGCCGTATAGTCTGCCGCGATCCGCATGGCATCCTTCCAGCTCCTGCCCTTCATCAGCTCTCCCACGCAGGTACTGGAGAAGAGATCTCCCGTGCCGTGATAGGCGGCATCGATCCGGTCGTTCTGGTATACGTAGTATTCCCCGTCCTCCCGGTCATATCCCATGACGCCGGTCTTGCCCTTCTCTAAGGATACCCCGGTCAGTACGCTGATCCTGGCTCCGAATGCATTGAGCTTCTTGAGCATTTCCTTAATATAGGCTTCATCATATTCTTCCTTATATTCCATGCCGGTCATGAAGGCCGCCTCCGTGATATTGGGGACGATGATGTCGGCCTCCGCGCAGAGCTCAGTATTCTTTTTCACATAATCCATGTCAAAGGCCGGATAGAGCCTGCCGTTATCTGCCATGACGGGATCCACGAAGATCACGGTATCCTTCCCCCTGAAATCCCGGAAAAGCTTCTTTACCATGCCGATCTGCTCCGCCGTGCCCAGATAGCCGGTATAGATGGCGTCGAACTCCACTCCCTCGCTCTTCCAGTGCTCCCCGATGGGACCGATCTGGTCTGAAAGATCCTTGCAGGTGAAATTCTTGAACATCGTATGGGTGGAAAGCACCGCCGTAGGCAGGATCACCGCCTCCGATCCCAGCGCAGAGATCACCGGCAGCGCGATGGTAAGGGAACATTTCCCCAGACAGGAGATATCCTGTATTGTCAGTACTCGCTTCATGTCATTCCTCCTTTATAAGCGCATATTTCAATCTGACTTGCACCGGTCGGTTTTTATTACCATTTCCCGATTATAATTCTATTTGCCTACTGCGTCAATTACCTTCTTCGGTAAAGATGCGGCTCCTTTATCAATAAAGCCCCTGCACACCGGATGGCGGCAGGGGCTTTTCCCGGCATTTTGACCTATTTTGCCTTCTTCTTTACCTTCAGTGCCACGGTCTTCGTCATCCCTCCGTCGTAGGTGAGCTTCACCTTCACGATGGCGCTCTTCTTACTCAGGCTCAGGATGTCGATCTCGGTCATATCCTTCTCGTTCACCTTGACCGTGACTCCGTTCGGCGTTCCGAGGATCTCCGTCTTCACCGGACGGAGGATCCGGTTGCCTTCGGCTCCCGCCTTATAGGTGCTCACGATATTCCCGGCTGCGATCACCTTGCCCTCGGATACGGTGGCACCGGCCGGAACCGTTACCGTCCCCGCTTTTACCTTGGGGCTGGTCTTCTTTGCCTTCACCTTATTCAGCTTCAAGGTCACCGGCTCTTTCACCCCGCTGATCAAAAGCTTCAGGGTCAGCGTCCCGATGTTCAGGTGCTGAGCGTCATAGGCATTCCCGCTGTAGCCGATCACGATGCTGCCGGCAGAGTTCAGCCTTGCGGAGAAATCCTTCTCCTCTACAGACACTGACTCGATGGCGCCTCCCACGTCCTTAAGCTTCGGGACAACCACCATGCTCTGCTTCGTCACCACGTCGTACTTCTGCTGCACCTTTGTTGTGACTGCCTTTTCCAGTGCCTTCCCGCTTACCCGGATCTTCACGCTCTTCTTTGCCTCTCCGGAGGCCAGGGTCACCGTATAGGTCCCGTTTTTCACGCCGTCCTTATAGGCGATCACAAGCCGGTTTCCGCTGAGCGTGGCAAGGCCTGAATTCTTCTTTTCCGTAAGGGTCAGAGAGCCCTCAGCGGGAGCCTCGCCGTTCAGCGTCACATCAAAGGAGAAGCTCTGGGTCTTGGCATTGCTGTTTACCACCACACTCTTCCATCCGCCCAGATCCACGTCCAGTACGTCTTTATTCGAGCCCTTTACGATATAGGAGAGGTTCACCGGCTTCGTTCCGTCCCAGCTGTCCTTTACGATGCTGATCTTTCCTTTTCCGGCAGAGGAGGTCTTGATGGAAATGCTGCCGTCCCCATTTACGGATACCGTGCCGAGATTGGTGCCGGTCACCTTCACGTCCTTCATGTCATAGGGACTAAAGGTGCCGTCGGCATTCTTTTTGAGGACCCTCGTCTGAAGCGTGGTCTCCCTGCCCCTCTTGATGATGGAAGATGCGGAGCTCAGCTTGAATACGGGCTTCACATAGCTGACCGGAAGGGCGTAGCCCACTCCGCCGTTTTCGCCCAGGTCAAATTCCAGCAGGGCGCTGCCTGCCGCCTTCTTCCGGTCTCCCGTCACCTTCACCGTGATCACGGATCCGCTGATCTTTGCGTCATAATATTTCTTTGAATTCACATTGCTGTTTTCCACTGTCCCGGGGACATTAATGCCCTGGACCGTGAACTGGTGCTCCGAGGCATCCTCATACAGGTTCCAGTCGGCCTCTCCCTTTCCGTCCTCTGACCCGCCGGCCATCCATCCGGCATACAGCGTGAAGCTCGACGTCACCGGCTTTGCAAAATCATAAAGGGTGACGCATTCCTTCTCCCTATACCATCCGGTGAAGTCAACCCCTTCCGCTGTCGGATCTGCAGGCTTGGAGACAGATGCCCCCTCCTCCACATTCTGTGCGGCAGGAGGAGTCCCTGCCCTGCCGTTCAGGTCAAAGCTTACGGTATAGGTCTTCTTCTGGATCCACCCGACATACAGGGTGAAGCTTTCGGTCACGGGCAGGGCAAAGTCATAGGCCTTGGTGCAGGCCGGATCCGTAAACCATCCGGCAAAGCGGTAGCCCTCAGCCTCGGGGTCTGCCGGCTTCTGTACCGTCTCCCCGGTCTCTACCGTCTGTGATGCGATGGGCTCCCCGTGTCCCATCATATTGAAGCTTACCGTCACGGTTTCGATCGTGATCGGCAGCATGCCCGAATCGTATTCCTCGGCAAGGCTCTTTCCGTTATAGGCGTTGGCGCTGATGCTGGCTTTCAAAGAGTACTGTTTTGCCGGGTCGAGCCTGCTTCCATCCGCCGGTGCCAATGACACGGTCCTCGCGTAATGCTTCGACGGATCTGCGGGGGATACGTCTTCATCCGGGAAGGTAACCACGCAGGGGATGGGATTGGTGCCGTCGGTCACCGCATATATTTCATTATCCGACAAGGTCGCCGCATCCATATAGAGGCTGAATTGCAGCTTTATTCCGGACTTGTAGGCCTTCGCCTCCATTATTTCAGGCGCCGCATTCGAGGACAGCGGGATATGGATCCCAAGCTGCACCGGCAGGACGGGAAGCCAGCCCTTTGTGGAGCCGTCATCTAAATTGGCATTGGGGTGGTCTGCGCTGGTATTATCGCTTAGGTCAGCCCGTGCTGCCGGATGGGTCACCCGGACCTGCCACTCTCCTTCCGGGACAAACCACTGGTACAGTCCGTCCGCACCAGTCTCCTGCGGGTTGATCTGGCCATAATCCGTGGCATTCCATGAGATGCCATCCGGATCCACGCCTGTTCTCCCATAAAGCGTGGCCGTGGCGCCGGCTACCGGATTGGAAAGGACCGCTTCATAAACGATTCCGGAAGGGTCGATACATGCCTTGGACCGCCCGGCATTGGTATTCCGGCTGGTGTTCCTGCCGCCCTTCACCCGGACCTTGTTCAGCCCGAATTTATTATTTAAGGTATCGACGATATTATCCAGGTCTTTCTCATACTGGATAAATTTCTCCCTGGTCCACAGGTCAGCCTTTTCCTTAATGAAGCGGCTGGGGTCGAGGCCCAGCTTGGCAAGCTCCTTCAGCGCCTTATCCCGCTCCGCGTAATCCTGCTCCACCTGATCCATGGCACCCTGGGCATTTTCTCCGAAAAGTTTTTCCGCAAGCCATGCAAGCCCCTTGTCCCTGTAGTATAAGGGATCGTATTTGCGTGCATTGAAACCGGACTGATCGAGGGAGTCATAGAGGCTCTCCTTGCCCTTTTCCATGGCATAGTCCTTGGCCGTATCCTTCGCAAAGTCCTTCATGGATTCATAGCCGTTCATCAGGTCGCCGAGGTCGGCATTCTGGACTGCCTTGCCGGCATTCTTTAGCAGATCCACCGTGCTTTGGATCTCCTCGTAGATGGAGGCCTCGCCCTTTCCGGCCTCATAGGCGATATTGAGGGTCAGGGCATCGTTGATCTCCTGCACCTTCTTCTTCAGGGATTTAAGCTCATTGATCTCTGCCTCAGTCAGCTTTCCGGACTTTTGTCCCTGCTCGATCATATCGCTTATATTATTGGCAAGGCTGGTCAGGGCGCTGCCCTCTGCAGATCCCGCGTCATTATTTTGGATATTATTTTCCTGCTTCCAGTACTTCATCTGCTGCCAGTACTGGTTCTGCCGATTAGTCTGATTGCCGCCATTCATATCCTTATTGTTCTGCCTCATGGCGGCATTCAGCTGCTCCACCTTGTTGATCTTGGTCTGATTAAAGACCGCGATCTCGGTGAAGCTCTGGACCTTTACACCCCAGTTGCCCGGCTCCTCTCCGGGACGGTAGCCGGAGGGCTCAGGCAGCCCATCCACGGCAAGGGACTCTGTGCCGCCGGAGAAGTCATCTGCCGTAAGGCCTGCCATATAGGCAAAGAGATCGGTACCGGTATCTGCCAGATCTTCGATCTCGCTTACACCCCCGTCCACTATGTCCACCTCGGCCCAGTCGGGCAGGAGCCCATCCGGGAAGTCGGTATAGATCGTGATGTAGAGGCTGTAGAGATGCGGCTTATGATCCGTTTCGCTGGTCTCGATCATGATCCTTTGGAAACGGCGGATCTTCGTCCCGTCCAGAGCGGTCTCGATGGTACCGTACTGCTGCTGCTCTTCCTCGGTCATAGCAAGGTATTTCTGCAGTTCATTCTTGACCGACTTCGTATCCTCGTCATCCGTATCCAAGACTGCAAGAGGGTAATATACGTTGACCCCCATGTATTCCCTGAGCTTCTTCACGCTGTCAAGAGAGCCGTCAAAGACCAGGTCCTCGGGCAGGTCCCTTCCCAGGATCTGTGCCATATTCTTAAAGAAGCTTTCGGTCATTTCCATCTCGGCATTGGCATCCTCCAGGATCATGCCGGAAAGCTTCTCTATGTTTTCCTTCAAAAGCTCCGCTTTTTCTTCATCCGTGCCGGCATTTTGAATTTCGTCATCCGAATGGAGGTTGAGGCCATTCACCCCAAAGATGTCGCTTTCGATCCAGGCTTCATACTCAGCCATGGTCTGCAGCTGTCCGGTATAGGGATTGACCAGATTTCCTCCATCCAGCGCCTTTTCCATCAGGTCCGTCCCCGTCACGGTAGCGGCATCCTTGCCCAATGCCGCAAGCGTTGCTTCATCCACCGCTTCGCCGGTCTCGGCCGGCTTCTTCGAGGTGATGGTGACCTCCCACATGGAAAAGAGCAGCCCGTCCTGGTCGATCTCGCCGACATAGACATTCTTATCCGCATCATAG
Organism: Lachnospiraceae bacterium; assembly: GCA_024693135.1. Taxonomy (GTDB): domain Bacteria; phylum Bacillota; class Clostridia; order Lachnospirales; family Lachnospiraceae; genus NK4A144. The sequence goes on along the minus strand of JAILLN010000044.1, from coordinate 6,977 downwards.
ACCAGCGGGATGCGGTAATTTTCCATGCTGTTGGGGGTAAGCCAGAGGATCAGGTCTCCGTCTGTCCATTCCGGATTCTCCACGGTGGCCTCAAAGTGGTATTTCAGATCCAGCCCCTGGTTGTGCTCCTTGTAGTAGGTATAGGATTTGTAGATCCGGCCGGAAGTACCGGTATATCCGGGGTATTCCAGGAGCTGCTCTCCTTTGGTATAATACTCACCCAGGCCCTCTCCCAGGGTATATACCCTTAAGCCGGTAAGCACCGCCGGACGGACCGCATCATGCTTTGAAAGGCATTCCCGCTCATAGGTCTGGGAGCGTACTTTTTCTCCGCTCTCCAGGTCGGTCTCCGCATAGATCCGGTGGCTGCCGATGAGAGCCCATCCCGGAGTGCCGCTGAATTTCGCCTTGAGTGCATCATCCATTTTGAAGGAGAAGAATATCATGCCGTTGTAATCACTTTTTTTGCTGCCGATCTCCACATCGTCCATGTAGAAATGCACAATTTTGTACGGAACCGTATAGACCCAAAGGCCGTTCTCAAAGCTGCCGCTGTGACTGCCATAACCGTTATCCGGCATCCTGAGATAATCTGAAGCAAAATAAAGGTCGCAATTGGCGCTGGGAAGCACCTGGACCACGCTGGAGCCAAGGGCGCCGTAGGCTATCTTCTGCCAGTATGAATCCTGGGTTCCGTCATTTGCTCCGCAAAGCCATCCGTCTGCATTCAGGGTATACATCCCGGGACTGCCCCCGTCTACGGAGAAGTAGATCTCGCCCTTTGGCTGATCCGTATACAGGACGAATTCACTCGGACGGCCCACACTAAAAGAAACCTTTACGTAGCTGTCCGTATCCAGCTGCCCATCGACGAAAAGGTTGATGCCTGGGTCATATCCCTCCTTATGGCCAGCAGTATCACTCATGGTCGTCTTCAGCTCTACGAGAGGCCCGGATCCTCTGGAGCTGGGCATGGTGACGCGGATCGCATAGCGTCCGTCCGGGTTTGTCTTCATCATGCTGTCTGCCACGGAATAGCTCAGACGAAGCTGTGCCCCATCGCTGCTTCCCGTATCGGCCAGCTCCTCTAAAAATCCGCTGTCCTCGGTAAAGAGATTCCGGTCCGGCACCTCCGGGCTTATCCCAAAGGCAGGCTCCGCCTTTACCGTCTGGCCGTTTGCTGCCGTCACGGTCCGCTCCTGGTATTCTCCCTCCTTAAGCAGCTCCTTCAAGCCTTGCAGGGTAGCCGGTGCCGTACTGATCCATTTGGTCTCCTTCCAGATGCATACGGTATAGGTGCCGGGAGCCAGCTCCTCGCTGGCAGCCTTCCACCAATTGGCCTTCCGGCCGCTTGCCGCAAGAGAGCCGTCCTCGTCGTAGATGCCGTAGGTCTCATAGTATGAGCTGTCGGCCCGGGTCTCAAGACTGACCCTTCCCCAGGCGTCGTATGCAAAATGGAAGCGGTAGGCTCCCTCTCTGTAATCCTGATCGGTCCAGTATTTCTTGACGGTGACCTCACTCTCCAGGGTTTCGGGGATATCGGCATGGATATGTCCCACACTGCCCTGCGAAACGGTGAGGGTCAGCCGGAGCACATTGCCTACGCTGACGGAATTGCTGGAAAGGATCTTTTCCCCGTTAAATTTAACCTGTTTTCCCGTCCTGTTGTATTCTACCGTATAGTCCTCTTCCGGAACCGGGGCATCTTTGGTCACATTATAGAGGGACCAGTTGAAGTAGGCCGCCTCCTCATAGCCACAAGCTTCGTAATCCCGGATTAGGCCATAAGCGCCATATACTTCTTCCCCGCCCTCATCATGCCAGCCGGTGTCATACTCCGGCGTTTTCCGGGTCACGGACACCCCGATGCTGTCCGGGAGGGCCGCAGGGATCAGCGCCACCTCCGCCGCCATGTCCTTTCCATTGGGAGCGCTCTTGCGGCTTATGGTCCTGTAGGCGGTCTCATAATTCCCCGCAGGATAGCTGTATGCATTCTGCTCCATGATCTTCACCGAGGTGCTGAAGTCATAGACCTCACCGGCATAGGTCGTGCCGTCGGAGCGCTCCAGGGTGAAATTCAGGCCGTTATTTCGATACCATGAGGTGTTGGGCTGGAGGCTGTAGCCCTCCCAGGGTGCCTGGGAGCCGGTGACGTTCAGGTTAAAGCCGGCGCCGTTTGTCACATTGACGGAAAGGCTCACCCTCTTTACCGCCTCCACCGATGCCTGGACCCGGTTCTCCTTTCCCTGCTCCAGGGTCACCTTTGTGGTCTCCAGTCCTGCCGGCACGGGATAGAAGCGGATCCAGTTATGGACATTGTCATGATCCTTCGGCAGGATCTCATAATAAAGCGTATCCACATCCACATTTTTAAGCTCCCGTCCCAGGCCGTAGCGGGTCAGGCCGGATACATCGCTGGTATACCAGATCACGGTATAGTCCTCCTCGGTCAGATCAGGGATCTCCTGATTCGCCGAGAGGGTCAGGACGATGCTGGTCTTTTTCTGGATCGTCACATCGAGATCGTTGTTTCCAAATACCGCCTTTTCCGTAAGGATCCGGGGCACGTCGTTGTACCGGTCCTTATTCTCCGTACTTGTCATCCGGATCTCATATTTTAGCTTCTTTCCCGCATCCGTCAGGGGCGAGGTCAGGCCTTCCCCCTTCCAGTAGCCGTTGGGTTCATACCAGGTGACGGTATATCCCCCGGCCAGTGGCTGTCCTTCAACCTTGGGAGTAACGGTAAAGTGGCCCTGCTGTCCCAGAGCAGCTTCAATATTCACTTCCGGGTTGTCCTTGGTAAAGGCCACCTCACCGGAAGCCGCCTTATAGTATTGCACGCCGTCTACCTTAAGGGAGTCTGCAGGGGTTACCGTATAGGTCAATGTGGTCCCCGGAGCGACTGCAATGGGAGGATCTACGATTCTCCTGTTGGCCTTGTTCATCCAGACGACGGTATATTGATCCTCATTCAAGGCGGCGCCGTCCTTGTCCTTTACGGTCAGGGTCGCGGTACACATCTGATGGATGGTAAGCTTCAAGACCGGATCTACCGGTACATAATGCGCCTCTCCCGCCGTCCCGGTATAGTGGAAGGTAAAGACATGCTCTCCTGCTCCCAGCCCCTCAAGATATGCCTTTTTGATGGTCACCTCACCCTTTGCGGCGGTATAATCCGTATCCTTTGTCAATACCGCATCCCCGCACATCAGGGAATCAAAGGTAAAGCTTCCGTCTGCCTTGCTGACCCGCATGTCCGAAAGCTCTGTGGACTTCATGGTGCGGGTCGTATAGCCGATGCTTGGCTGGATCACCGCTACAGGGGTCGGGGTCGGTTCGGGATCATCCGGCTGGTCCATATCGGTGGGCCGGAAGGTCTTGCTTTTGCTGCTCTCATTTAAGGGGATCCGGACCGTGATCAGATTGGAATAGCAGTTCGGGTTGGATTTTACATAGGCCTGAATGCCTACGATCAGATCCTCGCCCTCGTAGAAGCCCTTCATCTGATCCTCCATCGAGGAGGCCGTTCCCGGGAATTGATAGACCGAGACCGGGATCTGGCCCGCACTGCCCATGCCCGGGTCAATGGAAACGGGATTATAGCCTACCCAGGGATTGTCCGGATTCAGGACCGTTCCCTTCGCATTGCACCACTGCCAGCAGTCCCGGCTGTATTTATCCTTTGCAAAGGTGATATAGCCGGGAGTTCCGGTGGCGACCTTCATCTTATCCTCCTTCATGGGGAAGACATGATAGAGAAGGTCCGTATCCCAAGCCATCCGGGCTACCGCTACAGCCCATTTGCCGCCGGTGAATTCCTGCAGAGACGGGTTATCCGGGTCAGTATTTACATCGAATTCAAGCGGATCATCCATGTCCTGATAGGTCCCGACATTGACATATACGCTTTCCGGACCGATGCTAAAGGAGCTGCTTCCGGCCGGCTTAAAGGACTGGTCTTTGATGCTTCCGGATACCGTAAACTTTGCCGCCGTACTGTCCGGCGTGCCATAGGAACCCACATAGGATCCGCCCTCCCATATGATGCCGTTGGCGTTCATGCATAATTCGATCTCATCTCCCAGGCAGACACCGCTTGCTGCCTTTCCTTCGTCCGTATAACTCAGGGAATCCTCCGTAACGAGGTCGATGGTCTTTATGGTATAGCCCTTTCCGTCGGAAAGATAAGCCCAGTCCCAGTAATCCGTGATAGCTTCGATGCTTGAGGCCGGTGTGCTTGTAACCCTTGCCTCCCCGGGGCGCAGCAGGCCGGTCTTTTTCAGCTCCCCGCTCCCATGAGTCCCCCGGATGTCCACATGCATCTGGTTAAAGCCCGGCACATCCTCGATCTTAAGCCCTGCCGGAAGATTCGGGAAGTGGAAGGTCACCCCCATTTTGATCTCTCCCGTATTGCCCGTGGGATAATCCAGGATCGTCACATCATCGATCACCGGCATTATGGCGGCCTTCCATTTGGAGGTCCCGCTTTCCGGCATCGTGGGGGTGGAGGTCTCCCCCGGCCCCATGCCGCTGCCTCCGCCGGTACCTGCCGTCACGGTAAATTCCACGGCAGGAGACCGCCGGAATTCCGTCACCACCGGGCTTCCGGAGCTGCGGTCGATCTTATGGATGAGTACGCCGGTGGTATAGGTCTCCCCCGGCACCGGCGTAAGGGAATTTCCCTCCCCGAGAGAAGCCTGCATTTCCTCATCATTACAGAACCAGGCACTCACCCCGTCCTTTTCCAAAAGGCAGTCCGACCAGGCGCCATGCTGCATGAGCACATTAAAATCCATTTGATCCGACCATCGGACCGAATTGACCCAGCCGTAGGGAAAGGTGTAGGGATCAGCAATGCTTTGCTGGGGCCATACAAAGATCTGTGCTTCGTAGCTGACATTGCTCGTAGGTTCCAGATAGTCCTCCGACCCCCACTGAAATGCGATCTCCATATGATCCTCATTCATATACGGAAGGCCTGCCGACCAGTCTACTGTCGTTTCCGCCATATCCGTCTGAAGGACTACCTCGGAATTAGTATTATCCTCATCGATCTTCGTCCTTTTGTAGATCAGCAGCTGCCAGGTGCAGGTATCTCCGACCTGAATGCAGGCATCCTGATCGAACACAAAATTTCCTGCCAGCATATGGGTAAACTCTCCGCCTTCCGCTGTCATACTGGTCTTTGGTACGCTTGCCTGCCAGTAATTATTCCCCTGTGTGCTGATAAGGCTCCGCCGGGGATCGTCTGCCGGCCAGCCAGCCATATCTGCCAGTCCTTTGATCGCTGACTGCACCGTTGATTTTCCATAAGGCGCCACAAAAAGATCCGCGTCATACCATGCATTTTCCCCGGCCTCCGGAAGCCCCGTGGTGGTCCATTTCATGGAAACGGCGGGATGCCGGTCGATCCTGGTGACATCTCCGGTATCCGTCCAGTTGCTGTCGGTCAGATGAAACTCCGAAAGCGTAAACTCCGGCTCTCCGCCCCCGCCCGCCCCGGCCGCCTCGATCTGCCCGGGCATCCCGGGGATCAGGCCAAATACCATGGCCAGGGTCAGCATGAGCGAGAGAGCTCTCCTGATGAATCTCCTTCTCGTGCTGTTTTTCTTTATCCTTTGCTGTTCACCCATATCCCTTTCGTCCTCCTTTTGTATTCTTATCTCGTTTCCGCAGCATCGTCCTTGTCATTTACCGCACCATCCCATACAGGATGATCTGTATACAAGGTTAGAATACGATGTTGTAGAGGGAAATAACAGGGATTTGGGGTATTCGGCATGAATCTTCCCGGAAATGCTACTGCAGGCGGATGTAATGGTTCTTGGCGCATTCCTTTGCCAGGCCCTTCAGCGCCAGGCTGATGACGGCCTCCATGGGCTCGATCACGAGCAATATGTCGCAGAGCCCGGAGATCAGACGGTTCCTCTCCGCACCCTCCAGGTCTGCGATGGTCCTGGCGGTCTTGATGACCCTGTGGCAGGACCTGGCCGAAAGCCCCAGCATCTCAAAGGCATTCTCCAGAAGCTCCTCCTCCTTTTCTCCCAGGGCGCAGTACTCCGAGATCTGGGATACGGAAAGCTCGCTGTTGAAGCGTACCTTCGTTCCCCGGTACCGGTATCTCTGCCTTTCGTAATCCTCCTTCACGGAAGAACGGACTGCCTCCGTGGAAAAAGACCGGGCCTCTCCTGCCTCCCCCACCATATGCTTCCCCAGTCCTTTCAGCTCCCGGAAGCTTACCGGGGCAGCCTCTGCCGTCAGGTCGATCCGGTCTAAAAGAGGTCCTGAGATTTTAGAAAGATAGGCGTCGACCTGGGGCTTCGTGCAGAAGCAGCGGCTCTGATCCGGATAATACCCGCACTTGCAGGGGTTTCTCCAAACTGAGAGTTCGATACGTGCCCACAATGAACACCTTTTGAGGGGTGTAGGGTGTGCATATCTGACAGACCGCACGGATACTGGGTTTCGGGGAAGCAGAGGATAATAAAAAAACGGTAGGTCGTCTGTTTCGGACACCCCCGTTTTCATCGGGATTTTTGCCGATTTTCCAAAATGCACACCCTTTGGCACGATTTAACGATAATGGGTGTGCAGGGGAAGAAAAGAGGCGGCCTGTCATGCAGAAAAAAAGCTTGAAAGTGTACCATAAATATGGTACAGTATGTTCATGGATAAAAACAGTTGCTTAATCTATGAGGGATCATTTTTTAGGATAGAATGGTATTTTGATGATACCGGCTATAGTCAGGCATATGAATATTTCCTTGGAATCTCCGATATCCAAAAACGCAAATTTCTTATTCTGATCAAGAAAATGGGGGATTTCGGGGTTATATTTAAAATAGACCCCATAGAATAGACATCAAGATTTAGAGATACCCTGTTTTTTGGACATTGACAATTAGTAATCCCTCTTCTTGGACAGCAGGTTTTTGGAAAACCCCTTTTTCAGACATTGAGTTTTCAACTGGGCAACC